>DATMYF010000111.1:0-35048 GCA_035561075.1 Bryobacteraceae bacterium
GTCCCCCAACCCCGCACGGGCCGCGCTCCGCGCGGCTCGTGCTAAGATGTTGATTTCCCACCACTATGTCTCTGCGGTTCTATAACACGCTCACGCAACAGGTGGAACCATTCGCTCCGGCGCGCGACAACACCGTCCGGATGTACACCTGCGGCCCAACCGTCTACGACTTCGCCCATATCGGCAACTTCCGCACGTTCGTGTTCATCGACGTCCTGCGGCGCTGGCTGCGCGCTACTGGCCTCGGCATCGACCACGTCATGAACATCACCGACGTGGACGACCGCATAATCCAGAACGCCGTCGCGCAACACAAGCCCATCGACCAGTACACCGCAACCTATACCCAGGCGTTCCTCGATGATTGCGCCACCTTGCGCCTGGAGCGTCCCGAAAAGCTGGTCCGCGCCACAGCCCATATCGAGCAGATGGTGGATGCCATCCGCAAGCTCGGCGAAAGCGGCCACACTTACACCAGCGACGGCTCCGTCTACTTCCGCATCGGAAGCTTCCCGGGTTATGGCAAGCTCTCCCACACCGATTTCGGCGGTATGATGGCCGGCGCCCGCGTGGACACCGACAAGTACGAGAAGGACGACGCCCGCGACTTCGCCCTCTGGAAGGCCCCCAAGGAGGGCGAGCCCTTCTGGAATGCCGACATCGGCCCCGGCCGTCCCGGCTGGCACATCGAGTGTTCCGTGATGGCTATCCAGTATCTCGGAGAAACCCTCGATCTGCACGCGGGCGGTGTGGACCTCATCTTTCCTCACCACGAGAACGAAATCGCGCAATCGGAATCCCTCACCGGTAAACCCTTCGCGCGCTTCTGGCTGCACTCGGAATTCCTGCTGGTGGAAGGGCAGAAAATGTCCAAGTCTCTGGGCAACTTCTTTACCTTGCGGGACGTGGTGGCGCGCGGCTACGCGCCGGAAGCCATCCGCTACCTGCTGGCCTCGGTGCCTTATCGGAAAGCGCTTAACTTCACCTTCGACGGCTTGAAATCAGCGGCCGTCTCCATCGAGCGTCTGCGCAACTTCAAGCTGCGCCTGGAAACCGAGAAGTTCGCCGCTGGTCTCAACGAAAGGCTGGCCGCCCGCACCTCCGAGGCCGAAGCCCAATTCACCGAGGCGATGAACAACGATCTGAACACCGCCGAGGCCCTGGGCGCGGTCTTCGAATTTGTGCGCGAGGCCAATATCGCCATGGATGCCGGCGAGTTTCTGTCCGGCAACGCCGCGCCCGCCGTGTCCCTGCTCGCCCGCTTCGATTCCGTCTTCGACGCGCTCCAGCCGACCGCTACCGCCGGCTTTCTGCCGGATGCCGAGGTGGAAGCGCTCATCGCCGAGCGCGCCGACGCCAAGAAACGCCGCGATTTCGCCCGTGCCGACCAGGTCCGCGCTCAACTCCTCGAACAGGGCATCGTCCTTGAAGACACCAAGGCAGGGGTCCGCTGGAAGAGAAAATGAAGATTGAAAGCAAGGCGGTGCACGCGGGCGACCGCAAGCGGCAGCCAGGTGCGTCGATACCCGTCGCCACCCCCATCCACACCGCTTCGAGCTACTTCTATGAGAGCGCGGAGCAACTCGATAAAGTTTTCGCGTTCGAGGAGCCCGGATACTGCTACGCGCGCTACGATAACCCGACCAATGCGGCGCTACAGGAACTGGTGGCGGAGCTTGAAAACGGCGCCGGCGCGGTGGCCTGCGGGTCCGGGATGGCCGCGCTCCACACCGCTATCCTGGCGGCGCTCACGGACAGGCGCCGCTCCATTGTGGCTGCCGGTGCGCTCTACGGCGCTACCATCAAGCTGCTCGCCAACGTGCTCGAGCCCTCCGGGGTGGCCGTGCGCTTCGCCGACATGTGCGACCTTCCCACCTTTCTTCAGGCCATCGAAGAGGAGCGGCCCGGTTGCGTCGTAATCGAAACCGTCTCTAACCCGCTGCTGCGTGTGGCGCAGGTGGATCGCATCGCGGAGGCCGCGCGTGAAGCCGGCGCCGCACTCATTGTCGATAACACCTTTGCCACGCCTCTTATGGTGCGGCCGCTCGAGTTGGGCGCCGCTTACTCCGTCCACAGCGCCACCAAGTATCTGGCAGGCCACGGCGACGTGCTGGGCGGCATCATCGTCACCGGCAGCGAGCACCTCGGCACGTTGGGGGCGCTGGCACGTACCATCGGTCCAGCGCTTGGCCCTTTTGAAGCGTACCTGACCATGCGCGGCATCAAGACCTTGCCCCTGCGCTTCGAGCGGCAGTGTTCGAATGCGTGCCGTGTGGCGGACTGGCTGGCGGCGCATCCACGCATCGAAAAGGTGCATTTTCCCGCGGACCCGGCCCACCCTGACGCCGAAGCCATCCGCCGGCTCTTCGCCCCCGGCCTCTACGGCGCTATGATCTCCTTCGAGATTCGCGGCGCGGCCAGGCAAGAAGTCTTCCGGTTCATGGACGCGCTGAAGATGGTGGTACCCGCCACTTCCCTGGGGGATGTCCACACCATGACGCTCTACCCGGTGATGAGTTCGCATCGCGACGTGGCACCCCGCCAGCGCGAGCGTCTGGGCATTCGCGAAAACCTGGTGCGCCTTTCCGTGGGGATCGAAGCGGTGGAAGATATCCTGGCCGATTTAGACGCCGCCCTGGCGGTCTAACGAAAGAACCGCATCGGGAAGGCCCTGAGGCCTGCTAGGGCCTGGGTCCGATGCGGTCTGCCCGGGGTTGGGCTGGGGCATCCCGCTACGGCTCGCCTGGTACACTCGACTCGAACGCACACGTCAGTGGCCGGTCCGCGTCCAAACTTTCCGCACCACGTACGCCAAGCGGCTTCCGCAACCTTGGATCCCCGGTGGGATCATATAAAAGCAAAAAAAACCCCTCTGATGCAACCAACAAGGGGAAGAAATCATGAGCATCTAAAACTCTTGAACACCGGCTCCCGCAAGCACGTTGCCATTGCGGCTCATGTCTTTTCCTCCTGCCTGTTGCAACAGAGGGCAGGTTTGAAAGGTTACTTCGCCAATTCACCACCGAAAATAGCAATCCAGAGTCCAACTGTCAACGCTTCTAAATTGCGTAACATCAACGCCGCGGCTTTCGCCCCGGTTCTGCGCATGTGGCCCGCTGGGCGGGCGCTGTGTCGCTATGACACAATCAGGAGGAATGCGCGGTTTTCCGGTTTTCGCCCTGGCTCTGGCGGTGCTCATGCCCGCCGGTGCGGCAGAGGAATATCAGGTGTTCACCGAACACCCCCGCCTTATCCTGCGGCCGGGCCGCCTCCGCCTGCTCAAGCGCGAGCGCGAGCGCCGTTCGCCCCGGTGGCAGCAGTTTGAAAGCCTGTTGGCCGGGAAAGCTCCCATGCCCGAACCCGCCCTTGCCAACGCCCTCTTCTATCGCGTGGCCGGCGACCGCGATGCGGGCACCCGCGCCGTAGCCTGGGCGCTTGGCCCCGGCGCGCGCGACCTCCGCCAACTTGCCCTGGTCTTCGACTGGTGCCAGGACGTGCTCGATGGAGCCCAGTCCGGTGCCCTGGCTCTCAAGCTGCGTAACGGCATCGAGCAGACTGCCGCGGACGAACGGCTGCCCGCCGTCAACGCCCGTGTGCTCGCTGCCGTAGCTCTGGCAGGGCACGCGCCGGACCCCTCCGCCGGCGTTCTCGAGCGCGTCGTTAACGGATGGTGGGAAGGCCGTATCGTGCCCCAACTGAAGGGCGGTCGCGATCCTCTGCCCAGCGCCGACTATTACGCTCTGTTCGAAATGCTCCATGCGTTGCGGGACAATCTCAATCTCGATCTGCGCCTCTCCACCGCCGCTTACTTCAAAGAGATCGCCTTCCGCCACCTGCTGGCGTACTACCCCGCCTCCTACCCGGCCGGTGAGAACGATTACCGCATTCCAGCCGCGCCCGGCACCGGCGAGCCTGACCTCCGCCGCGCCGCCCTCGCCCGCGCCGCCGACCTTGCCATGGTCTCTTATGACCTGAACTCCCCGGGCGGCCAGGCCATGCAGGGCTGGCTCATGCACGACCGCTTTCAATTGCGCGGTCCTTTCGGCGCTCCCTACGAGTTCCTCTGGGCCAATCCCTACCAGCCCGGCCTGAGCTACTATCACGCCCCGCTCATCTTCCACGACGAGCGTTACGGCCGTCTGTACGTACGCTCCAGTTGGGAGGAAGACGCGGCTTGGCTTGGCACGGTTGATGGCGAGGTCCAGACCTTTAAGAAGGGCACCCGCGCGATTGTTGATCCGAAGTCCGCCCGCGCTCCCTTTTCGCTCACCGAGGCCACCGTTGTCTTCGCCAACGCCGGTCTCCGCTTCAATCTCCGCCTCGCCGCATCCCCGCACGTCTTCGTATTGGGCCTGAAGCCGCGGCAGGCGTATCAGTTGGAGGTGGACGACCAGGAGATGCGGGAAGCGACCTCCGACCCCGGCGGCATTCTGCGCCTCGCCCTTCCGCCCGAGGCTGAAACCGGTTTCCGCCTGTGCGAAAATCCATACGCAAAGGAACGGCTAAAGAGATGACCGATCGCAACGCCTGGCTCTCGCGGATCTCGCCGCTGCTTCTGGCGGCGGCCTCGCTCGGGGCGCAGCCCGTCGTGACTGTGCGGCCCGCCGAGATCGACGACGTGCTCGTCAACCCCGGCATCGGCTTCATGACTTTTCAGCGCTTCAACGGCGACGCCCTGAACCAGGGCGTGAAGTGGACCGAGGGTTACCCCATCGATTACCAGGAGTTCAAAGGCAGCCTCGAAAACAAGGACCACCCTCCCACGTCCATCGCCTACTTCCGTATTTACTGGAAGTTCGTCGAGCCCGCTCCCGGCAAATACGATTGGGCGATGCTCGACCGTGCCCTCGCTACCGCACGCTCGCGCAAGCAGAGCCTCATGCTGCGCATCGCGCCCTACGGGACCAATCCGACCAACGATGTGCCGGACTGGTACCGCGCCATGCTGGGCGACGAATCCGCCAGGAAGATGATCGCCAAGTGGCGGACAGACCCCGAGGACGCGCGCTACGCCCGGCACTTCGGCAACATGATCCGCGCCGTGGCCGCCCGGTACGACGGTCACCCGGACCTTGAAAGCGTCGATCTCGCCATCGTGGGAGCCTGGGGAGAAGGCGAAGGCGCCGCCCTCCTGACCGACCCCACACGCCGCGCCCTCGTGGACGCCTATCTCGAAGGCTTCCGCAAGACTCCCCTGGTCATGCTCCTCACCGACGAGAAGACCAACCGTTACGCCATCTCCCGGCGCGATATCGGGTGGCGCGTCGACTGCCTCGGCGACGTGGGCGGCTTCGGCGACGGCAAGTGGTCTCACATGTACGACTATTACCCCCAAAGCATCATTAATTTCGGCATGCGCGACGCGTGGCAGAAGGCCCCGGTTAGTCTCGAGGTCTGCTGGGTGATGCAGGGCTGGAAGGACCGCGGCTGGGACGTCGACTACATCATCGACCAGTCGCTCAAATGGCACATCTCATCCTTCAACGGCAAGTCTTCGGCCGTGCCTGCCGAATGGAAGCCCAACGTGGACCGCTGGCTCAAGAAGATGGGGTATCGCTTCGTGCTGCGTAAGTTCACGTACCCGGAAAGCGCGGCGCCCCTGGGCAGGCTGGCCTACACCACATGGTGGGAGAACAAGGGCGTGGCGCCCTGCTACCGCCCCTGGCCTTTGGCGTTGCGCCTCAAGAGCCCGGCGCGCACCGAAGTTTTCCTCACCGACGCCGACATCCGGCAGTGGCTCCCGGGAGACAACCTTTACGACGGCGCTGTCTTCCTTCCCGCCGACATGCCCGCCGGGGAGTACGAAATCGCAGTCGGGCTGGTCGATCCCCACACCCGCGCGCCCAAAATAAAACTGGCTATAGCCGGAATAGCCGAAGACGGCTGGTACCCTATGGGCAAATTGAAGGTCGCGAAATAGGCGTTGAGGGCGGCTCCTGGGAGCGAAACCGCCCGCCTTATATTTACTTCTTTGCCGTATCTGGGGCTCCCGCCTCCTGAGCCCACGCCACCAGTCCAGGCAGAAACGGCCCCACCATATCCACATGGCACGGCAGAATCCGGATGGTGAAGCCGTATTGCCCGCTGGTGCAGCAGGCGCGCGCAGAGCCTTCATACCGGTACGCCCCGGCACCGTCCCCGGCGACGCTCTGCATCTGGCTGGCAACCTGCTGCGTCATTTCGCCGCGGGAATCCACCGGCCCCACGCACAACTCCACGCTGACGTCTTCCGGAGTGAGCGGCCCCAGTTGCAGGCGCGCCCGCACGGAGAACCTCTCCCCTACCTTCAACTGCCCGATTCCGGCGCTCTCGACGGACGTTACCTTCACCTGCGGCCAGGCCGCCCGCACGCGCCCGACCCACACCGCCAGCGTTCGCGCCCGCGCCGCCGAGTCCGCCGCCAGTTCCTCGTGCCGCGCATGGGCGGTGATGTAGAACCTTTCGGTGTACTCCTGCACCATACGATGCGTGTTGAACTTGCTGCACAGGTGCGACAGCGTCGCCTTCATACGCGTCGTCCACTTGCGCGGCAGATGGTCCGCCCCGCGCTCGTAGAACGCGGGCACCACGTCGCTTTCGAGCAGGTGATAAAGTGCCTCGGCTTCCACGCGGTCCTGGTAATCGCGGTCCGTATAGCTCTCCCCGCTGCCGATCGCCCAACCGATCACGTGTGTGCCGGATTCCTGCCACGCCTCGTCCCACCAGCCGTCCAGCGTGCTCAGGTTCAGCGCTCCGTTCGCGGCGGCCTTCATGCCGCTCGTGCCGCTGGCTTCCATGGGGCGCAGCGGCGTGCTTAGCCACACGTCGCAGCCCTGCACCAGATAACGGCTGACAGCCATGTCGTAATCTTCAAGGAAAACAATCCGGCGCCGGAACTCCTTCTGCCGCGCCATGTCCACCACCTGCCGGATCAGGTCTTTCCCGGGATTGTCGCGCGGATGCGCCTTGCCCGCGAAAATGATCTGCACCGGCCGCTCCGGGTTTCCCAGGATGCGCGCCAGCCGCTCGGGATCCCGCAGCAGCAGTGCGGCCCGCTTGTACGTGGCGAAGCGCCGCGCAAAGCCGATCGTAAGGGCGTCCGGGTCGAGTACTTCCTCGGCCGCCGCGATTTCGGATGGGGGTGCGCCGCGGTGCTCCAACTGCGTCCTGAGCCGCCGCCGCGCGAACGATACCATGCGCTCCCGGCGCCGCTCGTGCGTGCGCCACAACTCTTCCGCGGGGATCGAATCGACGCGCTTCCACAGGTCGCCGTTACCCGGCTCATCGCGCCAGTTCGGCCCCAGGTACCGGTCGTATAGCTGGTTCATCTCGTATGAGATCCAGCTCCGGAAGTGCACCCCGTTGGTGACGTGCCCGATAGGTATTTCGTCCACCGGCAGACCCGGCCAGATCTCCCTCCACATCCGGCGCGATACTTGCCCGTGCAGTTTGCTCACTCCGTTGCCGAAAGCTGCCATCCGCAGCGCCAGCACGGTCATGCAGAACGGTTCGGCGTCGTTCGACGGCTGCCGCCTGCCCAGCCCCAGGAACTCCGCTCGGCCCACCCCCAGCGCGCGGATGTAATCGGCGAAGTAGCGGTCCATCAGCTCCGGCGGAAAATAGTCGTGGCCCGCCTCCACAGGCGTATGGGTAGTGAACGTCATCCCCGCCGACGCCAGTTCCCGCGCCTCGTCGTAGCGCAAGCCGCGCGATTCCATCAGCCTTCGCACGCGCTCCAACGACAGAAACGCCGAGTGACCCTCGTTCATGTGGTATACAGTCGGCTCGATTCCCAGGGCTTCCAGTGCCCGGCAGCCGCCTATTCCGAGCAGGATCTCCTGCTTGATCCGCATCTCCAGGTCGCCGCCGTAAAGCTGGTCCGTAATATCGCGGTCCTCCGGACGGTTGTCCCCCAGGTTGGTGTCCAGCAGGTAGAGCGATACCCGCCCCACCCTCACCTGCCATACCTGCGCCCTCACCATCCGCCCCGGATACTGGACGTCGATGTGGACCGGCTTCCCGTCGCGCTCCACCGGTTCGAGCGGCAGGTTCAGGAAATCGTTCTCTTCGTATGCCTCCTGCTGCCACCCGGACTGGTTCAGGTATTGCCGGAAGTAGCCCTGCTGATAGAGCAACCCTACCCCCACTAGCGGAATCCCCAAGTCGCTGGCCGATTTCAGGTGATCCCCCGCCAGCACCCCCAGGCCGCCCGCGAAAATGGAGAGGCACTCCGTAAGCCCGAACTCCGCCGAGAAGTAGGCCACCAGCAGCCCGTTCATATTCGGGTAGGCGCGCTCGAACCAGCTCAGCTTCCCGCTCGGATACCGCTCGAAACCTGCGGACACGCGCTCCAGGTGGGCCAGAAACGAATCGTCTCGGGAGACCTCCTCCAGTCGCGCCTGGTCAATAGCTCCCAGCATCCGCACGGGATTATGCCCCGTGGTCTCCCAGAGATTGCTGTCCAGCCGCCGGAACAGCTCGATAGCGTCATGGTCCCAGGCCCAACGAACGTTGTAGGCCACATCCCGCAGGCGCGTTACCGGCGCCGGCAGTGCCGGGACCACCCGGAACGTCTGAAGTGGTCGCATAGTGTTGGCTAGTGATCGCCTGCCGCGTTCAGCGTGCGGCCGGCGTCCGCCGTGCGCTGCCACTGGTCCTTCCATGCCAGCCATGCCAGGCTGACCACCCGGACCAGTTCGGAATGATTGAACGGCTTCTCCAGCACGTCATAACCGCCATAGTTAATCACCTCGGCCCACAGCCGCTCATCGGCGAGCCGGCAAGCTACGATGAGCAGCGGCGGGTGCGGAAGCCCCGAGGTGCCCTCCAGGACGTCCTTCCAGTCGCCGTCTGGAAGCGCGCGGTCGCAGATGACCACCGGCACCGGGTTCTGCCGTAAAATCCCGATCGCATCCAGGCAGCTCTTCGATTCCATCAGAATCCACTTGGTATGCCGGAACAGGTGCCCGAGGGAGCGATGGTCGGGTTCCGATCCGCTCACCGAGAGCACCGTGACAACCTTCCCGGGTTGCATGGGTTCTGCAACTCCTTTGGCCGGCAAGGACATTGGCGGGTCTCCTTTGCCACTCACGGTGCTATGCTTCCGGAAGCAAGTCTACTGCGCTTCCCCGGGCGGTGCAAGTAGGCGCAACGCGCTCCTGTGCGGTTGTTGCGGGCTGGGGTTTTGTGCTGGCCTGCGCCGCCGTTTCGGCGGCGCAGGCAGAATGGACTGCTGCGGGGGCCTGCGGGTTTTCCTGGGACGTGCCCGGCCCGTTCACATCCCTGTGAAGCAGTAAACTTCGTGGACGGGACGGCCCGCGCTAACGAGACCTTGGACGGCCGCTGCCGTCTAGAGTTCCCCTCCGAATCCAACGGTGGCACCGTCCCGCCCGATCATAATGCAGCGGAATGCCGTGCCGTGTAAAGCAGTCGCTGACTCGTTTTGGTTATGAAGAACACGTCACGCCGGCCGGCGTGCGTTCACCCCAGCCCGACGGCCTTCATCGCCCGTCGCGCCTCGGGAGCCGCCATGAACTCCCGCCAAACGTTTCCAGTTCGCGCGTTCTCGGCCATCAGCCCCATGATCCCCAGATCGATCCCGATCACGTCCGGGCTGTACCATTCCTGCCCCGGCAGAAAGGCGTCCACGAAACCGTAACGTCCCCAGGCCCTGGCGCCGTAGCGCTGCAGCATGGTTGCCAGCACCGCGCCGCACTCTCGCGGCAGGAAGGGCAGGGAGCCGCCCGCCGCGCATGGCACCAGGGTTCCATCCGGCGGATACCCGGAACCGCCCCACGCCTGGTATCCCAGGATCGAATCGGATGCCGTCACGCCCCACATGTCCGGTCCGTACCAGGGATACTGCCGGGACATCTCGATGCACATTTTCCGGTGTGCCCCCGTTGCCGCCCGGGAGTTCTCGAAGTAGTTCGCGTAACGGTCGCGCCGTCCCCGGAAATCGAACCATGCGTGCGAGTACTGATGCGTGAACAGCGGCGCGGCCGAGTCGATATAGGTGAACTCGTGATACGTGCGCACCGGACGGTTCCAGGCATACCACGAAGAAGCCGGCAGCCGCGTATCGCCCGATCCCACGGCCATCAGGTACATGGCCTTCAGCTCCGAGTAGCAGTCCCACCGGTACGGCAGGAAGCCGTGCTCGGGTGTCCAGCCGTGGCTCAGGGTTTCGGCGCCATTTAACATCCAGCGCCAGTCCACCCTGGAGATGAGGTCGTCCGCGGCTCTCCGGATTTGGGGGGTGTCGAAGTGCATGCGGGCGTGCAGCGCCCCGCACAGCAGCCACGCCGTATCCACCGAAGAGAGCTCGCAATCCCATACGCGCTCCCCGGTGCTCATATCCATGAAATGGTAAAAGAATCCGCGGTGGTGGCCCGGATGGCGCGCCAGGAACTCCAGTGTTCCGCGCACCCGCGCCTCCGCTTCGCCGCGCGGCAAGTATCCCCGCCGGTCGGCGATGGCCAGCATGCTCAGCCCGAAACCCGTGGCGGCGACGCTCGATACCCGTCGGCTGTCGGTACCAACTGTCCGGGCGCGGTCCCTGACCTGCCCGGTAGCAGGGTGCGACTCTTCGCAGAAGTAGCGGCAGGCGCGCCGTTCGATCTCATCCAGCAACTGGTCGAGCTGCGGCGATATCGGCTCCGGCTGGGACGTCCGCCGCGCCGCCCCCAGCGACAGCCCTGCCGCCGTACATGCCAAAAAGCGTCGTCTGGAAGTTTGTCGCCCGGCGTCGCGCACGTGTACCCAGCCCCTGAGGATTGTATGTGAAAACTCAGTATAATTCCAATCGTGTATCGTGGCTAGGGGACGTGGTGCGGTATTTTGCGGTGATCCGGCCCCCCGCGCGCGTTTCCGGTTCAGGGCGCGGTTTCGAGCTGACGCCGGACCAGCGGTGCGGCCGCCGGCAACTCGTCCTCTTCGGGCGCGATCTTCAGTAGCGACGCCAGCCGCTCCTGCAACAGAAACTCCGTCGCCTGCACCATTGGTTCCGCGTGGAAGCGCCGCCGCATCGGGGCGTCGAGCAGCACGTTGGCCAGCGCCGCCAGGCTCATTCCCTGGTGGTGTGCCATGTAGGACCGCACCAGCACCGGCCCGCGCGGCGTGTGGTCCACCGCTTCGTACAAGCCGTAGCGGCCCCGCCAGCCGCGCGCCGCTATCTCCCGCAGGTTCTCCGTCGCCGCCCCGCAATCCACCATCAGTGCCAGCGCGGACGCGTACGGCGCCGTCACCAGGTCCTCGGACGTCCTGCGCTTCAGCCCCAGCGCCGGAATCCCGAACGCGTGATATTGATACCGCAGGGCGCTGTCCCGTGCGCTGTGCGCCGATTCGGAAATTCCCCACGGCACATTGTGCTCCCGCCCGTACGCCTGCTGAATCCGCACCACCGCCCGCGCGCTCTGCCCTAGCAGCGTTTCTTCGTGTGTCTCCATGAAGATCGCCGGCATCAGGTACTCGAACATGGTGCCGCTCCAGGAGAGCAGCGTCCGGTGCCCGCGCCACGCGGTCAGCTTGCGGCCCAGCCGGAACCACGCCTCCCGCGGCAGGTCGCCCTTGGCGATGGCCAGGAAAACCGCCGTCCGTGCTTCAGACGCCAGCAGATCGTAGTAGCCTTCGTCCGGCTGGTCCGTTCCCGCGTCGTGGCCGATCCGCAGCAGTTTCCGCTTGCTGTCGAAAAGGTACTCGAAGTCCATCTCCTCGATGAAGCCGGCCGCCACCGCGGCCTGTTCCTCGAAGTGCTCGATCAGTCGCACGGCTCTCCGGCGTGCCGCCGGCAGCGCCTCCAGCAAGTCCTCCAACGTGCGCGCCAGAGCCTCCGGCAGCGGTTCGGGAGCCTGCAGCCGCTCCCGGATCCTTTCCGCGATCACATCGTAGCGCGCCGGCATCTCGCCCAGCAGCGGCACACGGTAAAGCTCGTCCAGCAGCTTCCCGATGGTCGGGTCCGCGGAGCGCATCCGCAGCTCCATCTCAAAGGGCTCGTCGACCCAGGGCGCCAGCGCGTAAAGATCGTGCAGGACCGCCGTAATGCGCGTCGCCAGGGCCCCCGCCCAGTACCGCACCTCGGCGGCTTCCGGAGCGCCATTCGCCTCCAGCCGCGCCGCCGGAGACTCCGCCTGTTTGCACAGACGGCCCACCAGCTTGGCCGTTTCGCTCAGTACCCCTTCCCAATAGAACAGGTCTGTGGGACGGTATTCGAGCTGCTGCACCAGCGCCGTGGTCAGCCTTACCACGGCGCTGGTCTGCTCCTCCGCCGGCAAGGCATTGCGCAGCCGCAGGCAATAGTCCCGTAGCCCTTCGAGCGTGCTCCGCTCGATCAGCGGCCGTTTCAGCCGCTCGAGACACCCCTGCTTCAGCACCACCAGGGACGCGGCCAGGTTCCCGCTATCCACCGACGAGACATACTGCGGCAGAATCGGCAGCAGCGTGCGGGTGTCGTACCAGTTGTAGTAATGCCCCCGGCAGCGCTCCATGCGGCTCATGGTGCGCAGCGTGCGTTCCGTGCGCTCCGCCATCTCCTGCGGGGTGAGATACCCGAAATCGTGTGCCGCCAGGTTGGCCGTGAGCAGCAGTCCCAGGTTTGTGGGGGAGCAGCAGTGCGCCTCCGCATGGGGATCCTCCTGCACGTTGTCCGGCACCAGCCAGTTGTCTTCGGCCCGGCAATAATCCGCGAAGTAGTGCCACGTTTCGAGCGCCACGTCGCGCAGGAACGCTTTGTTCTCCGCCGGTACGTTGCGCCTCTTCGGCAACGCGCGGTCCACCCAGCGTGCCGCCAGCGGCGCGAAGATCCACGCCTCGATCAACACCAGCGCCGCCACGTCCGCGCTCTTGGACATCTGGGCCGCCATCACAGCCACCAGCGCCACAGCCGGGCTGCCGTAAAGGTAGAGCGTCATCAGGCTGATGCCTGCGCCGGCCGACGCCTCGGCCTGCGCCGCGCTCTCCCACTCCAGCAGCCGCCGGTGCGTCCACAGCCGGCGAACCAGCGTGCGCACCACCGCGTCCGCCATCGAGCACGCCTGGTGTCCCAGAAACACGAGGTGGAATGTGGCTTCGAAGTGCGATTGCACAAATCGGAATCCTACGTCCCGTCCCCACGCCCGCCAGAAACGCGGATGCGGCGGGCGCAGCAAGGCCAACACGAGTTCCGCGTACGCCGGCAGTGCCAATAAGCCTACCGCCGCCAGCGTCCATGCCAGCGCCGATCCGGGCAGCCAGCTCCAGCCCGATAGCAGCAGCACCACTAGTGAAATCTCCACCAGGCTGCGCCGCAGATTGTCCAATATCTTCCACCGCGAAACCAGCGGGAGCGGGTTCTTCACCCAGCGCCACTCCGCATCCGGTACCCTCGGCAGCAGCCACATGGCGATCTGCCAGTCGCCCCGCACCCAGCGGTGCTTGCGCTTGCTATAGGCTTCGTAGCTCGACGGATAGTCATCGATGAACTCCTGGTCCGTCACCAGCCCCGTGCGCACGTGCTCGCCCTCGATCAGGTCGTGGCTCAGCAGCGTATTGTCCGGAAAGCGCCCGTCCGTCGCACGGTGGAAGGCCCGCAGGTCGTAGATCCCCTTGCCGGTGAAACTGGCCCGCGCGTACAGGTCCTGGTAGACGTCCGAAACCGCCGTGGTGTAGGGGTCGAAGCCCGTCTGCCCGCTGAAGATCCGGGCCAGGTGCGAGCGCCCCGCCGATTCCATGCTGATCGAAATCCGGGGCTGCATCAGGGCGTAGCCCTTCCGCACGATCCCAGTGTGCCTGTCGAACACCGGCCGGTTCAGCGGGTGCGCCATGTTGCCCACCAGCTTCAGCGCCGTGTCTCGCGGCAACTGCGTGTCGCTATCCAGCGTGAGCACGTACCGCACGCGGCCGATCGCGTCCAGGTCACCCTCCTTCACCTCGAACCGATCCGCCTCGCCCAGCAGAAACAGGTTGAAGTCGTTCAGCTTCCCCCGTTTGCGCTCGTGGCCCATCCATACGCCTTCCGAGGCGTTCCACTGCCGTCCCCTGTGGAACAGGTAGAAGGGCCCACGCGCCTCAGACCGATAGCGATCGTTCAGCCGGCGGATGCCTTCCACGCATTCATCGAGCAGATGATCCTTGGGCCCGGCTGGCTCGCTCGCATCCGGAAAGTCCGTGAGCAGCGCGAACAACAGGTTGGGGTCGCGGTTCGCAAGATAATGGATCTCCAGGTTTTCAAGCAGCCGCTCCAGCCCCGTCCGCGAGAGCAGCAGCGTGGGCACCACAACGAAGGTCCGGCAGTCGTTCGGTATGCCCTCGGAAAAATCCATGCGCGGCAGCCTTCGTGGCGGCACCAGCCGGCTGAGCAGCGGATTCACCACCGCCAGCGCCGCCTGGCTCGCCGGCAGCGCCACCAGCAGCATGGTCCACCACGGCACCGGCGCCAGCATCCGGAACACCAGGTAGAGAATCGCCGCCGTTACCCCCGCCAGCGCACCGAAATAGGCCACGTCCGGATACCGCAGCATCATGCCCCGCAGGTTGGGCTTGAAGTGCCCGCGAAATCCGGCGCGGCGCTTGAACTCCTGTTGGCCGTCCCCCGCCAGATAATACCCGATGTGCCCGCGGTTCTCGCGCGCCATCTCTACGGCCAGCGCGGCCACTGCGGTCTCTTCCTTCCCACTGCCGCGCGCAATGCCTTCCACCGTGTGCCGGTACGCATCGCGCGTTTCGAAATCCATCCGCGCGTGCACGCCGGCCGGGTCCTCCCGCAGGATGCGCTCCACCGCCGAGATGGATTCCACGAAGTCGCGCCACCCCGCGGCCTCAAGACGCCGCAAGGTCCGCACCGCCGCCCGCACCGTCGCTTCGTCATCCCCCGCTTCGGCCAGCGTCCCGATCAGCGCCAGTTTGAGCATCGGCCCTACCGCCCACACCTCGGCCAGCGTCAGCACCGCTTCCTGCTGGTACGCCTGGCAGAAGGCTCTCACGGCGTCGATGTCGAAATCGCCCCCGGTGGCCCGCACGATGTCCACTGCCAAGCCGTACACCCGCGGATCGCCCGCCAGTTCGCCGGCCGTCAATCGCGGCAGCCTGCGGTAGTAGCCGCGCGGCATCGCCTCCCGCAATTCCCGCACCTGCGACTGGATGTAGGAATGGTTGTCCAGTAGCCAGGCGCCGGCGGCGGATACCGTACCCTCCGCCATCGTCTCCGCCGCCAGTGCGTCCCGCCGCTCCCGCAGCGTACGCTCGTAACGATCCAGATCGGCAAGCCGCCTGTAGCTTTTACCTTCGGCAGTGACCTGTGTGTCCCGCGCCAGGACGGTGGCGCGCCCAGTCAGTTCTCCGTACATGATTTACCTGTAGTTTGCAGCCTGTAGATGGAATAGCTTTGCGTAGCTTCCGCCGGTCTCGAGCAACTCCTGGTGGGTGCCCTGTTCCCGGATCGCCCCGCCTTCGAGCATTACGATCCGGTCCGTCATCCGGACCGTCGAAAAACGATGCGAAATCAGGATCGCCATGCGGCCCTCGGTCAGCTCGGCGAAGCGGCGGAATACCTCGTACTCCGCCCGCGCATCGAGCGCCGCCGTCGGCTCGTCCAGAATCAGCAACTGCGCGTCCCGCATGTAGGCGCGGGCCAGCGCGAATTTCTGCCACTCGCCGCCCGAAAGGTCCACGCCGCCCTCGAAGCGGCGCCCCAGCATCTGGTCGAAATGCAGCGGCAGGCGCCGCAGCACCTCGTCGGCGCGGCTCTTCGCGGCGGCATCGCTCAGCCGCGCGAAGTCGTGGCAGTCCGCAATCCGCCCTACCCCGATGTTCTCCCGTGCGGTCATGTCGTACCGCATGAAGTCCTGAAAGATCACCCCGATCTGGCTCTGCAGGTCGTCCACGTTGTACTCCCGCAGATCCACGCCGTCGAGCAGGATGCGCCCCGCCACCGGCTCATAGAGGCGCGCCATCAGCTTGACGAAGGTGGTCTTCCCCTGCCCGTTCTCCGCCACCAGGGCCACCCGCTCGCCCGGCTCGATGCGGAAATCCAGGTTTCGCAACACGAGCCGCGCTTGCCCCGGATAGTGGAACGAGACCTTCTGGAACTCCAATCCCTCGCGAATCGGCCGCGGCGCCGGCAGCGCGTCCGGAGCCGACCGGATGCGCGGCTCCACCGCGAAGAACTCGTGCAGGTCTTTCAGGAACAGCGCCTGATCCGCAATCCCCGAGAACGTCGAGAAGATTCCCTGAATGTGGCCGCTCGCCCCCCCCAGCGCCCCCGCCAGCATTTGCAACTCGCCCACGCTGAGCCGCCCTTCGAGCGCCCGGATCACCAGGTACGCGTACGCACCGTAGTACCCCAACGAACTCACCGCGGCCAGCAGCGAGCCCCATCGCAGCCGCCGCCGCGCCAGTTTCACGTTGCGCCCGATCAGCTCATCCGTGATGGAAGTGAAGCGTCCCCGGACGTGGTCGCCCAGGTTGAACATCTTCATCTCTTTAGCGCTCTCTTTGCTCGTTCCGAGCACTCGCAGGTAATCCAGTTCGCGCCGCAGCGGCGTCACCTGGTACGCCAGCGAATAGCCCAGGAAGGCAAAGTGGCTTTCGCCGATGAACGCCGGCACCACGCAGGCAACCAGCACCAGGAACAGCACCGGCGAGTAGTAGACCACCGCGGCGGCAAGCGATATCAGGGTGATGCTTTGCTGCAGCAGCCGCCCCATCGCATTCAGCATCCCGATGCGGTCCGTGGCCTGCACCCTGGCGCGCTCCAGCTTGTCGTAAAAGACCGGGTCTTCAAACGACGTCAGGTCCAGCCGCGCCCCGTGCGCCATGATCCGCAGGCTCACTTCCCGTGAGAACTGGTCCGCCAGGCGCGAATCGCAATAATCGATCGTCCTGCCCAGAACATTCCCCAGGCCCGCGAGTAGGAACTCCGCCGCCAGCAGCCACCAAATTTCACTGGGCACCGGCCCGGGATTCTTTACCGCCGCCACCACCAGGTCGATGATTAGCTTCGTTACCCACAGCATGGCAACCGGTATTAGCGCCGTCACGATGCGCAGCGCAATTCCGGCGGCCGTGATCGCGGGAGCCGATTCCCAAACCAGTTTCAGGATAGGAGGGATGTTTTTCAGTGCGGCGACGCGCTCGCGCCACGCGCCGATCTGAGCTTTGAAATGAGACGTCATGAAACCCCGTGCAGGTGTTGCTCAGCTACTTTCTTTTCCGGCAAAGGGAACTGCAATCAGGTGGCCAACTGAAGAGTGAGCAGGCGAACAAAAGGCAGAAAGAAAGCCGCAGCTTAGAACAATTCTAGCATACGGAGCTGTTGATTCGGGGGGGACGACCGAGGCGCCCGGCGTCAACCGGGCGCCTCGCCGGTTTACCGCATTCTTTTCTCGGACTTTACCTGCTTGAAGCCCGCCGGGACCTCGAACTTTGCGGAATCCACCGCCGCCGAGGAGAAATTGCTCGACTCATTGGTCATCTCCAGAAACGAGCCGGGCGCGCCCGCCTGGGCCTGTCCGCTGCCGGACTGCTGCGGCGCTGCCTGCTGCTGTTGCGCCGGTTGCTCCGCCGGAGGCTCTTCCGTCTTCGGCTTCTTGCGGCGTCCGAACCCGCCGAGGCCGCCCAGGCGCCCGCCGAGCGCACTGCCCAGTGCGCCGCCCGCCGAGGGCTTCTCCACCTGCTGTTGTTCCTGCTGCTGCGGGGGAGGCGCCTGCTCCGCGCCCGGCTGTCCGCCCTGCGCGCCCGCCCCGTCCACTCCCATCTTGATGTACTGAACCACCGGGATGCCGTTCAGCTTGGAGCCTTCCTTATAAAGCTCCTGGAATGCCTTGGCTGCCTGCGGTCCCGCCATCGCGGCGAAGCCGCCGGCACCGCCCCACGCCAGTTTCTGCGCCATCCGGGTTTGGAACTGGATCATCTCCTGGTATCCCGCCACGCTCGGCGCCAGCCACATGTCCGCGGTCATCGTCATACCGCCCTTCTGGCCGCTCTCGGCATCCTTGCCTTCCATCAGGATCTTCACGATCGTCTGGTTCGTGTCCAGCCCGTTGATGTTCCGGCTCTGCCCCGTGGCGTCCACCGAAATCTTGACGTTCATCTCGCCCGTTTCCTTCGAATTCTGTTTCTTTGCGAGTTCCTCCATCATCTGGCGGAATTCCGCGAACGTCATCACGGAGTATTCTTTCTTGTCGAAGTTGACCTCCGTCATGGTCTCCTTAGACAAATCGACGATCGATGCGGTTTTCCCCGTGATCGTCACCATCCGGTCGCCCTTCACCGCGATCGTGCTCCGGATCGGCTCCCGCGCCGATTTCGAAAACACGCCGGCAACCTTCATCATCCCGGCCATCATCCCGCCGGTGATCTTCGCCGACTGGTCGTAGCTGAAGTCCGCCAGCAAACCCGACGCCGGCAACATCATCAGGGCCACACACTTGGCAATACGCTGAACCATGGTTATCTCCCGAAGGCTCTATCGTAAGATACTTGAACGCGCGGTACAATAGCCCCGACGGAGAGAAGCGCGTGAAAGACCTCGTAATTCGCCCCACCCTCAGGTTCATCCGCATGGGGTACACGACCGTATTCGTGCTCGTGGCCATCGCCCTGGCGCTCGCCAGCAACATTCCCGAATTCCCGCTCTGGGTCGCCGGCGGTCTCGCGCTGCTGCTCCTGTGGCCCGCGCAGCGGCAACTCCGGCGGCGTTTCACTATCATGACGGTCAAGGGCGACAAGCTGCGCTACGAGACCGGCTTCCTTTCGAAAACCACCCGCACCATGCAACTCTCCAAAATTCAGGACGTGGCCGTGCGCCAGAGTCTGCTACAGCGCTTCTTCGGCATCGGCGACGTCTCCATCGAAACTGCCGGCGAGACCGGGCCCCTGGTCGTCCGCAACATAGATAACCCGCAGGAAGTCGCAGACCTGATCGGGGAATCCGCACAGCATCCCTCCGGGCGGGGACAGGGCCTGTGAGCGGCGTACTCGCTGGAAGAACAGCTCTCATCACCGGGGCGGGCAAGGGCTTGGGCAAGGCCATGGCACTGGCCGTCGCCGCAGAGGGCGCGAAGGTGGCGCTGGTGGCCCGGACCTCCTCCGACCTCGACGCGGTGGTCTCCGAGATCGCTTCGAAGGGCGGCGAGGCCCGCGCCTTCCCCGCCGATGTGACCAAAGAGGACGACGTCCTCAAGCTGGAGCGTGACGTTTCCGCCGCCTTCGGCCGCATCCAGATACTGATCAATAACGCGGGCGTCAATGTCCGCAAGCCCATCACCGAATTCACACTGGCCGAGTGGAATCGCGTGATGGACACCAGCGTGACCGCGGCTTTCCTAATGTGCCGCTCCTTCGTGCCCCACATGCAAGCCTCCGGTTTCGGCCGCGTGCTGAACCTGACCTCTACCATGGCGCACGTCTCGCTCCCTCACCGCACGGCCTACTCCTCCGCGAAGACGGCGCTCCTGGGCATGACCCGCTCCCTGGCTCTCGAGCTCGCCCCCGACGGCATAACGGTCAACGGCATCAGTCCCGGCCCCTTCGGCACCGAGATGAACCGTCCCCTGCTCGAAAACCCCGAACTCAACCGCCAGTTCATCGCCCGCATTCCGCTGGGCCGCTGGGGCAAGGTGGAGGAAGTCGGCCGCCTGGCCGTCTACCTCTGCTCGGAAGACGCCGCCTTCATCACCGGCACCGACGTCCTGATCGACGGCGGCTGGTGCGCCGTCTAGCGGAGATGCCTCTTCAAGTCCGGGAAGAGTAGCGCCTGCACGTCGGGTTTGGAAAGATCCGCGCGTGTGACGACGCGAGCGCTGAGATCGAGCAGCTTGGGCGGCGTCTTGCCGTTCAGGCGCTCGACGATGGCGTGGACGGCTTCGTAGCCGATTCGGAAAGGATCCTGGGCGACGAGAGCATCCACCGTGCCACCCTTGAGGTCGTCGATGGTCGCCTCCGCGGCATCGAACGCCACGTAGCGGATCTTGCCGCTTAACCCGCGGGATTTGAGCGCCAGCGCCGCACCTACCGAGCTTGGCTCGGCCGAGGCGAAGATGCCGGCCAGGTCCGGGTGGGCGGTAATGATGTTTTCAGCGGCAGCCATGGCCCTGGCGCGGTCCGACATGCCGAACTGACGGGCCACCACGCGAATGGCTGGGAATTCGGAGGCGATAGCGTCGTCGAAGCCGCGTTCGCGCTCCATGCTGGAGTGGCTGCCGGGAGTGTGCAGCACGACCGCGATTTTCCCTTTTCCCCCTACGAGTTCGGCCAGCTTGCGGGCGGCCAGTTTCCCCGCTTCGTAGTTGTTCGTAGCGACGAATGTCATGTAGTTGGAGGAATCGACGCCGGAGTCGAAGACCGCGACGGGAATGCCGGCCGCGGCGGCGCGGTCGAGGGAAGCGTTAAGCGCGGTGCGGTCGGAGGCGGCGACGGCCAGCCCATCGACGCGTCGCGCGATCATGGCATCCACGATCTGAAGCTGACGGCTGTGATCGGTCTCGGAGGCAGCACCGTTCCAAAGGATCTCAACGTTGAACTCGCGCCCGGCGGCATTCGCTCCGGCGTGTACGGTCTGCCAGAACATGTGCGAGTTGCTCTTGGGTATAACCGCGACAGTAGTTGTGTGCCGGCTCGTGCACGCGAACGCCAGAAAACACCACAACAGCACCGGTGCAGCCAGACCGCGGGGAGTTTTTGTCATACCTTCATACATGTTACGACCATCGCGTCGGCGCCTCGGATATGACATGATCTGCTCATGCAATCACAAGTTGCACCATCGGTGCAGGGGCCCCGGCTCGACGGGCGATCGTTGATCGCTGCCGGTCTTTGCGTGCTGGCTCTGTTCTTCGATCTGCTCGGCTGGGTCCTCGCTATCGCCGGTATCGTTCTGCTCCGCCGGGCCGTTCTTAGCCGGACAGCGAAGTGGCTGTTGGCCACGATCGCAATCTCGCCGAAACTCCTCTTCATTGGAGTGCGGTCGTTGAATGCGCCGGAAGGCCTCTCGTTCCCGATCGAGCCACGGAATCTGGCTACCTCGTCATCTTTGTGGGCGTGGTGCATATTTCTCGTTGCGTTCGGGGTTTACCTCATTTTTGTGCCGCAGCAGTTAGGGCGGGCCACTGCCGCCCCGGTGCAGCCACGTCCGCGGCGGTCCCTTCTCATCGCCGCGATGGGTCTCGTGCCGATCGCTGTCGGTGTTGTCGTACTGCTCGGGCTGACGGACGGCTTTCATCGGATCGACGACGCCGGACAGGGCCAGTGGGCGCTCAGGCACGCCGCGCGAGGCAACGTCGCCATCTTCAGCGGAAGCGACCTGGTATCCATCGATGCGACGGAAAGGTACGGCTCGCGCTCGGGGCGGGACTATTCCGTCCGGGTTGCGCTGGCTGATGGCCGGTCCTTTTCGGTCACGACGAAATCGGCCGCCGCTCTCGAGGAGTTGCGGAAGTTCGCCACGACTGCCAACCTGCCGAGGGACAAGGTGCGCATCATCCGCCGCCACGGCGGCCGTTGGACCAACGGTGCTTCGGGATTCACCCTGAAAGACTGCGTAGGAACCTACGAGCACGTGGACGAGAGTAGCCGCTCGCGTAAAACGTTCGAGTTTTGGCTGGACGGGGAACGCCTTACGGGTAAGGAGACCGTGGCCGATCCCGTAGGCAGGCACGTCCGGGTTCTGCGAAACATCAAGGTCAGCGAGAGCGGCGACGTGGAATTCCAGCCGGCAACCTACGTCGAGGCCTCGCAACAGGACAAACGGACCGTATCGTTGTCCTTCGGATGGTCGCCGCAGGGTGAAACCGGACGCTTCGTGAGGAACGGGTTCGAGGTCGGACTTCAGAAGTACAGGAAGCAGTGAGGGGCAGGCCGCCCCTCTTCAGCTTTCTATCAGCCGGCAAAGGCGCGCGTAAGCTTCTCCCAAGTGTCCGCGAGATCTTCCGGTAGCACGCGCGTCTCCCCCACCGTGGTCATGAAGTTGGCATCCCCGGTCCAGCGCGGCAGGACGTGGGTGTGGACGTGTCCCGCCACGCCCGCGCCGGCGCACCGGCCCAGGTTCATCCCTATGTTCAGGCCTTCCGGACGATAGATGCGCCGCAGGTGCCCTTCCGACTGCCGCACCAGCAGCATCATCTCCACCGCGGTCTCTTCCGCCAGTTCTTCGAGCGTCGCGACGTGCGCGCAGGGAACCACCATCAAGTGCCCGGAGGTGTAGGGGAAGCGGTTCAGAATAACGTAGCAGCCACGCCCCCGGTGGACGACAAGATTCTCCCGATCGTCGTTTCCGGAAGCGGCTTTGCAGAAGATACAGGGATCGGAGGCCCCGGCGGTGCTAATGTAGCGATACCGCCACGGACTCCAGAGATAGTCCATTTATTGCGTGGGGACCTGGTCCGTCGGGGTCGGCTCGGTTTCCGTCGCGGCTGCCGCCGTCGCCGAGTTGTTTACCACGTCCTTTAATTCCTTGCTGGGCTTGAAATAGGGAATCTTTTTCGCCGGTACTTCCACCCGCGCGCCTGTCTTCGGATTTCGCCCGATACGCGGCTGACGCTGGCGCGTCCGAAAGCTTCCGAAGCCGCGAATTTCAATCTTGTCACCACCACGCAGCGAGCGCACGATGCTGTCGAAAATCGCCTCCACGATGACCTCGGATTCCTTGCGGGTCATCTCCACAACCCGGGAGACTTCTTCAATCAGATCGGCCTTCGTCATTGAATCTCTCCTTGTCGCACAGACCCGCAGTATCGCGTCTTTCGCCTGAAAATGCAACCTAGTCGAGGCTGTGATCTTTCAGGCTCATGACCTCTTCAATAGTGGTTGTCGCCGCCGCTGCCTGCCGCTGATAATCTTCCAGCCGGGTCTTTTCTTCGTCCTCCGCCACTGCCCGGAGGCTCAAGCCGATTTTCTTTTCGGCCTCGCTCATTTTAATTATTTTGAAATCGAATTCCTGCCCCACTGCCAGCGGCGGTTCCTGCGCGCCTTTACGCCCCGTAAAGCCCGGCACCTCGGAAAAGTGGCACAGCCCCTCCACACCCTCGGCCAGCTCCACGAATGCCCCGAAGCTCGCCAGGCGGCATACACGGCCGTGCACCACATCCCCTACCTGCTGGTTCTGGAAGTACGTTTCCCACGCGTCCGGCTGCAATTGTTTGATGCCCAGCGAGAGGCGGTGCCCTTTGGCGTCGATATTCAGAATCACCGCCTGAACGAGCTGCCCCTTCTTGAGTACCTCGGAGGGATGCTTGATGCGCTTGGTCCAGGAGATGTCGGAGACGTGCACCAGCCCGTCGATGCCTTCCTCGATTTCCACGAAGGCGCCGAAGTCCGTCATGTTGCGGACACGGCCTTCCACCACCGAGCCGACGCTGTAGCGTTCGTCCACTGTGGTCCACGGATTGGGTTCGAGTTGCTTCAGGCCGAGCGAAATGCGCCGGTCCTTCGGCTGCACCTCCAGAACCACGGCCTCCACCTGATCGCCCGGCTTCACCACTTTCGACGGGTGCTTCATACGCCGCGACCACGTCATTTCCGTAATGTGGATCAACCCTTCCACGCCCGCTTCGAGCTCCACGAAAGCGCCATAATCGGTCACATTCACCACCCGGCCGATAACCCGCGTATTCACCGCGTAGCGTTCGTGGACCGTTTCCCACGGGTCCGGGGCGAGTTGCTTCATCCCCAGAGACACACGCTCTTTCTGTTTGTCGAACTTGAGAACCTTGACGGTCACCTCGTCGCCGACGTGCACAATCTCGGAAGGATGGCCCACGCGCCCGTAGGACATATCGGTCACGTGCAACAGCCCGTCGATCCCGCCCATGTCCACGAAGGCGCCGTAGTCCGTCAGGTTCTTGATCACCCCGGTCACTACCGAACCTTCTTCAATATGGTCCAGGGTGGCGCTCTTGCGTTCCGTGATCTCCTGTTCCACGGCGAGCTTGCGCGATACCACCACGTTGCCCCGCCGCCGGTTCAGCTTGATCACCTTTACCGGAATGTCCTGCCCGACAAACATCTCCAAGTTGTGCACGGGGCGCGGATCGGCCTGCGAGCCGGGCATGAACGCCTTCACCCCGACGTCTACCGAAAGCCCGCCCTTCACCCGCCCCAGCACGTGGCCGGAAAGGATCAATTGCTCCTGAAATGCCTTTTCAAGATTGTCCCAGACGCGGACCCGTGCGGCCTTGGCGTGCGACAGGAGGACGTAGCCCTCGACCGGTTCGCCGTGGTCGATCATCACGTCTACGGCATCGCCGACCTGCACCGTCACCGCGCCGCCGGCTGTCTGAAACTGCTCCACGGGTACCAGACCTTCGGATTTGTACCCGAAGTCCACGATGACCTCTTTAGAGGTCACCTTCAGAACTGTGCCCTGTAGAATTTCTCCTTCGGCGGGCGGGGCAAAATGAGTGTAATCATCGAGGAGGTACTCATAGTCTTCAGCGCCTGGCTGGAGTCCTGAGTCCGGTTGCGCGTCCTTATTCTCGATGGCCATTCAAACGCCTCCGCGGTTCCTGATTTACCGATGGTTCGAGGGCCTTCTGCGGGGAGGTACGGGAGCGCGTGGAGCAGGCGCGACCTCAACGACCTGAGCACCTTCCCAACCGAAACCGAAGCGCCTAATCACCAGCAAACCACTGACAAATTAGTATGTTAGCAACTATACGCCGATCCAAATGAAAATGTCAATGCCGCCCGGCGCCTTTCGGAATCGGCGCCCGGTACCCCCCGGGGAGATCCGTCAGCACCCGATTGTTCTTTCACTTTTCACCCTTCGGGGCTAGAATACTGCTAGTTCTGTGACGATGGTCGGCATCTTAGGAGGGTTCTATGTTTGACAGCCTCTCTGATCAGATCAAGGCGGACGATCGACGAGAAATCAATAACACCGAGCGGGTGATCCGCTGGGCTGTCGTGCTCGTCCTTTCGGTCGTGCTGTTTGGCGGCTTATATTTCGGGGTCCGGTTGCTCGAATAGCGCACACCGGGGTACACAGCTACTCGGAGGGTGAGATCCGCTTCATCACGGATTTCACCTTGCGGGCGTATTCCGCGTCTGGATTATACGTCTCCAGTACTTCGTCCAAGTCCTTATCCTTGTAGAGCCGGGAGTTCGCCAGCGAATACGCCACCGCATGGATTGCGGCGCTGAGCGAGGGGAATTCAGCGCGTCCGGCATCCCAACCGAACAGATTGTTGTTTTTCGCCGCTTTCCCTCCGGTCGATTCAATAAAGGAGATGCTCGGCAGAAGGCGCCAGTCCAGCCCGTGGGCGTCCGCAGCCTGCACGAATACGCCCGCCACCACAACTGCGGGGCAGTTCTTCTCTTCGAAGAACCGCTCCAGCGACAAGAACCTGGGGTCCGATCGCAGGTCAGCTACCGGTGAGCGTGCGGCTGGATTCGGGTAATCACCTGCCGGTGAGGGTATTGAAAATAGTACCGCAAGCCCAACAACACCATGAGATAGCAGTTTCCTCAGGGTTCCTACCTCCGTATTTGAGATTTGAAAGAGCCGGCTATCCTGCTCTGCGGCCCAGAAAAAACTGGTGGGGTTTTCACCCGCGCGGTTTGTGCGGTGCTATGACATACAACGGAGATTATACCAATTCTCACATTTTGAGTAGTACCGATTTATGTAGAGTGGTACCTGGAACCGTACCGGTTCACACCAGAGCGTCTTCGATGGTCGTGACGTCCACCAACCCCGAACAGCCGTAGAGAACCGGCAGCAAACGCTCGGCTGTGTAGCGGCGGCGCAGTTCCGCCACCCGCTCCGTCCCGGCGCGATAGGCCGGCAGATACATGCGTCCGAGCAGGGGATGGCGTCCCCAGGCGCCCGAAAGCTTGCCCGCGCGCTCCTCGGACACCAGGAAGTCACGGCGTAGGATGTGCGCGACCTCGGGTTGCGGCAGTCGCTCATTCCAGGTGAGCCACGAGGCTTGGTTCTTGGCATCGTCCTGCAAGAGCGCGAGCAGCACCCCGATTTCGAGGTCGCGATCGGGAAGTTCTTCCGGTTCCGTGACCCCGTAAGCGATCTGGATGGCGTTATTTGCGATTCCTTCGAACAGCGTGGCGGCGCGCGTGTTCATGGTCAGGACGCTGGCTTCGAAGCCAGCCTTTTCAAGTACATACAGGTTCTGGAGGTAGGCGAATGTGGTGACGTGGCCGGGCACTACCTCATGGCTCACCAGTTGGGCGAATTCCGGCAGCGAAATCTGTAGCGAGGCGTTGATCTCGTAGCTGGCCTCGTAGACAGGAGTGCCATCGGGGTGCCGCGCGCGCCCCAGGTAATTCATGGAGCCGGAAAACCAGGCCTCTTTGATGGGCAGGAAGTCGATATTGGCTCGTGGGACCGAGCGCAGTTCGGGGGGCAGGTGAGGAAGCAGGTTTTGGCCGCTTAAAGCGTCCAAATAAGCGATTAAATAGCCGCTTAAGGACGCTACCGAGGCCATCGGAACCAGGCGGTCGCGTCGCCACGCATCCACGGCGTCCGGCGCGTACCCGGCGGCTGCGACCAGCTCGGCGACGCGCTCGCGCCTGGCGCGTGAATCGGACGGAGACGGGTCCGCGCCCGTAGAGGCCCGGACAGCGCGCAGGTAAGATACCGGCTCGCCGCGGCCGAGCAGCTCCATGACGAGGTCCCACATCACCTCGAAGCATTCGGCAAGGCCCGCCAGGTACCGGCCGCGCAGGCCGGGGGCGCGGCGCGCCTCTTCCGCGAGACCCGCAATAGAGCCGCGCACGTCGACGGCGGCCAGGTAGGCGTCGATGGCCGCGACGTCGGGCTGCGCGGCCGAAACGCCTCCCGAGGCCCGCAGGCGCTCGGCCGCGGGGTGGATATAGGCGGGGGGAAGCGGTTCGTCGGAGAACCAGGAGTCGGCGATGAATCGCCCGGTGCCAGAGGGGCACATCACGTCGCCGCCCCACAGGGTGTCGATGCCCAGGATGGCGTTGCCCACCAGTTCGCGGAATTGTTGTTCGCTCATGCTTCCTCCGCGCCGCGATCACGCAGCGCTCTGACCCACACGTAAATACACAATGCGATAAAGAGCGCCGCCGAGACGAGTTGGGAGGCGGCCTCGTTGCCGTAGAACGGGGTGCGGACGGCGTCTTCCGAATACGACGGGATGAGCCGCAGGGCAGCGCCGAAGACGCCTCCCAGGGCGCCGCCCGCCATGAGCCCCGAGGCGATGATCACGCCGCGCTCCCGGATGCCCGCTCCGCGGCGTCCGCCGATGCGGCCGGAGCGCTTGTCCACGAAATGCGCCAGCGCACCGCCGACCAGCGCCGGGGTATTCAGCTCCAACGGCAGGTACATGCCCAGGGCGAAGATGAGGGCCGGGACGCCCAGCATTTCCATGATGACGGCGGTCATGGCGCCGGCGCCGAACAGCATCCATGCAACTGGCTGGTGGCTCATAAAGCCCTCGACCAGGGCCTTCATGATGGAGGCCTGGGGGGCGGCCAGGACGGCGCGGAGGTCGCCTGGAGCCGCCTCGCCGAACTGGAAGGCGCGGGCCAGCAGCACGATGGTGAGGCCGGCGGCGATGGACGCCGCGATTACCCCGATGAACTTGGTCTTCTCCTGGGCCGCAGGTGTGGAACCCAGCCAGTAACCGGCCTTGAGGTCCGTGATGGCCTGGCCTGCCACCGCGAGGGCCGTGCATACCATCCCCGCGATGGCCATGACGAAGAACATCCCCGTAGTACCGGAGAGCCCGAAGCGCAACAGCACCACAGCGGAAATGATGATGGTGAGCATGGTCATGCCGGAGACGGGGTTGCGCGCAGTGGTGGCGATGGCGTTGGCCGCCACCGAAGCGAAGAAGAACGAGAATAGCACTGCCAGCAACGTGCCCGCGGCCACCACCGTGACGGAGCCCGAGAGGCTGCCCAGGAACAGCGCCACCGCCAGGGAACTCAAGACCGCGCCCAGCAGGATGGAGATGACGGGGATATCGCGGTCTGTACGCTCAACGCCGCCCTCGCCGTGCCGAAAGGCTTTGAGGGCGATGGCGAAGGAGCCCGCCACGATCCGCAGCGATTTGATGATCCCGAAGATCCCGGCGGTGGCGATGGCCCCCACCCCGATGAACCGCACGTAGCTGCGGAAGATCTGGGCCGCGCTCATCCCGGCGATGGGGACGGTGGCGGGGTAGACCGCGGTATCCGGCAGGTGGCTGCCGATCATCCAGATCAGCGGCACCAGGATGAAGTTCGAGAGCACTCCGCCGGCGCACAGGATCATGGAACTGCGCAAGCCCATGACGTAGCCCAGGCCGAGGATGAAGGCGATGGCATCAAAACTCAAGGCGATGCGGGCGCGCTCGGTGAGGGTGCGAACGACGGGCACGAACTGGAAATCCACGTATTCCTTCCAGACATGGAAAGTGGTGGCGAAGAAATCGTAGACGCCGGAGAGGGCCGTGGCTTCGAGTAGCAGGCGGGCTTGGGAGCCGCCCTTCTCCCCGGTGACCAGCACTTCGGTGATGGCGGTGGCTTCGGGGTAGGGCAGCTTGCCGTGCATGTCGCGCACGAAGTAGCGGCGCAGGGGAATGAGGAAGAGCACTCCCAGACAGCCGCCGGCGATGCAGATAAAGATGGTCTGGACGGGGTGGGGATCGAGCCGCAGGATGTAGAGGGCCGGGAGGGTGAAGATAGCGCCCGCGACCACGGAGCCGGCCACGCCGCCGATGCCCGTAATGATGACGTTTTCGAGGATAGTGGAGCGGCGTCCGTAGACGCGCGCGAGGCCGATGGCGAGGATGGAAATGGGGATGGCGGCTTCCATCACCTGCCCCACCTTCAGCCCGGAGTAGGCGGAGGCGATGCTGAACAGCACGCATAGGAAAATGCCCCAACCGGCCGAACGAACGGTGAGCTCGGGGAGGGCCTTGGCCGCCGGCACCAGCGGCTGGTACTGTTCCCCGGGAGCGAGCGGCTTATAGGCATTTTCCGGGAGCGAGGCGGTCCCTGGAGCGGGCTGGGGTGGTGGCATAACGTGTTGCGAAACCATTCATTGTAGCCGGAGCCACCGCAAAGAGAATGCGCGCACCGGACGTTTTAGTGACACTCCGGGGTCCTCCGAACCCTAGACTCGGGGCAGGGAGGACGAAGATGACCGCTTGGAGAATTCTGGCAGCAGCGCTGGTGGCGACGGTAGCGACGGCCCACGGATACGACTCGAAATGGGGTGACCTCGGGCCGGTAGCTACGGGTCGCAAGACATCGGTATCTTTGCGCGACGGCTCGCGTGTGCGCGGCAAGGTAGTGGAGGTGGCTCCGGAAGGACTGCGGATGGCGACCTCGAAGCAGGAGATCTTTGTGCCGCGGCGCGAGGTAAGGGCGTTGCGGGTTTCGAGGACGACGAAACACTGGCGTGCGATCGGGACGGTAATCGGGTTAGGTGCAGGCCTGCCGGGTGCCGTGGTGCTCGATGCGCGGCTATCGAACGAAGGGGCGGGCAGCCCGGCGGTGGCGCTGGTGGCGATCGTTCCGGCGGCATTGGGTTACCTGGCGGGGTGGAGCGCGGACCGAAAGACCCTGGAAATTCGGGTGATACCGGAACCTTGAGCCCGCCGTATACTGGCGTATGCGCGAAATTCTGGCGTATTACCACGAGACGCGGGAGGAGTTGCGGCTCCAGTCCGGCTGGGGGGCCCTGGAGCTTGCACGCACGAAGGAACTGATCGTGCGGCACCTGCCGGCAGCGCCCGCGATGGTGCTGGACGTGGGAGGCGCGGGCGGCGTCTACAGCGAGTGGCTGGGCAGTCTGGGATATGAGACGCACCTGGTGGACCCGGTGCCGCGGCACATCGAGGAAGCGCTGCGGTGCCTGCACCTGGCGTCGGCGCATATGGGGGACGCGCGCACGCTGGCGCACCGCAATGGGCGGTTCGACTGCGTCTTATTGCTGGGCCCGCTCTACCATCTGACGGCGCGGGAGGAGCGGCTGGCGGCGCTGCGGGAAGCGGCGCGGGTGCTGCGTCCCGGGGGAGTTCTCTTTGCGGCGGCCATTTCGCGCTACGCCTCGCTGCTCGACGGCCTGATGACCGGGTGCCTCGATGACGCGCGCTTCGCCGCGATCGTCCGCCATGATTTGCGGGAGGGCCAGCATCGCAACCCGACAGGAGACGCGCACTACTTCACCACGGCGTACTTCCACCGGCCGGGCGAATTGCGGGAAGAAATCGTGGAGGCGGGGTACGAGCCGATCGAACTGGCGGCAGTGGAGGGTCCGGCATGGCTGGCGCGCGATTTCGATGTCCGGTGGGCGGACCCGGCGCGCCGTGAAGGCCTGATCGAGGCCGCGCGGGCCGTGGAGCACGAGCCGGACCTGATGGGCGTGAGCCCTCACCTGCTGGCGGCAGCGAGGAAGCCTGGCGCTCCGGCATGTGTCCGGAGGGACGGATCGATGACGCGACACCCGGGTGCTTGACATATCAGATCAATGCATATACTTTTTAGGTTCCCGATGGTGCGCATATGAAAAAGACTCTCCTGCTCTTCGCGGCGCCGCTGCTTCTGGCGGCAGCCGATGTTTCCTGGCGGCACGTTTCGACCGCTGACGGCCTGATTCCCGTTCCGGGGGTGGCTCCCGAACCGACCGCGGCGCTGGTCCTGGACGTTGATAAAGACGGCGTGAGCGACTTCGTGATCGGCTCGCGCACCAAGGGACCGGCGGTGGTCTGGTATCGCCGGCAGGGGAACGGATGGACGACGTACGTGGTGGAGAGCGCCCTTTGCAGGGTCGAAGCGGGGGGCGCGTTCTACGACATCGATAAAGACGGGGATCTGGATATTGTGTTTGGCGGGGACGCGGGCAGCAACGAGATCTGGTGGTGGGAGAATCCGTACCCGAACTACGACCCGAAGGTGAACTGGGCGCGGCGCTACATCAAGAACTCCGGCCCGAGGAAGCACCATGACCAGATATTCGCGGATCTCGACGGCGACGGGCGCAAGGAACTGATCTCCTGGAATCAGCGCGCGATGAAACTGCTGGCATTTCAGATCCCGCCGGATGTGAAGAACGCGGGCGAGTGGCCGGTACACGAGCTGTTCACCTACTCGGGCAAGATCGAGCATGAAGGCCTGGCGGCGGTGGACGTCGATCGCGATGGCAAGGTAGACATTCTGGGTGGGGGGCGGTGGTTCCGCAATCTGGGGAAGTACCGGTTCGAGGCGCACGTCATCGACGACAACTACCGGTTCTCCCGGGTAGTGGCGGGTGACTTCATTAAGGGCGGGCGTCCGGAAGTGGTGTTCGGCCCGGGCGACAATGTGCTGAAGCTGAGGTTGTACGAGTGGAAAGGCGGACGCTGGGCGGGACGCGACCTGCTGGCGGAGGAAGTCAACCACGGGCACAGCATGGAGGCTGGGGATATCGACGGCGACGGCAAACTGGACCTGTTCGTGGGAGAAATGGGGCAGTGGGGGCCGAAGTCTCAGCCGCCCGAGAACGCGGAGGCCCGGGTGTGGGCGCTCTACGGTGACGGGAAGGGGAACTTCCAGACGCAGTTGGTGAACCGGGGGCAGGGCATCCACGAGGGGCGCTTGGGCGACCTGGATGGGGATGGCCGAATGGACATCCTGGGGAAGCCGTTCCGCCATAACACGCCGCGGCTGGACATCTACTTCAACCAGGGGCGGGGAGCGAAGAAGTTGGCGCTTGACCGCTGGCAACGGCACGTGATCGATGAACAAAAGCCCTGGCGGGCGATCTACATACAGCCGGGCGACCTGGACAACGACGGCCGGCCGGATATCGTGGTGGGCGGCTGGTGGTACAGGAACCCGGGACAGGCCGCTGGACAGTGGGCGCGGACCATGATCGGGGGCGAGCTGAAGAATATGGCGGCGGTGCGGGATTTCGACGGCGACGGCTTGCCGGACGTGATCGGCACGGCAGGCGAGGCAGCCAAGGCCAATGCCGAGTTCCATCTGGCGAAGAACGAGGGGGGCAAGTTCAGCGTCAGCATGGCGGCCAAGGCGGCGGGCGACTTCCTGCAAGGGGTGGCGATGGCTCGCTTCGACCCGCGCGGGCCGGTGGAGATAGCGCTCTCCTGGCACAAGGCCGGCTTCGGGGTGCAGACGCTGACGCCCGGCACGCCCTGGGGTTGGAAGACAATCTCGCAGGTATCGCAGGACGAAGACTTGAGCGCAGGGGATATCGACCGCGACGGCCGGATCGATCTGCTGATGGGGACCAAGTGGCTGCGCAATGGGCCCGACGGGTGGGTGGTCCAAACCTTGAGCGAGTCGGCCGGCGACCCCGACCGCAACCGCCTGCCGGACATCAACGGCGACGGGAAGCTGGACGCGGTGGTGGGGTACGAAGCTATCAATGTGCCTGGCAAGCTGGCCTGGTACGAGCAGGGAGATGCCGCCACGGGGAAGTGGACGGAACACGTCATCGGCAGGCCGGTGGGGCCGATGAGCATGGACGTGCGGGACCTTGATGGCGACGGCGACCCTGACGTGGTGATCGGTGAACACAACTACAAAACCCCGGCGACGGCACGGCTGCTGATCTTCGAAAACCTGGGGCAGGGGAAATCGTGGAAGACGCACGTGGTCCACACGGGCGACGAACATCACGATGGCGCGCAACTGGCGGACATAGACGGCGACGGCGACCTGGACATCCTCTCCATCGGGTGGAGCCATGGGCGGGTGCTGCTGTATGAGAACCTGGCGACGGGTGCGACCGCACCCCTGAAGAAGGGCCGGAAAAGAGAGTAATGGCCCGCTAGGCGCAACTTCTCGGCCGATGGTATCTTCCGCAAATGGCGGCGTACGGCGCAAAAGCGCCGGTACCCAATTTCACCGCCGGCGTGCGTTGTCGAGGCCGGCACCGAATCGGACGCAAGCTGAGGGAAATCAATGTGATGAGGAATTCTGCGCGATTCGGTGGTTCGCCGCGTGCTCTGAAGATTTCCGGGGCCTCAGCCGATCAGACTGAAGGCTAACCTAAGATAATCAATTCGCGCTGACCATATCCGGCCTTTTCCAGCGGAGGCAGCCGGGGTAGGCTAGGCGAGAGTTCGACATAAGCCATGCTCAAAATGTTTTTTATCTTCGTCTTTCTCCAGTTGGGAGATTTCGGCACCACCGCCGCGGTGCTGCGACTCGGGGGCACCGAAGAGAATCCCCTGGTTCGGTATTTTATGAACGTCGGTTCCATAGAGGGCCTCGCCGTGGCCAAAACACTCTCGATAGCTATTGGCGTAGCGTGTTTGATGGCGAGCAAGTACCGCGCACTGCGAATGGCGAACTTCGTCTTTGCGGGTATTGTCGGCTGGAATCTGACGATTCTTTTACTGCTGATGGCCTGAACCGTCTCATACGGCAAATCGGGCGGCTCCGAACCGGCGATGCCCGAAAGGAACGGTCGCCAGAATCGGGAACGGCGTTTAACGGACCCACCCACGCTGCTGGACGACGTCTGCCGATACCCCTGAAGAAGGGCCGGAAAAGAGAGTAAGGGATTGCCTATACGCAGTTCCTGCGGAAATAAAGTACCGGGGTACTACGTTTCGCGGGTGCGAGTGTAGTACGGTACTCGTCTGTGGCGTAAGAACGAGCACGTAATAGAACTAAAGCCAGGAATCGACTATTGAACGCTTTGTATCCAAGCGTATATGATCCGTCCTGTAGGGCACTTCGTCGTAGCTCACAGCGCTAATGCTGACATCGTTTTGGAGCTGCCCCGGCGGATATGATTCGAATCCTTTTGTATTCACAAGACGCTAAACTCGAGCTTCTACTGGCATCCGCATTAGGGCCTCAGTACGAATTGACGCTGGTATCCGACCGGGACACGATCGGGCAGCACATCTGCGAGGACGAACCGGATATTCTGGTGCTCGACTTCGATTCCAACTTCGCCACGCTCGAAGAGCATCTTGCAATATACGACGAGCTTGGCACAAGCGAAGTCCCGATCGTCGTAATGACGGACGATATGCGGCGCTCGACGGCGATGGAGTTAGCGCAACGCGGCGCCTACGATTGCGTGCGCAAGCCACCGTCCTTAGTAGAGTTGAGCGTGGTATTGCGGCGCGCCTATGAGCACAAAACCATGAAGGCCGAACTGCGGCATATGCGCGAGGTGATGCGGGCCGAGCGGGAGAAGTCGGGCTGCGGGCAGTTGGTGGGGTCTAGCGGCCGCTCTCAAGTAGTTTACGACCTGATTCGCCGGGTCAAAGATCTGAACGCGTACATAATGATCACGGGCGAGAGCGGAACGGGGAAGGAACTGGTAGCGCGCGCGATCCACAGCCTGAGCAACCGGGCGATGCAGCCGTTCGTGGCGGTGTCCTGCGGCGCAATCCCCGAGACCCTGATCGAGGCCGAGCTTTTCGGGCACGAGAAGGGCGCGTATACCGGCACGGTCGGCTCACGCCCCGGGTACCTGGAGCAGGCGGGCGAGGGGACGCTGCTACTGGACGAGATCGGGGAACTGAGCTTGCAGACTCAGGTGAAGCTGCTGAGGGTCTTGCAGCAGAGGGAGTTCACGCGTCTGGGCAGCACCAGGACGATCCCGCTCAAGGCGCGGGTGTTGTTCGCCACGCACCGGAACCTGGAGGAGATGGTGGAGGCCGGCACGTTCCGGCGAGACCTGTACTTCCGGGTGAACGTGATGCGCATCAACGTGCCTGCACTGCGGGACCGGACGGAGGACATTCCCACGTTGGCGCGGCACTTCCTGCAGCGCTACTCGGTAATGTACGAGAAGGAAGTCCGGGATATCCGGCCGAACGCGATGCAGTTGCTGGTGGAGTATGACTGGCCGGGTAACATCCGGGAGTTGGAAAACGTGATTCAAGGCGCCGTGATCATCGCCGACGGCGACAGTATTTCGCCGGGCGAGTTGCCGGAGCATATCCGGCAACTCGAGGATGAGGGCGAGGCGGAAGACCTGGATGCCGATTCGTTCGGCGACCAGCTCCGGCACTACAAGGTGAAGTTGGCGCACAAGACGATTCTGGAGTGCAATGGCAATAAGAGCCTGGCGGCGCGGAAGCTGCGCGTGTCGCGGGCGTATCTTCATCGGCTGATCCGGATGCCGGAAAGCGTGGGTGCCGCCTGACGGGGCGGCACTTTCC
>DATMYF010000112.1:0-45713 GCA_035561075.1 Bryobacteraceae bacterium
GACCGTAGGGGTTTCCTGAAAACTGGAGTGGCGGCGTTGGCCGCGGGACTGGGCAACGGGGCTGCGCGGCGGCTTCCCAATATCGTATTCATCTACGCGGATGACGTGGGGTATGGCGACCTCGGTTGCTACGGCGCAACCGGCGTCCGGACCCCGAATCTGGATCGGCTGGCGCAAGCAGGCGTGCGGTTTACCAACGTGCACGCTTCCTCTGCGACCTGCACGCCTTCCCGCTATTCGCTGCTCACTGGAGAGTATGCGTGGCGGAAGAAGGGGACCGGTGTACTGCCGGGCAATGCGCCGCTGATCGTGGAGCCGGGGCGGACTACTCTACCGTCGCTGCTGCGCAGGGCCGGGTACCGCACAGGTGCGGTCGGGAAGTGGCATCTCGGGCTCGGAAGCGGCAATCTCGATTGGAATGGCGATCTCCGGCCGGGACCGTTCGAAATCGGGTTCGACTATTCTTTCATCATTCCGGCGACGGGGGATCGCGTGCCGTGCGTGTTCGTGGAAAACCAGCGTGTGGTGAACCTCGACCCGAAAGACCCGATCCGCGTGAGCTATAACGCGCCGATACCGGGAGCGCCCACGGGGAAGGATCATCCGGAGTTATTGAAAATGCTGCCGAGCCACGGGCATGACCAGTCGATTGTGAACGGGGTGAGCCGAATCGGGTACATGACGGGCGGAAAGTCGGCCCTGTGGGTGGATGAGAAGATCGCGGATACCATCACAGGGAAGGCGAAGGGGTTTATCGAACGGGAGAAGGCGAAGCCGTTCTTCCTCTATTTCGCGACGCACGATATTCATGTTCCGCGACTGCCGGACGCGCGGTTCGTGGGGAAAAGCAGCATGGGACCGCGCGGGGACGCCATTGCGGAACTGGACTGGTCGGTGGGGGAGCTTCTGGCCTGCCTGGATCGAAACAAATTGGTGCAGGACACGCTGGTCATTTTTTCGAGCGACAACGGGCCGGTGGTGGATGACGGGTATCGCGACCAGGCGGTGGAGAAGCTGGGCAGCCACAGGCCGGCGGGGAAGCTGCGCGGTGGAAAGTACAGCATCTTCGATGGCGGTACGCGTGTGCCGATGCTGGCGCGGTGGCCCGGGCAGATCAAGGCGGAGTCGGTTTCTTCGGCGCTGATCAGCCAGGTGGATATGCTCTCTTCGCTGGCGGCCCTGGCGGAACAGAAGATGCCGGCAGAGGCCGGACCCGATAGCGTAGATGTGCTGCCGGCGCTGCTGGGCAAATCAAAAACGGCGAGGCGGAGCCTGGTGGAACACGCGGGAACGCTGGCGCTGGTGGAAGGGGACTGGAAGTATATTGCGCCGGGCAAGGGCGCGCGAATCAACCAGCATACAAATACGGAACTTGGAAACGACGCGGCGCCGCAGCTTTATGACCTCGCGAAGGACCCGGAGGAGAGGGACAACGTGGCGGCTCAGTATCCGCACCGGGTTAAGGCGATGTCCGCAGAGCTCGAAAGGATCCAGGCAAGCGGGCGGAGCAAATAGACGTCACCCAAGCACCCGATTCGGCCTCGCCCAACGCACCCGCGCAATCCGCACCGCCCCGGTGAACGAGGCCGGCACCACCGTCCCGGTCGACACCAGCGATTCCTCCGCGCTGATGGGGGTGGTGTGGAAGTTGCCCTGGTGCTCCACGGCTTTGGCCTGGTGCACGCCATCGGCGTTCATCGGGATGACGACACGCTCGGTCGAGCGGACGAGCCTCAGGGTGCGGCGGTCCACTTCCGCCATGAAAAGCGGCGCGCGCCAGCGCATCACGTTCACATTGGAGGCGTCCTTCCGGGTGTAGACCAGGTACAGGGCGTCGCTGTGCGGCATCCAGCGCTGCTGCGTAGTGGACATGTTGACCGGCTCCCCGCCGTCCCAGCACCACGGCAGCATGGGCGCCCACTCCAGGCCATCCTGCGACCGCGCGACGAATCCCTGGCCGTTCTCCGCCCGGATGGTCATGTAGAACGTACCGTCGAGTGCCGTGAGCGAGGGCTCGAGCAGCCCGCGCCCCTGCGAGAACCGCAGCACGTTGCCCTGCTCCCGTATGGCCAGGGTCTTTCCGTCGAAGGTGCAGCGCACCGAGCAGACCCCGCGGTCCACGCGGCCGAGCGGCCCCAGAGAGAGCGGCACCAGTATGTCGCCCGAGGGCAGCGTGACGCGCTGCGAGCAGCCGCTGGTATAGATCGCGCTCGCTTCCGGGTTGTCCCACTCCAGGCGGCGCAGCGGGCCCCATGCGCCGTCGCGCCGCCGCAGGAAGTACACCGGCCAACGGGCCGTGTCGGGACGCGCCAGCTTGCCACCGGCGTAGTATACGTTGTGCGCCATCGCCAGCACTGTCGCAGTGGCCGCGTGATATTCCGGCACGGCGTCGCAGTAGCCCTCCACCATGCCGTCCGGATTGGTATGGCGGCCAAGCTCCGGGATCGGGCGCGGTTCGCTCCACCGGCGCCCCAGGTCGCGCGATTCCGACCAGTGCACCGGCCCGAAATAGTCCGAGCCGCTGATGGACTGCAGCGTCATCAACAGCGAAGGCGACGGCCCCGGGACGCGGCAGATGCGCGGGTGAAACCACGTGGTGCCCTTGCCGTCCAGATTGTCCCAGAACGTGGTCTGCTCGATCCCCCGCACCAGGGGCGCCGCTGCGGGTGCCAGGGCGGCCGCCCCTAGAGTGGCGGCCAATTCGCGTCGTGTGGTCTTCATAGCCTTCACTTCCCTACCCCGGCCAGCGCCTTCAGGCCGCCACAATGCGGGCACGGGTCGCGCCGCGCCCAGACATGGCAGCGCGGGCAGCGCGTGTGCGGGATGGTCAGTGGGATCACGGGACCGGCACGCCGCTTCCCCGCCCTGCCGGGCTTAATCCTTCTCTTCATTCCCAATCCGCCGGGCAATCCTGCGAAACCTCCATATGGCGCAGCACACCGCATAGTATAAGGGGTTACAAGGGAGTTGGCACCAAGCCCCGCGCGCCGCGTGGTGGACTGCTGCGTGTTGACATCGAGAGCGGTGAACGACTAATTAAGTTGATATGCCACGCTCAAATGCTACACCTGACACGCAGGGCTTCCTGGCGTACTCTCTTCTGATCGCAGCGATGGCCGTACGGATAGTACAGGACGACTCCGGAGCGCCCGTGGCATCGGCGGAGGTGCGCATCGAGAAGGCTCGCGCCGGGAGTGTGACCGTCGATGCCGTGACCGATGGTGAAGGGCGCTTCAGCGCGCCGGGGCTGGCCGCCGGCGAATACAGTACGCGGCCGGCAGTAACGATACGGCTGGTGAGGCGGGTTTCAAGGGAGTTGGCACAAGGTCTCGCCAGCCGCATGGTGGACTGCTGCGTGTTGACATCGAGAGCGTTGAATGACCTAACTAAGTTGATATGCCACGCTCAAATGCTACACCTGACACGCAGGGCTTCCTGGCGTACTCTCTTCTGATGGCAGCGATGGCCGTACCGGCATGCGCAGAGGAGATTGCAGGCCGGATCGTACAGGACGACTCCGGAGCGCCCGTAGCATCGGCGGAGGTGCGCATCGAGAAGTCTCGCGCCGGGAGTGTGGCCGCCGATGCCGTGACCGATGGCGAAGGACGCTTCAGCGCGCCGGGGCTGGCCGCCGGCGAATACATGATCGCGGTGGAAAAGGCGGGCTTCATGAAGACCCGGGTGGCGGCGCGGGTGGGCAGTGCGCGGGCGGCAGTAACAATACGGCTGGTGCGTCTAGGCGCGATCACAGGGCGCGTGACGGACCAGACGGGACAGTCTCGACGGGGTGCCCGCGTGATGGCGATGACCAGGACCGCGGGCGGGACCTTGCGAGCCGTCGGCGGCACCGGCACGACGGCCTCCGTCGACAGTAGCGGCCGCTACCGGCTCTACGGCCTCCCGCCCGGAGAATACGCGGTAGCGGTGTCCGACCGAAGCCTGGGCCTGCTGATTCATCCGAGCAACGCGCAGCCGGAGTTCTTCACGGTGGCGGGGGGTGAGGAGCATCGCGGGGTGGACTTCAGCGTCATGCGCCGCGCGCTGTTCAGCATCAGCGGCAAGGTGGAACTACCCGCCCCCGGTGCGGTGTTCTCGGTGGCTCTCGCGCTCGCGGATCAGCCTGGGGCGGCGATCGGAGTTACCCCGACCTCCGCGGATGGCAGCTTTCGGATTGAAGGCGTGCCGCAGGGCTCCTACTACCTGTTCGCGTCGGGGCCGGTAATGGGACGTGCGGCGAAGGGCGCGATGCTGGGCTCCGAGCCGATGTTCGGGCGCATGCGGTTGGATGTTTCTGGTGACCACGTGACAGGTATTACGCTGGCTGTGGGGAACAGCCCGCGCGGCACTGTCCAGTTACGCGCCGAACGCGGCGGAGCGGGTGCTTGCCCACAAACGAGCACGGTGGCGATGACGAGTCTTGAGGACTGGGCGGCCATGCTCGACCGGGGCGTCGCAGCCACATTCGACAAGGAGGCCGAGGTCCCGCACCTTGCACCCGGACGGTACCAACTCACCGCAGCCGAACTCGGGGCGGCCTGCTACCAGACGGCGGATGCGGTGCTCGATTTGACCGGTGGCGGTCCGGGGCGGGCGGTTATCCCGGTTGCGGCTGCGGGCTCGATTCGCGGCGTGCTTACCGGCGGGAGCGCGGAGGAGTGCGCCGTGGTTCTGCTGGCCGCGAGACCAGCTCCGGGCCGGGATGCCGTGCAAATTGCCGTGCCCGATGCGGCCGGCCGGTTCGTATTTGGAGGATTGCCGCCGGGCGATTATCGGATCGCGGTCCGGCGGGCGTCAGAGCCGCGCCTGGTGGCCAAAGACGCATGGCTGACCGGACTGCACGTACCCGGGGGCGTGCCGACGGATGTGGAACTGCCGGCTCCGCCCCCGTCCGTTCAATGAGCGTTCAGCACCTTGAGGTTGACCGACTTCTTGTCGCGCGGCCCCACCGTCAACTCTTCCGCTTTCGACATATGGCCGCGAAGGAAGTCGGGATTCTCGCCCTCTCCAGGCGCGAGTCCGGTGAAGGCCAGCAGCAGGTACTTGCCGGGAGCGACCCTATCGAACTCGAAGCCGCCGGTCTGATCAACCCACCACGTCTGAACCAGGCCCGGCACGCCGGTTTGCGGCAGGGAGGCGGGCGCGAGAACCACGATGACCTCGGACGGCAAGGGCCGGTCCTGATCGGCCACGGACCCGGATACCGAAGCACCGTCTGAGGCAAGCACGATGGTCAACTCGCCCGAACCCGGCCGGACGAGCTCGCGTCTGGCGTCCTGCGCGCCCATCCTGGCCTCTTTCACGTAATAGCCGGAGGGCATTCTGTTGAACCGAAACCAGCGTTCGTCAGGGAAGACGTTGGGAATCGTGAGATCGCCGGAGGCGCCAATCACTGCGCTGATCTCCTCGCCTTTCCGGATTCCGAACCCGTCTTTCGGCGTTAGGGAGACGCGGATTCCCGAAGGGAAGGGGTCGCGAGGATCCGCACCGGCGACAATCGCTTTGCCGGAGACCTTCACCCCGCTCGCCAGGTGGACCGGATCGAGGGAGACGTGGCGTTCTCCGATGGCGAACTCAGTGTTTCCGAAGGAGAGATAGCCGCCATCTTTGTTAGTGGATGCCTCCAAACGATAGGAACCCGGCGGAATGCCACAGACTTCGAATTCGTCGTTTCCCAGGAACGTGCCGTGAGCGACATAGCTGCGCCATCCGCCATGGGATGCAATCAGACCCAAACTGCCGCTGCCTGCCGCACCCGCGGCTACCGAGCCGGCGGCGCAGTAGGTTTCCACCCTGGGGAGCACCAGATCGATGCCTTCCCGCTGCTCGCCTGCGCCGAGGTAAATGGGTGCTGCAGAGACGACCGACGGTTCGGAAGGATAGAAGACCCCTACGTCGGCAAGCTTCGGTTTGGCGTCCGGCTTCGCGCCGGCCGGCCGCTTCCGGAACTGGAGCAATTTGGTGCCGGCGCTCAAGTAATAGCGGCCGTCCGCCAAGCCCGAGACGCGGAACTCCCCCAAATCATTGGTAACCGCAGACCTGCATAGTCCGAAAGACGGGGAGCCGTCAACGAAGACTCGCGCCCAGACCTGAATCCGGGCATTCGGCACGGGATTTCTGTCGCGATCGAGGACCCGCCCGGAGATCCCGGCTTCCGTCTTCACCTCAAAATCGGCCACCAGATTCTGGCCCGGGAGCAGCCGCACCCGCCTGGGAGGTGCGAGAATTCCCGAAGAAGTCTTGCCATAGCGGTCGCCGTGGGTAGAGAGGAAGTACTCTCCCGGCTGGAGATCTCTGAACTCGTACCGGCCGGCCGAATCGGTGATCGCCGTCTTGGATGTGGGCCGCCCGTGAAGCCTGACGCTGACTTCGGGCGCAGGCGTGCCCCCCGGCATCTCCTTAATGGTGCCCCGGATGGAGCCGGCCTCCTTAGCTGTATCCTGCGCCGCGAGGAGCGGCAAGGCGGCTAGAAGGAAAGCGAAAGATCGAACCACGGCGTGCCTCCTATCCATTCCAGAGACTCGCATCGTGGTATCCGGGTTACACGCGGATCCTGCTACCCCTGCCGCCACATTCCTAAGAAGGCGTTGATCAGGATTGCGGCCATGCCAAGGGGGATCAGAACTTTCCAGCCGATGTCCATAAGCTGGTCGTAGCGGAACCGGGGGAAGGTGCCGCGGAGCCAGATCATAAAGTAGACCAGGACCGAAACCTTCAGGAAGAACCAGAATAGGCCGATGACCGCCACGTTCACCGTGGGGACCAGGAAGATCGCGCCGATCAGCACCAAGATGAGCGCCACCGCCACAAGGCCGATCTGGTGGATGCGGTCTTTGAGGGGCTTCACGAGGATTAGGGTGCTGAGGCCGGTGCCAACGAACAGGAGGAACGGAACCACGTAGTTGAGCGGGGCCAGCCAGGCGACATTCGGGAAAGGCCGGAGCCAGCCGCCGAAGAAGAGCGTCACCGCTACCGACGACATCACCAGGATGTTGCAGTATTCGGCCAGGAAGTAGAGCGCGAAACGGAAGCCGCTGTACTCGGTGTGGAAACCGGCGACCAATTCGGATTCAGCTTCCGGCAGGTCGAAGGGGGCACGGTTCAACTCCGCAACGGCCGCCATCAGGAAGGCCCCGAAGGGCACGAGCATGAAACCGTAGTTATCGAACGCCAGCCAGATGCCGCGCTCCATCTGGGTGCGGACGATGCCCTGCATGCTAAGGGTGCCGGCGGCCATCAGACCGGATACCAGCGCCAGGCCCAGGGCCACCTCGTAACTCACAAGCTGGGCGGAACTGCGTAGCGCGCCGAGCAGCGGATAGTGGCTGTTCGAGGACCAGCCGCCAAGTATGATCCCCAGAATCCCCACGGCCGACATGGCGGAGACAATCAGGATGCCGACGTTCACGTCCGCGACGTAGATCCACGAGGAGAAGGGCAGCACCGCAAAAGCCGAAAACGCCGTCACGGTGGAGATGCAGGGCGCCAGCCAGAAGAGCGCTTTATCGGAGCCCGCGGGAATCACGTCTTCCTTGAGCAGCAGTTTCAGGGCGTCCGCGATGGGCTGCAACAGGCCGTGAGGGCCGACGCGCATGGGCCCCAGCCGGACCTGCATATCGGCCAGCACCTTGCGTTCCATGAGCACGAGATAGCCCGCCACCAGCGGCACCAGGCCGATGATCACGCAGGTAACCACGATGGGGATAAAGAGCCAGTGTTGAGTGACGGATTCCATATGACTAACGCATGAACGAAGTCTGCGCCAAGCGCAGGAAGGGCTCGGGATAGAGGCCGATGGCGAGGGTCATGAAACCGCTCGCGCCCAGAGCCAACCGCAGGCCAAAACTGGAGGCCAGCGGGGCTTTTTCCACCAGTTCCCGGGTGAACATACTGCGCACGATTTTGAAGTAATAGTAGAGCGCTACGGCCGCGTAAAGCACGGCCACCACGGCCAGCGCGTAGTGCCCGGTCTCAATCAGGGAGAGGAAGATGAAGTACTTCCCGATGAAACCCGCGGTGGGGGGAATGCCCGCCAGCGAAAGCAGGAACACCAGCATCAGAATGGCGTAGACAGGGTTGCGGTGCATGAGGCCGGCGAAATCGTCCAGGTCTTCACCGATGATCTCCTTGCGGCGCAGCGCTATCACCACAATGAAGGCGCCCATGTTCATAAACATGTAGACCATCATGTAGACAGCGATACCCTTGATGCCGGTCTCATTCCCTGCGATCAGACCGAGCAGCATGTAGCCGGCATGTGAGATGGAGCTGTAGGCCAGCAGGCGCTTCACGTTGGTCTGGTTGATGGCGGCCAGGTTGCCGACGGTGAGGGTGGCGAGGGACACGCCGATCAACAGTGGCTCCCACATCTCCCGCGCGGCTGCGAGCGGCCCCGGAGAGACCCAGAAGATGCGCAGCAGGAAAGCAATGGAAGCAGCCTTCGAAGCCACCGAAAGATAGGCGGTGACGCTGGTGGGGGCGCCTTCATAGGCATCCGGCGCCCACATGTGGAAGGGCACGGCGGAGATTTTGAAGAACAGTCCGACGGCGGTGGTCACCATGGCGAGGAAGACCAGGGGGTCCCAGGCGGGGCGCGCCGCAACGGCGGCGGCCACATCGGCCAAACGTGTCGAACCCGAGATGCCGTACATCAGGGAGAAGCCGTAGGCCAGGAAGCCGCTTGAAAAGGCGCCCAGCAGCAGGTATTTCATGGCGGCTTCATTAGAACGCTTCTCGCCGCGCAGGAAGCCCACCTTGATATAGAAACAGATGGCCATCAACTCCAGGCCCACGAAGAGGGTAACCAGGTCCGTGCCGGTGGCGAGGAAGAACATGCCGCATTGGGCGAACAGAACCAGCGCGTAGTACTCGCCGTGATGCTCGCCCTCGATCTCCAGGTACTTGTACGACACCAGGACAACGATCAGCGCGGCGATCAGGAAGATCCAGTTGAAGAAAAGGGCGAAGCCGTCGATTGTGACGCTGCCGTTGAATGCGGTCAACTCGGCGAAGCCGCTGGCGGCGAGATAGGACTGCTGCTGATAGAGACCGTAGCCGGTGAAGGCCAGGCCGGCAAGCACGATCACCAGCAGGAAGCGGCGCTGGCGCGGCACCAGGAAATCGAATAGCAGGGTGGCGCAGCCGAACAGCGCCAGCATGATGGCGGGGATCAGGACAAAGTGGTCTGTACTGGTATAAAACTGGGACATTTAGTGGCCCCCCTCCGCGGCGGCGCCCGGAACGGCGGCGCGAGGAATCGGCGACGCGGCGAGGGCCGGCGCCCGCCCTTGATAGTAACCGGGCCGGACTCTTTCCACGATTTGTTGCACGGGTTTTTCGAGAATGTCGAAGTAGGGCTTGGGGTAGACCCCGATCCAGATCGCCCAAGCGATCAGGGGGAGGAAGACGCACAGCTCCCGGAGGCTCAGGTCCGGCAGGTGCAGATTCTTGGGGTTGGTCACCTGGCCTAACATCGTCCTCTGATAGAGCCAGAGGAGGTAGGCCGCGCCGAAGATCACCCCTAACACCGCGGAGGCCGCCCAGACGCGGTTGGCTTCAAACGCGCCCTGCAGGATGGTGAACTCGCCTATAAAACCGTTCAGCAGCGGCAGGCCCGCGGAGCTCAGCATGGCGATGGCGAAGACCACCGAGTAGACCGGCATCACGTGGGCCAGGCCGCCGTATTCGCGGATCTCTCGGGTGTGGCGGCGCTCGTAGATAATCCCGATTACGAGGAAGAGCATGCCGGTCGAGATGCCGTGGTTCAACTGCTGCAGCACGCTGCCGGCCAGGCCGTTGGGGTTGAGGGCGAAGATCCCCAGGGTGCAGAAGCCCAGGTGGCTGACGGAGGAGTAGGCCACCAGTTTCTTCCAGTCCTGCTGCATCAGGCTCACCAGGGCCCCGTAGAGGATGCCGACGATGGATAGCGCGGCGAGCACCTGAACGATGGTGTGGTCGATGGACGCCTGGGGCAGCAGCGGGAGGGAGAAGCGAATGAACCCGTAGGTCCCCATCTTCAGGAGCACGCTGGCCAGGATGACGGAACCGGCGGTGGGGGCCTCCACGTGGGCGTCGGGCAGCCATGTGTGGAAGGGGAACATCGGGACCTTGATGGCGAAGCCCAGGAAGAAGGCCCAGAATACCCACTGCTGCATGCCGAGCGGCATGTTCAGCTTCATCAACTCGGCGATTTCAAAGGTGTAGAAGCCGAACTGCTGGTGGTGCTGGAAGTAGAGCGTCAGGATGCCGAGCAGCATCAGGGCCGAGCCGGCCAGGGTATAGAGGAAGAACTTGATGGCGGCATAGAGTTTTCGCGGCCCGCCCCAGACCCCGATGATGAAATACATGGGCACCAGGACGAGTTCCCACATGACGTAGAACAGGAAAAAGTCCAGGGCCATGAAAACGCCGAGCATGCCGGTCTGGAGCAGAAGGAACATGGCGTAGTATTCCTTCAGGCGGTCGGTGACGGCGTTCCATGAGGAGAGGAGCGCGAGGAAGCCCATCACGGTGCTGAGCATGATGAGCAGCAGGCTGATGCCGTCGATCCCGATGGAGTACTTGACCCCGAGGGCGGGGATCCAGTCCACGCGCTCGACAAACTGGAAGCCCGCGGCGTTCTTATCGAAGCGCAAGACCAGCAGCAACGAAATCAGGAAGCCGACGAAGGCGGAGACGTTCGCCCACACTTTGATGGCGGTGGCCGCCCGGGAGGGGATCAACAGCAGGACGGCGAGCCCGACGAGCGGGGCGAACAGGACGAGACTGAGTAAATGCTGGTCCATAAAGTTACTGCGCCAAGTAATACCCGAAGAAAACGAGCACGCCCGCCACCATGAAGAAGGCGTAAGCCTGCACGCGGCCGGTCTGTAACATGCAAACCGGGTAGGAGAACAGTTTCACTGTGAAGGCGGTGAAGCGCACGGCGCCATCCACGATCCAGGTGTCCCACCAGATGGAGACGCTGGACGCGAAGCGGGTGAGCCACCCGGCGCCGTTGACGCCGCCGTCGACGACCTTCTGGTCGAAGATGCCCAGCAGCCGGCCGCCGCCTTTCGACAAGCCGTTGACGAACAGGAAATCGTAAATCTCATCCACGTACCACTTGCGCGAAAGCACGGTGTGCAAGGGTTTGAAGCGGGCTTCGAGGGCGTCCGGGATATCCGGGTTGCTGTGGTAGAACCAGCGCGCGATGGCAATGCCGGCGACGGCGATCGCCACCGAGACGCCCATCAGCAGCCATTCGACCCCTACATCGTGGTGAGCGCCATGGCCTGCTCCATGCTCAGAGGCCGTCGCGAACACGGGGGCGAGCCATGTTTCGAAGGTTCGGAAGAATTCGGGGAGGTTCCACAGCTTGGGGGTGCCGAGCCAGCCGACCAGCACGCTGCCGGCCGCCAGAACCATCAGGGGCACCGTCATGGTGCGGGGGGATTCGTGCAGGTGGGCGGCGGCCTCGGGGCTGACGCGAGAGCGGCCGTAAAACGTCATATTCATGAGCCGCCACATGTAGAAAGCGGTCATGGCAGCGGTGGTGATCCCCACCGCCCAGAGCAGCTTGGAGCCGCCGGGAGCGCTCCATGCCTGCCAGAGGATTTCATCTTTCGAGAAGAAGCCCGCCAGACCCGGGATGCCCGCGATGGCCACGGACCCGACCCACATGGTCCAGTGCGTGACGGGGATCTTATCTCTGAGGCCGCCCATGCGGCGCATATCCTGCTCGCCGCTCATGGCGTGGATCACGGAGCCGGAGCCCAGGAAGAGCAGGGCCTTGAAGAACGCGTGGGTGAAGAGATGGAAAACCGCCACCCAGTAAGCGCCCACCCCGAGGGCCAGGAACATGTAACCGAGCTGGCTGACGGTGGAGTAGGCCAGGACGCGCTTGATATCGTACTGCACCAGCGCGATCGAGGCGGCCAGGATGGCGGTGAAAGCGCCCACGGAGGCCACGATCATACCGGCATTGGGAGTCAACTGGAAAAGCGGGGCGGAGCGTGCCACCATGTACACCCCGGCGGTCACCATGGTGGCCGCGTGGATCAGGGCGGAGACGGGGGTGGGGCCTTCCATAGCGTCCGGCAGCCAGACATACAGCGGGAACTGCGCGGATTTGCCGGTGGCTCCCACGAAGAACAGGATGGCAATGGCGGTGAGGACGCCGAAGCCGTGCTCGGGATGATACTGGCCGGAGTGGAGCGCAGTGTTGATATCCAGGAAGCGGCCGGTTCCGAAGACCGCGAAGGTGAGGAGCATCCCGAGGATGAAGGACGAATCGCCCACACGGTTGACGATAAAGGCTTTTTTCCCGGCGTCCCCCGCGGATTTCTTGTGATAGTAGAACCCGATCAGAAGGTAGCTGCACAAACCGACGCCTTCCCAGCCGACGAACAACAGGGTGTAGTTGTTCGCCAGCACGAGCATCAGCATGAAGAAGACGAACAGGTTCAGATAGCCGAAAAAGCGGTAATAGCCCGTATCATGCCCCATGTACCCAACCGAGTACACGTGGATAAGGAAACCGATGCCGGTGACGACCAGGATCATGACGCTCGACAGCGGATCGAGGAGAAAGCCCCAGTCGGCGGTGAAGCGGGCCATCTGACCGGTGGCCGTCTGGAAGGGGAGGCCGGCAAGCCAGGTGAACTGCACCACCTGGTGGACACGTTGGGGAAGCTGCGAAAGCTGCCAGACGGCACCGACGGAAAAGAGGAAGGAGAGCAGGACCATCCCGGGGCACAGAAGGGTGACGAGGAGTTTGCCCGCGCCGTGACCGTGGTGATGGCCGTGCGGGTCCCCGTGCCCGCCGTATTCGGCCGCCAGTTCGGGCGCCAGCATGACGGCCGAGGGCGGTTGCGGGTCGAGTTTCCTGCCCAGAAAGAGCATGACCGCCGCCCCGGCCAGCGGGAACAGCGGGATGAGCCAAATGAGGTCGAGGAAATTCATGTCAGCCTAAAGGTACCCGCTCCCTTGCGGTGGCGGTTTGGTTTTCTACCATTTCAGTAAGTCGATTTCGTCCGCCAGCACCGTTTCCCGATTGCGGAACAGCGCCAGCAGGATGCCCAGCCCTACCGCCGCTTCGGCCACCGCCACGGTGATTACGAAGATGGCGAAGACCTGGCCGTTGAGATTGCCGAGGGCGTTCGAGAAGGTAATCAGGTTGATGTTCACAGCGTTCAGGATCAACTCGATGGACATCAGCACAATCACGATATTGCGGCGCGTAAGCACCCCCAGGGTGCCGATCATGAGCAGCGCCGCGCTCAACACAAGATAGTGGACCGGAGTAATCGGGTGCACGATTTAAACCCTCTTCTTGGCCATCACGACCGAGCCGACCACGGCGGCCAGCAGCAGAATGGAGGCCAGCTCGAATGGAAGCAGATACTCGGAGAACAATACGTCGGCGAGCATCTCGGTGTTGCCGGCGCCCTGGGCCGGGGTGGCCTTAGGTGCGGCCAACTGGAATGCGCCCGCCCCCTTGTACACGAAATAGGTAACCTGGGCTCCCACTACCATCACGCAGGCCAGGGACAGCGGCCACTGGCGGCTGAACTGGCGTTCCTGCGCGGCCTGGTCCAGGTTGACCAGCATGATTACGAACAGGAAGAGCAGCATGATGCCGCCCACGTACAGGATGATCTGGACGGCGAACAAAAACTCGGCGTGTTGCAGCAGGTACAGGCCGGCCACGCCCAGCAGCGAAACGATCAGAAAGATGGCGCTATGAACGGCACTGCGGCGGGTGACCGTCAGGATGGCGCCGCCCAGCACCAGCGACGCGAACGCGTAGAACAGAATGGTGTCGGTCAGCATTTGTATTTCGTGGGGAGGGGGCCTTCCTCAAGCATCTGTCGGTCCCAGATCTGGCCTTCCCGTGTGTAGGTGGCGAGCTCGAAATCCTGCGTAAGTTCCAGCGCGTCCACGGGGCAGGCGTCTTCGCAGAGCCCACAGAACATGCAGCGGGAGGTGTCGTACGTAAAAGTTGTAAGTTCCTTCCGGCGGGTGGCCTCGTTGCGCTCGCTGGTGACCACGATGAGATGCTCGGGGCAGGCCAGCGCGCAGAGGTTACAGGCGATGCAGAGGGTCTCGCCATTTTCCGGGTTGGTATTGAGGCGCGGGGCGCCGCGATAGCGTTCCGCGATTCTCGGCCGCTCGGCCGGGTATTGTTCGGTGCAGATGTTGCGGGGATGCTGGTTGCGGAAGGTCACCCAGAGACCTTGCACCAGATCCACCAGAAACACCGTGCGCAAAAGCTTGACCATGGGACCCCTCTCTACCTGTCTACTTCTCCCAGCACGATATCGAGCGTGCCGATCACCGCCACGATATCCGCCACCAGGCCGCCCCGCACCATCCGGTCGAGCGCCTGGAGGTTCACGAACGAAGGCGGCCGGACGCGCACGCGATACGGCTGCGTCGATCCGTCGCTCACGATGTAATAGCCGAGTTCGCCCTTGGGCGCTTCAATCGAGACATACGCCTCACCGACGGGCGGCTTGATGACCTTCCCTACCTTGCCCATGATGGGCCCCTCGGGAATGCCTTCCACGGCCTGGCGGATAATCCGCGCGGATTGCCGCATCTCCTGCATCCGGACGGTGTACCGGTCGTAGGTATCGCCGTTTCGGGCGGTGGGGATGTCGAACTCGTATTTCTCGTAACCCGAGTAGGGCATCGCCTTACGGATGTCCCACTTCACGCCGGCGGCGCGCAGCATGGGACCGGTGACGCCGTACTCCTTGCACTCGTCCGCCGAGAGAATCCCGACGTTGGTGAGCCGGCCCTTCCAGATGCGGTTTTCGGTGAGCAGTTCCTCGTACTCGTCCACTTTGGGGAGGAACATGTCGCAGAAGGCCTTGACGTCCTTCTCAAACTCCTCGTAGATCTCGTATTGCAGGCCGCCTATGCGGAAGGCGTGGGTGGTGAGGCGCGCGCCGCAGTACTTCTCGAAGATGTTGAGGGCGTCTTCGCGCTCCCGCATCACATAAAACAACGGTGTGATGGCGCCGATATCGAGCGCGTGGGTGCCCAGCCACACCAGGTGGCTGGCGATGCGGTTCAACTCCGTGAGGATCACCCGCACGGCCTGCGCGCGGGGAGGCGCTTCCACGTTCAAAAGCTTTTCGACCGCCAGGCAGTAGCCGAGGCCGTTCGAGACCGAGGCCACGTAGTCCATGCGGTCCACGTAGGGCGCGAATTGGGCGTAGGTGCGGTTCTCACCGATCTTTTCGACGCCGCGATGCAGGTACCCGATGACGCACTCGGTGCCGGTAATCTTTTCGCCGTCGAGTTTCAGGATCACGCGCAGCACGCCGTGGGTCGAAGGGTGCTGAGGTCCCATGTTGAGGACCAATTCGGTGGAGTCGAGAAAAGTGGATTCCGCCATGGCTTATTGGCCGCTTTCTATGCCGAGGTTCTCCTGCACCCACTGCGTGTCCTGCGTCAGGATGCTGTAGTCCTTCCGCAGCGGATAGCCCTGCCATTCCTCCGGCATGAGGATACGGCGCATATCGGGGTGGCCCTCGAACTCGATACCGAACATGTCGAAAACTTCGCGCTCCAGCCAGTTGGCGGTGAGGTGGACTAGGACGGCGGTGGCCGGTTTGACGCCATCGCCGACGAAGGTTTTGATGCGGAGGCGCTGGTTGCGCGAGAAGCTGTAGAGCACGTAGACGAGGTCGAAGCGCTCGGGGCGCTTGGGCCAGTCGACGGCCGTAACATCGACCAGGTAGTCGAAATCGGCTTCAAGCTTGAGGAATTCGAGGATGGGAACTACGGCTTCAGGTGCGGCTACCAGGAAGTTCTGCCCCAGGTAGGTCGAGAATTCGGTGATGCGGTCCCCAAAGCGCCCCTTAAGCACGCCGGTCAAGTCATCTTCCCAAGGGACGGCGGCCATTACAGCGGGAGGCTTGGGAGGAGCGGCCGGTTTGGCTGCGGGTGGGGCCGCCGGCTTCTGCTCGTCAGCCATTTCAACTCCTGTGAAGTCCTACACTTACCATCGTTCCCACCGGGTGTCAAATTCCTCGACAGCCGGGATAATGGGGGTGGAGGCGCGTCCGGCTGCCGCCATGTATGACGTAATCATTATCGGCGGCGGCCCCGCAGGCCTGAGCGCCGCTCTCATCCTCGGCCGTTGCCGCCGGCGGGTGCTGTTGTGCGATTCCGGGGAATACCGCAACCTGGCGGCCCGGGAGATGCACGGTTTCCTTTCGCGCGACCCCATCGAGCCCGCCGAACTGCGCGCGATCGCCCGCCAACAGCTTGCGCGTTACGGAGTGGAGGTGCGGCAAGTGAAAGCCACTGCCTGCTGCCGCTCGGGGAGCGCATTTGAAGTGGCACTCGAAGGCGGCCAGCGGCTGTGCGCGCGCCGGCTCCTTCTGGCCACAGGGGTGGTGGACCACCTACCGGAAATCGAGGGTGCCCGGGAGTTCTACGGCAGCGGCCTCTTCCATTGTCCTTATTGTGACGGATGGGAGGTGCGGGACCAGCCGCTGGCGGTATACGGTCGCGGCGCCAGCGGCGCGGGGCTGGCGTTATCCCTCCAGACGTGGAGCCGCGACGTCGTGCTGGCGACCGACGGACCGGCGGGGCTGAAGCGGCGCGAGTCGGAACGGCTGGCGCGACACGCGATTCCGGTCAGGCAGGAGCGGGTTGCCAGGTTCGAGGGTAACGGGCGCCTCGAACGCATTGTGTTCGCCACGGGCGAATCCCTCGCCCGGAGCTCCGTTTTCTTCAGCACCGGGCAGCACCAGCGTTCTGAACTGCTGGCATCTTTGGGTGTAGCGTTCACCAGGAAGGGCACCGTCGCGACCGGACGCCTGGAGGAATGTAACGTGCCTGGAGTTTACGTGGCGGGCGATGCCTCCCGTGACGTGCAACTCGCGATTGTAGCCGCCGCGGAAGGCGCCAAAGCGGGATTTGCCATCAACAAGGCGCTGGAGCGGGAAGACCGCGAGTAAAAAGCATCCGATTCGAGACGGCGTCACCCCCGCCCGCATAACATTTTTACCTGACGGTGTTCGGAATGTCCCAAACCGGAGACTTTGATTCTTTAGTTTCAATGAAATACAGATATTCTCCGAATATGGAAGGGGGATTGCACCCTGAAAACCGGAGTATAGGGCCGAGAACAACACGGGGCAGGCCCGGGTCACAGAGAATGTCGTTCATGTCCAACCTGGCGACCATGCAACAGAGCGCCACCGAAAGTGTTCCTGCCGAAAGCCTTGCTCTTTTGGATGCGTTCCCGCTGCCGGCGGCACTGGTTGACCGCCATGGCCAGATCCGATACGTGAACCGGGCATGGCAAGGGGGGCACCCCGCGGGGTTCTACCCCGGGGCAATGTACGTTCGGGCGTGTGCGCGTCACATGGAAACCAACGCGGACGGCATTGCCGGCCTGGAAGACGCAATTCGTCACGTTCGCGCGGGCAAACAGGAGGGGTTTGCCGCCGTTTTTCCGTGCCCGGCGGAAAACGGGCGCGTCCGGGTGAATATCACGCCAGCGCGACTGGGGGGGTTCGATGGCGTACTGGTCACCCATCAGACGGTCTCGCCGGCCGCCGAATCCGATGACCGCCGCCGCAGGCAGGCCGAGAAAATGGAAGCCGTCGGTCGGCTGGTGGGAGGAGTGGCCCACGATTTTGCGAATCTCCTGACCCTCATTTCCGGCTATAGCGAACTCATGCTCAACCGCATGGAACCCGAAGAACCACTGCGCAAGGAACTGGAAGAGATCCGGAAAGCGGCTAACCGCGGCTCGCGGCTTACGGCGCAATTGCTTGGGTTTACCCGGGGGCAGGCTGTCGAGCCGAAGATCCTGGACCTGAACGGGCTCATCCGCGATATGCAGAATATGCTCCGGCCCATCATCGGGGAGTACGTTGAGCTGACTACCGACCTGGCCCCCGACCTGGGGCGTATCAAGGCGGACCCCGGACAGATGGAACAGGTGATCATGAACCTGGTGCTGAATGCGCGTGACGCCATGCCGTCCGGCGGCCGGATCGGGATTGAGACAGCCAATATCGAGCTCAACGACCGCGAAGCGGCGGCGCACGAGGTGGCCGCCGGCCCCTACGTAGTCCTGAGCTTCTGCGATACCGGCCAGGGGATGGACAGCCAGACGATGAGCCATCTCTTCGAGCCCTTCTTCACTACCAAGGAGAAGGGTAAGGGCACGGGACTGGGGTTGAGCACCGTTTACGGCATCGTGAAGCAGAATCGGGGGGATGTGTGGGCGCGCAGCGTCCCGGGGGAGGGGACAACCTTTACCATTTGCCTGCCACGCCTCGAACCAAGCGGGGAGAATGCCGAGCCCGCGGCTGCCTCGCGCGCTTCGGCGAAGGGCACCGAGACCATCCTGCTGGTGGAAGACGAAGAGGGCGTGCGGCGGCTCCTTAAGCACATCCTGTCGCGCCAGGGCTATACGGTGCTGGAGGCCGACGGCGGGCGCGCCGCGCTTGAACTTCTGGCCGGCCATCAAGGGCCCATTCACCTGCTCCTCACAGACATGGTGATGCCCCACATAAATGGCCGCGAAGTAGCGCAAAGGTGCATGCAAATGCGCCCCGGCACGCGGGTGATCTACATGTCGGGGTATACCGATGACGTGCTGCTGCGCACGGGAGCGCTGGGCCCGGGGATGTCATTCCTACAGAAGCCGCTGCGGCCGGACGTGCTTACCGGGAAGGTGCGGGAAGTACTGGACGGCCCGGGCGCACAGGTCTAACCCCCGACCTGTTCAAAGAATTCCCAGGATTTGGCGGCGCACGTTTCCCAGCGGTATTCTTCCGCGCGCCGCCTGCCGCGTGCGCCAAGCTCTTCACGGAGACTGGGGGAAAGCAGCAAGCGTTCCAGTGCGGCACAAATATCCGCGGCGCTGCGCGGGTCCACCAGGAGGGCGGCTCCAGCGGCGACCTCCGGAAGCGAGGAGACCGCGGACGTCACCGCCGGGACTCCCGCAGCCATGGCTTGGGCCAGGGGAAGGCCGAAACCCTCATAGAGCGATGGATAGACGAATGCAGTGGCTCCGGCGTTGAGGGCGGGCAGATCCGCCTCCGGAACGTAGCCGAGATAGCGAACGCCCGGACCCGCCGAGGCGAGCCGCTCGCCGATCCCCGTATCTCCCCAACCGGCCGGACCGGCAAGCACCAGATCGAACTCCTGCCGGACGGAGGGCGGAAGCTGCGACCAGGCGTCCAGCAGTGCGGCAATGTTTTTCCGCGGCTCCACGGTGCCGACAAACAGCACGTACGGTTTGGGGGCTTCGAGCGCTGCGGCATCGAAGAAGGCCGGAGCGACGCCGTTGTAGATCACCCGGATCTTCGCGGGGTCGAGCCCCAGGATACGGACAGCATCGTCTCGCGTCTGGCCGGAGACCGCGATCATCCCGGAGGCGCGCGCCAGCACATTTCGCGCGAACTCGTGATTGACCCGTACGTTGGCGGCGGTGTGCATCTCAGGCATCAACCAACAGGTGAGGTCGTGGATTGTGGCGGTGATCCGGCAACCGCGAGGCGCCTGGCGTAACTGCTGGGAGCTGTGGTGGAAGATATCTGTCCGGCGGCCGATCAAATCGAGAATCGGCCCCTGGATGTAATTGCCCGCCTGGAGCAAAGCGATCCCCGCGGCCGTGCGGAGCGGCCCCGCCACGGAGCGCTCGTGAACGCACTCCCCAATGGTGTCCAACAGCGGGAAGAGGCGCACCCGCCGCTTCGGGCCGGCAGCCCGCACCAGATACTGAACCCAGTAATAAACGTACGTTTTGACCCCGGCGCTGCGCAGCAGCAGGGGGGTGGCGTCGATGGACACCCGCATATACTCGACAGTGGGCGCGTTTGGTGCGCCGTTCGACCCTTCTAAGTCGCCGATCGAAGCCGAACCCTCGGAATTGGCAGGGGCTCGTGCTCTAATAGGTCTCTCTAACTATGGCAGATGCGGGAAGGGAAATCAGACGGGGGTGGAACCGGATCCACAGGCGCGTGCGGGAACTCAAAATGATCGCCAAGGGTCTGTTCTCGACGGACCACCCCGTGATGGCCCACGTGATCCCGATGCGGCGCTGCAATCTGGCCTGCGCGTACTGCAACGAGTACGACAATCACTCGAAGCCGGTGCCGCTGGACGTAATGTACCAACGCATCGACCGGCTGGCGGCCCTTGGAACCACGGTCGTGACGATCAGCGGCGGCGAGCCCCTGCTCTACCCCGATCTCGACCTGCTGATCGCGCACATGCGGCGCCGCGGAATCATCGCAGGGATGATCACTAATGGCTACCTGCTCACCCGCGACCGCGTCTTGCGGCTTAACCGCGCGGGGCTCGAGCACCTGCAAATCTCCATCGACAACCTGCAGCCGGACGACGTATCGAAGAAGAGCCTCAAAGTGCTGGACCGCAAGCTGGAACTGCTGGCCCGGTACGCTGAGTTTCATGTAAACATCAACTCCGTGGTGGGCGGGGGCGTGCGCAACCCGCAGGACGCGCTGGTTATAGGGAAACGCGCGCTGGAGCTGGGGTTTACCTCGACGGTGGGGATCATTCACGACGGCGACGGGCAGTTGCGGCCGCTTTCCGGCGAGGAACGCGAAGTCTACCTGGCGATGCGGGCCATGGAGAAGAGCAGCTACGCCCAGATCAACTGGTTCCAGGACAACATCGCGCAGGGCGTAGAGAACCACTGGCGATGCCGTGCGGGCTCGCGATATCTCTACATCTGCGAGGACGGTTTGGTGCACTACTGTTCACAGCAGCGGGGCTACCCGGCCAAGCCTCTGGCGGAATACACCGTGGAGGATATCCGCCGGGAGTTTCTCACCGCCAAGGAGTGCGCGCCGCGCTGCACGGTGGCCTGCGTGCACCAGGTTTCGTACATGGACTTCTGGCGGGCGCCCCAGACGCTGGCGGCGTCGAACCCGGAGGCCGCACGGGAGGAGCACGAAACGCTTGTGCAGATCCGCTAAGGCGGGCTGCAAATGCAAGAGTTGCAATAAGATGAGCGACTTGATATCATCGCAGTCTTCATACTCTCCGGATCGAGGTGTGCCCCGGCGGCGGCAACGCTAGGGGCTGTTATGCGCAAGGTTCCCCTGATCGAATCACTCCGCATCATCGGGCGCGGATCCCTGAACTGGATCGCCCAGCGTCCCATTGTCGTCTCGTTCGAGGTGACCGACTCCTGCACGTGCTGGTGCAAGCACTGCGACCACGGCGGTCCGCGCGACGACTCCCGGAACCTGAAGCCCGCCGATTACCGGCGCTACATGGAGGCCTTGCAGCCCTGTGTGGTGCAGGTTTCGGGCGGCGAACCGTTGATGCGGGATGACATCGTCGAGATCGTCCGGAGCATCCACGGCGGTTCGAAGCTCCCCTACACCATCCTGGTCTCGAACTGGTCCGAGATGACCGAGGAGAAGTACCTGGAATTGCGCGAAGCCGGTATCTACCAGTTCTCCGTCAGCCTGGACTTTCCCGACGAACGGCACGATGAATTCCGGGGGCATCCGGGTCTCTACAGGCGATTAAGCGAGTTGATGCCGCGGCTGGCAGCCCTGGGGCACGACGATATCGTGCTCAACTCCTGCATTACGTCTGAGAACCTGGGTGAGGTGAACCGCCTGGCGGACAAGGCTCGGGAATGGGGCGTGAACCTCTGCTACAGCTCCTACTCGGCACGTCGTACGGGATGCCGCGACTTGTTCCTGACCAAGCCCGAGCAACTTGCGGAACTTAACTCGCAACTCGACGGCGTGGAAGCGCGCCGCGACGGCACGAATTGGATCGTCAATTCCCCCACCACCATTGAAGCCACCCGCCGCTACTTTGAAAACGGCGGCATGCCGGGCTGCAAGGCCGGGCTGCGCTTCCTGGTTGTAACCTGCGACGGGGCGCTGCAGCCGTGCTCCATGCAGTTTGAGCGCTTCGCCCTTGAGGAGCGCGACCGCATGGTTCGGGAGTTTACAGACAAGAATACGTGTGACCAGTGCTACGTCTCCATCCGCTCGTACCTGGACAAGAGCTTCCCGGTGCTGCTCAAGGAGAACGTTGCGGAGTTCTTCTCATTCAAAACGGCGGAGTGACCTGACCGAGTGGCAACCGGCATTCCACTTCCCGGACAGTGCAGGCGGGTCAACTGCAAGGCCGGTCTGCGCTTCCTGGTCGTAACCTGCGACGGGGCGCTGCAGGCGTGCTCGATGCAGTTTGAGCGCTTCGCCCTTGAGGAGCGCGACCGCATGGTTCGGGAGTTCACAGACAAGAATACGTGTGACCAGTGCTACGTCTCCCCCCGCACGTATCTGGACAAGAGCTTCCCGGTGCTGCTCAAGGACAACGTTGCGGAGTTCTTCTCATTCAAAACGGCGGAGTGACCTGACCGAGTGGCAACCGGCATGCTACTTCCCGGACAGTGCAGGCGGGTCAATACGCAGGTGATCACTCCAAGAATCTCTTCCCTTCCCTGACGGGCGTACGTTTTCCGCTCGCCATCTGGGTAGTAGCGCACCATTTGACGGGCTCCGGCCGAATGCTGGACCGAGTGGTTCAGGGGTTGCCGCAAGCCGGCCAAAGCTTTATCGACATGGCGTATGTGGCGCTGGGCACGTTTTTCGTGCTGTCCGGCTTTCTGCTGGCCCGCAACTATGGCGCGACGGAATGGAGCGGCCGGAGCCTGCGCAAGTACGCGGTGGCGCGAGCGGCGCGCGTGTACCCTATTTACCTGCTGAGCCTCTTGGTAGTGGCACCCATCGCCTACCAGGCATTGGCTACCGCGCCCGCCTTGGGCAGCCTGGGAGATCGCGCGGCCCTGGTCTTGAGCCACGTTCTGCTGTTGCAGGGCTGGACCGGTCCGATGCCGGTCGACTGGAACACGCCGGCATGGTCGCTCTCCTGCGAGTTCTTCTTTTACCTGTGCTTTCCGGGGGTTCTGTGGCTGCTCGGCAAACCCACGCGGCGGAAACTGTGGATCACCGCGGCCATTGCCTTCGCCTTGCCCACAACGGTCCGGGCCCTGGGAATCCCGGGCGCCTGGAAGCCGCTCCTGTTCTTTGGGGATTTTCTGATCGGGATCGTGCTAGCCGGATGCTACGACGGGCTGGCACACCGTCGTTACAGGCTGGCGGGCCGCGGGCATTATCTGTATCTACCGGCTGCGTTTCTGTTTGTTGGTTTGATTGTCGGCGGAGCAGCCATTCCGCGTTGGGGCTTGCTCGACGCCGGACTGCGCCTGGCCAACGCGGGCCTGATCCTCGGTCTGGCGCTGGGGGGCGGGCTCGTGGAGCGCGCGCTCTCCTCGGGGCTGGTGCTTGCCGGAGGGCGCATCACCTATGCCATGTACATCCTCCACATCCCGCTGCTGTGGTGGTACAAGCGAACCCCGGCTTACTTGTCGCTCCCGCCCGAGACTGCCGCCTTCGTCTACTACGTGGGTCTGGTGTTGGTCTCGGCTACGGTGTACCGGCTGGTTGAGGAGCCTGCCAACCGCTGGCTGCGGGACTCCTTCTCCCGCGCGCGCCGCCGGGTGCCTCGAGCAGCGGTGGCGGAGGCGCCGCTACACGTTCGCCAGAGCCTGATCGAGGTCGGCGATTAGGTCCTCGACATCTTCGATCCCCACCGAGATCCGCACGACATCATCGGTGATCCCCATCTCATTGAGGGTTGCCGCGGGCACCGAGGCGTGGGTCATGGTAACGGGATGCTCGATGAGCGATTCCACGCCCCCGAGCGACTCGGCCAGGATGAACAGCCGCACGGCGCCGAGCAGCCGGAAGGCCTCCTCACGGCCACCCTTGACGCGGAACGAGAAGGTCCCTCCAAAGCCGCGCATCTGCCGCAGTGCCAGTTCGTGCTGGGGGTGACTGGGCAGGCCGGGATGGAGGACGGCGGCGATCTTCGGGTGCGCCTCCAGCCAGCGCGCGATGGCCAGGGCGTTGCGGTTGTGCTCCTCCATCCGGACCGCCAGGGTTTTGATGCCGCGCAGCACCAGGAAGCAGTCATGGGGCGCCGCACACGAGCCCATGGCGTTCTGGAGGTAACCGATGCGCTCGGCCAGCTCCGGGCTGTTCACGATGGCCGCCCCGCCCACCACGTCGGAATGCCCGTTGATGTACTTGGTGGTGGAGTGCACCACGATGTCGATGCCCAGTTCGATGGGCCTTTGAAAATAGGGCGAGAGGAAGGTATTGTCGCAGATTGTCAGCAGTCCCCGTTCCCGCGCGATGGCCGCCACCCCGGCCAGATCGACGAGATTCATGAGGGGATTGGTAGGGGTCTCAATCCAGATGGCTTTCGTTTCCGGCCGGATGGCGGCGCGAACCAGGTCCGGGCAGCGGAGGTCGACGAAATCCACGGCGATGCCCTTGCCTGCCATAACAGCCGTGAGGAGGCGGTAAGTGCCGCCGTACAGGTCGTTGTGAACAATGAGGCGCTCGCCCGCGTTGAGCGACATCAGGACGGTGGTCTCGGCGGCCAGTCCGGTGCCGAATGCGAAACCCGCCACCCCGCCTTCGAGCTGCGCCAGACAGGTTTCGAGGGCTTGGCGGGTCGGGTTGCCACTTCTTGAATACTCGAACGGACCGGGCTGGTTCACGCCGCGGAACGCGAACGTGGAGGTCTGATAAATAGGCGGCATGACCGCCCCGTAAGCAGGATCCGGGCCTTGACCCGCATGGATGGCGAGAGTTCGGAAGCGCACCAGCTCAGCTTAGCAGGAAGGCGAGAATTGTCGCAATCCAGATCGGATTAACGGTCTAAGGCTTCTTAGATGTTGCGATCTCGGCGGGGGTTCGTTGTTTGCGGAAAGTACGGTACGCGCCGTAGGCCAGCAACCCACCGGCAGCGGCTCCGAGACCGATGACCACGCCGGCTGACAGCGCCGTTGCAGCGCCCCTCGCGGCAAGCGCCAGGACACCGGCGGTGGCGCCGCCCAGACCACCGAATCCTGCACCTGCACCAGCCGCAGCGGCGGCAATCGCCTTATCTTTCTCGCTTCGCTTCATGGTGGCTCGACCCTCGACCGATGATCCTATTCTAGCCCTGGGCCGCCGCGCCGAGGTAGTCGCCGTTCAGGTTCGTCTGCAGCGGATGCACTACTTGGCAATGGCTTCTTTTAAATGCTTCGCGCACGCCTCGGCCGTCGACTGGCTCGCGCGCGCAGAGTTCTTCTTGTGAACCGCGTAGGCGTAGACGATTTCGCCGGACTTGATGTCCACGAGCTTGATGGTCGCTTCGCTGGTATCGCGGTGCCCCAGGAAAATCTTACTTGCCCAGCCTTTCTCCTCGTGATTCGAAAGCCCCTGGAGAACATAGTCAGCCTTTTCCTTATCAGCCACGACGGTAACAGGGACCTTCTTCTTCCCGAGCGCGCCAGTCAGGTAGGCATCGAAGCCTTGTTCGGCATCCACGTAGATTTTTGATCCAGCCGGAATGGTTTTCGTCTGAGCCATACCGAGCGACGCGGCAAGGGCCAGGATTGCAGCAACTGCAAACACCTTTTTCATGAACTCTCACTTATACCACGGGCGCTTAGCGGTAAACACGGGCGCTTCGCCCCGCAGGACTAGTACCGGCTCACTTCGGCGTCTAAGTGGATTGGTCCGGTAACCACTTCACGACTAAGGGCGCCATAGATTGGGAGTCCTGTGCGGGGTCGGGCGGCGCGAACCAGTGGACCGGTCCGCCGTCGCTCTACGGAAGTGTGTGCGTGGGTAGAAGATGGTTGGTGAATTTCAGGTGCACGCCTTTGCGGCGAAACCCGCCGCGCCTAACGGCGCGGCGGTGGAGGAAACATCTTCCAAGGCGCTACGGCGAAACTTACGCCGCCGCGCCGGCCTGCATGTTACGCACGATGGCCTGTGCGAATTCGCTGGTCTTCACCTTGACCGCACCCTGCATCTGGCGGTGCAGGTCGTAAGTAACGATCTTCTGCCCGATGGTGGTAGCGATGGCGTTCTCGATCACGCCGGCCACCGGCTTCCAGCCCAGGAACTCGAACATCATCGCGCCACTCAGGATGACGCTGAGGGGATTGATCACATCCTGGTCGGCGTACTTAGGCGCTGTCCCGTGGGTGGCTTCGAAGACGCCGTATTCATCGCCGATGTTGGCGCCGGGGGCCATCCCGAGTCCTCCGACCTGCGCGGCGCAAGCGTCGGAGAGATAGTCGCCGTTGAGGTTCGGAGTAGCCACCACATCGTACTCGTCGGGGCGTAACAGCACTTGCTGGAACATCGAGTCGGCAATGCGGTCCTTCACCAGCAGTTTGCCGGGGGGGATCGGGTTCGAGCCCAGTTCGGCTTCGGTGACGCAGACATCCGCGAACTCAGCCTTCACCAGCTCGTAGCCCCAGTCCCGGAACGCGCCCTCGGTGAATTTCATGATGTTACCCTTGTGCACCAGGGTGACGCTGCGACGGCGGTGATCGAGGGCATACTGAATGGCGCGCCGGATCAGCCGTTTCGAACCGCTAACTGACATGGGCTTGATTCCGATGCCGGAATCCGGGCGGATCTTCGTCCCCATCTCGCCGGTGAGGAAGTCGATCACCTTGCGGGCCTCGGGTGTTCCCTCCCGCCATTCGATGCCTGCATAGACGTCCTCGGTGTTTTCCCGGAAGATAGTGACATTGAGCAGGTCCGGACGCTTCACAGGCGAAGGCACGCCGTTGAAGTAGCGCACGGGGCGCATGCAGACGTACAGATCCAGGATCTGCCGCAGCGAGACATTCAGGCTGCGCATACCTCCGCCGACGGGCGTGGTAAGAGGTCCCTTGATAGCCACATGGTATTGCTGGATGGCGTCCAGGGTTTCCTGAGGAAGCCAATTATTGAACTTCTGGAACGCCTTCTCCCCGGCGAAGACCTCCAGCCACACGATGCGGCGTTCCTGGCCGTAGGCCTTGGCCACGGCGGCATCGAATACTATCTGGGAGGCGCGCCAGATATCGCGCCCCACCCCGTCACCCTCGATAAATGGAATTACCGGCCGGTCCGGGACAATAAACTTACCGTTCTCCACCCGGATGGTCTGGCCACCCGGAGGCAGTGCAACGCTTCCCATACACCCTCCACAAACCCTACGAGTATCCCTAACCCCTGCTGCTACTCTTCGTGCTCCTGGAGCGACGATATCAATTCGGCTTCCTGCCCGTCCTCGGCTAGCGAGGCCAGCAGCTTACCGCCGTATTCGAACCCCTTATCGAACGCGTCCAGGTTAAGCTTCTGCATGCCGGCGGGGACTGAATCCGCCACGGCCTTCCGCAGCGCATCCGGATCGGGCATCCCGATTACTGCGCCGAAAAACCCCACCATCACGATATTGAGCACCATCTTGCGGCCCAGTTCCTCGGCCAGCCTGGTAGCAGGGACGCCGTAGCAGCGCACCCCGGCCGGCAGGTCCGACACCCGCACCAGGTCGCGCTCAATCAGCAGCACGCCCCCCGGCTTCAGCTCCGGGGTGAACCGGGCGTAAGCCTCCTGGGACATCACCACCAGGATATCCGGGCGGGTGACATACGGGTAATGGATGGGCGAATCCGAGAGGATGACCTGGGCGCTCGACGAGCCGCCGCGCGCTTCCGGGCCGAAGCTCTGGGTCATAGTGGCGTAGGCGTTCTCAAATATCGAGACGGCCTTCCCGATCACCGTGGCGCACAGGATCACCCCCTGCCCGCCGAAGCCGGCTACCCGGATCTCGGTCAGCCGCATATGCACTCCGGTTCCATGTAGCGTTCGCCGAGGCGCTCGCTGAACTTCTGCCGCATCAATTGCATGTAGTCGGGCCGGTCGCGGTCGACGAACTTCCCCACCACGATTTCGCCCTGCATGGTGATGCCGGCTTCGGAGGTGGGCGCGCCGTTACGGATCCGGCTGCTCTCCTTGTAGTATTTCATGGTATCGAGGCCGTCCCCCAGCTTGTTGCGGCGCTGGTAGAGCGTGGGGCATGGGGAAAGTACCTCGACGAACGAGAATCCCTTCTTCGCCAGCACCTCGGTCATGGAGCGGCTGAGCTGCTTCACGTGGTAGGTCGTCCAGCGGGCCACGTAAGCGGCGCCTGCGGAATCGGCCAGTTGCGCCAGGTTGAAGCCGGGCTCGAAGTGCCCCAATGGCGCGGTCGCGGTAATGGCATCGGCGGGCGTGGTGGGGGCCGTCTGGCCGCCGGTCATCGCGTAGATCATGTTATTCACGCAAATGACCTTGATATCGACGTTGCGGCGCGCGGCGTGGATCAAGTGGTTGCCGCCGATGGCGGACAAATCGCCGTCACCCGAGTAGACCACCACCGTGAGATCCGGGTTCGCCAGCTTGAGGCCCGTGGCGAAGGGGATAGCGCGGCCGTGGGTGGTATGGAACGAATCGAGCTTCACGTACCCGGCCACGCGGCCGGTGCAGCCGATGCCGGAAACCACCACGACCTTGTTGAGATCGAGCTTCGACTCCAGCAGCGCGCGGGCGAAACAATTCACCGTGGTGCCGATGCCGCAACCGGGGCACCAGATGTGGGGGATGCGCTCCGTGCGCAGAAACGGCTCGACGGGATTTACAACCTTGGGCTCAATCAGGGCGTTGCTCATCGGAGGGCCTCCTTGATGGCGCTGAGGATCTGTTCCGGACGGTGCACGCCTCCGCCCGCATGGGTGACGGATAACACTTTGGCGCGGCCGCGGACCGAGCGCTCCACTTCCCGCACCATCTGGCCCAGGTTGAGTTCCGGGACGACGAAGGCGCGCACGCGCTCCGCCAGTTTCTCGATGTGAGGCTCCGGAAACGGCCACGCGGTGATCAGCCGGAATTTGCCCGCCCGAATACCTTCCTGGCGCGCCATTTGCAGCGCCCGCTGGGCCACCCGCGAGGTGATTCCGTAGCAAACCACCACTACTTCGGCGTCGTCGAGATTCTCGGCTTCGAAAATCGCGTCCTCACCGGCCAGCGGCTCCAGTTTTTTCACCAGACGGCGCACCAGGCGCTCCTGCGTGTCCACGTTCATGGAGGGGTAACCCCGCTCATCGTGGGTCAGGCCAGTGATGTGGAAGCGGTAGCCTTCGCCGGCATGAGCCATCTCCGGGATCCCGTCCGGACCGGGCTCGTAGGGCTTAAAGTCCTGAAAAGGCTTGGAAGTGCGGCGGCGGGGGTAGATTTCGATCTGGTCGGCGGGTGGAATGACCACTTTTTCGGTCATATGCCCTACCACCTCGTCCATCATGAACATAACAGGCGTGCGGAAACGCTCGGCGAGGTTAAACGCCTGGATGGCCAAGTCGAAGCACTCCTGCGGGGAGTTGGGGCAGAGGGCGATGGTGCCGTAGTCGCCATGGGAGCCCCAGCGCGCCTGCATCATATCCGCCTGGGCAGGCAGGGTGGGCAACCCCGTGGAAGGACCGCCGCGCTGTACGTTGACGAAAACACAAGGGGTTTCCGTCATGGCGGCATACCCGATGTGCTCCATCATCAGGGAGTAGCCCGGTCCCGAAGTGACCGTGAACGCCTTGGCGCCGGCCCATACCGCGCCCTGAATGGCGATGGATGAGGCTAGTTCGTCCTCCATCTGGATGAAAACGCCACCGACTACCGGGATGCGGGCGGCAAACCGTTCCACTACCTCGGTGGACGGCGTAATGGGGTAACCTGCGGCAAATCGCGCACCGGCTGCGAGAGCACCCTCACAACAGGCGTGGTCGCCATCTATAAAATGGACGCCGGTCAGGACGCCCTTCTGGTCAGCGTGCATATCTGGAACCGAATATCGCAAAATCGGGGCAGTAGATCCCGCAGAGGTCGCAACCGCTACATTTCTCAGCTTCTACCACGTGCGGCGGGTGGTATCCCTTTGAATTGAATGCGGAGGAAAGGCCGAGCACTTTGGTGGGGCAGAACTCTACACAGAAGCCGCAGCCCTTACACCGCTCGACCGTAATGGAAACAAATCCCTTGGCCATCTGGTCTCCCCTTCGATTGTCGTATGAAAAGTACCGTTCGGGGTAGCACGATGGGTGCCAAAGCTGAAACTTTCTACAGACAGTGGAAAACTGCGGAGACGGCCAATGGTCGAGGCCGCTGCTAGAATCGGGGAGTGGACCCCATCACACCCGCGGATGTGCGGGCCGCCGCGTCGCGCATCCGGCCGCTGGCCAAACGTACGCCCGTCCTGACCTCCGCCGCCTTCGATGAACGAGCCGGCTGCCATGCCTTTTTCAAGTGCGAGAACCTGCAACTGGGAGGGGCGTTCAAGATCCGCGGCGCTGCCAACCTGATCCTGGGGATTCCGGAGCCGGACCTTCCCAAAGGCGTGGTGGCGTATTCGTCGGGGAACCACGCGCAGGCGGTGGCGATTGCCGCGCGGCACCGGGGGACCACCGCCACCATCGTTATGCCGGAGGACGCACCCCGGGCCAAGATGGAGGCCACGCGCGAGCAGGGCGCCCGGATCGTCACCTACGACCGGCTGCGGGAGAGTCGTGAAGCCATCGCCAATGGCATCGTAAAGGAGACCGGCGCCACGCTGGTGCCACCGTTCGATCACCCGACGATCATGGCGGGGCAAGGGACCGCCGCCCTGGAACTACTGGAGGAAGTGCCGCAACTGGACGCACTGGTAGCCCCGGTGGGCGGCGGCGGGCTGCTCTCCGGTTGCGCGGTCATCGCGAAGGACATGAATCCCAAGATCCGCATTTTCGGCGTCGAGCCGGATGACGGTAACGATACGTTCCTGTCGTTCCTGGCGGGGGAGCGCATCGCGGTGGGGCCTCCCCGGACCATCGCGGACGGCCTGCGCGCCACCAAGCCGGGGGAACTGACCTTCCCTGTGCTGCGGCGGCTGGCGGAGCGAATCATCCTGGTGAGTGACGACGAACTGCGCGAGACCATGCGTTTCCTGCTCGCCCGTCTGAAAATCCTGGTAGAGCCGAGCGGCGCGGCAGCAGCGGCAGCAGCACTGGCGGGTAAGCTTCCCAAGGACGTGCGGTCCGTGGGGGTGATCCTTTCCGGCGGCAATGTAGACCTGGATCAAATATAGACGCGGCGGACGCGCTGCCCGATGGCGCACAGGACGGCGTAGGAGATGGTGCCCGCGGTTTCGGCGATGCGGGCAGCATCGAGCGTGACATCCCCTTCCGTACCGAGGAGGGTGACTTCATCGCCGGGGACGAGCGCGGGGGCGTGGCTCACGTCCACGATAATGGTATCCATGCAGACGCTCCCCAGGATGGGGGTGAGCTTGCCGGCGGCGATTACCGAGCCGCGGTTCGAGAGGCACTGGAAGATGCCGTCCGCATACCCCGCCGCGACCACCGCCACCCGCATGGCGCGTGGCGCATGGAAGCTGGCGTTATAGCCGAGCGGGGCGCCCGCGGGAACATCCTTAACGCTGAGGATGCGGGCCTTCCAGGTAAGTGTGGGGGCCACGTCGAAGGCAGCCGGCGGGGCGTCGCCTTTGGCCGGGGAGAGATAACCGTAGAGCGACAGGCCGACGCGCACGAGGTTCCCCGGGGTATTCCCGCGCGGGTAAAGGATCGCATGGGTAGCGGCCAAATGGAGAATGGGCGGCGCGATCCCCTGGGCGGCAAGCGCCCCACGAATGGCCTCGAAGCGGGAGATCTGTTCGCAGGTCTGCGAGGTGGTGAAGTCGGAAGCCGAAGCCAGGTGGGACATCAGCCCCTCGCAGCGGGCATGCTGAGCGGCTTCGATGGCGCGCGCGATTTCGCCCGCTTCCGCGAGAGTTCCAAGCCGCCCCATCCCGGTGTCGAGTTTCAAGTGATACGGCAGGGGCCGGCCGCAGGCTTCGGCCATGCGGTCGAGCGCGGCGATTTCGGAGAGCGACGGCACCGCCGGGGTGAGGTTATATTCGGCTACGGCTTCGAGTTCGAAGGGCAGGAAGCCTGCCATCACCAGGATGCGAGCGCGGATACCTTCGTCCCGCAGGGCGACTCCCTCTTCGACAGAGCTTACCGCCAGCCAGCGAGCACCTTCGCCGATGAGGACGCGGGAAACCTCCGCGGCGCCGTGGCCGTAGGCATTCGCCTTCACCACGCCGGCGATTTCTACGGCGGGGCCGACGGCCTGCCGGACGGCACGGTAGTTCCGCGCAATGCGGTCGCGCGAGATCAGTGCGTAGGAACGGAAGTGGGGCGACACCTGTTCATTGTAGCTGGCGGACACCTACCGCAGGCCGGCCAGCAGGCTCTCGTACTGGTCCGTGACGGCTTCCCAGGAGTAGCGCTCGCGGACGCGCTGGACGGCCTCTGCACGCAGCGTCTCGCGCTCGCCTTCGGGCATGGCGAGGACCATCGCGATCTTATCGGCCAGATCGCCGTGGAAGGGGATGCCGGCGCCACCCGCCACCTCAGCGTTCTCCACGGTATCGCGATAGAGCACCAGTGCGCCGCGACCCATGGCCTCGATGAGCGCGGGATGGGTGCCCCCCACTTCGGTGGCGTGGATGTAGGCAAAGCAGTGCGCGCCGAGTTCTTGGTAACCGCGGCCGTAAATGGCGCCGGGAATCACGATGCGCGGGTCGCGCGTATCCCGCACCCGGCGGATGTAGTCGTGCGCATAGGGCGCGTCACCCACCAGTGCCAGTTTCATATCCGTAGCGACGCGCTCGAAGGCTTCCCGCACTTCAAGCGGATGGTTCTCCGGCTCCATGCGGCTCACGTAAAGGAAATAGCGGCCCGGCGTGAGCCCAAGAGCGTCGGGCGCGGCGGTGGTGGCCACCCCGGCGGTATCAGCGCCGTAGGGGATGAAGGTGCTCTTTTTGCGCCACCGGGTGCGGTAGTACTCCCTGATGGCCTCGGCGTCGGTGACGACCACGTTCGGGCAGAAGGTGGCCAGCCACTCTGAGGCGTAGTACCAGGCCTTGGCGAGGCGGTTCCACTTCTTGCGGCGGCGCTCGATGCCGTCCACGTTGAGCGCCACCGGCATCCCGGCCATGCGCGGCAGCAACGTGAAAACTGCGTTGGCGCCGTTGCAGTAGAGCGCCACATCATGCCGATGCGCCAGCAGGTGCAAGGTGGAGAAGAAGGTGTGGGCCAGGGTGTCGAGATACTTGTGTCGAATGGTGGGGAGATGCTGGAGCCGCACCCCGCGGTAGAAGGGTTCGGGATGGTGCTCCCGGCAATAGACGGTGACGGCGTGGCCGCGGGAAACCAAGCGCGTCGCGAGTTCCTCGGCGAAGGTTTCGAAGCCGCCGTAATTGGCGGGGATACCGCGGGTGCCCACTAACGCCACCCGCATGGGGGAGGCCATCTACCGTTCTACGACGCCCGCGGTCTCGGATGAGGAGATGATCGCGTGCGTTTTCCTGGGGGCCTGCTTGGTTACCGGCCTGTACTTGAACCAACTCGCCATGTAACTGTCGTCCACGCGGCGGGCCTCCTGGATGGCGCGCCGTTTGGCCAGCACCCTCCGCCAGTTCCGGCCCAGGAACCAGAAAGCCTTCAGGCTGGTGTGCTCCGAGACCAGGCACCAGAACACCACCATCAGGTCGCGCGCGGTGATGGAGAAACAGTTCCGACGGTAGAGATCCGCCGAGATATTCTTCATGCGCATCAGAAAGCGGTTCTTCACCGAGTGCATGTTGATCTCCGGCGGGAGGGCGCGACGGTTGCCGGGCAGCACCGTGCGGACATGATAGCCGCGGGCGGAGGGCACGTAGAGGCACTTCCAGCCCATCAACTGGGCACGCCAGGCGACGTCGGCGTCTTCACGGTAGACGAAGAAATCGGAGTCGAAGAACTCACCGTCGAGCGCGATATCGTCCACCATCTCGCGGCGGTAAAGGGCCGCGGCGGCTGTGGCGCCGAAGACGTACTCGTATTGCAGGTAGTGGCCGTTATCCACCTGCTGGCTGCCGCGGTCGAGATGCCGCAGCATGGGGTTGAAGTAGATGCCTGTCGAATCGACCACAGGGGTGGCGGGGATCTCGAACTGCGGCGTCATCGTCAGCAGTTTGCCGCATACCGAGCCAATAGCGGGGTCGAAATGGCCCGCGTCCACCAGCGCCCCGATGAAGCCCGGTTCGAGCAGGACATCGGGATTAAGCGTCAGCACCCAATCGCCGTCGGAGTTTCCGATCGCCTGGTTCTGCGCCGCGGCGAAACCTACGTTTCGGCTATTGTAGAGTACGCGGCAGCGGGATTCGAAGCGTTCCAGAATTGCGGTTGTTTCGTCGGTGGAGGCATTGTCGACGACGATAACTTCGTATCGGGGATAAGTCTGCGATAGCACCGACTCAAGGCACTTTTCGATAAAACGCGCGCTGTTATAGGTAACTATCGTGACGGAAACGAAGTCGTTATTCGACATGAACGAGAATCCGAACCACCGGTGGTAATTTCGTTAATCCGTACCATTCCTGATTACGATTCGCGGCGCACCTCCCCTGGAACGCCGCGCAGCAGGTACCCGGCGGCGAGCGCCATAACCCTGCCGTAGACTGCTATGGGTTTAAGGCTCCGGCTGAGCACAAGTTCAGCCATCATCCGCAAGGTAGAGCCCGTTACGACTGCGAGACACACCACCGCGCGCCCGGCAAGGCCGTAGTGCACGGCGGCATACCTCAGAAGATTACCATACCAATAAAGCGGCTTCTTCTCCACCCCTATCTTAGAAACCGAGTGACCGCCAGTATGTTTCGCCACAGCCGACGGAACAAACCAGATACGATAGCCGTGGGCCACCGCGCGGCGACAGAAATCGACATCTTCGAACCACACGGGGTGGTATCGCTCGTCGAAACCTCCGAGTGTCTCCCATGCGTCGCGGCGGATCATGAGAAAAGCGCCGGCGGGCTGTTCCACCTCGGACGGCGCGGCGCAATCCAATCCCAAGCAACGGTATTGCCAATTCACGGGATTGCCGGGCCAGAGCCGGTTTATGAGCAACACTTCGAAGGCCAGCGCGGCGGGCGTGGGAAAACACCGCACCATAAAGCCAGCCTGCGGAAGCCCGCGGGAGTCCACCAGCATCCCGCCCGCCGCGGCCACGCCGGGGCGCTTGCAAGCGGCTAACAAGGCATCCAGGCCGTTCTTTATCACGGCATCTGGGTTGAGCAGCAGAATATAAGGCGTAGAGAGAGAGCGGATGCCCTGGTTGACGGCGCCAGCGAAGCCTTTGTTCACCTGGTTGCGGATGAGCCGCACGCCCCGGCCCAAGACTTGCTGAGCAGTCTCCTCGCAGGAGGAATTATCTACCACCACGATTTCCGCGCCGGTGGCGAGCGCGGCATCGAGGCACGGCCCCATCTCCGCGGCCGAATGGTACGCGACAACCACGATTCCCACGTCTTGCATGTGTCAGGATGCCCCACCCGCTGTGCAAAGCGGGCACACTGGAGCGCGGCGAAAACCGTGGGGAGCCGCACACCTGCTCATCGGAAGAACCGTTTGCGAACCAGGAATGCCAGGTTCTGCATGCCGTCCCGCCAGGGATTCAGCTTGACCTCGCCCAACCGCGACGAGTACTGAATGGAAATTTCGCCGAACCGGATGCGCGGGTTGCGGATAGCTTCGATCTTGATCTCCTCGGAGAACGCCATGCCGTCGGAGACGAGCTTCATCTCTTTCAAAATGGAGCGCCGCAGCACCCACATTCCGGACTGCGAATCGCGTACCCAGCGGAAGAACAGCAGCGAGGTGGCGACCGAGAGCACCAGGTTCCCGAACTTGTGCTTGAAGCTCATGGCGCGCCGGTCCCGGACTGGAAAGCGCGAGGCGTTCAGAAAATCGACTTCCAGGTGGAGGAAGGCCTCCAGCAGGTAGGAGAGCGCATCGACGGGGTAACTGTGGTCGCCGTCGAGCGTGACGATGATGTCGCCGGTGGCACAGGAAAAGCCGCGTTTATAGCTACGGCCGTACCCGCGGACCTCCTCCCGGATGACTTGGGCGCCGAGCGAGGCGGCAACCTCCGAGGTGCGGTCCGTAGAGGCGTTATCCACCACGATGACCTCGTCCACGAACTCCGGCATGCCGACGAGGACGCGTTCGATACCCTGCTCCTCATTTAGACAGGGGATGATCACGGTGATGCGGTTGCCCTTATACACGGGGGTGCGCCGCCTTTTTGGCTGTTATCATCGTCTCTATAGTCATGAAGCGGACATTCGTTCTCCTATTATCATGTCTGGCGCTGGCGGCGGCGGCCGGGCAGGCGGAAACGCCGGCTACTGGCAGGCGCACCGCGTACCTGCTGCAGATGGGGCTCGGGCTGGACCAGTTCCTGGCCAACCACCTCGTCACCACGGGGGTATTCGACGTGGTAACGGACCCGAAGCTCGCCGACGTGGTGTTCACGGACAGCATCGGCAAGTCCTTCGAGGCGCGGATGGAACAGCTATATCCCGCGAAAGTGCAGCCGGCCGCGAAAAAGGAAGCTGACAAGGAGGCGGGGGACAAGGAACCGGCGGGCGATGCCGTGTCGGTGAAAGCGGCGCCGGTAGGGCTGATGTCCAGTTTCGGTCGCGGCAAGGGGAACATCTTCGTGGTTGATACCAGGACCGCGCAGGTGATCTGGTCCACATACGCGAAGCCGGAGGGGTCAGATCCGAAGGAACTCGACCGCACCGCAGAGCGCATCGTGGCGAAGCTGAAGAAGGACATGCTCAAGTCGCCGAAGAGCGGGAAGGCGGCACCGAAGCCGCCGGCGGAAGCTGTTCCCGCGGCTCCTGTAACTGCTCCCGCGCCCCCTCCGGCAAAGCCGGCTGCTCCTCCGGCAACGCCGGCGGCTCCTCCGAAGAAGTAGATGCGCGTTTGTGCGCCACCATCTCGCGGTAGCTCTCCACCAGCTTCGAAGTGATTGCGGCCATGTCCCAATGGGCCACTACTTCGGCGCGCGCCCGCGCGGCCATGGCGGCGGCTCCCGCAGGGTCCGAGAAGAGTTGCAGCACGCGTCCGGCGAAACCGTCGGGATCGTCTGAGAGGAGACAGAACTCGCCATCCTCGCGGGCCAGGCCCTCCGCCCCGACGCGGGTCGAAACTACCGGAATCCCCGCCGCGAAAGCCTCCAGCAATTTCACCCGCACACCCGAGCCGCTGAGGATCGGGCAGACGAACACGGCCGCGCGCGCCAGCGGCTCCCGAATGTCCTCCACGAAGCCGCGCATTTCGAGCGCACCTTCGAAATCCGCATAGGCGTGACGCGGCGGCGGGTCCGACCCGATCACCAGCAGCTTCGCGGCGGGCTCGCGCGCCAGGATGGCGGGCATCACGAGTTTCACGAACCAGTCGAGTGCCACTCGGTTCGGGTCGTGACGGAAGCTGCCCAGGAAGAGCATGGTGCGGGGTTCGCGGCCGTCGGGGCGGTAGTCGTAGCGGGAGCTATCGATGCCGGCGCGCAGTCCCTCTGCCAGCTTCCCCCGCAGTTGCGGCAGGAACGACAGCAGGTAGCGGCCGTTCTCGCGAGTGCACACCTGCACCTGGTCGAAGCCCGGCAGCATGCGGAGCTCGTATCGTAGCGCCCTGAGGTATTCGAGGCGCGCCTGCAGGCCCTGCGCGAGACCGCGCGCATATCCCGCACCGCGCCGGATGGACTGGAAGTAGACGTCGTGCTCGAACAGCGCCGTCACGATGCGGCTGAAACCGGCGCCGTACTGCCCCAGGGCGGTGTACTCCAGTTGCAGCACGTCGATGCGCTGTTGATAGATCTGGCGGTGCAGCAGCCAGGCAAAGTCGTCGTTTGAAAACTCCCGGACGGCGTGCGGCAGGATGGAGCCGGCTCCGCCCGTGCGGCCTTCCATTCGGACCAGCCATTCGGCCGAGGCGCAGAATGCGCGCAGTTCCCGGTTGGCCTGCTGCTGCCCCGCGTTGTCGAGCAGTTCCACCACGTGGGTCTCGGTGAGCGCGGCCATCCGCCGGAGTGTCTGGTACATGAAGACGCCGCCGCCGTGCACCGGCGGACAGATCGGGTAGGGCGAAACGAAGAGCACGCGCGGGCGCCGGGGCGCTGGGTCCATTACGGCGAAGCGGTCGCGGAACCAGCCGCCCAAAGGCCGCCGAAAGGCCTCGGTATCGCTCACTACGGCGAGGGAGCGGGCGCGCCAGCGCGACCGCACGGCCCCAGGCAATTGCAGGAAGGCGCGCCAGATACCCGGCAGGTTGGCGCGGCCCGGTTCGTCCCCGAACGCCACGCTCACCAGCGCACCGGCCCAGGTGAACAGGAAATGCGACAGCAGGCGCGGCCATTCGTGAATGTTCTTCCAGCAGAACAGGACGTAGTTCTTCTTCAGGACCGCTTGGATCTGCGCCTCGGTGAAACGCTTCCCGATGGTGCCGCGGTGCTCGTGAAAGACCACGCTGCGGGGCTGGTAGAGCACCTTCCAGCCGCGCTTCCAGGCCAGGAAGCCGAGGTCGGTGTCCTCCAGGTAGAAGGGCGCCAGCAGGCTGTCGAAGCCACCCAGTTCGAGGAACTTGCGGCGGTCGAACGCGCAGGAGCCACCGCCCCCGTAAAAGCAGGGGAAGAGATCCGTAACGTCATCGTCGGCGCGGTGCCGCACCCGCAGGGCGCCATCCTGCCACCTAGCCTGCGTAAGGCCGGTCTCTTCCCGCACGCGCGAGGGATCCGAAAAGAAGATCTGGCATGCCACGGCGAAGACCTTCTCGTCGGTGAAGCCGTCGAGGAGCGGCGCCAAAAAGTCCGCGTCCACGCGCATGTCGCTGTTGAGCAGCACCACGATGTCGTTGCGGGCGGCCCGGAACCCGGCGTTCGAACCGCCGCCGAACCCGAGATTGCGCGGCAGCTCCAAAAGCGTGACGCGCGGGAAGGCGCGGCGGACGAACTCGGCGCTGCCGTCGGTGGAGCCGTTATCCACCACTACGATTTCGTTCCCGGAGTTGCCGGCAAGCGCGGTCTCGATGGACGGCAGATACTTCTCAAGCAGGTCGCGCCCGTTCCAGTTGGGGATTACGACGGAGGCGGCGCGCGTCGAGGGCCTGGTATCGGCCGCGGGACGGCGGCGGCCGAAGAGCGCCCATACGACGTCCGTCAAGGCTGCGGCCAAAGTAGCCGCGGCCAGCATGAGCGGTGACAGCAGCAGCAGCGGAAGCGCCCGGACGAAGCGAGCGAGGTGGCACATGTCAGCTTTCCGGCAGCGCCGGACCAAGCCCCACGCGGCGCCCCAGTTTCACCCAACGGGACGAGCGGCACATCGCCAGGATGCCTTCGAGATGCTCCACCCGGCCCTGTAAATCGAGCGCCCAGTTGGTGCGCTCGATGACCAAGCTTTCTGCGGTGTTGAGCAACTCCACGGCGTGCGCCAGTTCCTGGCACTTGGCGTCCAGTTCCTTGCCCGTCGCTAGCGCCCAAGCCGTCTTGGCGTCGTTCTCGGACTCCAGTTCCGCCACCCTCACGTCGTAAGCATCAATGGCTTCCTGAAACTGGCGGATATTCGCGGCGGCCGTACCGAGTTGCTCGTTTAGATCCTGTGCCCAGCGATTGCGCTGCTCGAGCTCTTCCTTGAGCGCGCGATGCTTCGCGTTGAGGGCGGCGAGCTCGCCTTTAGCATTCTCCAGCCACTCGTCCTTCGTGCGCAGCTCGCCTTCGAGCAGGTCAATGTGGCGTTCACGCTCGCGCAGCAGGTTGGCGGCTCGCGGCAGGTAAACGAAGGTAGGGCTGCCGGTCTGCGGGCGATGCGCGCAGACGGCCACGAAGAAGTGGGCCTCCTCAGGCAGCGGTTCCCCGGCATCCACGCGAATTTCGGCGGGCGCGCTGCCGTCCACCGGCTGGAACACCACGCCCGCCGCGTGATTCTCAAGAAAGAGCGAGACATGCGGGAAGACGGCAGTCAGTTCGGCGCGGAATTCAGTGTAATCGAACTCGTGCACATGGAACGGATTCGGGCCGGTGCGCTCCCTGGTTTCGGCGTAATAGAGGCGGTTGGGTGTCGAGACGATGAACTGGCCGCAAGGGACCAGCACGCGACGCACCTCGCGCAGAAAAGCGGCCCAGTCCTCCAGGTGCTCTATGACTTCAAACGAGACCACCAGGTCGAAGCTGGCATCCGGGTGCGGCAGCGCCGTGGCGGAGGCCTGTTCGAAGCACAGGTTAGGCAGCGGAAAATGCTCGCGGGCCCACGCAAGGGCATCCGGCGCGACATCCACGGCATTGACGGACAGGGCCACTTTGGCCAGTTCCGCCGAGCCGTAACCGGTGCCGCAGCCGGCGTCGAGCACGCGTTTGCCGCGTGCCAGGCGCGAGGCGAAGGCGTAGCGCGCCAGATGCTCGTTCAGCAGGTCGTTATCCACCTGCCCCGGGATGATGCGCTCGCCCGTGAACTCAGCCAAGTTTGCTCTCCGCAACCGGCTCGCTCGCTGCGCCCAGGGATGCATTGATCTCTACCCGGCAGGGCATCCGCAGGAAGCCGTAGATCTGGCCGTCGCCGTGGCCCATCTGGAGGGTCACGGCGTTGTCGATCCAATCGCACATTTTGTATCCCATCAGGGTCCCGTCGGCAATGGCCGGCGAAAATGAGAACGTGCCTGGATAAAGCTCCGGCAGCTCAAGGTGGAAGTCCACGGTGTAGACGTCACCGGCGCTCATGGGCGGCAGTTCGTGATCTTCCCGCACCGTGTTGGTACCTGAGAAATCGATGCCCAGGTGGTTGCGCATCATGAAGCCCACGATGGGCAGGGGCACGTCGCCCTTGGCGCGCACGCTGATCCGCACCACGATGCGGCCGCCGGGCTCGAGCAGAGGCAAGGAATTGCCAGCCCCGTCCAACACGGCGATCCCGATCACCTCCGCGCGGCCGTCGCCGTAGCGATGGTCGATGTTGGGAATGCTCTCCACCACCTGCGGAGCCGTTACCCGCGCACGCGGCTTGCGCTCTCCGGAGGTCTTCAGGTGCAGGTAGGTGGAATCCTTCTCCACCATGGCGGCCAGGTACTTGGCTACCACGCGATCGGTTGACCCCATGTCCACCATGCGGCCGTGCTCCAGCCACAGCACGCGGTCGCCAATGGCCTTCACGTCCCCGATGGCATGGGAGACGAACAGGATGGTGATGCCACGCGACCGCAACTCGTGCACCTTGCGCATGCAGCGCTGGCGGAAATAAATGTCGCCCACAGCCAGGGCCTCGTCCACCAGCAGAATTTCAGGATCCACATTGATAGCCACCGCGAAGGCCAGCCGCACTACCATGCCGCTCGAATAGGTTTTGACGGGCTGGTCCACAAAATCACCGATCTCGGCGAAGTCGGTAATGTCCTTATAGCGCTGGTCGATCTGGCGCGTACTGAAGCCCAGAATGGAGCCGTTCAGGTAAACGTTCTCGCGGCCGGTGAACTCAGGATTGAAGCCCGAGCCCAGTTCGAGCAGTGCTGCCACACGTCCGGTTACGTCCACCTTTCCAGAGGAGGGCTGCAAGATACCGGCCACCAACTGCAGCAGGGTGCTTTTACCGGAGCCGTTTTCTCCCACCACGCAAAAAGTTTCACCGCGGCGCACCTCGAAAGATACGTCATGGAGCGCCCAGAAGTCGCGATGGCGGCGCAGGCGATTGAAGGTGAGCAGTTCCTTCAGGCGGTCGCCGGGCGATTCGTAGATCGAGTAACTTTTCGAGACACCCTGGAATTCGACAGCATTCACGAATCTACAGTTTAGCGAAAAGCATCAGGGGTTAGGGAGTTTGGAGGGAGTTACAGGAAAAAGGAAAAGGGCGACCGCCAACCCCTCCTGTGCGCCAAAAAGTGAGCATTCTTGACTCGCGGTGCAAATAACCGCGGCGCCTGCCGAGGCCTTACGGCCTCACATGCGGTGCGTCAGACTCACGCTTCAGCCAGCCGAGGAAGTCGGTAGCCGCCCTGGATGTGGACTGGTTCTATGTACTTCCTCCTTTACAGTAGTTCCCTCTTGCGAAGGATCGGCCACGAGGCCCCTTCATGCTGAAGGGACCGGATGAGAAGCCGTTGACGACTCCCGCATCCACCTTCAATATGCTCCTGGACTAGACCCGTGTCAAGACCGAAACGCGCGCATACGCACACAGAAATTCAGACTTTCCTGGGGCCGGGAGCGGCTTCGCGGGATTCTACCGATCGAGCGGAATCTTGCGGTACGTAGTGCTGCCGTTGCGGATCTCGACACGTTCGGAAATGCGCTTCCCGTTCTTCTCGACGGTGATGTTGTAGGTGCCGGGAGCGAGAGAGATCTGGGCGGGGGTGCTGTGGCTCCACTTGCGGTCGTCGATGTAGATAGCCGCGTCGGACGGTGCGCTGCTGAGCATGAGGGTGCCGCCGAAAGCGCGCAGACTCACCAGCGGCACTTCGAGGGGGGTGCCGGTGACGTCGATCTGGCGGTGCTCGGGCTGGTGGCCCGGCATCGTGATGGTGACGCGGTGCCGTCCCAAGCCGGCGTGCAGGTTACAGGGTGTGCGGCACTCGCTCTCAGGACGGCCGTCAAGAATCGCGGTGGCACCGGGCGGATCGGTGGGGACCAGCACCGCAAAGGTGGCGCTACGGCGCGGCGCGCCCGGCTTGGCAGCCGGCGCGGGCTCAACGGGCGGCGGTTCGGAAGCGGCCTCTTCCGCTTTGGCGGGTGGCGCTTCGGGGGTCGTTTGTTCAGCCGGCGGAGGGGCGGACGCGGCGGTGTTCTCGGCCGGGGACATGGATGCGGGCTTCTGCGCCTCTACCGCTGGCGGTTCGGCTGCCGGGGCGAGCGCGGCCTCCGGCTGGGTCACCTGCTTCGATATCCACGGCGCAGCCTGCCATGCCACCGCCCCCACCAGCCCCGCCGCAACCAGGATTCCGAACAGCAGTGGCAGTACGCCGTTGCGCCGCCGGGGCGCGTCAGTGGTGGTGTCGCCCGCCCTGGGCGAGCGGCCGGGCGGCAGGTGCGGACGCGTTCCGGCCGGCAGGGTAGGCTCGGACGGGGCGGCGGCACGCGACATGGGCCGCCAGTTTCGCGCCGACGCGCAGGCGTCCTCAAGCGCGTCTATGAATTCCTGGCAGTTCTTATAGCGCGCGTCGGGCTTCTTGGCCAGGCCTTTCCGCAGTACGTGCTCGATCTGGAGCGTCAGGGTGGAGTTGAAGCGCTGCACGCGTGGCGGTTCTTCGGCCACGATCTTGTAAACCACGGTGGTGAGCTGGTCCCCGGTGAACGGCTTGTCCCCAGTGAGCATTTCGAAGGCCACCACCGCAAGCGAGAACTGGTCCGCGCGGCCATCGACCGGCTGCCCCTGCACCTGCTCGGGCGCCATGTAGTGCGGAGTGCCCACGATGGTGCCGGTCATGGTGAACTGCTCGGAAGCGGTGATCTTGGCGATGCCGAAATCCGCGATCTTCACGTTGCCGTCGGCCGTGATCATAATATTGGCCGGCTTGATATCGCGGTGCACAATGCCCTTCTGGTGGGCGTAATCAAGGGCCACGGCGGTCTGACCGAGGATGCTGAAGACGCGGCGCGGCGTAACCGGCTGCGGCGAAGAGAGGACGTCTTCGAGGGTCGAGCCGTCGACGAACTCCATTGCAATGTAGGCGACCTCGCCCTCCTGGTCCACGTCGTAGATGGTAACGATCCCGGGATGCGAGAGGATGCCCGCCGAGCGGGCCTCGCGCGAGAGCCGCTCGCGCAGACGGGTACGCTCCGCCGTGCTGCCCACGTCACCCAGCCGAATGGTCTTGATGGCCACCGGACGACCGATATTGGGGTCGATGGCATGGTACACCACCCCCATGGCGCCCCGTCCCAATTCGCGTTCGATCCGATATCGTCCGATCCGGTCCATTTATCTCCGTCTATTTATAACCTACCAGACATCTCCACCACCGCTTCGGTGATCTGGCCGAGGTACTTCCCCCCGGCTACCACGTCGGCGGCGATGGCGAAGCGCGGCGCGGGCGGCTGCCATCCGGCGGGCAGGGAGATCTCGAAGGCGCGGGCGGCATCGGAGCCCGCCGCCACCTCGAAGGCGAGCACATCCGGCACGATGCGCCACTCCGGCGGCGCCACCAGCGCGATCTCCATTTTGAGCGGCGCCGGGTAATAGTTCCGCACCCGCACTTCGGCGCGCTGGCGGCTGCCGGGCGCGAGCAGCATCTGATAGGGGTAGATGTGCACCCAGCCGGGGTCCATCCCGACATTCGATTCGCCCTCCGGCAACACGTCGAAGAAGAGCTGCTGCTGTTGGCGGAACTTGCGCTCGGTGGCCTCCATCATGGCGCGATCGACGGGGAATGGTTTGCCGTGCCCGGGGGCGATCAGGGTGGGCTGGCGCTCCATCAGGTTGCGAATGGATTTCAGGTGGCTGTCGTTCTCCACGTGATTGCGAAAGATGAGATTGTGCCGCATGGTGCCTTCGGGGCGGCCGTTGGGGAAGAAGGCGTCGCCGGTGAAGGCCACGCGGTTACCGTCGATGGTGGCGAACAGCGCCATCTGGTATTCGGTGTGGCCCGGGGAATGGGTGATCTCGAACTCGAACTCCTCCCACTTGAAGCGCTCGCCGTGGCGGAAGGCGCGCGAAACCTTGAAGGGCTCCCCGAGGATGCAGCCCAGGTTGCGGCCGCGCGGGTTCTCGAAGATATCCACCATGTTATCGAGGCACCACACCCTGGTGCCGTGATGCCGGATGAGGTGGGGAAAGCCGTTGTTATGGTCGTCGTGCATGTGGCTGGGGATGGCCACGTCGACGGACTTCATCCCATAGGTGCGCTTCAGTTCGGCGATATTGTGCTCGACGAAGCGCATGCGATCGACGGCCGGGGTGGCGCGCTCGAAGTTGCCGAAGTGCAGGCCGGAAGCCGAGCCGTAGTCGATGAACATGGCCTTCCCGCTATCGCTGACGATGGCATAGAACGAGGCATTGGTGAGGTGATGCGCCACCAGGTGCGGACTCACCGGGAAGGGGCGGAAGGTCTCGCTCGGCTCGTTGCCGGTCTGGAAGCGGTAGTAGTCGGCGAGCTTCCGGATGGTGCGGTCGATGGCGGCATCGGGCTCCCGCATGACTTCCCCGTGCGAGGGGCAGACGATGGCGGGACGCTCCTCGCGCAGGCGTGCCAGCGAGTAGATGCCCAGGTCGATGCCTTCGGCGCCGCCATAGTTCACCTGGGTGTCGTGGAGGTTGACGATTTTGCCGGGGGAGTGAAAGAGGTCCCCGGTGAACGCGGTCCGGCGGCCATCGATTTCGGCGAGGAGGGTGATGGAGCCCAGGGTGTGGCCAGGGGTGGGGAGGATTTTAAAGTCGGTTTGGCGCCATCGGAAGGTCGAATAATCCGTTAGGGCGCGCGCCACGGGAATGTTGCGGGTGATGGTGTTGAAGTCGTTGCGGACGTAGTAGAGATGGAAGACGCGGCGGTTGCGCCAGAAGTTCTCGGCGTCGGCGAAGAGGTGCCGTTCGTGGGCGGGCACGGCGATGGGGATGCCAACCGCGGCGGCGCGATGGTCGCCCTGGCACTGGTCACGGTGGTGGTGGGTGTGGAGGATCCAGTCCACCTGCCGGATGCCGAGATCGCGCAGGTGATCGAGGACTTTCCCCGAACCGAAGTCGATCAGGATGCAGCGGTCCTTGTCTCGGATGACGTAGACCTTGGCGGTGTCCTCGAAGAGGTAAAGGTTGTCGGACAGTTTCTCCGGGCGCCCCCGCGGACCGAAGCGGGCGGGCTGGACAGGGGCGGAAGAGGATGCGCCGGGGGCGGCTGCCACACCAGCGGACGCAAGGAAAGTGCGACGGCTCGAGCGGGCCATTGCGCCATCCTACCACGGGCGTCGCGGCACGCCGCGACGCCGGGGGATGGGGGTTGGGGG
>DATMYF010000113.1:0-62117 GCA_035561075.1 Bryobacteraceae bacterium
CCTATGCGGCGAACAGTGTCTTTCCTCCGGTTGGTTCCGCTTGCAGCGGGCTGGCTTTTTACGGTGGCGGCCTGCGCTGCTACCTTTGGGACAGTAGTCCCCATCGGAGGCCATGCCTCCGATCTCGCCCTTGACGAGGCACGCGGCGTAGTCTACGTGGCTAATTTCACGGCCAACAAGATCGACATCATTTCGATCCGCGACAACTCCATCCGGACCTCCATCAACGTGGCGCCGCAACCCGGCGGGCTCGCTCTCTCGCCCGACGGCCAGTATCTCGTGGTCGCCCACTTCGGCGCATGGGCCGCTCCGGGTACCAGCCGGAACTCCCTCACGGTCGTCAATCTGAACGACAACACCCGGCAGACCTTTGCCATGAGCTTCACGCCGCTCGGCGTGGCTTTTGGCGCCGATGGCCTGGCCATGGTGGTCACCAGTTCGGAGCTCCTGCTCTTTGATCCCGTCTCCGGCGCCGTGCAACCCATCAGCACCATCGCCGAACTGGCGGCCCGGGCGCTGCCGGCGAAAATCGGCCAAATGCCCCCCAATATCATCGCCGCCTCCGTGGCGGCCTCCGCCGACGGCATGGTGCTCTATGGACTTGCCGATCTTGCTGAAGAGGGCGTCATTCGCTATCGCTATGACGTGCAGCAGCGCACTGTCTCCGGGTTCGCCTTTATTGCCAGCCCCACGGTCGGCCCGCGCGTCATCAGCCCCAGCCGCGACGGCTCCTTCTATTTCGCCGGGTGGGGCCTTTTCGACGCCAATAGCAATCTGATCTCCCAATTTAAGAATGTCACCGGAGCGTTCGAGACCGGTAGCCATGCCATCGACATGGACGGCGGCGTCATTTACGCGCAACTGCCCGAGCCTGCGCGGAATGAGGATGAGACCGTTCCGCCCGTGCTGATGGTGCTCGATTCCGCGAGTCTGGCCGTCCGTGAGCGCATCAGCTTGCAGGAGAACCTGGCCGGCCGCGCCGTCCTGAACGCCGCGCGAGACGTGATGTACTCCGTCTCCGATAGCGGCATTATGGTACTCCCGGTCGGTTCACTGTCGCGTTATCACCGTGTTCAGGCCCAGCAGGAAGACCTGGTGTTCCGTGGCAACTTCTGCGACCGCCGCGTAATCACCCAGGACATCGTAATTACCGATCCCGGCGGGGGCCAAACCGACTTTACCTTGCGCGCCTCGGCCCAAGGCGTTACCGTGACGCCATCCTCCGGCGTGACCCCGGCGGTCGTGCAGGTGCGCATCGACCCTAACGCCTTCACCACCAAGAACGGCACCGTCACAGTCGAGCTTCAGATCCTCTCGGCCTCCGCCGTGAACCTGCCCTTGCCCGTGCGCCTGCTCATCAACAATCGCAACCCCGACCAGCGCGGCACCTTCGTCAACGTACCCGGCAAACTGGTCGACATCCTGGCCGACCCCGTGCGCGATCGCTTCTACGTCCTGCGCCAGGACCTCAACCAGGTCCTGGTCTTCGACGGCGCCAATCAGACCCAGATCGGTGCCATGAAGACCTATAACACCCCCACCCAGATGACCATCACGGTCGACCGCAGATACCTGCTGGTGGGGCACGACGATTCCCAGTTCGCTGCCGTTTACGACCTCGATACCCTCGAACAGAAGAGCCCCATTATCTTCCCCTTCGGCCACTACCCGCGGTCGATCGCCGCATCCGGCAAGGCCATTCTGGGCCTCTCGCGCCTGGCTGACGGTACCGGCACGATAGACAGCGTGGACGCTGGCTCCCGACGTGCCGTCAACATGCCCAGCCTGGGGGTGTACGAGAACAAGGTGCACGTCTCCACCGTACTTACCGCGGCGCCGAACGGAGCCTCTATCCTGGCCGCGTCCGCGGACGGCAACGTCATGCTGTACAGCGCCAACGCCGATACGTTCACCATCTCGCGCAAGGATTTCACGAAGCTCTCCGGCGCGTATGCGGCGTCCAGCTTCGACCAGTACGTGGTCAATAACGTCCTTCTGAATGCCTCGCTCGTCCCGGTCACGAGAATGGAGACGGGCACCGGCCTGTCTTCCGGGTTTACTTTCATGGACGACACGGGTTTCCGCCTCACCACCCCGGGGGACACCGCTCCGGGTGTTATCCAGCGCGTTAATCCCTATAGCGGTCAGGGCAGTCGCCCCACCCGCATGGCCGAGGCGCCCACCATGCCGGTCACCGAGGCGGCTGCCCAGGCTTCCTCCGGCACCGGCACTTTCACCCGCACGGTAGCGGCTCTTTACAACCGCACCGCGCTGGTCGCCATCACTCAGTCCGGCATCACTGTGGTGCCGTGGAATTACGATGCCACTACCGCTCCGCCGCGCATCGACACGCTGGTGAACGCCGCCGACATGACCCTCCCGGTCGCGCCGGGCGGGCTGATCACCGTCTTCGGCAGCGACTTCAGCCCCGTCAACGTGGCCACCAGGGAACTCCCGTTGCCCACGGCCCTGGGCGAGTCCTGCCTCACCGTGAACGGCGTCGCGCTGCCCATGCTGTTTGTCTCCCCCACCCAGATCAACGCCCAACTGCCCTTCAATATGGGCGGGAATACTGTGCTGGTACTGCGCACCCCGGGTGGCGTCAGCAACAACTTCAACTTCACCGTGCTGCCGACCGCGCCCAGCGTGTTCCGCAGCGGCGCAGCCGGACCGGTGACCGACATCCCGACCGTGTACCGCGCCAGCAACGGCCAACTGGTTACCGGCTCCAATCCCATACACATGGGCGACACCATCATCATCTGGGCCACGGGACTCGGTGTTACCGACCCCGCGGCGGACGCCGGACAGCCCGCGCCGTCGAATCCCCTTTCGCGCGCCATCATCGAACCTACTCTCACGCTCGGCGGAGTGCCGCTCCCGGTCTTATACGCCGGGTTGGCGCCGGGCCAGGTCGGCGTCTACCAGATCAACGCCACGGTGCCCATCCGGGTGCCTGAAGGCTTGGACGTCCCGCTCTCCATCGTGCAGGGCGGAAGCTCCACGACGCTCCCGGTTAGGGTTGTGAAATAAGCGAGGCAATCATGTCACTACGATCGTCACTACGATTCCTGGCGTTGTTCAGCATGGGCGTCACCGCATCGATGGCCCAGCAATATGAGTTCGGCGGTCTCGGCGGCCTCGGCTTTCTGAACGGCTCGACCGTGACCGCGCCCGCGGGTACCGCCACCGCCGGCTTCAAGCCCGGCGTCGCGGCCGGCGTTCTGCTCGGCCATCGCATGTACCCGCTGCTCAGCGGAGAAGTGCGCTACATCTTCCGCAAGCAGGACCTGCGCCTGACCTCCGGCGGACTCGAGCCGACCTTCGGCGCTCAGTCCCACATCGTGCACTACGACGTGCTCCTCCATACCCGGGCGAGCGACAGTCACGTTCAACCCTTCGTTGCCGTGGGCGGCGGCATGAAGATCTACAAGGGTACGGGTGTTGAGGCGGCTTACCAGCCGCTTGGCAACTTCGCGTATCTGACCAAGACGCAGGACGTCCGGCCCCTGATCAGCGCCGGCGGCGGCGTGAAGGTCCGGATCGCCCCGCGCATCCTGCTGCGGGCCGAGTTCCGCGACTACATCACGCCCTTCCCGGTCAAGGTCATCACCCCTGCCAGCGGCGCCAAAGTCAGCGGCTGGGTGCACGACATCGTCCCCATGGCAGGCATCAGCTTCGAGTTTTGAGCCGGGGTTGGGTTAGGGTTGGGGAAGGCAGTCGCCTTCCCCCCGGCCTCCCGGTGGCGTACCCTGTCCTTTATGCCCACGCGCCGCACCTTCCTGGCCGCCGGAGCCCTTGCCGCGGCACCTCGCTCTTCCCAGAACGTAGTCGCCCTCCGCACCCACGAGTGGTTCGACGACCGCGTCGAAGAATTCCCCTTTCCCCCCGGCTGGCGCATCTCCGTCCAGCACATGAAGGGCTGGCAGGCGCCGCCGCTTGCCGGGGCTGAGATCCGCCGCGCGGTCGAGAGTCCGGTGGGCACGAAGCGCCTTCAGGAGATCGCCGCCGGCCGCAAGACCGTCGCCATCGCTTTCGACGACCTCACCCGCCCCACCCCCACCTACGACATCGTCCCTCACGTCGTCCGCGAGTCGAATGCCGCCGGCATCCGCGACGAGAATATCCTCTTCGTCACGGGCTACGGCTGCCATTACCAGATGAACGGCATGGAGGTCGCGCGGAAACTGGGGCAGGAGGCCGTTCGCCGCCACCCCTGGATCAACCACAATATCTGGGAAAACCTTGCCGACGTCGGCACGACCACCGCGGGCAACCGCATCCGGATCAATACCTATTACAACCAGGCGGACGTCAAGATCACGATCAGCGGCCTCAAGGCGCACGGCACCCCCGGCTACGGCGGCGGTCCCAAGCTGATCCTGCCCGGAATCTCCGGTTTCAAAACCATCCGGTACATGCACAAGGAGATCCAGCGCAAGCGCATGCCGCCCGTCAACGCCGACGGCATCCCCATCTTCTACCTGCACCAGAACGAGCAGCGGCGCGACATGATCGAGGCCGCCCGCCTGACCGGCGTCGATTTCAGCGTGCAGTGCGTCTACAACCAGGAGCGCCGTGCCGTGAACATCGTGGCGGGCGACGTCGTCGACGCCCACAACACCGCCGCCCGCTATGCCGTTAACCACCTCTACACCGATTACGCCAGGGACGCGGACGTGGTGGTGGTCAACGCCTATCCCAAGGGCTCCCAGCTTCACGAGCACTTTGGCTGGGGAGCGCGCGGGCTCAAGCCCGGCGGCAGCATCGTGGTGATCAACCAGAACCCCATGGGGGAATTCGCCTGGCACTACCTGGACGAGGAACAATTCAACAAGGGGAAGTCGTGGTTCGCCCAGCGCGACGCCCGCCAGCGCCGCTTCCCGGAAGCGCGGCAGGTGCTGCTCTACTCCCAGTACCTCCAGCGCCGCGAACTGGACAACCCGATGTTCCCCCCGGAAGCCATCGGCTGCCACCGCTGGCAGGACGTTGTCGACCACCTTGAAAAAGCGCACAAAGGCTCCGACGTGCACGTGGCCGTCTATCCCTATGCCGGAATGCAGCATGGACCGGCGGTTCTCGACAATGCTTGAACCTATGCGCATCCTCGCTCTTGTACTCCTGGCCGGCGCGCTTGTATTCGGCCAAAAGGCCCCTGTTCACCCGGAAATCCGCGGTGTGGTTCTGGAGCCGGGGACGAATCTGCCCGTCGAGCATGCGGAAATCCTGTTCTTCACGCAGCAACCCGGACCCGTCAAACTCAACGGCGGCTGGAAGCGGGACGAAACCAGGAAGACCGTAACCGGGAACACCGGCGCGTTCACCCTCACCGTGGAGAAGCCCGGACCGTACCGCGTGGAAGCCCGCCGCGAGGGCTATGTCGGGATGGATCTACCTGGGCAGCCGCCCAAGCACGCCGAAGTGACCCTCACGCAGGATAAGCCGGTTGCCGAAGTAAAGCTCTTCCTGGCGCGACCGGGCCAGGTAATGGGAAGCGTGATCGATGAGGATACCCGCAAGCCCATCCCGAGCTTTCGGCTGAGCGCCGCGCGTAAGCATGGTGTGCTAGGCTTCGTCTCCGATGCCTCTGCGACTACCAATGCCGAGGGCCGGTTCGTCGCGTCCGGTCTCACGCCGGGCGAGTATATCGTTAAGATCCTCCCGCAAACCGCGCCTGCAAAGCGAGTCCTCACCAGCTTCACCGAACAGGACGCGAAAAAGGTGGATCGGGATTACGAGCACACCTACTGGCCGGGAGGCCACGGCGAGGATGTGGCAATGCCGGTCAACCTGATCTCAGGGAGCACCGTGGATGTCGGCCCAATCTCGGTGCGGAAAGTCCCATACCATCGGGTGCACGTCCGCATTCCGGTTTCCAACTGCGCCGCTGGGGACAAGATGAGCGTCAGCGAAGAAATCATATGGGGCCGAAGGTTGAGCCAGCGTCGTCTCACCGAAGTGCCCTGTGGCAAAGACGTGCTGGTCACCGGCTTTTCCCCCGGAAACTACCGGTTGATATTCGTAATTCAGGGCCGGACGGCAGCGGACCGGGGCACGGCTTCGGTCCCATTCTCTATCAACAACGAGAATATCGAAATCGCGGCATCGATCGTCCCGGGCGTCCCGGTGGATGGCGTCGTGATCGCCTCCGAAGGCGCCCGGCTTCCGGACTTCTCGAAAATCAAAGTCGCTCTTCGCCCCGTCGACGCTGTCGGCTTCCTGGATCACCTACCGTTCGTAGTTCCGGAGTCCGATGGGAAGTTCCGGTTTCCGGAATTGCGGCTGCTGGCCCACACGATATCGATCATGGGGGTGGGGCCTACCCACTACGTGAAGGAGATTCGTTACAACGGCAGTCCTCTGCCGGATGCGAACGTACCCGTCGACAGGGAAAACATGACCCGCACCCTGACCATCGTCGTGGACGACAAATCCGGCACCATCTCCGGCGCCGTGACCCGTCGTGGTGAACCCGTCAGCCGGCCTTACATCATTGCGGCGAAGTGGCCCCTTTCTTCCGACAAGATGCTTCCCGGGTGGGAAAGAGCGAAGGGAGACGAGAACGGCAGATTCCAGATGGGCGGCCTCGCGCCCGGCGAGTACCGCCTCATCGCGCTATCGTCCGTTGAATGGGACACATCCTTCGAGGCGCTGGATGAAGCCCTTACCACCGGCAAAAAGGTCGAAGTCGGAGCGAATGGCTTCCAAACTGTTGCGCTTGAACCCGTGGAATTACGGAAATAACATGGCGTTGCCTGTTATCGTAAACCCATGATGATCAGTCCGCGCCCGTGGCGCAACCGAATCCCCCCGGCGGCGCGTCTAATCGACAGGAGTCGCCAGGGGGTCTCATCAGGGAAAACACTACGGACGCGCGAGTCGCGGCAGGAGAGTCGTGCATGAGCTCTCCCGAAGTAGCGATCCGCACGGAAAACCTGTCTAAGGTCTATAGATCTGGCAACGCCGATCTCGTCGTATTCGAAGGTGTAAACATTGAAGTGTACCGAGGCGAGCGGCTGGCCCTGGTTGGCGAATCCGGCGCCGGCAAGTCCACCCTGCTACACCTTTTGGGAGGTCTGGACAGGCCATCGAAGGGCACGATATACTACGATGGAAGGGAAATCTCGGGACTCGCAGATACCGAGCTCGCCGACTTCCGCAATCGCGAGATCGGTTTTGTGTGGCAGATTCACTACCTCCTACCTGAATTCACTGCTCTGGAGAATGTGATGATGCCTTTGCTTATCCGGGGTTGCTCCCATGACAAAGCAGCTTCCGACGCCTCGGCGAGGTTGGAAGAGGTTGGTTTGAAGGCCCGGTCCACCCATCGCGCCGGGGAACTGTCGGGAGGGGAACAGCAGCGCGTGGTTCTCGCCCGCGCTTTAGTCGGCAACCCTACCGTGCTGCTCGCCGACGAACCCACCGGCAATCTGGATTTCCGAACCGGCGAGATGATTTTCGAGCTCCTAGAGGGGCTCCACCGCTCACATCGGCTTACCTCGGTTTTCGTCACCCACAATCTGTCCTTTGCACGACGTTGTGACCGGATCCTGGCCATGGAGCGCGGTGGGCTGTTGCCCGGAACCGCGCATCCTGGAACCGATGCGGAGTATCTTAAGTTTTAGGGGGCGTCACGCATTATGTTCGAAAGATATACGGAGAAAGCGAGGAGGGTAATCTTCTTCGCCCGGTACGAGGCCAGCCAGTTCGGCAGTCCTTATATCGAAACCGAGCACTTGCTGCTCGGTCTCCTGCGAGAGGATAAGGCACTGGCGAACCGCTTCCTCCGGTCGCATGCGGCCGTCGAATCCATTCGCAAGCAGATCGAAGGCCACACCACCATCCGGGAGAAGGTTTCCACCTCGGTAGACTTGCCGCTCAGCCATGAATGCAAACGTGTTCTGGCGTACGGTGCGGAAGAAGCCGAGCGGTTGAATCACAAGCACATCGGCACCGAGCATCTGCTGCTCGGCCTGCTGCGCGAGGAGAAGTGTTTCGCCGCGGAAATCCTGCACGAGCGGGGTCTCCGGCTTTCCACGATCCGGGAAGAACTGGCACGCTCCCAGTCCGAGAAAGTGGCCTCCAGCCGGCCGAAGGAAAGCTCTTTGCTTTCCGAGTTCAGCCGCGACCTCACCCAGGCGGCGGTCGACAACACCCTCGACCCGCTGGTGGGCCGCGATTACGAGCTCGAACGAGTGGTACAGATCCTCTGCCGCCGCACGAAGAACAACCCCGTGCTGATCGGCGAACCCGGCGTCGGCAAGACCGCCATTGTGGAGGGCCTCGCGCAGCGCATCGCCGAGGGGGACGTCCCGTCCTTCCTCGCCGACAAGCGCATCCTGGCGCTCGATCTCTCCCTTATCGTCGCCGGTACCAAGTACCGCGGACAGTTCGAGGAACGTCTCAAAACCATCATGAAGGAGCTGATGGAGAATCAGAACGCCATCATCTTCATCGACGAGCTCCACACCCTGGTGGGCGCCGGTTCCGCGGAAGGTTCCCTCGATGCTGCCAACATCCTGAAACCGGCCCTCTCGCGCGGCGAAATCCAGTGCATCGGCGCCACCACGCCGGCCGAGTTCCGCAAGTCCATTGAAAAGGACCGGTCCCTTGAGCGCCGTTTCCAGGCCGTGAAGGTCCCGCCTCCAAGCGAGGCCGACGCCATCAAGATCCTGTTCGGCATCAAGGATCGCTACGAGAAGTTCCACGCCGTCAGCTATACGGACGACTCCGTGGAGACGGCCGTCTTCACCTCCAGCCGCTACATCCCGGACCGCTTCCTTCCCGATAAGGCCATCGACCTCATCGACGAAGCCGGTGCCCGCGTGAAGCTGCGCCAGACCACCCTGCCGAGCGACCTCGCCGACATCCAGAAGCGCATCAAGTTCATCGTGCACCGCATGGAGAACGCCATCGCCAACCACGAGTTCGAGAAGGCGCGCTTCTACTCCGACGAGGAACGCAAGGAGCGCGAGAACATGCGCGTCCTCCGGGAGAAGTACAACCTGGACGATTCCTCTACCGGCATTGTCACCAAGGACGACATCGAAGAGGTGGTAGCCCGCTGGACCGGCGTCCCCATGACCTCCATCAAGGAGGAGGAGATCGCCAAGCTGCTCCGCATCGAGGAGGAGTTGCACAAGCGGATTGTCAGCCAGGAGAAGGCCATATCGGCCCTGGCGCGCGCCATCCGCCGTTCCCGCGCGGGGCTGAAATCCAGCGCGCGACCGGCCGGCTCGTTCCTCTTCCTCGGCCCCACCGGCGTCGGGAAAACCGAGGTCGCCAGGGCGCTCGCGGAGTTCCTGTTCGGCAGCGAGAAGACGCTGATCCGCTTCGATATGTCGGAGTTCATGGAGAAGCACGCCATCAGCAAGCTGATCGGTTCGCCTCCCGGATACGTGGGTTACGAGGAGGGCGGCCAGCTCACCGAGCGCGTGAAGCGCAACCCGTACTCCATCATCCTGCTGGATGAAATCGAGAAGGCCCATCCGGACATCTACAACATTCTGTTGCAGGTCTTCGAGGACGGCCAGTTGACCGACGGCCTCGGCAACCAGGTGGACTTCAAGAACACCATCATCATCATGACTTCCAACCTGGGCGCCCGCTTCCTCGAAAAGCGCGGCCACCTGGGCTTCTCGGCACCGGCGACGGAAGGCATCCCGGGCAAGGTAGAGGAACTGGTCCGCGCCGAGGTGAAGCGCGCCTTCAATCCCGAGTTCTTGAACCGCCTGGACGACGTGATCCTGTTCAGCTCGTTGAACGACGATGACCTCATCCGGATCATCGGCCTCATGGTGGAGCAGGTCAACCAGAACCTGGTGGCCAAGCAGATCAAGATCCGGCTCACCACGGACGCCGCCAAGTACATCCTGGAGAAGACCTGCGGCGACCGCAGCTACGGCGCCCGTCCGCTGCGCCGCGCGCTCCAGAAGTACATCGAAGACCCGCTCTCGGAGCTGCTGATTCAGGGCACGCTTCCGCGGCCTTCGGAACTGGAGGTTTACTTGGGCGATACCGGCATCTACTACCGCCCGCTGGTAACCGCCGAAGTGACTGAAGGCGAGCCCGTTCCCGCAGGCGCCCCGGAGGCGGAAGTCGCACCCGGCACCCTGCTCTACACCTTCAACTAAGCGCCACTGCACGCAAACGCAAGAAAGCCCGGTCGAAAGGCCGGGCTTTTCTTTGCCTGATTCCGGCCTTGACCGAAGAGTCCGGTTGAGCTATCTTCCGGACTGAGGCAGTAAGAAGTTGCATATATTGCGAGTGTCATCGATTGCGGCATGCATCGCGGTGCAGTCACTTTCTCAAACAACAATACAACCCAGTAAACCTCTCATTCTTCGCGGTGCGACGACTATAGCGGGGCGTCCGATTCCCTCGGGAATTCGGGTCATTGACATGAAGGCATCGGGTGACGACATTTGGTGCCTCGTAACGACGGCGGTACCGGCCGGGGCCGCCCCCGTATATGGGCGTTCGCTGATCAAGGTTGCTGAAAGCGGCCTCCTGAGCACCATCGACCTGGGTTCGGCGCGGTATTCTGGCCTCGCAATTGATCGCCTCGGGACGAAGGGGGCTGTCATCCGTTCATCCGGTCTCGGCGTTGAACGAAAACTGGACATCCTTCTGATTGACCTCGTTAGCGGGGCTACCTCACCGGCAGCCGAGTTGCCGCGCGATTTAGTTTGGCATCGCATCGCGTTTGTAGGAGATCGACTCTACCACGTCGCGTCTCGACGGGTGGGTCGGTGCAGTTGACAGCGCAGCCCTTGACCGGCAGTTCAGGTTGGCAACTACGCCTCGATATCCGCTCATGGTTGCCGTCGATGATGCGAGGTTCGCCGTGGTCACGCCGGAAACGGCTTCAGTCGAAGTAGTCAACGTCATTGCGGGCTCATCGGAAGTCTTTGTCCCGAAGAGCCCTGAGATCGCGAAAGCCATGGCAGCCGCGCACTCAAGGAGTGCTGGGCCAGGAGTTGCCTCGGGTACGCAAATGGTTATCTCCGGCGTTGCAGCCACGTCACGTGGCACAATGCTGCTGAAGATATCGCCGTTCGAGATAGCAAGAGGCATGACTGTGCTGGAGAGCGATCTGACGGGAACGATAAAGAACCACTTTGTTCTGCCGCTATCGACTGACAGCATGGGCGCGTATGTGCGTCCGATGCATTTGAGCTCTCTCACTAACCGGATCGTATCAGCCAACGCCGAAGGACACATCGCGGTGTATGAAAGGAGGGCTCTTGACAGCCAGTAAACTTGGTTATCTCTCGGAGTTTGCTCTCATGCTTTGGCGATTTTCTGGAACAGGTCGAAGAAGATGGCGTCGCGGTTCACGGCCGTGGCCACGCGCATCGGATGACGCCCCGGCTTCTGAGCCCACGTGAACTCATCGGTCAGCGTCGGGCTCGGTACCAGTCGCGAGGGAATCCACTTGGGTTCGATCAGCCACGCCACCGCGGAAATATCCCAAATCACCTTCGACCACGGATATGGCTGCTGCCGTCCGCGCGTGGCACTCCTGTAATACTCGACGAACTGATCGAACAGGTAATCCGCAAGCCGCGAGCGGCCCTTCAGGAATCGCTCGGCTTCCGGCAGCGTGGTGCGGAGATGCTCGGCGACGTTCCTGGTCGGGATCTGCACCAAAGGCACGCCGCTGTCGAACAGCACGCGCGACGCGTGGATATCCTGCTGCAGGTTGAACTCGCGCGCGCTGGGCCATTCGTGGGAGGCGCCGCCGAGCCACACCACCACGATCTTCTCCTTGATCTTCGGCTCCATCAGGATCGCGGAGGCCACATTGGTGGGGGCGCCGATGGTGATCACGTACAGCGGCTTCTCCCGTGGCGCGCCGGCCTTCGCGATCAGGTCCCGTGCCGACGCGCTCTCAACAGGTTTCCCGGCCGCCGCCATGAAGCGCTCCGAACCGCGAAATGCGAAACCCTCAGCGCTCCGGCCGAGCATTTTCAGGATCCGCAGGATTTCCTGATAGCTCTTCTCCATGCCGTCGCCCGCACCGCTCGAGCGTTCATTGTGAAAGGGCGCGGCGTAGACCGCCTCCACCGTCATGTGTTCGGGTGACAGAATCCCGTAGGCCACCGCATACTGGTCGTCGATCTCGTTATATGTATCGGTGTCGATGACTACTTGGTGCCTGGGAGCTGGGATTTCGAGCAGGCGCCGGAGTTTTTCGTGTGCGTCCGGGGTTTGCGCAGCGGCTGCGGCCGCGCCCAGGAAGGTGCGGCGGCTCAGAGCGGATTGCATACCCAGAGTATAGAGGAGAGCACTACGTTTGTTCGACTACCTGGCTCGCACCTCTGGGTTGCAGCGCCGCCTCGTTCGGCATCAGCATCCATGCCACCAGGTACAGAATGAATCCGATCCCCGTCGAGAGCGCCAGCACCAGGACGACGATCCGGATGAGTGTCACGTCCGAATCGAGGTAGCGCGCCAGCCCCGCGCACACGCCTGCGATCTTCTTATTCGACTTGTCGAGCGCCAGGGTCCGTTGCCGCGCTCCCGTGGGCCTGCCGCACTGCGAGCAATACCGGTCCTGCTCGCGCAAAGTGACTCCGCAGTTGGTACAGAACATTTCACTCTCCTCAGCTTTTATACGCAGCCGCTGCGCTAATGTTCCATCCCCCGCGATCACCGTTCGCCAAAAATTCTTTCGCCTGTGTTCTCAACCACTTCGCGGCGGCACGCGCGGCGGCGGCTCTCCACCGCCGCTATCCTTTGTGCAGAACCGTCCTGCGCAGGACTTAGTCGGCGAGCCGGGCTCCACCCGGTTCGCGGCGATCACTGGCTTCCGGAGCCTCTAACACGGCTTGCCGGGGCACTGGCCTATGCGCCAGATGTCCCGGACGGAACCAACCGGCATCGATGCCCGCCAGAGCAGTGGTTTTCCGGCACGCCGAAAAGCGGCGCCGGCTACCGCTGCATATCGCCCGGCGGGCGGGAGATCATCCCGCCCCGGCCGCGACGGCGCCGTAGTGTGTCTGCACTCAGACGAATTTGTACACTCCCGGCACAGGCAGTGGCGTCTCCGGCATTTTCCTCTCGTACCCGAATTCCTTCGGCATTAAATCCTGCTTCGACGCCATCACCTGCTCCCACGTAATGCGCTCCCCAGAGTAGGCCGATTCCCGCGCCATGATGGCCGTCAGGGTCGCCTCCACCACGCGCTTCGATTCGTTCTGGTACGGCCCGCGCCCCAGGATGCTGTCCACCAGCTTGGCGTGCTCCGCCACCTGCGAGTTGATGCCTTCCCCGCCCATGTCCGAGCCGTTGCTGCGTCCCTTCGTTCCCACGATCATGTCGCTTACGTTGTTGTACAGGCCGCGCGGATATTGGCGGCATTCGCTGCTCAGGTGCACGCCTCCGGGGTAGGTGAAATCCGATGCCATGTGGTCGTAGATGTTGCCGTAGAGTTCCTCTCGCGGGCGCCACGCCGCCCCGCCCGAGGCGACCACCGAAGCCGGATGCGTTCCCATCACCCAGTTCATGAAATCCAGGTTGTGATAGTGCTGCTCCACAATCTGGTCGCCGCACAGCCACAGGAACGAGTACCAGTTGCGGTGCTGCCATTCCATATCGCCCCACTTCGGGTTCCGCTCCTTGGCGTGCATCACCGGACCGCTCAGGTACCAGGAATTCAGGGCCACGATCTCTCCGATGGCGCCGCCCTTGATTTTCGCCACCGTTTCGACGTACTTGCGGTCGGCGTGCCGCTGCGCCCCCGCCACGACCGTGAGCTTCTTCTGCGCCGCTTTTTCGCCCGCCGCCATAAAACGACGCGCCCCTACCGGATCGGTAGCGATAGGCTTCTCCGCGAATACATGCTTGCCGGCGGCCACCGCCGCTTCGAAATGCATGGGCCGGTAACCGGGCGGCGTACAGAGCAACACGATATCGACGTCCGATGCCGCCAGCTTCCGGAAGGCATCGAACCCCGTAAAGTGCTTATCCGGTGAGACGTTGATGCGCGGTCCGATGTCGCTCACCAGTTCCTCTGCCTTCATCGTGCGCTGCCCGCCCTTGCGCTCCACCGTAATTCCGGCGTGGCGCGATTGAACGCGCGCATCCCGCAAACGCGTCAGCGATTGCGTCAGCTTGTCTTCGAAAACGTCCGCCATGGCCACCAGTTCGACGTTCTCGTTGGCCGTCAACATATCCACCACCGCGGCGGTGCCTCGGCCGCCGCAGCCCACCAGCCCGGCCTTTAGCCTCTCTTTGCCGGCCCCGCGCACCAGGTCGGGTCGCATCACGTTCAGCGCCGCGGCGCTACCCAGAGCCGTCGTTTTCCCCAGCAGGGATCTTCGGGACAACCTGTGATCCGTCATGCACCGAATCATACACGCTTCTTCCGCCTCGTGCGATATCGTTCTTGTGCCTCCCATAACCGCGTACAAAAATTGGATTAGACAAAGCGTTTTCCCGACGATTTCACATCCGGATACCAGAAAGGGGTAATTAAGAAAATGGCGATGAACGACGTGGCGGAGTCCACATTACGAAACGTGGACGAGAGATCACAACGCTCCACCGGCATGAGCGTGCTGCACTGGGCCACCATCGGCTCCATAGCGGCTTCCGTAGCTCTCTTTATCGCGGGTAAGAAGAACCTCGCGATCTTCATCGGGCTCTGGCCGCCGACTCTGCAGGCCTTGCGGTCTCATAACCGCTAAGCGCCGGGTGGGGCAGGCCTGCCTGCCCCACATCAAAATGCAATAAGAAAGGGAGGTCAAGAGATGAATCTGTTACGTTGGGCGCTAGTCTTTCTGATTGCCGCGATTATCTTCGCCATCCTCGGCTTTGCCGGGGTCGCCACTGCGTTCGCGGCAGTCGCAAAAGTGATCTTCTATGTGGTTCTGGTTCTGTTCGTGGTGAGCCTGATTGGGTACCTGACCAGACGAAGGGTGTAGCGTCTACGCGCCGGCCTGCACGTCTCCGTGGGCTCTTGCCTGTTGGAGGCCGAACTGGCGCAGCAAAATGAACTCGGAAAGGTTCTCTGAGGTGAGCATGCCCACGAGCCGCTCGCCGTCCATCACCAGTGCACAGCCTCCGGCCGCGGCCAGTCGTGGCGTCACTTCCGAAAGCTCTTCTTCGGGCGCCACCCGCATGAACTCGCGGCTCATCGCTCCGGCTACGTAGAACTCCGGGCCGTGGGTGAGCATAGCCCGCATCAGCGTGTCGCGCGAGAGCAGCCCGATCACCTGACTCCCGTGCATTACCGGGAAATCATGTTGCGAGGTGGCCAGCAGCAGGTTTCCCGCGTCACGGAGGGTCTGTCCATGTGAGAGCGTCTGAAAGTCCGTCACCGCCGCCGCACGGGCAGGGAAGCCGGTGGTGAGAATGCGCCCGCGCACCGCCGCGTTTTCCTGCGCCGCTCCCAGATAGACGAACATCGCGATGAACACGAGGAGGAAGTTGCCCGTCAGCAGTCCCGCGAGACCCATCGCGATAGCCAGGATCTGCCCGGCCCCGGCGGCCATGCGGGTTGCCTCGTCTTCGCTCTTCCATCGCGCCAGCAGGGAACGCAGGATCCGGCCGCCGTCCATGGGATAGGCCGGCAGCAGGTTGAACCCGAACAGCAGCAGGTTTCCGACGGCAATGCGTTGCGCCAGGTTTGCGTCCGTGGGTTCGCGCAGTAGTTCAAAGGGCACGAAGCCCTGGCTCGCGGCCACCCAGCCGAACAGGGCGGCTGCAATCACCGCATTCACCATGGGGCCGGCCAGCGCGATCCACAATTCCTCCCGCGCCCTCGGCCGGCGCTCCAGTCGCGCCACTCCGCCGATGGGGAACATCACGATCTCGAGCGTCCTTACGCCGAAACGCCGCGCCACCACCGCGTGTCCCAACTCGTGCAGCAGCACCGACGCGAACAGTGCCAGTACGTAAATCGCGGTCATGGCACCCGACTGCCGCCCGCCGACGCCGATAAACAGCAGAAAAACCAGCAGCAGCACAAACGTGAAGTGCAGACGCACCGGCACCCCGAACACCGTCAGCATCGCTATGCTGCCGGGGATCATCGGCTGCGGCTTCTCGTCGCGCTCCACGTCCGGCATGTACCACTTCTATTTTCGCCGAATTGACAGCGCGATGTCGGCGCGCATTATCCGCGTGCGAGAGTCCGGTTCACCATTGCGGCGCCAACAAAGCCCACCGCCGCTCCGGCGCCTACCAGCAGCGCCCGCTGATACTTGTAAGCAGTCCACAACGGCTTGCGATACTTCCACAATGCGCGGCGATATTTCCAGGCGATCTTTGCGCGATTCACTCTGCACCTCCTGCCTGGCCTCGGAGCACGGCAGAGACCATGCCGGCCCCCGGACCGTGCGGGATCGTCCCTAGCCGCTTCTGGTATCCTGGAAATTCTCTTCCATGGCTCAAATCTTCCCCTTCCAACCGTATAGATACACCAACAAGGCCGGCGCGCCCGGCGATGTCCTCACGCAGCCGTACGACAAGATCACGCCCGCCATGCGCGAGCGATATCTTTCGCTCAGCCCCTATAACCTGGTGCGCGTCATTCTCGGGGAGCGGCAACCTTCCGACTCCGCCGCCGATAACGTCTACACGCGCGCCGCCCGCCACTTGGAGGACTGGATCTCCTCCGGCGTGCTGGCCCGTGAAAACCGTCCCGGCCTGTACGCCTATTTCCAGGAGTTCACAGTCCCGGACACCGGCGAGCACCTCGTGCGCAAAGGCTTTATCGGGCTCGGCGCAGTGGAGGACTACTCCCAAGGCGTCGTTCACCGCCACGAGCAGACGCTCTCCGGCCCCAAGAAGGACCGCCTGGAACTGCTGCGCCACACCCACGCACACTGCGGCCAGATCTTCATGCTGTATCCGGACCCGGCCGGCGAAGTAGACCAACTATTGGACCAGGCCGCCGCCGCGGCGCCCGATACTGAAGTCACCGATGAGTACGGCGCCGTCCATCGCCTCTGGCGCATCGCCGACGCGGACCGTGTCGAACGCATCAGGCAGCTCATGGCCGGCAAGAAGTTGCTTATCGCCGACGGTCACCATCGTTACGAAACCGCGCTGGCATTCCGCAACGAGAACCCCGCGCTTCCCGGCGCCGCCAAGGTGATGATGACCTTCGTCAACATGCACTCGGCGGGGCTGAAGATTCTGGCCACCCACCGGCTGGTGAGCGGGATTCCGGAGTTCGATGCCGGGCGCTTCATTGAAAAAGCCACGACGGATTTCGACGCGACTGCCATCGACTCCCTCGACACGCTGCGCCGTGCGTGGGATGCGCAACCCGGCCGCACCATCATCGGTGTGGCCTCGGGCACGCGCCTCTGGATGCTTCAAGCGCGCGGCGCCGAAGGCGAGCTCGACGTCCGGGTGCTGCACGACCGGCTGCTCGGCAAAGCCCTCGGAATCGGAGAGGACGCCGTGCGGGAAGAACGCAACCTCCGCTACATCCGGGGCGTAGACGCGGCTGTGGAAGAGACACGCAAGGGGTCGGCCCAGGCTGCTTTCCTGCTGAAGCCCACGTCCATCCAGCAGGTCGCCGATATCTCGTTTTCGGGCGGCGTCATGCCCCAGAAGTCCACCGACTTCTACCCCAAACTGCTCTCCGGCCTGACCATCTACAAAGTGGACGCGTAGGCCGCCACGGCCGCTTGCCCCAGCGACAGACCACCGTCGTTGGGGGGCACGCGCCGTTGCCTGAACACCTCGAAGCCGCGGCGCTCGAGCAGTGGTAACGCCAGCGCCGCGAGGGTTATGTTCTGGAACGTGCCGCCGGAAAGGCACACCTTGCGGATGCCGGTGCGCTCCCCGATTGCGCCGCACACCTCCGCGATCATTCGCGCCATGGTGTTGTGGAAACGCGCCGCCACCGTGCCCGCGGCGACCCCCGCCCTGACGTCCTCCGCCACCGCGCGCACCAGCGGACGCGTGTCGATTTCAGGACCATCGAGGGTGAACGGATATCCGCCCTCTTCACCCTGTGTGCACGCGGCCTCCAGCAGCATAGCCGCCTCCCCTTCGTAGCTGCTCTCGCGGCACACCCCCGCTATCGCGGACACCGCATCGAAAAGCCGCCCGCAACTCGACGTGCGCAGCCCGGGCCGGGTGAAAAGCTGCTCGAAGATGGCGCGGCGCGCGGCGGGAACCCCGGGGTCCATGCCGCCCCAGCCCGGCCCGAAAGCATCATGAAGATGTGCGGCCGCCATCCTGGAGGCCTCGCGAATGGCGCGGTCGCCGCCCACTAGCGGCACATATCGCAGGTGCGCCGCGCGCTCGAATTCGCCGTACCCGCACACCAGGAACTCGCCGCCCCAGATCTGCCCGTCGGTGCCATACCCTGTGCCGTCGAAGGCCACCCCGATGACACGCTCCCGGACGTGGTTCTCAGCCATGCAACTCGCCACGTGCGCGTGATGGTGCTGCACCGCGATCTTCGGCTCCGGCTGCCGCATGGCCCAGCGCGTCGACAGGTAGTCCGGGTGCAGGTCGTGGGCGATCAGCTTCGGTTCGGCGCGGTAGACGTTCTTTAGATTGCGCAGCGTCTCCTCGAAAAATTCGAGCGTCTCGAAATTCTCCAGGTCGCCGATGTGCTGGCTGGGGATGGCGTAGCGCCCGCGCGTCAGGCAGAAGGTGTTCTTCAGTTCGCCCCCGCAGGCGAGCACGTCGCCGGCTTCAAAGCCCAGATCGATCGGGTCGGGTGCGTAGCCGCGCGCGCGCCGCAGTACGCCCGAGGGACGCGCCACCGAATCGTCCACACGCATGAAGATGTCGCGATCGTGCAGCAGGAACAGGTCCGCCACGGGCGCGAGTTTTTCGAGCGCGGCGGCATTGTCCGTCACGATGGGCTCCTCCGCGAGATTGCCGCTGGTCATCACCAGGCAATCGAGGCGGCCCGCCAGCAGCAGGTGGTGCAGGGGCGTCGAGGGCAGCATCACCCCGAGTTCCCGCAACCCCGGCGCCAGGTCCGGAGGCAGTGCTTCCGGGTGCCGCATCCGTAGCAGCACTATCGGCGCGGCGGCACTGGTAAGCAGCGCGCGTTCCTCACTGCCGACCAGGCAGAGCCGCTCCGCCGCCTCGATGTCCCGCGCCATCACCGCGAACGGCTTCCGGCTGCGGCGCTTCCGCTCACGCAGCCGCGCGACGGCCCCGGCCGAGAGGGCGTCACACGCCAGTTGGAATCCCCCCAGGCCACGCAACGCGACCGTGCGGCCGGCCTCGAGCGCCGCGCGAGCTTCCGCGATGTCCATCGAGAGCCGCGGACCGCAGGCCGGGCACGCGATCGGTTGGGCGTGAAAGCGGCGGTCTGCCGGGTCCCGGTACTCGGCCTGGCACTCGGGGCACATCCGGAACGGCGCCATCGTCGTATTTGGACGGTCATAGGGCACGTCCCGGGTGATCGAGTAGCGCGGCCCGCAGTTGGTGCAATTGGCGAAGGCGTAGCCGTAGCGGCGGTCGAGGGCGTCGAATATCTCGCGCAGGCAGTCCGGGCAGGTGGCGAGGTCCGGCGAGACCAGGGTGAAGGCGCCGGCGTCTGGACGGCTGGGGTCGATCTCGAACGAAGTGAAGCCGGCCGGTTCCAGTTCGTCCACCGCGAACGTCTCGATGCGCGCGTGGGGCGGCGCCTCGTCACGCAACGCGGCCAGGAACGGCGCGGGGTCCTCCGCTTCGGCGTCGATCACCACGCCGCCGCCGGTGTTTGTTACGGAGCCCCGCACACCCATTCGCTCGGCCAGGTTCTTGACGAACGGCCGAAACCCGACGCCCTGCACAATCCCCGTGAGGGTGATTCGGTAGCGGGTTGTTCCGGCGGGGCGCAGCAAATCCGATTTTAGCGTGGCGCCCCGCTCTCCGCCCTATGCCGCTCCGGGCTCCGCCACTTTGGTGTGGACCACCGGCTTGGCCGGCTCGGAACGGATGATGTCGATACTGCCCTTAAAGTACGCGCCGTCGTCGATGCTGATGCCCGCCGTCCGGATATCCCCGATCAGGCTGCCGTTTTCGCGAATGGCGATCTTGCCGGTCACCTCCACGTTGCCTTTCACGGTACCCAGGATCACCACGTCCCGGGCCTTGATATCCGCCCGCACCTTGCCGTTCCGCCCAATAGTCAGGGCGTGGCGCAGCTCCAGCGTGCCGTCTACCTCGCCATCAATGAAGAGCTCCTCCTGGCTGTGGATCTCGCCCTTGATGTGCATGGACGCGCCGATCACCGCGGCGCTGGGCGAGCGTTGGGGTACGGGCTCGCGATGCGGCTGGGACTGCGGCACGGGACCGGCGTCCCTCCGCGGCACCTCCGGTTCCGGCCGCCTCACCGGGCTCTCGTCGTTGCGTTTATTCCACACGTGGGTCTCCTTTCGTACCGAGGGTTCTTCGGGAGTCTTTCCGTGTGCATGCAGCGTGCCATATGCGTCTGGCTGCATCTCTGAAACATTTTGTGCCCTGGATGTAAGTATTACCAGCACCCCGCCCGGTAAGTTTTACAACAGTCCCCTGAAATCCGGCAGTTTGCACTCCGGTTCTCAAATTGCCTTGTATCTGCAGATCATGGAACACACGCATGCGCCGCAGTTCCGCGAGCGGTTCGAGGGACTGTCCCTCGGGGGGCGGTACCACCTTCGGCGTTCAATCGAGCAGACCGATAAGACCGCGTATTTCCTGGCCGACGCAGGGCATGACGAGCGCGCCATCGTGCGCCTCGACAACCTGGCTGACGACGCGGCCGAGGCTCAGATCAGCCTTTGGAAGCGCGCCGCAGCGCTGCCCCACCCGCACCTGATCCGTATCTTTGACGTCGGGGAGATCGAATACGACGGCGTTCCCGCGGTCTGGGTGGCGATGGAGTATCCCGAGGAGAACCTCGGTGACGTGCTGCGCGACCGCGCCCTCACCGCCGAAGAGACCGGCCCCGCGCTCGAAGCCGCAACCGCCGCACTGGCACACCTTCACGCGCACGGCCTTGCCATCGGCGGCGTGACTCCCTGGAGCGTGGTGGCGGTGGGGGACTCGGTGAAACTCCCGGTAGATGGCGTCCGGCAAGCAGGAGCGGCGGGCGCGGCCGAGGACGTGCGGACCCTCGGTCTCACCACCTGCGAAATGCTGACCCGCCGCGTGCCCGCCGTGAACGATGGCGCCCCCCTCCTCGCGGCGGAAGACATGCCCGCACTTGCGCCCTTCGAGACGTTCATCCGGCGCGCCCTGGAGCCCGACCCCGCCAAGCGTTGGAGCGCCGCGCGACTGGCGGCATACCTGCGCAACCCGCAAGAAGCTGAGACCGTTGCACCGCCGCCTCCTCCCGTGGAGATCACGCGCCCTCACCCGGTCGAGCCAGAAGCTCCTGTCCGCGCGCGTAACATCCCTGCCTGGTGGTACGCCGCAGGGGCGCTGTTCGCGCTGGTGATCGTGCTGGTAGTGGTGGCTACCTCCCGGGACCGAAGACCCGCCGCTCGACCCGCGCCCGCGCCCACCGCTCCGGCCCCGCCCGCTGCGGCTCCGGCGGCACGTCCGGCGCCGTCCAGAAACGCCGGCCTCCGGAATTCCGCGCCGCCAGGGCAATGGCGCGTGGTCGCTTACACCTACTCCGGCCGGCGCGCCGCCGAGCAGAAGGCGCGATCCATCAACGGGCGATTTCCGCAGTTCCAGGCCGAGGTGTTTGCCCCGCGGCCCGGCCGCTCCCCTTACCTGGTGGTGCTGGGAGGCCGCATGACCCGCGACGAGGCTGTTGAGTTGCGGCGCAAGGCTCGCGCCAAGGGGCTGCCGCGCGATACCTACGTCCAGAATTACGAGCGCTGATGCCCCTACCGTAAACCGATAAATGAGTGCATGCGGCCGGCGTGCTCGCGCGCGCGGCGGAACGAGTAGAACTCCTCGGCGCGGCACATCGTGCACAGCCCGGCCACCCAGATGTGTTCCGGCTCCAGCCCCGCTTCCACAAGCTGCCGGCGGTTAGCCTCGCATATCCGAATTGCCCGGCCACCTCCGGTCCCACCTCATAGCAGCAGCTCCCAGGCCGAGGTGTTACGAGCGCTGACGCCCCTACCGTAAACCGATAAATGAGTGCATGCGGCCGGCGTGCTCGCGCTCGCGGCGGAACGAGTAGAACTCCTCGGCGCGGCACATGGTGCACAGCCCGGCCACCCAGATGTGTTCCGGCTCCAGCCCCGCTTCCACAAGCTGCCGGCGGTTGGCCTCGGGAAGGTCGAGATGTACGCGGCCGTTGGGCGCATATCCGAATTGCCCGGCCACCTCCGGTCCCACCTCATAGCAGCAGCTTCCAATCCCGGGGCCGATCATCGCGCGCAAGTCCTCCGGGCGCGTGCCGTAACGCTCCGCCATGGCCCGGACCGCGCCCGCCGCAATGCGTCCCACGGTACCGCGCCAGCCCGCATGCACCGCCGCCACCGCGCGATTCCGAACATCGGCCAGCAGCACCGGGATGCAGTCGGCCGTCTTCACCGCGACCACGCGGCCCGGCGCATTCTCGAGCAGCGCGTCGCCCTCCCCGAGGAGGCCCGAACGGCCCTCCGCCGCAATGCAGGTTGTCGAGTGGATCTGTTTCAGGGTGGCGAGGTTCTCCGGCAGCCGCGCGTCGCGCGTGCCGAAGCCGTGCACCAGCCAGTCGAACTCGTCGAGCGGCTGTACCCGGTAAATGTTGGCGGGGTCCTTGTAGAACATGGCCGACGCCGGCGCCTGTTACGCCGCGGGGTTCTTGGTCTGGGCGATCATGACCCGCTGTTTGAAATCTTCCAGCATGGTCTCGTCCAGCCGGACCTCCGTGGGGCGCTTCACCAGGGTGGTCATCTGGTCGATCTTGTCCTGAAGTTTCAGCAGGCCGTAGAAGAGGTTCTCAGGGCGAGGCGGGCAGCCGGTGATGTATACGTCCACGGGGACAATACGGTCCACCCCCTGCAGTACCGAGTAGGTGTTGAACGGACCGCCGACGCTCGAGCACGCCCCCATCGAGATCACCCACTTGGGATCCGGCATCTGGTCGTAGATGCGCTTGAGCACCGGGGCCATCTTCAGGGTTACGGTGCCTGCCACGATCATGAGGTCGGACTGCCGCGGGCTGGGGCGGAATACCTCGGCCCCGAAGCGGGCGATGTCGAAGCGTGCCGCCGAGGCTGCGATCATCTCGATGGCGCAACAGGCCAGCCCGAACGTGAGGGGCCAGATGGACCCTTTGCGCGCCCAGTTGAATACGTCGTCCACCGAGGTAGTGACCACGTTGCGTTCGAACTGGTTCTGAAGAAAGGACGCCGACACAGTGTCTCCTATGGCAGAATTTCATTTTAGCATCCCTGCGCCTTTTGTTGAGATTGACCACAGCGCCGGGTGTTTGCGTTCCGCCGCCGGCGCGCGGTAAACTCAATGCTTCCAACTGGAAAATTCGGTCGGAGGACTTCAGGGGTCATACTTTGACACTCGCTCCGGTAGACTATGCCATTCTGGCCGTGTACTTTGCCTTTGTCCTAGGCATTGGCTGGCAGCTTCGAAAGAAAGTTACCACCAGCGGCGACTTCCTCCTTTCCGGCCGTTCCGTGCCGGTCTGGATCACCAGCCTCGCTTTCCTGGCTGCCAATCTTGGCGCGCAGGAACTGATCGGGATGTCGGCTTCGGGCGCGAAGTACGGCATCATGACCTCGCACTTCTACTGGATAGGCGCCATCCCCGCCATGCTGTTCGTGGGCGTCTTCATGATGCCGTTCTACTACGGCAGCCGCGCGCGGTCCGTCCCCGAGTACCTGAAGCTGCGCTTCGACGAGAAGACCCGCACCTTCAACGCCGCCACGTTCGCGGCCATGACGGTGTTCTCCTCCGGCATCTCGATGTATGCTCTCGGGCTGCTGCTGCAGCTCGTGCTGGGCTGGAGTTTCACCACTTCGGTGCTGGCATCCGCCGCCATCGTCCTGGCGTATACCTTCCTGGGCGGGCTCACCAGCGCCATCTACAACGAGGTGTTGCAGTTCCTGCTGATCGTCCTGGGGTTTGCGCCGCTGGCCATCATGGCGGTGTGGAAGGCCGGCGGATGGGACGGCATGGCCGCGCGCATCCCCCCGGTGATGACCCATAGCTGGGCATACATGGGGCGGGCGAGCGACAACCCGATGGGCGTGGAAGTGTTCGGCCTCGCCATGGGGCTGGGCTTCGTGCTGTCGTTCGGATACTGGTGCACGGACTTCCTGGTGGTGCAGCGCGCCATGGCGGCTGAATCCATGTCCGCCGCGCGCCGCACGCCCCTGATTGCCGCCATCCCCAAGATGTTCATCCCGTTCATCGTCATAGTTCCGGGTATCGCCGCCCTGGCGCTGGCGAACATGAGTACCGGTTATGTGCTGCCGATGAAGAACGGCGGTCCGGATTACGACCAGGTGCTCACCACCCTGATGGCCCAGTTCTATCCCGCCGGCATGCTGGGGGTCGGGCTCACCGGCCTGATGGCGTCCTTCATGAGCGGCATGGCGGGCAATGTCACCGCGTTCAATACGGTGTTCACCTACGACCTTTACCAGAGCCACATCCGGCCCAACGCGCCGGACAAGCATTACCTCATGGTGGGCCGCCTCACGACCATCGGCGGCGTGGCACTCTCCATCGGGACGGCGTACCTGGCGCAGCATTACAACAACATCATGGACCTGCTGCAACTGGTCTTCGGGTTCGTGAACGCGCCGCTCTTCGCCACCTTCGTACTGGGCATGTTCTGGAAGCGGACCACCGGCCACGGGGCCTTCACGGGCCTGGTGTCGGGCACTACTGCCGCGGCCCTCACGCATGGGCTGACGGTAGCGGAAGGGAAGGGCGGATGGCTCGCCTCACTGCACCAGTTCCCGTCCGTCATGGCGCAGAATTTCTGGATCGCCATCTTCGCCTTCACGGCCTGCCTGCTGGTGACCGTCCTGGTAAGCCTGCTCACCAAACCGCGTCCCGACGCGGAACTGAGCGGCCTCGTCTACAGCCTCACCAAGATGCCCACGGACGAGGGTGTGGCCTGGTATCTGCGCCCCGCTCCACTGGCCATTCTGGTAGCGGTAATGCTGGTAGTCTTGAACCTGATGTTCTGGTAAACCCATGCTTGACCTGCGTACACCTTCGGGTTACTTCTTCGCGATTATCGGGCTGATGGTGACGGCCATGGGGGTCTTCTCGCCCGAGAGCCGCGGCCGGCTCGCGGACGTGAACGTGAACCTCTACGCCGGCCTCTTTCTGCTGGCATTCGGGGCCTTTCTTCTGGCGCTCGCCCGGAGGGCGCGAAGGCGGCAGCCGTGAACGGCGGCTTTGAAGCCCGCTACGGCAAGGCGGATGGCCTGCGCGTGTTCCGCGCGCCGGGGCGCGTCAACCTGATCGGTGAGCACACCGACTACAATCTCGGCTTCGTGCTGCCCATCGCGCTCCACATGGCCACCTATGTGGGGACGGCGCCGGCGGCATCCGGTGAACTGCGGGTCTACTCGGAGCACGCTGACGAATCCGTCGCCTGGCCCGTGGTGGAACTGCCGCGTCTCAAACCCCGGGGCGACTGGACCGATTACGTCGCGGGCGTGGCCCAGGAACTAATCAAGGCCGGGTACCCGCTGGAGCCGGCCAATCTCTATATCCGCAGCACGGTGCCCGAAGGCTCCGGCCTCAGCTCGTCGGCGGCGCTCGAAGTATCAACGGCCCTGGCCCTGCTCGGCGGACGCGCCATCGACCGCGTGGAATTGGCGAAACTGTGCCGGCGCGCGGAGGTCGATTTCGTCGGGATGCCCTGCGGCATTATGGACCAGTTCATCTCCGTCTTCGGACGTGAGCACGCCGCCGTGCGCATCGATTGCCGCAGCCTGGAGCACGAGGCCGTCGCGCTGCCGGACGGTATAGAAATTCTGGCCGTCAATTCCATGGTGAAGCATGCCCTCGGCACTTCGGCCTACAAGCAGCGGACCGTCGAATGCGCCACCGCCGTGGGGTTGATCGCGAAGAAACACCCACAGGTCCAGAGCCTGCGTGACGTCACCGTGGAGATGTTCGAGGGCGTCGAGGCCGCGCTGCCCGCTGTGATTGCCCAGCGTGCCCGGCACGTGGTGACGGAGAACGCGCGGGTGGAAGACTTCGTGGCCGCGAGCGTGGCGGGCCACCTGGAGCGTATGGGTGCGTTGTTCGTGGCTTCCCACCGCAGCCTACAGCACGATTACGAAGTGAGTTGCGAGGAGTTGGACTTCCTGGTAGACCACGCGCTCGCCATGGAAGGTGTTTACGGCGCGCGCATGACCGGGGGTGGCTTCGGCGGCTGCACGGTCAACCTCATGCGGCCCGAGGCGGCCGGCGCCTTCCGCGACGCCATCGCGGCGGCGTATCAGAAGCGCTTCGGCGTCGTGCCTCAGATCTATCCCTGCCGGCCATCCGCCGGCGCCGGAGAAGTGACGAATCTTGAGAGGATTCCCGCGCCCGGGGAACTACAGTAGCAAAGAGATTCGAAGAATATCCAGGCGAAGCATGGCGGCAGCGCCTCAGGTGCGCGCCGCCATGCCCCCTTCCAGCTAAAAGTAGAACTTGAGACCCATCTGCACGTTCCGCGGATTCCCGATTGTCGATGTGATCACCCCGAAGCTCGCGGGTGCGCTGACAACGCGTCCCGGAGGCCCGAAGTTGGCATGGTTGAAGATGTTGAAGAACTCCGCCCGGAAGTCGAAGTAGCGCTGCTCCGTGACGTAAAAGTTCTTCCCCAGGGTCAGGTCGAGGTTGCGGAAGTCCGGCGCGCGCTCGGTGCCCTTGCCGGAGTTGCCGAAGTTGCCGGTGGCCGGAACGCCATAGGCGCACCCGCCGGTGTTCTCCCCCGGGTTCAGACAGATCTGGTTGCCGGTGCCGAACCAGTTGTCGATGCTCTGGTTTTGATAGTTCAGCTCGCCGTAGCGGTTCGCCCGCGTGTTGCCGCGAACTGCCTGGCTGGTGACGTCGCGCGCCTGGATGGTGAGGGGGAAGCCGGAGTGCGCGCTCACCACGAAATTGGTCTTCCAACCGCCAATGATCAGGTCCAGCGCGCGCGGAGCGTCGGTGCCGAAACGCTTGCCTCGGCCATAGGGTATTTCGAAGTTGCCACCCAGGCTGAAATTGTGCCGCGCGTCGAAGAACGCGGGGCCCCAGTCGCCTTCGCGGTCGTAGGCGTTCTGCCAGTAGGCGCCTTCACCGGCCACGCCGCCCGAGCCGTAATAGCCGAGGTTGTCGGTAAGGGTACGGCTCAGCGTGTAGGACGCCAGGAACTCCAGCCCCATGCTGTAGCGCTTGCGCGCGCTGACCTGCAGGGCGTTGTACCACATGTTGGAGCTGGAATCCGTGCCGCTGATATTGGTGATGAGCGGCGCCACCGAAAAGAGCCGCCGGCGCTGTTGCAGCGGCGCCCAAGTGGAGACGTCCCCCACGCCAGGAAGCGGCTGGTTGTACTCACGCGGATTCACCAAGTGTGTTCCGCGCTGCCCGACATATGCCGCATTTACGGAGAAGCTGCCGCTAAAAGCATACTCTGTGGTCAGGTTCCATTGCTGGATCAAGGCGGGCCGCAGGTCGGGGTTCCAGGCGCGCACCTGGCCGGCCAGAACGTTCAGCGGCTGCACGTCCGTGAACCCGGCGCGGATGTCGCCCGGGGTATTGATATCGTAGGTTACCGACGATTCGAAGAAGTACGGCGGGTTCAACGTCAGCCGCAGATTCGCCCCCGTCCCCTCCATGTAACTCGTGATGCCGTAGCCGGCGCGGATGACGAATCCGCCGCCACCCGGTGTCCAGGCCACGCCTACGCGCGGCATGAACTGCCGGTAGTAGGGCTCATACAGCGCGCGGCTGTTGCCGTTCTGTCCGGCGAAGCGTGGCTGACCGGTCTGCAGGTCGACGTTCACCTGACGATCGGCCACCTCCACTAGAGGTTGCGTGTACTCCCACCGCAGCCCCAGGTTAAAGGTGAGGTTGGGGCGGGCTTTGAAGTCGTCCTGGAAGAACAGGCCCGTACGCCACTGGCGGTGGCCCCAGCGGCCTGTCTGACTGCCCCGGCCCTTTTGGTTCAACTGGTTCAGGAGGAAGTCCGCAAAGGCGTTGCCGGTATAGGTACCGCTGTAGGTGAAGCTGCCCAGTAGCCCGTTGTTGCCGGCATAGAAGCGGTTCTGCTGGTAGCGCAGGGCATTGCCGCCCATGCGCAGCGAGTGGCGGTTCAACTGCTTCGAGAAGGTATTGGCAATGTGGTAATTGTTATCCACCGTGGAAGAATCGGTAGCGGCGCTGCCGATACCGGTGAACTCTCCTAGGCTGATGGAACTGGCGCCCGGAATGGGCTGGCCGCCCGGGATGCCGAGCGTCTGGTTACCGCTAGCGCCCAGCAGCCCGGCGACATCGGCGGTATTGTTGTTGATCTTCACGCGCGTGAAGCCGAGGCGTGCTTCATTGATGCTGGTCGGGCTGAACGTGCGGGTCCAACTGAGCACCCCGCCTGTAGTAGGGGCGTCGGTGGTACCGCCTAGTGAGGTGGGAATTATCACGGCGGACGCGCCACTGCGATACCGCGCGATGGTGAACCGCCCAAAAATGTAATCCTTCTCGCCGCTGTGGTGGTCTATCTTGGCGTCGGCCTGGTCGTTGTCGAAGAGGTCCGCCGAGGACGAAACGTAGTTATTGTTAACGCCGATCGGTCCGGTGCCAGTGCTGTTCGGGAGCGGGTAAAGTTGCGGGTTCGAGAAAAGCGCGATCGCCACCGGATTCACAATGCGTTCTTGCGGAATGATGTTGCCTGGGAACGGCTGCCCGGTACGCGGGTCCCTGATCGGATCCGAGTAGGCGGAGAGATTCCCAGTGCGCATCGCCGCGGGCACCACGGTCGCCAGCGCGGGACCGCTCTCACGCCGTCGCGTACCCTGGTAATCAACGAAGAAGAACAGCCGGTCCGAGACAATCGGGCCGCCTAACGTGCCTCCGAATATGTTCTGCCGGAGGGCCCGCTTTGCGGCGCCGGAGCGGTTCAAGAAGAAGCTGTTAGCGTCCAGCTTCTGGTTCCTCAGAAACTCGAAAAGGTTTCCGTGAAACGAGTTGGTGCCGCTCTTCATGCTCATGTTCACGATGGCGCCGTTGCCGTTCCCGAACTCGGCGGAGGCGTTGCCCGTGAGCACCTGGACTTCCTGCAAGGCGTCCACGTTTGGGTTGTAAGCGATGAGGTTGTCGATCGGTTCGTTGATATCCACGCCGTCGAGCAGGAAGTTATTGGACTGCTCGCGGTTGCCGTTCACGTAAGGACGCCCCCCGCCGAATGAGCGAGATGGCGTGTTGAATGACGCCGGATCTGGTGTGATGGAGCCTGGCGCCAGCAGCGTCAAACTTACGAAATTGCGGCCGTTGAGCGGCAGTTCGGTCGCCTGCCGGGCGGTGATGGCCTGCCCGGTCTGGGTAGTTTCGGTTTGCAGAATAGGTGCGACTCCGGCCACCTCGACAGTCTCGGTAACTTCGCCGAGCGTCATCGAGATGTCCACGCGCGCCACCTGGTTCACTTCCACCCGGAAAGGATTGGACACCTGCCGCTTGAAGCCCTTGGCCTCTGCGGTCACGGTGTAATCGCCGGTGGGCAGAAACCTCAGGATGTAAACGCCTGACTCATTAGTAGTGGTCTCGGACCTTACATTGGTACTGGTGTTGACGGCACTAACGACAACGTTTGGAGCAACTGCCCCGGTGCTGTCCGTGACGGTGCCGGTAATGGAGCCGGTGACGGTCTGGGCGCGCACGCCCGAGACTGTCAGCAAGACTGTGCAGAGACACAAGATCAGTGATCTGAACATTGAAAAACCCCTCTGCATCATTCTGTGGCGGGTGCCCGGTTATGTCGAGCACCCGTGCGGGTAGGCTGGTGAAAGCGCAGACAAAAGCATCAAACGTAAGGCGGGACAAACGTAACGAAAGTGTAAAAGCGGTGTTAGGCCTGTGCGGCGCCGCTCAATTCGCGTTCCCAGTCCACGCTACCGGAAGCGACATCCTTAATGGCCTGCAGGATGGCGTCGACGTACTCTGCCTTTCCATCGTAAGCCACCACCCCGCAGCCGAGCAGGAAGCCCGGGTGATCTTTGCACTCCTTCAGAATTTCCAGCGCCTGCCGACGGATGGCGTCTGCCGGGCCTGTATTCACCAGCACCGCATCCACGTTGGCACGGAACGGCACACCGGCTTTGAGCGCCTTCTCCCGCCATTTTTCAAGGCTCGCGGGACGGTCGCAAAGGAACTGTGAGGCGCCCGAGGCGATCAGGTCGTCAACGATAGGAGTGGTATTGCCGCCAATGATGAAGGGGATATAACGCCCCCCGGCTGCTTTCAACTCTGGAATGATGGTATCGCGGTAGATCGGGGTCACCAGCCTGCGGAACACGCGCGGCGATGCCAGCGTCGGAGTGGCCTGGGAGTCAAAAATGATCGGCTCGATTCCGCGTTTAAGGAAAGCCTTTCCGAAATCCACCGTGGCACGCGCGCAGAAACGCACCAGTTCCTCGCAAAACCCGGGTTGCTCGATGTTCGCCATGATGAACTTTTCGGCGCCCATGATGGCGGACGCCATGGAGTACGGACCAGTAACCGCTCCGCGGAGGATCATCTCCGGACCGAGTTCCTTGCCGAGCGCCTCGGCCACTTCCAGGTAGACGGGCATGCGGCCATCCGCTTCCGGATTGGGGATATGCAGCTTGGTGATGTCTTCGGGCCGCTCGATAAACGAGTCCACAATCGCAGGGACGCTGTTATCTTCGAAGTAAACCACCTCGCATCCCATGGCCTCCGCCTCGACATTATAAACGTCGATGCCGATTACCAGCATGTCGGGGTCGTACACGGCCACTTCTTTCTTCAGGCCCGCGTACAGGTAGTCCGCGCTACGGCAGATCTCCGACGGCGACTTACCGACCAGCGCTCCCTTATGTTCGTAAATGGCGGGGACGAAGGGAATGCGGTCGGCTTTCCCCATGCTATAAACCGTTTCCACTCTTTGGCGTTTTGTCATATGTTTCGAGCGACATTTGCAGCATACCACCCGGCGGAAGCGGGTAAACGCACGTCGGACCAGTGCTTGCAATTGAAGAAACCGTCCGGCGGTGTTTCGCCGGTCTAAAAACCAGGAGGTTTTCAGTGAAGAAACTGGCGATCATGACGATAGGGGCGATGCTCACGGTCGGCGCGGCGACCGCGCAATCCACAGGCACGTCCGGAAGCGCCGGCAGCGCCGGCCAGGGTACTACCGATACTCGTGGGACGAACCGCACAGGTCAGACAGAGCGCAGTGGGTCCGATATGCAGACCACTACACCGGGCACCGGCACTGACACGACGACCCAGAACGCTCCCAGCACTACTCCCAGCACGGAGGCTGCACCTGAGACGAGCACCCAATCCACCGAGCCCGGCAGCAGCACCACGCCGCCGGCTCAGCCGAGCACCACGGAGTCTGCGCAGCCCAGCACCACCGAGTCTGCTCAGCCCAGCACTACTGAGTCTGCTCAGCCGAGCACCACTCCGTCGACGCAGTCCGAGACAATGACCCAGCAGGCCCAGCCCAGCACGGAGACACAGAGCCAGCCGTCAACCTCCGGACAGGCCGACAGGTCCATGGGCCAGGAAGCGACTGCCGCTCCAGCCGAGGCCAATCGCATGCCGGCTACGGCCGGTAACTGGCTTGGGCTGCTGCTTGGCGGCGGCGTGTTGAGCGGAGCGGGCTTGGCGTTGCGCCGGAAACGGTCGTAAGCGCCCCCCGCGCGGGCGTCACACCCGGTCATAGAGCACCGCGAGTTTTCGTAGACGCTCCGTGACGCCCGCATAGATCGAACCGGGGCGGTAACGCCAGTGCCAGTTGCCGCTCCCGCTCGCGGGCATGTTCATGCGTGCTTCGCTCCCCAATCCCAAAACGTCCTGCAAGGGGAAGAGCACCGTGTCCGCCACCGACGCCATCAACGTCCTGATGAGGACCCAGTTCATCTCCCGCCCGTCCGTATTCAGGTACTCCAGAGCGTGAGCCTTTTCTCGCGCTACGTCCTCCGTGCTGCGCGTGCTGTCAGCTTCACCGGTGCTGTTCCACCATCCGATTACCGTGTCATTGTCATGCGTGCCTGTGTAGGCCACGAGGTTGCGGGGATAGTTGTGCGGCTTGAAATCGGGCGCCTGCGGGTCTTTGCCGAAGGCGAACTGCAAAATGCTCATACCGGGAAAGCCGAACTCGCTGCGTAGCGCTTCCACCTCCGGAGTGATCACCCCCAGGTTCTCGGCTACCACCGGAAGGGTCCCGAGTTGTTTCGTCACGGCGCGAAAGAGTTGAGCCCCGGGGCCCTTCACCCAGCGCCCCCCGATCGCTGTGGAAGCACCCCCCGGCACCTCCCAATACGCCTCGAAACCGCGGAAATGGTCGAGCCGCACGAAGTCGAACTGCTCGAACGCGGCGCGGAATCGCTCTACCCACCAGGCGTACCCGGTTTCGGCCAAGGCGTCCCATCGATAGATCGGATTGCCCCACAACTGGCCGGTTGCGCTGAAGTAGTCGGGGGGCACCCCGGCAACGGTTTCGGGCTCACCGCGGTCGTCGAGCCGAAAGAATTGCGGATGCGCCCAGACATCGGCGCTGTCGTGTGCCACATAGATGGGAAGGTCACCCATGATGCGGATGCCCAGCTTGCGGCAGCGCGCCCGCAGCGCCTCCCACTGCCGGTAGAAGAGATACTGTAGCAGTCGGACCTCGTCGATTTGCGGCTGCAGCCGTTCACTCCAGTGGCCGAGCGCGGCGGGTTCACGCCTGCGGATCTCCGGATGCCAACGTGTCCACACGGCCTCCCCGCCGTGAGCGTCCTTGAGCGCCATAAACAGCGCGAAATCCTCGAGCCACGCGGCGTGGCGGGCGCGGAATTCCTCGTACGCCTGGCGGTCCGCCGCGCCGCCGCGTTCCCCGAAGTTGCGGCAGGCGCGCGCGAGCAGCGGCGCTTTGAAACGCATCACGGCGCCGTAATCGACGCTGCCGTCAGGAAAGGCCGGGGCCGCATCCAGGTCCGCGGCATCCAGCAGGCCTTCGTGACAGAGCGTCTCCAGGCTGATCAGCAGCGGATTGCCCGCGAAGGCGGAGAACAACTGGTAGGGCGAATCGCCGTAACCTGTGGGACCGAGCGGCAGCACCTGCCAGACGCGCTGTCCCGCCGCCGCCAGGAAGTCGAGGAAGCGGAACGCCTCAATGCCCAGCGAGCCGATGCCGTAGCGTCCCGGAAGCGAAGTGGGGTGCAGCAGGATACCGCTCGATCTTGGGAACACGCTACGGCACCTCCAGCAACGCCACGGGGAAACCACCCAGAATCTCATCCAGCCGTAAGGTCGCGAGTGGCGCACCGGTGAAGACGTTCCTCCAGCCCGAGGGTGCTCCCTCGGGCGGCGCAAGCGCTGTATCGCCCCAGTTGCAGGACTCCCAATGCCCCGGCTCGCACAACTGGGTGGTCCACCGCGGGGTGACCACGACGGTCCATTCGCTCTCGCGGCGACGCGCGAATGCAATTACGTTTTCGGCCCTGGCGCCGGTGGCCGCGAGCGGCTGGTAATCGCCCTCGGCGAACAGATCCTGGTGCGTCCGGCGGAACCCCAAAGCCTTCCGCACGACGAACAGCTTGGCGGTATCCTGCAACAGGTCGTGCGCAAGTTCCGCCGCCAGTCCCGCCAGACCCGCCGCTTCGCGATCATTTAGCGAGTCCATCAACTCCATGCGCCTGGCGTAGTTTACGGGGCGGCGGTTATCCGGATCGACCATGCTCAGGTTCCATAATTCCGAGCCCTGGTAGAAATCCGGCACGCCTGGAACGGTGATCTTCAAGAGGGCCTGCGAGAGTCCGTTGATGGCTCCGTAGAACGCGACCTTCCGCTGGAACGGCAGAAAGTCGAGCATGAATCTACTGTCTTCGGCCAGCACGTCGGTGGCGAACGCGGTCAGTGCGTCTTCGTACTCCGTGTTCATGCGGATCCAGCTCGTCTCGGTCTTGGCCTCGCGCGCCGCCTTGATCAGAAACTGCCGGAACCGCTCCGGGTATCCGGCCACCTCACTTTCGTCGATGGGCCAGGTGCCCAGCAGCATCTGGTAGATCAGGAACTCTTCATTCGGCCCCGGCACCATGTCGCCCGCCACGCGGCGTTTAAAACCCTCGTTCAGCCGGCTCCAGCATTCGAAGCGCTCCTCCCATTCCCACGGGATTTCGGAGAGCACGTTGATGCGCGCCCGGGCATCCTCGCCACGCTTGGTGTCGTGCGTGGAGGTGGCGTTCATGGCATGCCGCCACTCCCGGAGCCGCGCCGTATTGAACGCATGGAAGCCGGCCAGATCCGTGGGCGGTTCCAGGCGCAAAGGATCGCTGCCGACGTCGTTGACCGAGATCAGGCTGTTGTACCGGTACGACGCTGTGTCCTCCAGACCCTTCGCCATCACCGGCCCCGTGAACTGCTGCCAGCGCAGCACCCATGCGAGCCACTGCGGCTTCTGGTCCTCCGTGTAATGCCGCGGCTCCAAGAGCAGCACGCGCCGCAGGAAGTCGAATGCCTCCGCGCCGACACTGTCAACGGCAGTCCGCTCCCGCGCCACACGGATGGTGCGCTCGATATACCCGCGGTCCGCCTCGGAAATGTCGAACTCCCGGACGTAGGTGCGGTACACCGGAAGACACGCGGTCACCTCGATCAGCGCATCCTTCAATTCGGAGAGCGGCACGTCGCGCGCCTGGCGGTCGTGCGCGGCCAGGCGACCCAGATCGTGCCCCAGCGCGTTCACCTCCCCGATGAACAGGTCGCGCATCACCTTCTTGTTGGCGGCGTAGCAGATCTCCTCGAACGGCCGCTCGATGCCGGTGCGCCGCCGGTAGAAGGAGGTTAACGCCTCAAGGCCTGGGCGGTGGATAAAAATGCCGTTCAGGGCATTTAGGAAGTCGTAGCCGGTGGTGCCGCTGATGGCCCACTCCTTCGGAAGGCGTTCGTCCGCTCCGAGGATCTTCTCCACCAGTACGTAGAAACCGCCCGGCTGTCCGATCGCCTGCTGCAGCCTGGCCAGATACCCGCGCGGATCATACAGGCCGTCCACATGGTCGATGCGCAGCCCCGAAACCTTCTCCGCCCGGATCAGCTCCAGAATGCGGAGGTGGCGCAGTTCGAATACGCCCGGCACTTCCACGCGCAGGCCGATCAGCTCGTTAATGTCAAAAAACCGCCGATAGTTGATCTCCTCGAAGCCGATCTTCCAGTGGGCCACCCGGAACGCCTGGCGGGAGAGCAGCCGGTCGAGCGCGTCGAAGCTGCTCGGATCGTCCCGCACGCCGTTGAGCTGCCGCAGCGCATCGTCGATGGCCTGCTTCACGGCTGGCTCGTCGCGGTACTGCGTCCACAGCCGGTGCTTAAGCGTTTTCTTTTGGGAGCGGCGGAGCATCAGCCGCTCGTAATCCGACTCGTCACGGGAAGGCAGCCGCGAAAGGTCTTCAAGCAGCGCACGAAGTTCATCGAGGCCCGGGTTCTGCTCGAGCGCGCCCATGAGCACCGTATCGTACGTCTTCGGATCGAGCGGCAGCCTGTGGTCGTAATACCGCACGAAGAAGCCGTCATCGTCGATCCGCAGGCTCAGTTCCTGGTTCTCGAGGACGTTGCCGTACAGATCCCCCAGGATGGCCAGCAACACGCGATTGTCCTGGAGGAAGGCCGCCTTGCTGGTCGCCGGATGCCAGTCGATATCGAAAAACTCGGCGTATTCGGAAGCCGTGCCGTTCTCCAGTACATCGAGCCACCACGGGTTTTCGGCACTGGCAGCCATGTGGTTGGGCACGATGTCGAGCAGCACTGTCATGCCGTAGTGCCGCAGTTTCTCGCTCAACTCGTCGAACTCCTCCTCGGTGCCGAGCTCGGAGTTCACCCGCATTGGATCGGCCACGTCGTAACCGTGCGAGCTGCCGCGCCGCGCCTTAAACCACGGGGACGAGTACAGGTCGCTGATTCCCAGTTCGTGGAGGTAGTGCACAAGGTCGCGACCGTCGGCGAACCGGAAGTTCTGGTTGAATTGGATGCGATAGGTTGCCAGCGGAACGCGCATAAACTTACTCCGTTCCGAGCAGCTCCAGTATGCCGTGCACGGGAATGCGCAGCCAGTCGCGCCTCTGCGTTAATTCGTAGCGCATCTCGCGCAGCCCCTTTTCGATCTGAAAGATGTCGAGCAGCAACCGTAGCTCCTGGCGCGAGGTAGGTAGCAGGGCGCTGGTGCCGGGCACCCCCAGGTAACCGGCCAGAAATGAGGCGCTGACCCAGTTGTACCAGAAGTCCGCCCAGAGTTCGAGCGAAGCCGCGTCGGTGCGGTGCGCTACCACCCCGGACACCTGGCCGAACAGCACCGCGTGTGAGGCGTAGTGGAAGGACCGCATCATCCCGGCGACGTCCCGGATGGGGCTCCGCTTGAGCCGGCGCTCGCTTAGCGGCCGGTCGGGACTGCCCTCGAAATCGATGAGCACGAAATCCTTTCCCGTGAAGAGCACCTGCCGCAGGTTGTACTCGCCATGGATGCGGCTGCGGATTGCGGACACGCGCTGGTCGCGCAACTGCTGCAGCATACGGCGGATCCGCGGCTCGCTGGCGATCAGGCGCTCGCATTCCTCCCGCTCGCCTCCCGTAATGCCGTCCAGGTTGCGCCGCAGCAGTTCCATATTTCGCCGGGTATGGGCGAGCAGCCCATGGTACAGCCCGTGCCGGTAGAAATCCGTGTAGGGCTCCGGCGCGAACTCCGCTTCTTCGGGATGGCTGGCCAGTGAGACGTGCACCTCGGCCGTGCGGCGTCCCAGCAGGCGGGCGAGCTCGAGATAGCCTCCGATTAGCTGTCCCGCTACCTCGGGCGGTCGTTCGGCTGCCAGCACGAGGGCACTCTGCTTGGTGGGCTCCGGCGCCGGCAGCCCGGATGCCAGCGCCTGTTCGAAGTACAACCCCAGGCTGTCCAAGGTGTAATCCCAGCCTTCGGCCTCGTGGCGCAGGTATCCATGGAGCAGCGCCAGAGTGGTGACCTCACCGCCGCTGCGGTACTCCAGCGCGCCGGCGAGCGGAGCGGCATGGGCGGAGTGCACGCGCTCCGTAAGGAACGCGCCCATCTCGCGCTCGGGATGAATGCCCGCCTCGATCCGGCGGAACAGCTTCAATACGAAGCGGTCGCCGAAAATCACCGATGTGTTGTTCTGTTCGCCACGCGCTACAGCGGGTTCGAGCGCCGGCCTGTCGTCCCCCCAGATGTCGCGGAACCTGCGCGTGTGGGACGCCACCAGCTCTCCGGCTTCGCCTTGAAACCTGCGGCGGCGCGTGATGGCGCCCAGGAGTTCCTCGCAGAATTCCCGGTTGCGCACGCCGCTGTAGAGCACGCCCTTGCTGCCGTCCGGACCCCAGAGCCGCGCCATTATGTACTGCGGATTCTCGCGTATCACCTGTTCGGCGCGCTCATCCCGCGCTACGGACAGCGTCAGGACATAGTTTTCCCCGTCGCCGTCTATGTATTCCACCCGGATCAATACCAGGTACGATGAGCTGCGCGGGAACGGGATCACGTCCCGCACCTCGGCCAGCCGGATGCGATTGCGCGCGCCCAGGAACCATGGCCGCGTCCTCAGAAATTCCGGCAGATAGCGCGCCAGCGCGGCACGAATCGGGGGCGAAAAGATATGTTCCCAGGAGGTCAGGGTCAGCAACGGCAGGGTCCGTTCGCCCCCGGCGCCCTGGAATGATTCCGATATCGCTTTCCGCTGCTGGAGCATAAACCAGTAGAACGAATGCGGCCCGAGCGACAGCGCATAGGGGCGATCCGAAATCTCCGGAAAGACGTTGCCCCCGAACATCTCCACGGGTGTAAACCCCTGGAGTTTGCCCAGTGACAGCTCCGCCGATTGCGCGAAGCGCGACAGGTTTGCCACAACCAGGATCCACTCGTCTTCGTAATTCCGCAGGAACGCCAGCACGCGCCGGTTCTCCGGCTGCAGAAACTCCAGCGTCCCGCGCCCGAAGGCTTTGGATTGTTTCCGCTGCGCAATGATCCGCCGCATCCACCACAACAGCGAATGCGGATTGTTGTGCTGGGTCTCGACGTTCACTGCCTCATAGTGGTACTCGGGGTCGATGATCACGGGGAGGTAAAGCCGCTGGGGGTTGGTGCGCGAGAACCCGGCATTGCGGTCGCCGCTCCACTGCATGGGCGTGCGGACCCCGTTGCGGTCGCCCAGGTAGAAGTTATCTCCCATCCCGATCTCGTCGCCGTAGTAGATCACCGGCGTGCCGGGCAGCGAGAGCAGCAGCGCGTTCAGCAATTCGATACGGCGCCGGTCGTTTTCGAGCAGCGGCGCCAACCGCCGCCGGATCCCCAGGTTGATGCGCATCTTCTGGTCCTGCGCATAGACCCGGTACATGTAGTCGCGCTCCTCGTCCGTCACCATCTCGAGCGTCAACTCGTCGTGGTTGCGCAGGAATAGCGCCCATTGCGCGTTGTCCGGGATGGCCGGGGTGAGATTCAGGATCTCGGTGATGGGGTAACGGTCTTCCATCCGGGTGGACATGAACAGCCGCGGCATGAGCGGGAAGTGGAATGCCATGTGGCATTCATTACCCTCCCCGAAATAAGCGATGGCGTCCTCCGGCCATTGGTTGGCCTCCCCCAGGATCATGCGGTCGATGTACTTCGCATCTACGTGGGCGCGCAGTTCCTGAAGGAACGCGTGCGTCTCGGGCAGGTTTTCGCAATTGGTGCCCTCGCGCTCGAACAGGTACGGCACGGCGTCCAGCCGTACCCCGTCCACTCCCAGATCGAGCCAAAAATCGAGTGCCTTCAGGACCGCCGTCCGCACCTCCGGATTGTCGAAGTTGAGATCCGGCTGATGGGAGTAGAAGCGATGCCAGAAGTAGGCGCGCGCGACGGGATCCCAAGTCCAGTTGGAAGCCTCGAAATCCTTGAAGATGATCCGCGCGTCAGTGTACCGGTCCGGAGTGTCGCTCCATACATAGTAATTTCTCCATCGTGACCCGGGCTCCGCACGGCGGGAGCGCTGAAACCAGACGTGTTGGTCCGATGTGTGATTCAATACCAGTTCCGTGATCACCCTCAGTCCGCGGCGATGGGCCTCCCGCAGGAAAGCCTCGAAATCCCGCAGGGTGCCGTAGGCCGGGTGTACGTCGTTGTAATCCGAGATGTCGTAGCCGTCATCCTTCCATGGCGAGGGACAGAAGGGCAGCACCCAAACGGCCGTGATGCCCAGGCTCTGAAGGTAATCGAGCTTCGCCGTGAGCCCCGCGAAATCGCCCATGCCATCGCCGTTTGCGTCGGCAAAGGCCCTCACGTGGACTTCGTAGATGATCGCGTCCTTGTACCACAGCGGATCCGAATCGATTGGGACGTTCCTGTTCTCTGGGGGCATGTCCGAAGTTTTAGCTTGGCAGCAAGCGGGGTTCCTGTTCCCGCGGCCCATCGCCTGGCGTGTGCAGAATCGCACGTATACGAAAACGGAACCAAACGCGCAGGGGAAGACATGTGTCACGCCTGATCGTCGTTTCGAACCGCCTGCCCGTGACGCTTCGCCGCGAAGAGGGCGGCGGATGGAGTACCGAACGCAGCGCCGGCGGCCTGGCCACTGCCATGAACCCCATCCTGCGCCGTACCGGCGGCCTATGGATCGGCTGGTCCGGAGAAACCGAAGAGGCGCATCGCGACCCCGAGCGCGCCGACATCTTCCGAAGCTGGAAGGCCAGGGAGGGCGCCGTCGCGCTCGAACTGCCCGGAGAGCTTGGCAACACCTTCTACGAGGGCTATCCCAACCGCGCCGTCTGGCCGCTCTTCCATTACTTCCCCACACTGCTGAAGTTCGAGCCGGAGGCCTGGGACGCATATGTCGAGGCCAACGGCTACTTCGCCAAAGCCGTCGCCGCGCACGCCCGCCCCGGAGACCTGATCTGGGTACACGATTATCACCTGATGCTGTTACCCCGCATGCTGCGTGAAGCCATGCCGGACGCCCGCATCGGTTTCTTCCTGCACATCCCGTTTCCGTCCTCCGAAGTCTTCGGTCTGTTGCCGCGGCGCGACGAAGTGCTGCGGGGGTTGCTTGGCGCGGACCTGATCGCCTTCCACACGCACCGGCACCTGCAGCATTTCCGCTCGTCCCTGCTGCGCCTGCTCGGCCTGGAAAGCAGCGTCGGCGAAGTGGATGTCCAGGGCCGCACGGTACACATTGAAGCCATGCCGATCGGGATCGCGCCCGACGATTTCCGTCCGGACGAGGACTCCGAGGCGCACTTCGCGGAATTGCGGCGCCAGTACGCGGGACTCCGGGTGCTGATCGCCGTCGACCGCCTGGACTACACCAAGGGCATCCCGCAGCGCCTGCGCGCCTTCCGCCGCTTGCTCCAGGGAGATCCCGAACTGCGCGGAAAAGTGGTGCTCATCCAGATCGCGGTGCCCTCCCGCGAAGGCATCGGAACGTACCAGGACCTGCGTAGCGAGGTGAACGAACTGGTGGGGGAGATCAACGGCAAACTGGGGACGGCCTCCTGGACTCCCATCGTCTACATCAATCGTGGCGTTGAGAAGAGCGAACTGGTGGCCCTCTACCGCTTGGCCGAGGTTGGCTGGGTGACGCCCCTGCGCGACGGCATGAATCTGGTGGCCAAGGAGTACGCCGCTACCAAACCGGAGGGGGACGGCGTGCTTGTCTTGAGCGAGTTCGCCGGCGCCGCCGCCGAGATGGGGGAAGCCCTTATGGTTAACCCGCTCGACGAGGAACGCACCGCCGATGCCGTCCATCGCGCCTTGCACCTGGAACCCGACGAGCGCCGTGACCGCATGCGCGCGCTTCATGAACGCGTAGTGCGCAACGATGTCTTTACTTGGGGTGATCGTTTCCTCTCCACCCTCACGGCGGCCGCCGAGGCCCGCGCTCTCGACGCGTCACGCCGCACCCGCGCCCTCGATCCCGCGGAAATGGAAGCCGACTACCGGCGTGCCACGCGCCGCCTGCTGCTGCTGGATTACGACGGCACCCTGGTTCCGTTTGCCATCATTCCTGGACGCGCCTCGCCGTCCGCCGGCCTGCTGCGCACTTTGGGAACCCTGGCGGCCGATCCGGCAAATTTCGTGGTGCTCGTCTCCGGTCGCCGCGCCGCCGATCTGGAGGGCTGGTTCGGCGCCGTCCCCAGGCTGCTTCTCGCCGCCGAGCATGGCGCGGTAATCGGGTCGGGCGGCGCCTGGGCTCCCACGGGTGTCCATCCCCCGGCCGAGTGGAAGCAGACGGTGCGCCCCATCCTCGAACACTTCGTCATCCGCACTCCTGGTAGTTTTGTCGAAGAGAAGGAATACTCGCTGGTCTGGCACTACCGCATGGCTGAACCGGAATTCGGAGAGTGGCTGGCGCACGAACTCGTGGAGATGCTGGAAAGCATGCTTGCAGAGACGGAATTGCGCGCCATGCGCGGCCAGAAGATCGTGGAGGTCAAGCCCATTTGGGCGAACAAAGGGGCGCTCATCGAGCGCGTGCTGGCGCTCTGGCCCGACGCCGCTTTCCGGCTCGCCATCGGTGACGATCGCACCGACGAGGACCTCTTCGCCCGCATGGATCCGGACGCCTGGACCGTGCACGTCGGGGGCGGACCGACCAAGGCGCGCTTCGTTCTGCCGGGTGTCGATTCCGTCCTCCGGCTCCTCGACCGGCTGGCTAACGTGGAGCGCCTGGCTGCTTGAGCAAAAAAAAAACGGGGTGATCGCGTCCCGTGGCATCGCGATTGCACCGGCGTAGCTTGGCCCTCGCGGCCTCACCAGGGGAGCTGAATCAGAATGGCCCGTACGATCCTGCCCGGAAAACCATACCCCCAGGGTGCCACCTGGGACGGCACAGGTGTAAACTTCTCTCTCTATTCCGAGGGCGCGACCGCCGTCGAGCTCTGTCTCTTCAACGATCTCGACCAGGAGCCTGTCGAAATCGTCCCCGTTCGTGAGGTGACCGGCTACTGCTGGCACTGCTACCTTCCGGGCCTCGCCGCCGGCCAGCTTTACGGCTACCGGGTTCATGGTCCCTATGACCCTGAACGGGGGCATCGGTTCAATCCCGCGAAACTCTTGATCGACCCCTACGCCCGCGCGCTCGCCAACGAGGTGGATTGGAGTGCGCCCGTGTTCGGCTACAAGGTCGGCGAGAAGTGCGAGGACTTATGCCCCGACACTCGCGACGATAGCCGCGGGGTCCCCAAGTGCGTGGTTATCAGCCCCTTCTTCGATTGGGAGAACGACCGCCCGCCTATGACGCCGTTGCACGAAACGGTGATCTATGAAGCCCATGTCCGGGGCATGACCATGCTGCACCCCGACATCCCGGAGGAACTGCGCGGGACGTATGCCGCCCTGGGGCATCCCGTAATGATCGAGTACTTCAAGAAACTCGGGATCACCGCTGTTGAGCTGATGCCGGTTCACGAGTATGTGGATGACAAGCGCCTGATAGACGCCGGGTTGCACAACTACTGGGGCTATAACTCCATCAGCTTCTTAGCGCCGGAGCAGCGCTACTCCAGCCGCGGCTATCGCGGGGAGCAGGTCAATGCTTTCAAGTCCATGGTGAAAACGCTGCATCGGGCCGGCATAGAGGTGATCCTCGATGTGGTTTACAACCACACGGCTGAAGGCAACCACCTGGGTCCCACCCTCAGCTTCAAGGGAATAGACAACGCCACGTACTATCGCCTGGTCGAGGGACAGCCACGCTTCTATATGGACTATACCGGCACCGGGAACACCCTCAACGTGCGTCATCCGCAGGTGCTCAAGCTCATCATGGACAGCCTGCGCTACTGGATACTGGGGATGCACGTGGATGGCTTCCGGTTCGATCTTGCCGCCGCCCTGGCCCGCGAGTTGCACGCCGTCGACCGGCTTTCGGCCTTCTTCGATATCATCAACCAGGACCCCGTGATCTCGCAGGTGAAGCTCATCGCGGAGCCCTGGGACGTTGGGGAAGGCGGGTACCACGTCGGCAAATTTCCGCCGTTGTGGGCGGAGTGGAACGGGCGCTATCGCGACGTGGTGCGCCGTTACTGGAAGGGCGACGACGGCCAGCTCGCCGAGCTCGGCTACCGGCTCACCGGATCGAGCGATCTCTACCAGCGCGACGCGCGCCACCCCACCGCCAGCGTCAATTTCGTGACCGCGCACGACGGCTTCACCTTGCACGACCTGGTCACTTACGACCACAAGCACAACGAAGCCAATCTCGAAGACAACCGCGACGGCCACAACGAGAACTACTCCTCGAACTGGGGCGTAGAGGGCGAGACGGACAACCCCGAGATCAACGCCCTGCGCGACCGCCAGAAGCGCAACTTCATGGCCACCCTGCTCCTCTCGCAGGGGATCCCCATGATCCACGGCGGCGACGAAATCTGCCGCACACAAGACGGCAACAACAACGCCTACGCGCAGGATAACGAGATCAGTTGGTTCCACTGGGAGCTCGACGACCGTGCCGAGACCATGCTGGAGTTCACCCGCCGTTTGCTCAAGCTGCGCGCGCAGCACCCAAACTTGCACCGGCGCAAGTTCTTTCAGGACCGCAGCATATCCCCCGGCACCACCGAACGCGAGCTGGACGGCGGCCGCCACGAGAAGGACATCGTGTGGATCCGCCCGGACGGCGGCGAGATGACCGACGAAGAGTGGCACGCCGGCTGGGTCCGCTGCCTGGCCCTGCGGCTCAGCGGCAAAACGCTTGACGATGTCAACCGCGTGGGAGAGCCTATAGTAGACGACACCTTCCTGATCATGCTCAATCCGCACCACCAGCCGATCGATTTCTACCTGCCGAACGGCGCTCCCGGGCTTGCCTGGGAGCTCTTGATGGACACCGCCTTCCCAGAGCGCAACGAGACCCCGGTGGTCTGCGCCGGAGAGCCCTATCATCTCCTCCCGCACAGCATGGCGCTGCTGCGGCAACTGGAGCCCGAGGCGTGATCGACCGCTGGGGCATCGCCGACGGGTATGAAGACTGCGAGGGCCGGTGGCGGGCCACCTCGCCCCGCACACACGCCGCGCTGGTGGCGGCCATGGGGGGTGAGCTCCCGGACGAGGTGCCGGTTCGGGTGATCGCGCCCGGTGAGCACCGCCGCGTGCAGGGCCCGGGTGAACTGCGCTACGAGGACGGCGGCGTCTTCCGCCTGAAACGCTTCGCCCCGCCCGATCTCCCACTGGGTTACCACGAGGTGCACCGGCCCGACGGCCGCATCGAGCGCATTATCGTAACGCCGCGGCGCTGCCGCCTCGACCCGCGCATGCGTGCCTGGGGTTGGACCGCGCAGTTGTACGCCCTGCGCTCGCGCCGGAGCTGGGGAATGGGAGATCTCGGTGACCTCCGCGACCTGGCTGCGTGGTCCGCGCGAGAGTTGGGAGCGCGTTTTCTGGTGATGAATCCAGTCTTCGCCTCTACGCCCAAGTCTCCCCTTGAGCCCAGCCCCTATTACCCGGGCAGCCGCCGTTTCCGGAATCCGCTCTACCTGCGCGTGGAGGACGTCCCCGGAGCGTCCTCCGCCCTCCGCGACCTGGAGCCGCTGGCTACCGCCGGCCGTGCCCTCAACAACGAACGCCGCATCGACCGCGACCGCATCTGGCGGCTTAAATCGGAGGCCCTCGAACTTCTCGGCTCACGCTTTCCGGGCGATCCGGATTTCGACCTCTACTGCTGGCGCGAAGGCGAAGCATTGCGCCAGTTCGCCGTCTTCTGCTCCCTGGCCGAGCATTTCCACGGCGGATGGCGCTCCTGGCCGTCCCAATATCACGATCCGCGCTCCCGGGCCGTCACTTTTTTCGCCTCCGAGCACGCCCAGCGGGTGCAGTTCTACCAATGGCTGCAATGGCTGCTCGACCGCCAGATGGCGCAGGCCGCCCGTGAAGTGGCGCTCGTCGAGGATCTTCCCGTGGGCATCGACGCCGATGGTCCCGATGCCTGGGTTTGGCAGAGCTTGCTCGCCCAGGGCGCCAGGATGGGGGCTCCGCCAGACCCGTACAGCGCCGCGGGCCAGGACTGGCAGTTGCCGCCCTTCATCCCGCACCGCCTCCGGGCGGCAGGCTACGGCCCTTTCATCGACACCGTCCGCGCTGCCATGCGCTATGCCGGGGGGCTGCGCATCGATCACGTGATGGGCCTGTTCCGCCTCTTCTGGATTCCCGAGGGTGCGGGTCCTGCCGATGGCGCCTACGTCCACTATCCCGCCTCCGACCTGCTCGATATTGTGGCCCTGGAGAGCCACCGCGCGGGCGCCTTCGTGGTGGGGGAGGACCTGGGTACCGTGGAAGGCGGGGTGCGCCAAGAGCTCGCCGCCCGGGCCATCCTCTCGACCCGCCTGCTGTGGTTTGAAGACGTACCCCCCCAGCGGTATCCCGAACAGGCGCTGGCCGGCGTTACCACTCACGACCTGCCCACCGCCGCGGGCCTGTGGACGGGCGCCGATGCGGCCGAGCAGCGCGCCCTCGGACGCGATCCGGGCAACGGCCCCCATGAGATGCGCGAGCGCATGCGGCGGCTCGCCGGCAAGGCCGATGGTGCCGGCCTGCGGGAGGTGATCCTCGAACTCCACCGTCAACTCGCTCGCGCGCCGTCCGTTGCCGTCACCGCCACCTTGGAGGATGCCCTGGCTGTCGAGCGGCGTCCGAATATTCCATCGTCCACCACGGACGAGCGGCCTAACTGGTCGCTCGCACTTCCTAAGACGCTGGAAGAGATCCGCGCAGACCCGCAGGTTCGCGCACTAGCCGGGGCTCTCCAAACCTGTCGCAATGCGGAAACGACGCTATCCGATCGGCGCTGAGCCGTCCTCCGCCGGGGGCGTGCACTTTCGTGTGTGGGCGCCTGTCCGGAAGACCGTGGAGGTAGTGCTGGAGGATGGACCGGGTGCTCCGGATACCGTCGCCCTCACGGCCGAAGAAGGCGGTTACTTCTCCGGGCTTGCGGCCTCGGCCGCCGAAGGCACGCGCTACCGCTTCCGCCTGGATGGCGAGGGACTCTACCCCGATCCGGCCTCGCGCTTTCAGCCGGATGGCCCGCACGGCTGCTCCCGCGTGGTGGACCCGCGCTCCTTCGAGTGGACCGATTCCCCGTGGAAGGGCCTGCTCCTCGAAGGCCAGGTGCTCTATGAGATGCACGTTGGTACGTTCACCCGCGACGGCACCTTCGAAGCCGCCTCCCGCGAGCTTCCCGAACTGGCCTCCTGCGGGATTACCACCATCGAGCTCATGCCCGTGGGTGATTTTCCGGGCCGCTTCGGCTGGGGCTACGACGGTGTGGGGCTCTTCGCACCCACCTGGCTATACGGCGAGCCGGACGACTTCCGGCGCTTCGTTGACGAGGCCCACCGCAACGGCCTCGGGGTAATCCTGGACGTGGTCTACAACCACCTCGGGCCGGACGGCAATTATCTCCACTCCTTCGCCCCGGGCTACTTCACGGACCGCTACGAAAACGAGTGGGGCGCGGCAATCAACTTCGACGGCCCCGAAAGCGGCCCCGTGCGCGAGTTTTTCCTGACTAACGCGGCCTACTGGACCGAAGAATTTCACCTCGACGGCCTGCGCCTGGATGCCACCCAGCAGATATTCGACGCCTCCCCCGAGCACATTCTCGCGGCGCTCGCCCGACGCGTCCGCCAGGCCGCAGGGGACCGCGCCACCATCCTGGTGGCCGAAAACGAGCCCCAGCACACCCGGCTCGTCCGTCCCCTCGAGGAGGGGGGCTACGGTATCGATGCGCTGTGGAACGACGATTTCCATCACAGCGCCATGGTGGCTCTCTCCGGCCGCAACGAAGCTTACTACACCGACTATCTCGGTACGCCGCAGGAGTTCGTCTCCGCGGCCAAGTACGGCTATCTCTACCAGGGCCAGTATTACAGTTGGCAGAAGCAGCGCCGCGGCACGCCGTCTTTCGGACTGCGGCCCGCACAGTTCGTCAACTTCATCCAGAACCACGACCAGATCGCCAACTCCGGGCGCGGCGACCGCGTACACAAACTCGCCGGCCCCGGATGCTACAAGGCGATCACGGCACTGATGCTGCTCGCTCCGGGCACCCCGATGCTATTTCAAGGCCAGGAATTCGCCGCCTCCACGCCGTTCCATTACTTCGCCGACCAGACCCCCGAGCTCGGCCGCAAGGTCCGGCAGGGCCGCATCCAATTTCTGCAGCAGTTCCGTAGCCTGGCGACCCCCGAGATGCAGGCGTGCTTCACGGATCCCGGCAATCCATCCACCTTCGAAAAATGCAAGCTCGATTTCCACGATCGCGAGAAGAATGCGGCCATGTACCAGATGCACAAGGATCTGCTCCGGCTGCGGCGTGAGGATCCAGTCTTCCGCGCGCAGCTTCCCGGGGGGCTCGACGGAGCCGTACTGGGTCCCGCGGCGTTCGTGCTGCGCTGGTTCGGCCGCGAGCATAGGGACCGCCTGCTGCTGGTCAACCTCGGCACCGACCTCCACCTGAATCCCGCGCCCGAGCCGCTGCTGGCGCCGCCCGAGGACGGCTGCTGGACGGTCGTCTGGTCCAGCGAGCATCCGAGTTACGGAGGTTGCGGGACGTCGCCTCCCGACACCGGCGAGAACTGGCGCATCCCCGGGCATGCAGCCCTGGTGCTTGTTCCGGAAATACGAGAGGAGTCCCGTCGTGATTGACCCGGTACGCGTTCTGCCGCGCCATACCCGGCGCGATCCCGAGTCGGACCCGCATCTCGGGGAGGAGTGGTTGGTTACCAACGGCTTGGGCGGCTATGCCTCCGGCACCGTCAGCGGGTTGGTCACGCGCCGCTATCACGGGCTGCTCATTGCCGCTCTGGCCACCCCCTTGGGCCGCATGATGATGCTCAACGCGCTCTGGGAGCGCTTGCGGCTTCCCGATCGCACGGTGGTCCACACGGGGCCCGAGGAACTCTCGGGCGTTGCGGCGGATATCGTCCTCCCGCCCACTGAATTCCGGCTCGAAGCGGGTCTACCCGTGTGGCGCTATGAGGTGAACGGCTTCGTTCTGGAAAAGCGCCTGTGGATGCCATACCGGCAGAACACCGTCCACCTCTCCTACCGGCTCTTGAAAGGCGACGGCCCGCTGCGGCTGGGGCTTCGGCCGGCCACGCACTTCCGTTCGCACGACGCGCCGGTGGGTGAGGCGCCGGCCCGGAAATATGTCCTGAACGTTTGCGAGGACCAGTACGAGGTTTCGGCGGGCCCGGAGCTGCCGGTGTTGCGCCTGCTTCTCCACGGCCCGTCCCCCGCCTTCACCTTCGACCGGCGCGATACGTCCCCTATCCTGTATCGCACGGAGCGCAGCCGCGGCTACGAAGCCGTTGGCACTCTCTGGACTCCCGGCTACTTCCGTGTGGATCTGGAACCCGGCGGGCGGGCCACTCTGGTGGCCTCCACTGAGAGCTGGGAGGTGATCCGCGCGTTGCAGCCGGACGATGCCATCGACGCGGAGTTGACCCGCCGCCGGGAACTCCTGCATTGCGCCGATGGCGCCGCCCGTTCCGGGCCCGCCGCCGAACTGGTGCTTGCCGCGGACCAGTTCCTGGTCACCCCTGTGGGACGCGTGGAAGACGCCGCCCGCGCCCGTGCCGCAGGCGATGAGGTCCGCACCGTCATAGCCGGCTATCATTGGTTCACCGACTGGGGCCGCGATACTATGATCAGCCTGGACGGCCTCACCCTCGCTACCGGGCGGCATGCCGAAGCGCGCTGGATCCTCCGCACCTTCGCCTACTACATTCGCGACGGTCTCATTCCCAACCTATTCCCCGAAGGCGAAAAGGAAGGCCTCTACCACACCGCCGACGCCACCCTCTGGTTCTTCCATGCCATCCACCGGTACCTGGAGGTCACGGGCGATCGCGCCACCCTGGTACTGCTCCTGCCCAAACTGCTCGACATCGCCGAGCACCATATACGCGGCACCCGCTTCGGCATCGGGGTGGACCCCTCCGACGGCCTTCTGCGCCAGGGAGAGCAGGGTTACCAGCTCACCTGGATGGACGCCAAGGTGGGGGATTGGGTGGTGACGCCGCGCCGCGGCAAAGCCGTCGAGATCAATGCCTTGTGGTACAACGCCCTGCGGCTGCTCGAAGCCTGGCTGAGGGAGGGGGGCGAGGCCACTTCCGCCGCCCGAATCGGGGAGGCCGCGGCACGTGCCCGCGAGTCATTCAACCGCCGCTTCTGGTACCCCGAAGGCGGCTACCTCTACGACGTGGTAGACGGCGAAGCCGGCGACGACCCGGCCTGCCGCCCAAACCAGTTGCTGGCTATCTCCCTTGCCCACCCCGTGCTCGAGCGCGAGCGCTGGGAGCCGGTCCTCAGGACTGTCGCCGAACGCCTCTTGACGCCCGCGGGCCTCCGCTCCCTCGCGCCGGGGCATCCGGACTACAAGGACAAGTACTACGGCGACCTGCGTTCCCGCGATGCCGCCTACCATCAGGGCACTGTCTGGGCGTGGCTGATCGGGCCGTTCGTCGACGCGTGGCTGGCCGTATATCCCGACGATCACGCGCGTGCCAGGGAGTTCCTCCTGGGCTTTGTTCCCCAGCTTGAACAAGCCTGCATCGGTTCCATAAGCGAAATTTTCGACGCTGAGGAACCCTATACCCCGCGCGGCTGCATCGCGCAGGCCTGGAGCGTCGCCGAAGTTCTCCGCGCATGGGTGAAAACAGCCCCCTCCCCAAACGCCGGGTGAGCCGCCACACAGCGGCACGGCAGATGCAAGAAGTGATGCTGTGGGCTCGTGCCCGGAGATGGCCACGGATCCCCGGGGGGCCCACCGGGATTGTTCCCAGGAGGAAAAGATGAGAAGGAAGAAAGCACTACTGCTGATGCCAGTAGCAGCGGTGGCCGTGATCGGTCTCGCGGCCTGCGCCGACCGCGACCGTAACCGCACCGCGACGTCACAAACGGAAAGCCAAGGGGAGGCTTCCCGCGAAGGAGTGCCCGGAGCTATGCCCGGAAGCGCCCCCGTTGGAGGCCAGAAGACCAGTACCGCGGATCGCGGTACAACCCTAAGCACCACCGATCGCAGCTTCGTGACCAAGGCGTACCACGGGAACCAGGCCGAGATGGACATGGCCCGCCAGGTCGAATCGAGCGGCGCGCGCCAGGAGGTGAAAGACTACGCCCGCAAGCTGCGCGAAGACCATGAACAGGCCAATGAAGAGTTGAAGCGCATCGCCGACCAGAGCCAGACGGACCTTCAGGCCAAAACGGACCAGAAGCATGAAAAGACGGCGGACCGCTTCCGCAATCTCACGGGGGAAAAGCTCGACCGTGAGTTCCTGAATCACGCCGTCAAGGAGCACCAGGCGGATATCCGGGAATACCAGAGGATGTCCAAGAGCGCTCAGCATCCCGAGCTGAAGACGTACGCATCGAACACCTTGCCGAAGCTCCAGGAACACCTTCGGCAGGCCCAGGAACTGCAGCGGCAGTCTACGGGTAAGGAAGGCAGCAAGGCCGACAGGAGCACTACTCCTCCTCGTTAACCCGGATGCGGCCGGCGTAAGGTTGCGCCGGCCGCCCCGCGGTATTACTTCGTTTTGGCCATTTCGCGTATATGCTTCACCATGGCGTGCAGCGTGTCGTGACCCAGGTTGGCGTAGGCCGGCATCTTTCCTTTTCCCTTGTTTAGGACATCGAACATCTGTTCGTCGGTCATTTTCTGGACTTCCGCCGAGCGGAGATCGCGCAGTTTGAATGCCTTCCCCGGCCCCGTCTTGCCGCTCCCATCGGCCCCGTGACAACTGGCGCACTGGCGTTTATAGACAGCCGCGGCGTCCTGTGCCGGTGCCGCTGAACCGGCTTCCGTAAACAGCATGACGGCCGATGCCGCTGTGATGGTCAAAACGATCTTCTTCATTGTTCTCTCCCTTGTGCCCGTGCCGCATTAGCGCGGCTCTCCGGGGGCCCTGCCTTCCGTAATTCCCAAATCGGTCAGTATCTTGGGATCGGCCTCTTCCACGGCCAGCATTGTGTGACAACTATTGCAGTCCTGCTGGATACTCTTGCCATCGGCGCTTACATGCGTCCCGTCGTGGCACCGAAAGCAGCCGGGGAAGTCCGTATGCCCGATGTGATTGGGGTAAGTCCCCCATGTCACCCGCATATGCGGAAACACATTTCGATTCCAGATCTCCAGCACGGCTTTAGCCGAACCCTCCACCTCGGCCCGCCTTCCGGCCCAGACTTCCGGATACTTCTGCTGATAGTACTGGACGAAAACCGCTGGAATGCGTTGCGCTGCCTGTTCGCGGCTGCCGTATTCCGCTTTCAGCAACTCCGCTCCCTGTTGCCTGGCGAAGGGCAGCGACGGCGAGACGAACCCCCCTGCCATGGCATTGTCGAGCGCGCGCTCCGGCAGTTCGAACGTGTGAGATGGCCGGTTGTGGCAGTCGATGCAATCCATTTCGCGCACCGGCAGAGCGCCGGCTTGCGCGCCCTCCGTTTGATACACGGTTGTGCGTCCGGAATCCCGGTACTCCACCCACGGAATCTCCTGCCGGGAGGCATCCGAACTTCGGTACCGGATACTCACTCCCGGGCCCAGGTGCGTGCCGTGAATGCCGATGCCGCGGTTGCCGCCGCCAATTTTCATCAGCAGCACGGTCTGGGTGCGGCTGTTCTGCTCGTCCGGGGCGAAGTGCCGGATGATCCGCACGCGGTCTGCTCCGTACTTTTGCGGCCAGTGGCAGGTTTCGCACGTCTCCCGCGCGGGGCGCAGGTTCGCCACGGGCGTGGGGATAGGCCGCGGATAGGTTTCAAATGTCGCCGCGAAAACCTGCCAGGTGCCGGAAAGCTTGCTGCGCACGAACCACGACGCACCCGGCCCGATGTGGCATCCCACGCACGCCACCCGCGCGTGCGGCGAGTGCTGATACGCCGTGTATTCCGGCTGCATCACCGTGTGGCAGGTCTCGCCGCAGAAGGTGACCGAGTCCATGTAGGTGACCGCCCCGTAGGTCAACTGGCTGGCGATCACAATGTTGACCAGCGTCGCCGCCACGACGAAGGCAGCCAACCGGCGGAAATCGGGGTTCCGCAGGTTCGGGGCAGGGAAGTGCGACGGGTACACTCCTTCGCGCCGCTCCCGCCGTTCTTTCAGGTAAATCCCCAGGGGGATGAGGGCCAGCCCCCCGAAGAACGCTGCCGGCACAATCATGAACGCCAGGATCCCGATGTATGGGTTCTCCAGCTCACCGCCGAAGGTGGACGGCAGCAGAAACAGCCAAAAGATCGTAGCCGTGGTGACCACCACCACGCCCGTCAGGCTGATCCAATTATTCGAGAGGTGCACGAGCGGCGAAAGCCAGGGTCTTTTCAGGGTGCGATCGTCATCCGGCATGCAAGATTACCTCAGGCCCGCAGCAGGTTCTTAAGCGCATGATCGAGTTCGGGATATCGAAAGGTAAATCCCGCCCGCCGCGCGGCCTCGGGCAGTACCCGCTGGCTGGCCAGCAATACTTCCGTCATCTCACCCATCAGGAGGCGCACCGCGAAGGCGGGGACCGGCAACATCGCGGGACGTCCCAGCGTGGCCGCCAGCACGCGTGTGAATTCGGCGTTCGTCGCGGGATGCGGCGCCGTGCCGTTGACCGCGCCCGCCAGAGGGTGCACCAAGGCGAGCAGCATCAGGGCCGTCAGGTCCTCGATGTGAATCCACGACATCCACTGGCTGCCGGACCCTACGGTCCCGCCGAGGTAAGCACGGAACAGCGGGAGCATCTTCGGCAGAGCGCCGCCGTTCTTCGCCAATACCACGCCCGTCCGGATCTTCGCCACCCGGATGCCGAACTCGCAGGCGCGGTCCGCCTCGGCCTCCCACGCTTTGCAGACCTCCGCCAGAAATCCCGTGCCGGGCGGCGCGTGCTCCGTCAGCACCTCGTCACCGCGCGAGCCGTAATAGCCCACGGCAGAAGAGGAGATCAGGACCGCCGGTCTGCGCGGCAGCGCCGCCAGTCCTTCCACCAGATGGCGCGTGCCCAGCACGCGACTGTCGCGAATCCGCTCCTTCGCCGCGTTGGTCCAGCGCTGCGCCACCGGTTCGCCGGCTAGGTGGATCACCGCATCGGCGTCCGCCAGGCTCTCCGGAGGAGGAGGGCCTTTCATCGCGTCCCACTCCCAGAGCCGCACCCCCGCCGGCATGTCGGCCCGGACATTTCGTGCCAGCACGCCGACCGAATGGTTGGCCGCCCCCACCGCCTTGATCAGCCGTCGCCCAATCGTGCCGGACGCGCCCGTGATCGTCACGTTCATCGCCGCGCCCCTTCCCGAATATACGCCTCCACGTCCGTTTTGCGGCGCATGCCTTCAAGTGACATCCATCGCACCTTACCGAAAACCGGCCTTTCTGGCCATGGGCGATCGTGCAATCCGAAGCACCAAAGTATGTTGGCGTACGTATTGGGGTCGCGGCCATCGAGCGCGTACCTGTCGTTCAGGTAGATTGCGGTCTCCAGCGCTTCCTCCGGCGTGGCGGACCACTCGATGATCTTCTTGCCCCAGTACATCCGGTAATAGCCATGGATCCGGCCATCGACGAGCAACTCTTCCTGCGCGGCGTTCCACAGAGGATCGTGGGTGTGGGCCTGCTCGAACTCCGCCCGGGTATAGACGGAATCGCGGCGGTCGCCTGCATGCTCCTGAAGGGTGGCGCGCGCCCAATCCGGCAGCGCCGTCAGACTCTGGAAGTCCTCCGTGTAACGGCAGAAGTTGAACGCCAGTTCGCGCCGCACGATCAGCTCTTCCAGGAACTCCTCGGCAATCAGCTTGTGCTCGCGCGCATGCTCCTGTACCGCGAGCGCCACCTCCAACGCACCGATCTGCCCGAAGTGCAGATAGGGGCTCAGTTCCGATGTGGCGTGCGCGGAGGGTTCGTTCTTCTCCCGCGCGTATCGCCGCAGCCGATCTTCCAGGAACCGGGCGAGCGCCGTCTCCGCCGCCTTCCGCCCGCCCTGGAACCGGGCGCATGGCGGCACCGTGTGGTCAATCTCGCAGGATGCGGCGAGCGTGGCTATAGTTGCCGTGGTCACCTCCGTATCGGCGATCGGCAGCGGACCGGAGAAGCGCCGCCGCAGCCGCACGGCTTCAACCGGCACCAGATAACGCGGCAGCAGCCGCCGGATCTTCGGCCGGATGGTGTACGCCGCCCACTGGCGTTTTTCGATGCGCTCCATGGGCACTATGCAGCTCGCGTCCACAGCCCAGAATGGCACCGCGAGTTTGGCCGCCACGCTGGCATTGTGGCGCGGCGTGATGAACGCGGGGTAATCATCGGTCACCACCGCCGCGGCTCGCTCTGCGGCCCGGTAAAGAGCGTCGTTGGGGTCCTGCCGCCTGCGCCGCAGGTGGAAGACGTAGCCGATCCCCCGCTGGGTGAGGCGCCGCCGCATCTCCGGCACGCCCTCCAGGATGAAGGTGTGGAGCCGGTCGCTGGCGTGCGGATAGGAGCAGGTGAGCGCTTCGTAGCAGACCAGCGGCAGCCCCAGGTCATTCGCCATCGCGGCGGCGAATTCCAGCGCGTGGTTGGCGTCGGCGCGGCGGTTCATCTGCGCCCAGTACAGGACGTAATCGCCCGTGGCCGCTACCCCTCCGTTCAATTGTCTTGCGCGGTCCCGCAGCACCAGTATCTACAGCTTGCCACGGCGCCCGCTACAATGGGAACACGCATGCGGGCCTGGAACCGGGCAAAACTCCTGTGGGCATACCTCACGCGGCGAGAGCGTATCTCCGCGCTGCCGGTGGAATACATCGTCGAAACCACCGCCAAATGCAACCTCTACTGCCCGATGTGCCCCAGGGAGTCGCATCCCCAGCCCAAGGCGGACATGGAGGACGGCGTTTTCGAACGTCTCGTCACCGGCGCCGGCCGTACGGCCGAGCACATGATGCTGATCGGCCTCGGCGAGCCGCTGCTCGACCCACGCATATACGAGCGCATCGAGTTCTGCCACGCCCACAGCATCTCCACGCTGCTTTCGACCAACGGCACCCTGCTCGACGAACGGCACGCCGCGCGCGTCCTCGCCGGCCCGCTCGAACAGATCACCCTCAGTTTCGACGGCTCCCGCAAAGAGACCTTCGAGTTCTACCGCAAGGGCGCCAACTTCGAAAAGGTGCGTGAGAACTTCGTGCGCTTCGCCCGCATGAAGCACGAGCGCGGCTCGAAACTGCAGGTGGTGGTCCAGATGGTCCGGATGGAGGGCAATGCGGGCGAGGTGGACGATTTTCTCCGCTTCTGGCGCGCCGTCCCCGGGGTTGACCAGGTGCGCGTCAAGGAAGACGAAACCAACCTGATGCGGCCCGATGCCGGCCACGCCGCAGCCGACTGGAAGCACCCCTGCCACTACCTCTGGCGCGGCCCCATGTACGTGAAGCAGAACGGAGACGTCTATCCCTGCTGCCAGAGCTATATGCTCGATGGCGCGCCGCTGGGTAATCTCTCGGAAACGCCCGTTGAGGGAATTTGGAACTCGGAAGAGATGAGGCGCATGCGCCGCCTTCACGTGACCGGCAGGGCGGGGGAGATCGATATCTGCGCGCGCTGCTGCACTACCATCCCGCATCCCTTGCTGGTGGCGGGCAGCCTCATTCTTCACGGCCGCACGGTGCGGCGCCTGCTGCCTCTGGTGGAGCGCCTGACGTACTTCTCGAAAGCCCCCAAATCGCTGTTGAAGCCACCTAAAGCAGTAGCGCGCGAAGACCTGGTGCAGATCGGCCCGCCGAAGCCCTGAGCGCTACTCCGGCTGCCCGGGGCCGGGCTTCTTCTTGTTGTTGTTCTTCAACATCAGGCCTGCGAGCAGCGCCGCCGGAACGGAGGCCCACAATGCATACTTCAGCTTGGTTTTCCGCGGCATAGGAGTTTTTGGGTCGACGACCGCGGCTTCGTGCGTGCGTTCGATGGCCCGGCCCATGCGCATCTCTTTCATGTCGTACGGGAATTGCTTAGCGCAATCCAGGCAGACCACATAAGTGCCCCCGGCAGGTACTCCCGAGCGGTTGACCGGGGTGATCGGGCGCGTGAGCCGTCGATGGGAGCACCGGAACAGCAGGTTCATTACCGTGTCTATCATGATTCCCCCTTCGAGGGACCGCTGGTCAGCGGCCCGAAAGCTCTGATGCGGCAGTCTGGGTCAGCGGCGCGGTCAGCGGATTGGGCAGCCCGTGCTGGGCGTAATAGCCCGGCCGCACGCGTTCCACCACCTGCGCCACGGGACGCTCCAGAATGCGGAAGTACGGCTGCGGGTAAAGCCCGATCCAGAATGCGCAAGCCAGCAGCGGCGTGAACACCACTATCTCGCGCCATGACAGGTCCCGCAGTCCCTTGTTTTTCTCCGAAATGGTCCCCAGCATGGTGCGCTGGAAGAGCCACAGCAGGTAGGCCGCGCCCAGCGCGATCCCCACCGCGATCCACACCGCCCAGGGGATCGACATCTGATAGGCGCCCTGTAGAATCGTGATCTCCCCGATGAAGCCGTTGAGCGGCGGCATCCCCATGGAACTCAGTGCCGCAATCAGGAAGACGATCGTGAACACCGGCATTACCCGCAGCAAGCCTCCGTACTCCGCGATCTCGCGCGTATGACGGCGCTCGTAAACCACCCCCACGATGAGGAAGAGCATGCCGGTCGAAATCCCGTGATTGATCTGCTGAATGATGGAGCCCGCGATGCCCGCCGGATTGAGCGCGAAGATTCCCAGGGTGCAGAACCCCAGGTGGCTCACCGAAGAGTACGCTACCAGCTTCTTCCAGTCCTTCTGCATCAGCGACGCCAGCGCCCCGTAGACGATCCCAATGATCGAGAGCACCGCCATCACGTTCACCACGGTCGGGTTCTTGGCGGACTCCGGCAGCAGCGGCAGGGAGAACCGCACGAACCCGTACGTCCCCATCTTCAGCAGGATGCTCGCCAGGATCACGGAACCGGCCGTGGGCGCCTCCACGTGGGCGTCGGGAAGCCACGTGTGGAACGGCCACATCGGCACCTTCACGGCGAAGCCCAGGAAGAAGGCCCAGAATACCCACCACTGCACATTTCCCGGCACGCTGGTCCGGAGCAGGTCGGCGATGCCGAACGAGTAAACCTGGAACTGCTGGTAGTGCTGGTAATACAGCATCAGAATGCCCAGCAGCATCACCACGCTCCCCACCAGGGTGTAGACGATGAACTTCATCGCCGCATACCCGCGGCGAGGCCCGCCCCAGATCGCGATAATGAAGTACATGGGCACCAGCACGGTTTCCCAGAAGACGAAGAACAACAGGAAATCCATGGCTGTGAAGACGCCCAGCATGCCCGTCTGCAAGAGCAGGAAGAACGAGTAGTACTCCTTCAGGCGGTCGTGAACCGCATTCCAGCTCGACAGGATGGCGAGAAAGCCCACCAGCGTCGTCAACATCACGAGCAGCAGTGCGAAGCCGTCAATGCCGATGTGGTACGAGGCTCCCAGCGTCGGAATCCACCGCGCCTGTTCGACGAACTGGTAGTCTTTGTTCGGATCGAACTGGAAAACAAGGGGAAGGGAGACCAGAAACCCGGCCAGCGCCACTCCGTTGGCCCACAGCTTGATGAGCCGTGTGTTGGAAGCCGGCAACAGCATCAAGACCAGCATGCCTGCCAGGGGGGTGAAGAGAACGATCGAAAGGAGGTGCTCCATATGCTCTTAGCGCCGAACGGTCGGGGTAGAACCGCATTTTAGCACCGCGCGACGCACTCGCAGCCGGGGTGCGGCGGCGCTCAGGCCGCCGACCTCCGCTGGAAAGAGTCGATGGTCAATCGTAACCCCTCTTCGAGTACTACTTTAGGCTCCCATCCTAAGGTTCTCTTAGCTTTGGAGATATCCGGCTGCCGCTGCTTCGGATCGTCGGCCGGCAGGGGACGGTGGACGATCGGGGAAGAGGTCCCGGTGAGTTGCCGGATGGTCTCGGCGAACTCCATAATCGTCATCTCCCGCGGGTTCCCCAGGTTTACCGGGTAGCGTTCCTCGGACATCGCCAGCCGCCAGAGCCCCTCCACCATATCGCTCACGTAGCAGAAGCTGCGGGTCTGCGAGCCGTCGCCGAACACCGTCAGGGCTTCGCCGCGCAGCGCCTGGTCGATCAGGGCCGGCACCACCCGGCCGTCGTCCAGCTTCATCCGGGGGCCGTAGGTGTTGAAGATGCGGGCGATGGTGCTGCGGACGCCGTGGGTCCGGTGGTACGCCATCGTGAGCGCCTCTGCGTAGCGCTTGCTCTCGTCGTAGCAGGAGCGCGGCCCGACGGGGTTCACGTTTCCCCAGTAGGTTTCCACCTGCGGGTGCACATGGGGGTCGCCGTAGCACTCCGACGTAGAGGTGAGCAGGAATCTCGCCTCCTTCTGCCGCGCCAGTTCCAGCATATTCCGGGTGCCCGAAGAGCCCGACTCCAGCGTCTCGAGCGGGTGTTCCAGGTAGTCTTTCGGGCTGGCCAGCGACGCCAGGTGCAGGACGGCATCCACCGTGCCATCGATGGCGAACGGCTGGGTGATGTCATGCAGCGCGAAAAAGAAGCGCGGCTGCTCGGTCAGGTGCGCCAGGTTGCGCTCCGAACCGGTAATGAGATTGTCTACCGCGATCACCTCGTGGCCGTCGCCCAGCAGGCGATCGCAGAGGTGCGACCCAATAAAGCCGGCCGCACCGGAAAGAACAATACGCAACGGATACCTCCTATGAGATGGTACCCCGGATTGTGCGTGCTAAATTCAAGACAGCCGCGCCGCGAGCCGTCGCGGGAGGCTGTTTAGAGGGAGGACGAATGCACCTCACCACGCTCGAAATGCTGATTCTGGCTGCTCTGATCGCCCTCTCCGCCGGTCTTTTCTGGTGGCGCATCCGCGCCGTGGTGGATGTGCTCCGCCGCACACGTCCGGACGCGGATTTTCAGTTGCGGCCCCTCGGGTGGCGTTTCGGGAAGTTCGTCCGGGAGGTGCTGCTGCAATCGAAAGTGATTCGCGAGCGGCCGCTCGCCGGCATCGCCCATGCCTTCGTGTTCTGGGGGTTCTGCGCCTTCGCGCTGTTTACGGTGCACCATCTGGCGACGGGGTTCGGCCTGACGCTGCTCGACCCGGAGCGGCCGTTCGGGCGCGCCTACCACTGGTTCGTAGCGGTGTTCGCGGTCGCGGTGGCGGTCTCGATTGCGGGGCTGTTTGTCCGCCGCTTCTTCGTGCGGCCGCTGTGGCTGGGAAAGGTGTCGCTGGAATCCGGCGTGATCGCGGGCCTGATCTTTATCCTCATGGTGACCTACCTGGCGGGCATGCCGGGCGTCGGGCTCGATGAAGCCTCGGCCGCGGGCCGCGCGAACTGGTGGGTCCACACGCTGGCGCTGCTGGTTTTCGCCCCGTTGATCCCCCACACCAAGCACTTGCATTTGGCCCTCAGCCCCTTCACGGTGTTTCTGGAACGGCGCGGCTTCAGCGCCATCCCGCCGCTCTCCGGTGACGAGGATTTCGGGCTCGATACGGGCAAGGACGTCACCCGCATCGACGCCTTGCAGGCCTTTACTTGCGTGGAATGCGGCCGCTGCACCGAACACTGCCCGGCCTACAACACGGGCAAGATTCTTAACCCCAAGGAGATCATCCTTGGGCTGCGGCGCTACCTCAACACGGAGGGGCCGCAGAGCGAGCAGCCGCTCCTGGCCGTCCACATTTCCGAGGAGGCGACATTTCAGTGCACGACGTGTGGCGCCTGCGAGTACCAGTGTCCGGTGGGCATCCAGCACCTGCCCGTGATCGTCGGGCTGCGGCGCGGTGCGGTCAACACAGGCAATTGGGAAGACGAGTACGGCACCAAGTTCTTCCTGGCGCTCGAGCGCACCGGCAATTCGCTCGGCTTCCCGGCGGCGGAGCGGCAGAAATTCATCGAGAAACACGAATTGCCAGTCTACGACGGCAGCCAGGAGTATTGCCTTTGGATGGGCTGCATGGGGTCGTACGATCCGCAGGGGCGCGAGATCGTGCTGTCGCTGGTTCGGGTGCTGCGTTATCTGGGGATCAGCTTCGGAGTGTTGCGGCGGGAGAAGTGCACCGGCGATCCCGCGCGGCGCCTGGGCAACGACCTCCTGTTTCAGCAGATGGCCGAAAGCAACATCGAGCAGTTGAACGCCGCCGGTGTGCGCAAGCTGGTTTCGATTTGCCCGCACTGCGTCCGCACCATCGGGACGGACTGGACGGAGTTCGGGGCCGCTTTCGAAATTGAGCATCACAGCGAACTGCTGGCGCGCCATGCCGCGCGGCTGCCCTCGAACGGGGCGAGCGCGGAAAAGGTGGTGTTCCACGACCCCTGCTATCTGGGGCGTTACCGGGGCGCCTACGAACAGCCGCGCGACGTGATCGGCCGCTCGGCGGAGGTGGTGGATCCGCCGCGTGCCCGCCAGCGTGGTTTCTGCTGCGGCGCAGGAGGCGGGCAGATGTTCCTCGGGGAAGAGAAGGGCCGGCGCGTGAACGTGGAGCGCGCAACGGAGCTCGCGGCAACCGGCGCGCCCATAGTCGGGACGGCCTGCCCCTTCTGCCAGACGATGTTCCGCGACGCCTTCGGAGCCCTGCCGGAAGCTCCACCGAAACTGCTCGACATCGCGCAAATTGCAGCTTCTTCGCTCGAACGTGTAGCGCAACCCTGAAGCAGTGTTCTATAATCTGATTTAGCCGTTCAAACGGGGGCGCGTAGCTCAACTGGCAGAGCAACTGACTCTTAATCAGTAGGTTGAAGGTTCGATTCCTTCCGCGCTCACCAACTTAAATCTCAATTGGTCCGGTTGATCAGTCCGGATTTCCCATGCCATGATGTTCAGCTCTAGCGGTTCCCCTATTGTGATAAAGAGTTCTGATTAGCCGATCGTTTCCTACCTGATCTTCATTGAACGTGTTAGCATCCACTGGAAGACGGCGCGGGCTCACAGCCGGTCCGTCGCAACCCGCTCTATTCTCATGCGTTGCCCTCGCGCAGGTTTACCTCTGCGTGAACTCGTTGCCGTCGGAGGAGACCAACCATGATTGCACCTTCTGTGCGGTTCATCGTTGCGTTGGCTCTGTTCGCCCCGGCGGCAGTTTCCGGCGACCAGGCGGAATACGTTCTCATCGATCTCACGCCCGCAGCCGATAGCGAGATGTATTGCGAAGCGACCGGCGTGAACGATCGCGGCGAAATCACCGTCGTCGTGAATAGTCCCACTGCGTACAACGGTTTCGTGTGGAACGGCAAGAACGTCGTTGACCTCCCTGTAGGCAGCTGTCCTACTGCGATCAACGACCGCGGTCAGGTAGTTGGGAGGTTCGGAGCAGGGGGGCATGGGTTCATCTGGGAAAGAGGCGTCCTGACCGAATTCGGCAACCAGGGCATGGGTGGTAGCCGTGCCGCAGCCGTCAACAACCGCGGACAGGTAGTCGGCGAGTACACAGCGCCATCGGCCAGCCAGCGTGCCTTCTTCTGGTCGGACGGCGTCTTCACCGATCTTGGCACTCTCCCGGGGAGCATACCCGAGTCGAGCTCGGCCACCGCGATCAACGATCGCGGACAGATAGTCGGGTGGGCCGTATCACCCGACCAGCCTTACAACGTCCACGCCGTACTTTGGGAGAAAGGCGCGATTAAGGACCTTGGCACCCTGGTTGGGCCCACGGACCCCAGTGCCGCCACAGGCATCAATTCGCGCGGACAGGTGGCAGGATGGTCGAGGGCAAGTTCGGGCTCTCCTATACATGCTTGCATGTGGGACGATGGCGTCATCAAGGATCTTGGTGTCCCCGGGTTCTCCAGGGCCACGGCGATCAACAACTCGGGACAGATTGTCGGGACATTCAGTGTACGCCGCCCCATGAGCGGATTTCTGTGGGATAAAGGCGTAGTTACTGAACTGAAAGGCCTCGGCGGCGATATTGTAAACGTCTACGGTGTCAACAATCGCGGCCAGGTGGTCGGCTCTGCAAGTCTACCAGACGGCAGGACCCACGCCGTTCTCTGGGAAAAACGGTAATTACAACGCCTCGGGGGACGCGCTGCATTGGCCGCATATTACCGACTCAGTACCAACACCCCTACCCTGCGCCGCGGATGTGCCGCATAATCG
>DATMYF010000114.1:0-2264 GCA_035561075.1 Bryobacteraceae bacterium
GTGCTCCGCTGTGGTGCCGCAGCAGCCCCCCACGATGTTTACCCAGCCGTTTTCGACGAAGCGCTCCAGTTGCGCCGCGAGCGACGAGGGGGTCTCGCCATAACGGCCGTCCTCGTTGGGTAGCCCGGCATTCGGGTAGCACGAGACGCGTGTCGAGGCCAGCTCCGCGAGGGTGCGGATGTGGTCCGTCATGAACTCCGGGCCGGTAGCACAGTTGAGCCCGACGGAGAGCAGGTCGAAGTGCGCGATAGAGGCCCAGAAGGCATCCGCGGTCTGTCCCGCCAGCATGGAGCCCATGGGTTCGATGGTGCCCGAGACCATTACCGGGACGACGCGCCCCAGTTCCTGGTTGAGCTGCCGGATGGCGAGCAGCGCCGCCTTTACGTTGCGGGTGTCCTGGCAAGTTTCGACCAGCAGGACGTCCGCGCCACCTTCCACCAGCGCCGCGGCCTGGGTGTGGAAGTGGCCCCGCAGCTCGTCGAAGGTAACCCCGCCCGTGACCGTGATGGCTTTCGTGGTGGGGCCCATCGAGCCGGCGACGAAACGCGGGCGCTGGGGCGTGGAGTACTCGTCGGCCGCCTGGCGCGCCAGGCGCGCAGCAGTGCGGTTCAGTTCGTTCGCCTGGGCGTCAAGTCCGTACTCCGCCAGCACCAGGGGGGTGCCGCCGAAGCTATCGGTCTCGATGATGTCGCTGCCGGCTTCGAGATAGGCGCGATGAATGGAGAGCACCACGTCCGGCCGCGTCTTCACCAGCACTTCGTTGCAGCCTTCAAGCGCCGCTCCCCCGAAGTCGGCGGCGGTCAGGTGCTTCTGTTGCAGCATGGTGCCCATCGCGCCATCCAGCACCGCGATACGGGTTTCGAGCAAGTCTTGGAGCGCGCGCAGCCGCGTTTCGGGAGTGTTCATAGGGAGACTCTTCCAGTGTATCAGCCGGTTCGAAGTGCCTCGAATAAGCGGCCGACGCCTTCGCGAAACATCTCCGGGGGTGTGAGCAAACTTACTACCAGGAACGCTTCGGACTCGAAATCGTAAAAGAACCCGGGTTGTACGAGAACGCCGTGTTGTTCGAGAAGCGCCAGCGCACACTCCTCCTCGCCGCGGGTGCGCGGTATCTGGAGGGTGGCGCACCACCCTCCCTCGACGTCGAGGACCCGGCATGCGGGGTGCGCTTCCGCGGCAGCACGGAAGACGGCCAGGTTCTCCCGCAGGCGCGCGGCGATCTGGCGCTCCACGAACGCTCCCGAGGCCAGCAGCGCCGGGGCGGCGTGCTGCACGGGGGTTGAAACCGAAAGGTAAGTGTCGGCGATGAGTTCCAGCTTCTCCATGGCCTCGCGCCGCACTTTAGGGGGCCCGGACGCCACGATCCACCCGAGCTTCATCTGGGGCAGCCCCGCGATCTTCGAGAGTCCGCTCATCGAGAAGACCGGCACCTCGTCGACATCGGCGAGGGTGACGGCCCGGCGCGGATCGGGCCGCAACGGGTAACCGGCGAAGACCTCGTCGGAGATGATGGCCAGGCCATGCGCCCGGCAGATCTCCACCAGCCGCGCCAGCTCATCGAGCTTCACATAAGACCCCGTGGGATTATTGGGGTTCACCACTACCACGGCGCGGGTCCGCGGGGTGATGGCGCGCTCGAGGGCGTCGGCGTCCAGCCACCAGATCCCGTGGTAGGCCAGGGGATAGTGCTGCACCCGCACCGATTCCATGGTGGCCAGGAAGTCGAACAGCGGATAGGAAGGGCGCGGCACCAGCACCTCGTCCCCGGGTTCGGTGAGGAGCTTGAACAGGTAGGCGTAGCCTTCGCTGGTGCTGGCGGTGAGGAGGATGCGCTCCGGCTCAACCATTTCGGCCCGCGCGGCATACCAGGCCGATACGGCCGCGCGCGCCGAGGCCAGACCAGCCGCTTCGGGCTGGTAGATGAGCGACCGCGGATCGGCCAGTGCGGCGACAACTTCCGGGGGATAGTCGAAGCCCGCGCGCGTGGGGTTTGAGCCGGTCAGATCAAATATGGCCGCCCCGGAGGTGCGCCGCGCGGCCACCGCCGCGGCCAGGCGGTTGGGGCGCAGGTCCCAATGAAAACGTGACGAAAACACTCTATCCAGGGTAAACCGTTTGCCCTTGGAATAAGGGCGCGGTGAAGGGCGCTACCATACCCTGGTGCCCCTTCCCGACATCTCGCGCCTGGGTACCCCTGGCCCCGCGCTGACCCGCCGGTTCGTCGCCCTCGGGGTGACCCGCGAGGCTATCCGCCGGATGACCGA
>DATMYF010000115.1:0-3800 GCA_035561075.1 Bryobacteraceae bacterium
GGCGGGGCTTGGGGCAGTGCCGCGGGCGCCAGAACCGCGGCGGCCAGTTCGCGTCGCGTCAGTTTCATATCACCCCTTGTGATTCTGGAAGTGATTGCCCAGGGCCTCCTGGGCGGCCTTTTCCATCAGGGAGCGCGGGGCTGTTTCGGACGTCCAGATTTCGAACTGCCGGACGGCCTGTTCAATGAACATTTCGAGGCCCGCAATCACGGTCTTACCCTGCTCGCGCGCGTGCTTCAGCAGCAGCGTTTCAATGGGGTTGTAGACCATGTCGAAAACCACGTCGCCCGGGATCTCGCCCTCGAAAAAGGACTCGTTCGGGTGCGGGAACATGCCGATGGGGGTGGCATGCACGGTGGCATCGAAGTGCCGTCCGGAAAGCTGATCGCGGGAGAGCGCTTCGGCGCCGCAGGCCTTGGCCAGTGCCCGCACGCGGTCCGGGTTGCGCCCCACCACCGCCAGTTTGGCGCCTTCCTCGCTTAGCGCGAAAGCGGCGCCTCGCGCGGCCCCGCCGTTGCCGACAATCAGAATGGAAGCGTCCTTCAGGCGCAGGTGCCGTGCCAGCGGACAGGTGACTCCGGGAGCATCCGTATTGGTTCCGCGCCACTTACCGGCCTTCCGCCAGACGGTGTTCACCGCTCCGATGCGCCGCGCCAGCGGCTCCACGAAATCCAGGTACCGGATGATCTTCTGTTTGTGCGGGATGGTGACACTGAAGCCCTGGATGGGAAGCTTCTCGGCAAGCTGGAAGAAGTCCCGCAACTGCACCGGGGCCACCAGGAACGGCAGGTAAACTGCGTCCAGGCGGCGCGATTGGAAGGCGCGGTTGTGGATGGCGGGCGAGATGGTGTGCCGCACCGGGTCGGCGATTACCCCGTAGACCTTGGCACACCGGCCGAGTTTTTCCACGCGATACATGTGGCGCAATTGGCGGGCGCTCACCTGCCCCGCGGCGGTGCCGTCGGTGGCGATTGGGGCGGCGTAGGTGTAGAGGCACCCGTAGGATTGCGCCAGCACCCGTGTGGGGAAGCCGAGTTCCCCCATCGCAAGCACCACCAGCGGCGTCTTGGCGTGTGCCCGCGGCACCGCCAGCACGCGCCCGTTGTCGCTCGGCTTGCGGGCCGTGGTCACCAGTTTGTAGGCGTCCGCAGGAATGCGAGCAAGCCGGTTCAGCACCGTATCGAGCTGCGGGGTGCCTTCATAATTGTGGTATGAGATGACCAGCCGCGCGCGCCCGCGCAACGGATTGAGCTTATCGGGCGCAGCCTCGGCGGTTTCGATCTCCACGTCGACGGCCTGCGCACCGTTCCTTATGGCGGCTTCGAGGATTCGGATCTGCTCGTCGATGCTGCCGTTGAAGCGCCCGGCATTTTGGTGGCGCCGGCAGGTGGCCAAAATGATGCACTCGGGAAACTGTGTCAGGAAGGCGCAAACGGCCTCGGGACCGCGAGCGGGCTGATCCAGGTAGTCCAGGCGGAACTCCAGGAACGTCTCGCCGGCTTCGGCCTCCCGGCGCGCGTGCTCCAGAAGCTTTGGAATGTCCGGCAAGCCCAACGCGATGCAGATACGCGGCAGGGCCCTCGTGTGCACCATGAGTATTAGAAGTATCCTAGGATAGCACGGTGCCGCCGCCCTTCTGGAGTTCCAATTCCGCCTTCCAGGCGTCCAGAATCGCGGCTGTGGCGGTGGCTCCAACGCGGGTTGCGCCAGCCTGGCGCGCTTCCTTCAGCCTTTCGAGCGTGCGCACGCCGCCGGCGGCCTTCACCCCGATCTCCGGGGGAAGATGGGCGCGCATCAGCCGCACATCCTCCGGGGTATAGCCCGAAGGCGCAAAGCCGGTGGAGGTTTTGGCGAAATCCACCCCCGCCCGCGCGCAGATCCGGCACGCCACGATCTTCAGCTCGTCCGTCAGCCAGGCATTTTCGAGGATGACCTTCAGAAGCGCTCCCTCCTGATGGCACGCATCGGCCATCTGGAGCAGTTCCATCTCCACGTACTGGAATTGCCGGGAGAGCAGCCGCGGGATGGAGATCACCATATCGATCTCGCGGGCCCCGCGGCGGAGGGCGTCGCGCGCTTCGTAGAGCTTCACGGCGGTGGTTGAGGAGCCGTGCGGGAACCCCGCCACGCTGCCCACTTTCACACCGCTACCTTCGAGGATGCGGACCGCGGTTTCAATGTCGCACGGCCGTACGCTTACGGTGGCCACGCGGTAACGGCGGGCCAGTTCGCAGCCCTCGATGATCTGGGCGTCGGTCAATTCCGGACGTACCAGGGAATGGTCGATTATGCCGGCCAGGTCCTCATAGGCGGCCGGCGGCGGAACAGGTGGCGGGGAAGACATTTGCCTTAGTGTAGCGCTGCCGCTTGGGATCGCGGTTCCGTTTTGGAGGCAGAACCGCGACCGTGAGAAACGGGGAAGGTGGGAGCGAGCGCGGAAATAAGGGGCGCCTGCGTGTGCTGTCTACTTCTTCTTCCTGGCGGGCCGAGCGGCCGCGCTGCACTTCAGCCCCATTCCCGTCAATTGAGAGCAGGCCTTCTTGGCGAGGTCGCTGCCGGGAAAGCGCTTGATCAGCTCTTGAAATTCCTGGCCACCCTGCGTCCGGCGACCCATCTTGACCAGAGTCTGGCCCTTCATATAGATGGCATCGGCGGTTTTGTTGTTATCCGGATACTTCTCCAGCACCATGTCGAACTCTTTTAACGCGGAGTCGAAGTCACCTTGAGAAAAGTGAATTTCAGCGATGTAGTATTGCGCGTTGGGTGCCAGGTCGGTGGTGGGGTAATACTTCAGATAGTCGGAAAATCCTTGCAGCGCCATTTCAGGCTTGCCGCCGAGACGATCGCGCTGCGCGTTAGCGTACAGCGTCTCGGCGGGCGCCGGGGGGAGTCCGGCGGCTCCTGCCCCATCGCCCGGAGGCGGGGCGGCGGGCGCGTTGATGGTGCGCACCGCATTATTGATGTCCACCATCTGCGCCTGCATCTTGGCCATGCGCGAACTGATATCGCTAACCGATTCCCGCAAGGCCTGGAACTCGGTGGCCATCTGATCTACCTTGGCTCCTACGCCGGCAACGGGTGCGGCCTGCTCCCGGAGGGTCTGCCGGATGCTGTTGTCCAGCACCGCGACGGACGTATTCGCCTTGTTGGCGGCGTCGAGCGCCTGCTGCACCATTACGGTGAGCGCGGCCATTTTCTCGTTCTGCGACTGTTGCAGGTTTCGGACCATGTCCTGCAACTGCGCCACGTCCCGCTGTAGTTCCTGGATGTTCCTCTGGGCAAAGGACAACGTGGGTGTGAACAGCAGGACCGAAAGCAATAACGCCCTAGCGGTCATAGGGATCTCCTGTATTTCCAAGAACGGGGCCCGGCGAGCTTCAGGCTCGCCGCAGCCCCGCGCAAAACACGAAAGCTACTTCTATTCTATTGCGCCGCGCTGAAATGCGCGCGACGATTCTGCTGCCAGCAGGCTTCGTTCGACTCGGTGCAAACCGGCCGTTCCTTGCCGTAGCTGATCGTCTTCAGACGGTCGCCCGGGACGCCCAACTGGACCAGGAATTCCTTGGCTGCGGTGGCACGACGGTCGGCAAGACCAAGGTTGTATTCGGCCGAGCCGCGTTCATCGGCGTGGCCTTCGACGGCGATGGTGGCGTTCGGGAAATCCTTCAAGATAGCCTTAAGGCCATCCGCGTTCTGGGTAAGGACCGCCCGGGCATCCTCGCGGATGTCGCTCTTATCGTAGTCAAATAGCGCGTCCCGCACGTCCGAAGCCAGCCTCTGTTCGAGGGTAGCGGCGCTGT
>DATMYF010000116.1:0-68080 GCA_035561075.1 Bryobacteraceae bacterium
ATCGGCTACCGCCAGATTCCAATGTTGCTGTCCTCAATGGCGCACGCCGTTTCCAAAAAGCCAATTGCCAAGGGAGTCGCGGTCGCGTAGTCTATGAGTTCCGAGGGTCGCTTACTTTCAACGGACTTCCGGGCAATCTCCGCTTCCAGGAGGCGGGGGATCATTACCTGGGCTACGACTTCGGCGAGATCTTCACCTTCAGGTTGGAAGAGAAACATCTTGAAGGACAGGACACAGGCCGGATCACGCTTAAGACGCTTGCCGACGGTTTTATGGAACGCGTGCGCGCGCACGTTGAGAAGCGGCACGCGACCGGCTGGGGCAATGTCATGGCCACCAGCATCAACTTCTATATCGACTATGAGATCGTGGCGGGCGCGGACGTCCCGCTGATCGAGGATTTCGCCTTCAGTCACCTGAACGTCGCGTCCTCCCTGTCGCGCGGCCTCTACCGGCAGTTCGATCTGCCGATCTGGGGTTCGCACCTGGCGCATGAGCACTACTCGTGGATTCCATACAGCAGCGAACACAAGTTCGACCTGCTCAAAGCCGCTATGTACCAGAAGTACATGGCAGGCAGTAAGATTATCATCAACGAGAGCGGCAACTGGTTCTTGCAGGCGCAACTCTGCACGGATTCGCCGATGTTCGAAACTCCTCGCGTGGAGATCGGACGCATCGGCAACACAGACCCGCGGTTGACGGCTCCATACGTGGAGAAAGCGCGGCAGACGTTCCACAAGATCGACTACCACTCGCCCGTAGCGCGCCGTTACCGGGAGGTGATTTCGGACTTCTACGACTTCGTTAAAGCCCACGGTACGCCCGAGGGACAACCGGAAGCGACCATCGCAATTGCGAAGGGAAATTACGACCTGTGCGGTCATGAATACAGTCCGAATGCCGCGATTGCCGGGGCGTACCTGCTTGCCGACCGGAATCCCGCCTGGTTCGAAGGTGCGCCGGAACGCGCCTGGAACATCGTCAAGGACGTCTTTTACCCGCGTCCCCCGGTGCTGGCGCCCTACCAGAACCGATTCCTGTCCGGCACTCCGTACGGCATGGTCGATATCGTCAGCTTCGCGGAAGACCGGGTCTCGGCCGAGTTCCTGAGTGCCAACTATCGGGCTCTGCTCTTCGCGGGGTGGAACACGGCTTCTCCCACGCAATACGACGTCCTGACGCGGTACGTGCGCTCGGGAGGAACCCTGTTTATCGCGATACCCCACCTTTCCACAAATGTCACGCGCAACTATACCTCCTACACGGTCGATGAACTGGTGAACCGCGGCGACTTTTCGGATCTTTGCGGTGTAAAGATTAAGGGCCGCGGCAGGCGCTACTACTGGGCGACCGCACCGGACCGCAAGGGTGAACTGGGATTCGGATTGCCCCGCCGGTTCGGCATCATGACCACTTGCATGGGCGACATCGAGATCACGGATCCGCACGCGGAGGCGCTGGTTGTCGATGACGAGGAAATGTACCCGGTGCTCCTGCGCCGGAAGTGCGGAAAGGGTACGGTCTACTTCCTGAACTCATGGGCTTACCCCGGCGCACTGAACACCGATGAGGGTCCTGGCAGCACCGTCGATTCAAAGGGTCTTATCGGCGTGATTTACCAGAGCATCGCCCGCCGGGCGCGCGGCCGCGTGTGGATCACGAGCGACGGAGACGATGCCGGCAGGGACTGTGACTCCATCGCGTATTCCTACTTTCCCGAATCCCGAAAGGCGTGTCTGCTCAACATTGATTTCAAGGCCGCTCGCCGCTGCCGGCTCCACCATGGAACCACAAGGACCGCGATTGAACTGGCTCCGGGCGAGTTCCGGCTGATGGACTTGGGAACAGGCTCGTCCTCATAGAGCAGGGTCAGGGACAGCGATCAGGAGACGCGGCAACGCAGCCTTTCTTCGGCTGGTGGTAAGATCGGCACTCATGAAGTACCTGCTTGCATTTTTGCTTGTGGCGATAGCTTCTACCGCCGCTATGCCGGACCTGCGCGCACCCGGCGCGGGTGAACTGAAGGTGACTGAAGGCCAGGGGCGCGTAGTGGTCAGCAGCCGATGGTGGAGCCTGGGATTCGACTTGGCCAACGGCGGCACCCTCGACAGGATCGTGTTTCCGTACGCTTCCGGCGACAACGTTCTGGTGCGGCCTTTCCGTACCTATATCGACCAGTGGTCGGATGCCGATTCACCACACACGGAGTTTAGCCGCTCGCAGGAGGGCAACATGGTGCGGCTGGAATTCACCGGCACACTGGGTGCTGCCGGGCGTGTGCAGGGCCAGGTCACTCATCGTACGATTTGGACGATTACGCCGCTGACCGTACGCGTGGACCACACGCTCCGGCTGGCCGCGGACCTGAGCGCCTCCACTGTGGGCATCGGTTGCACCGCGGTACGGGGCGATCTGAATGAATTCGGGTTGCGCACGGGGCCTCCTGACGCTCCAGAAGGCTCCAAGACCATTGGTGCCAGCTACGGGAAAGTGACGCGCTCCGGCGCAGTTTTCATAGACGAGCACCACGCGCCCCTGTACTTGCTGTTCTTCAAACGAAATGTGGAAGGCTTCGATATCAACACCGCTTCCGACCTTACGGCTTGGGAGAGCGCACTGGCGCGCCGTCCCGGTGCCGGACGCTATCAGGCGCGGGCTAGTTCGGACGGCAAGACTATCGAGGTGATTCGCGAACCGCTGGCCGCACTCTCTCCGGTGACGCTACGCAAAGGCGAGTACACGTTCAGCTACTACCTGGGGTTGCCTCGCCTTGTCGAAAAATCTAACCGGAACTACCGGCACATATCCTTCGGTAACCATCCCTGGCCGTCTGACGATTTGATCAGCCGCTGGGCGAAGAACGGGGTGAACATCGCACGCCTGCACAACGATTACAACGCCGATGAGAATTTCTGGCACGACGGAGTCTGGCCGCCCTACGACGAGCAGGGCATGGCCGAGATGCGGCGGGTGATAGCCACCTGCCACCTCCACGGCATCCGGGTGGTGCCGTATTTTTCAATCCACGAATTCCATCCCAAGGCCCAAGGGTACGCGGAAAACGCTGAGAAGTGGGCGCGTACCGTGGACGGCCGCGGCACCGTGATTCACAACCGCACCGGCAAGGGCGAATTCGGTGCGCAGATGTGCCTTGAGACGGGCTGGTTGGCGCGCCGCAAAACGGATGTGGAGAAGGCGTATCGGGAACTGGGATTTGACGGCATCTACTACGACTGGGGCGCTTCCCTGCCCTGCAACAATCGGGAGCACAACGAGAAATGGCACGGCGGCACGGATGGCATGATCGATTTGCTGGCCTGGACGCGGCGGCTGATCGCTCCACAAGGCACCCTGATCCTGCACCTCTCCGGGTGGTTCCCATCGATCGCATTCGAGAACTATGGCGAGCTGATCGTGAACGTGGAGGAGAACTCCAGTTCCAACGCCATGCCGCGTCTGGAGGACGTCGCCCTCATGACTGTACTGGCCGAGAGCGTTCCCCGCTCACCCTGCCCTTCCTATCGCCGCGACCAGCCGCTGCAGCGCAATCGCAACAACATCGCGCAATGGGTGGTGATGGGACTGTTTCCATGGTCGGGGCAGGACGGACCGGTGGCCGAGGAAACTTTCAAACTATTCCGTGCTTTCCAGCCTTACCGGTTGGAGGAGTACCGCCTGTACAACGCCGATTCCGGGGCTGTGCGCACAGGTTGGCCGGATGTGTACGGCGCCGTCTACGGCTCTTCCCGGCGGGCGCTGGTGGTCGTTTCGAATACCAGTAACGAGGTGCGCAAACGGGTTTTGTGGACCGTAAAGCCGGGATCCTTGGGATTCAGTCCGGCAGCCGGGATCCGGGTAATTGACACCGGCTCCGGCAGCACGTCCACCCTTCCCTGGAGCGCTCTTCAAGACGGCTCGTTGCAGACCGAACTCGGCCCTTATGAGTACCGGCTGTTCGAGATTGTGGCGCAGCCTGCAGCCTAGAATTTTGGAATGGCTCCGCCAATCGGCTGTGCGATGAAACGGCAGAGGAGCCTGCCGCGATCTCAAACGCGCCGGACGATCCGAAACTGCGGCCACCCGTGTCGGCCGCCACGTACTATCTCGATTCCAGGTCCCCCGAGGGAGGCAAAGCGAACCTGCGGCTGCTCCGCGATGATCGCGGACGTCGGTCTGGACACGGCCGCGAACCTCGCCTGAGGCGAATCCGGAGCGGCCGCGATCAGTTGATCGGGCACACTGATGAGCCCTTCTTGATCGCCCGGGAACACCCGCGCCTCCCCAATCTTCTGATTCCGTTAAGCTTACGTTTGGGCTATCGCTTGCATCAGCAACTCCGGTATTGTCTATGAAAAGAGCTTTTGGAGTGGTTGTCGCAACAGGATTGATGTACTTCGCCGGAGTTCCCGCGATCGCCCAGAAAGGCCCCAATCCGGGCCGGTCTGGCGCGGGGCCGGGCATAGCTGGCGGTCCAATTTCCAGACCTGGTGGCCGGATGGGAACACCTGGTGGTAACACGGCCGCGCCCGGCCGAGCTGGGAAGCCCGGCGAGTCCGGCAAACCTGAAATGCCCGCGCCACGTGGTAGAGGGGGGAAGCCGACGCCCGAAATGTTGCTCGAGCGTAATCCTCAACTGGCAAAGAGAGTGGCTGCGCTGCTGCCTTCGGGAGTGGACCCGATTGAAGCATCAGTGGGCTTCAAGAACCTTGGTCAGTTCATCGCCGCATCTAGGGCATCGCACAACCTCAGTATCCCATTTGAAGACCTTCACGATTCGCTCTTAGCCGGGAATAAGCTGGGAGAAGCGATTCGCGAGTTGAGGCCCGAGGCCGACTACAAACATGAGGCGAAGCTGGCTGAACGTCAGGCTAAGCAGGAATTGAAGGCGATTGAAAAAGAGTTCGAAGGCAACCAAGTTCGATAGGAGCTGAGCACGCCGGAACGACCGCGTCCTGAGCACCTGGTCGATCCCAGGCCCGCCTTCGAGAGGACAGCGTTCGCTTCCGGGACCTTCGCGCCGACTCTGATATGCGCAGCTCCTGCACTACTCGAAGGCGTGCCAAAATCATTTGCAAACTGGATCCCGAACCCCTAAAATCGCCCAATGTGCAGATTTCTTCGACTCAGTACGTACCTGCTCGCCGGCTCCCTGACGTTTGGGACCGCCTGGGCGGACGACAACATCGCGGAACATCAAACCCGCAACCTGAATTTCGGGGTCTCAGGGGGCAACATCAATGACATCTCAAAAGCCTACTGCTGCAGCGGCACGCTTGGGGCGCTGGTAAAGGATGCCTCGGGGACGCAGTACGTCCTCAGCAACAATCACGTTCTGGCGCGCTCGGACCAGGCGAAGCCGGGAGAGATCATTAGCCAGCCAGGCATGATCGACAATGGGTGTCGCGCGGGGACTACAGTGGCATACTTCACTGTGGCCCCGAAGCTGGGATCGAATGTGGATGCCGCGGTGGCCCGCTTGGAGGGGGGAACCATGAACGCGACTATTGAGGATATCGGACAGGTCAGCACTGCACCGGCCAATCCCTCTATCGGGCTCCTAGTAGCCAAAAGCGGTCGCACCACAGGGTTCACAACCGGCAATATCGGCTCTATCAACACCAGGGTGAAAGTGCAATACCAGCGGGGCTGCGGCATCGGGAAGAAGTTCACGGTGACGTACTCCGATCAGATTGTCATTAACAGCAGCACGTTCTCGGCCGGAGGTGACTCCGGCTCCCTGATCGTGACGGACGACAGTTGCCACAATCCCGTGGGTCTGTTGTTCGCCGGCAGCAGCACGACCACCATTGCCAATCCCATCCAGGAGGTGCTTACGAAGCTTGGCACGGCGCTGGGAACCTCGGTCGGCTTCGTTGGGACCACGTGCACGGCCGGCGCTGCCAACACCACCGGGCCCTCGCAGACGTTAATCGACCACGCCACATCGGTGGCGAACGAGCATGGTCCCGGACTCATGGGGCAAGGAGCCGTTATCGGCGTCGGGGTGGGCAGGGCCGACGAGAACCCTGCGGAAGCCATCGTGGTCATCTACATCGACCGCGAAGTCGGGGTTGTGCCGGACCTGCCGGATCAGGCCCGGGGCGTTCGGGTGAAGCGTGTTTTCACCGATCCGTTTGTTGCCGGAGCTGCTGGCTGCTGTGACACGTGCAGGTAGGCTTGCGAACCTCGTGCTCCTGGCGACCGCTGCCGTGCCCGGCTACCCGCAAAGGACGCAGCCGCCGGACGAACGTTCCGTGGAGCAGGCGACTCGGGTCAAGGACAGTCACATCGAATCCTTGATGCGCCTGCCTGCTGTGGTGGCTGTGGGAGTAGGTGCGTACTCGCGGGAGCCGGGCAGGGCCTCTATTCATGTGTATGTCAGCCGCGAACTGAAGGCCCGCGAGCGGAAGAAGTTCCCGAGGCAACTGGAGGGTGTCCCGGTTGAGGTGATTGTATCCGGGCCAATCAGGACCCGCAAGAAAACAGGTTAAACACGGCCCTGCTTACGTCATCGACCAGGGTCAAAGCATGCGAAGCACAAGAGACAGCATCAATGAACCAACATCCGGGGCGCAGGGAATTCCTGAAAACCACCGGTCTGCAACTAGCAGCCGCACCCGCAATACTCTGAACGCGCCAAGGAGTTCTCGGTGAACCTGTACACCAAGGCGTGGGAGACCGCCACCGCGAACAGGGACGTTGATGCCGTGATCATCGCACGCCGGAGTTTTGGCACTACCGGATGGTGATGGCCGCTGCCAGGGCCAAGAGGAATACTCGATGTGGAGAAGGCCTGGCGGCATTGCGCAGGCCAAAGCTCTCCAGGGGTGCCCCGCCGTACTGGCGCGGCGCCCTTTCAGTTCACACGACGCCAGCCGTTGACCTCCCGGAGCGGGAAGCCTATAATTGGCCCCAGCGTAGAAGGGGTAGGCGCGTTGCTTGGAGACTCTTCAACCAACGTGGGTTGGCTTGAGGAGGGGGTCCCAGCGGCGTAGCCGAAGCGTTGGGATGCCGGTATCGCTGTAGCGGGACCCGGGCGCTTCCGGGCAGCGTCCGCCGTGCACCAGACCGCCGCCGACCATTGCCATAGGACGGCGGAATGTGAGGGGCACGTGCGAACAAGCAAACTTCCCTTTGCCGTTGCGGCACTGCTGGGTGCGTTCCTTTTCGCGCCTCAGGACATGAGGATGAGGGCGCAGGCGACTACCGCCCGGGTAGTCGGCATCATAACGGACGCCAGCGGAGCGGCGGTGCCGAACGCTAGCGTCGTCGCTACGAACACCGCTACCAGCCAGGAGTTTAAGACCTCCAGTAATCCATTGGGCAACTACGAACTGGTGTTGCCGGTGGGCTCCTATACCCTGGACGTGGAATCCAAGGGGTTCCAGAAAACGCAGGTCACCCGATTTAACCTGAGCGTGGATCAGGAGGCGCGTGTGGACGTGAAGCTGCAAGTCGGCCAGATAACCCAGCAGGTGCAGGTGGAGGCCACCGGCATCGGGTTGCAGACCGAGGAAGCCACCGTGGGCACCGTAATCGATAGCAAGCAGGTTGTGGAACTGCCTTTGAACGGCCGCTCCTTCGTGCAATTGGCGCTGCTCACCCCGGGGGTGAACCCGGGCACTCCGGGCAGCATCACGGTACGGCGTAATCGCGGCGCCGTGGGTCAGCAGGTGGCCATGTCGGCCAACGGCTCGCGTGACACGCAGAACCGTTTCTATTATGACGGCATCGAGTCGATGGACCTGGATAGCTACAATTTCGCGTTCTCGCCGTCGATCGACGCGATTCACGAGTTCAAGGTAGAAACCAGCACCTACTCGGCCGAAATGGGCGGTTCGCCCGGCGGGCAGGTCAACCTTACTACCAAGAGCGGCACCAACTCCCTGCACGGTGCGGCGTGGGAGTTCAACCGCAACGACGCACTCACCACGCTGTCGCCTTTCCAGCCCTATTCGCCCAAAGCCGTGCCGCCGCGCCTGAACCGCAACCAGTTCGGAGCCAACCTGGGCGGCCCGGTCTACCTGCCCAAGATTTACAACGGCAAACAGAAGACCTTCTTCTTCTTCAACTGGGAATCCGGGCGGCTCATCTCCGGGTCGTTCACGGGCACCGCGTTCGTACCACCGGTGCCCTACCGGACGGGGGATTTTTCCGGCTCCAGCGTGACCGTTTATGACCCGGAGACGGGCTTGCCCTTCCCCGGCAACAAGATTCCGCAGGACCGCATCCGACCGTTCGCCAGCAAGTTCATGCAGTTCGTCCCCGTGCCGAACGCCAGCGAGGCGGCCATCAATTTCCGGGGTCCGCAAGCCCCGGCGCCCATCAACCAGGACCAGTACATAAGCCGCATCGATCACCGTATTTCGGAGAAGAATTTCCTGTACGGCAGCTACATGTATAACGTGCAGGCCGACCGGGCGGGCACTGCCGGATCGGTACCCGTTTTCGTTTGGGATACACGCAGCAACCGCGCCCGAGGCCAGAACCTGAGCCTGGGCGACACCCACACTTTTTCCGCCAACGTGGTGAACGAGGCGCGTATCGGCTGGAACCGGTTTTTCGAGCACGAGTTCTTCGGCACCACGGATGACCCCGCGCTGGATATCGGCAACATTATAGGTATAGTCGGGTTGTCGAAACGCTCCCGCGACTACGGCGCGCCGAGCTTCAGCGCCGGGTACGACTTCCCCGCTACCCGCACCAACGGCCCGCGCGACCGCTTGAACCAGCTCTGGCAGGTATCCGACAACGTATCCATTCAAAAGGGCAAACACTCGCTGCGTATGGGGATGATGGTCGGGCGCCGCAACTGGACCTTCGACGAAGCGGTGAATCCGCGGGGCACCTTTAGCTTCGACGGACGCACTACAACCCTGAACGGCGCCGCGGGGGTGCGCGAGAACACCTTCGCCGCCTTCCTGCTGGGCCTGGGAACCAGCGCAACCATCAGCGCCGATCCCTTCGCCACACGCATGGGCAATTACTGGCAGGGTTACTTCTTCCAGGATAACTGGCGGGTCACTCCCAGCTTGACCCTGAACCTGGGGATGCGCTACGAGTACTTCTCGCCGCCCGACCAGCGCGGCAAGATCACCAACTTCGATCTGAACGGCGTGGTGCCGGGTTTCGTGCCCTCACAGCAGATCTATCACGGCTTCGACAACATTCAGGACACCGCGGGCTATCCGGCTTCGCTGGTATTCCCGGACCGAAGGAACTGGGGGCCCCGCTTCGGCTTCGCCTTCCGGGCGCCCGGCGCCTCAGATCTGGTACTGCGCGGTGGATACGGAATTTATTACACCCCGGAGATCACCAATACGTACACGGGGCTCACGCTCAACCCGCCCATCGTCGGGTCGTACAGCGCGACCGCCACCTACAATGCTCCGTTCGCGGTGGACACTGTCTTTGCGAACCCTACCAAGGGCGCTTCCGCTTTCAGCGCGTCCATTGCGGACCCGCATCTCCGCTCGACGTATACGCAGCAGTGGAACTTCACCATCCAGAAGAAACTGCCCGGCAACGTGATCGTGGATGTCGGTTATATCGGCTCGAAAGGGACACGGCTCACCGAAGGTTTCGACGGCAACCGTCCCATCCAGGTGGTCGTACCCGGCCCCGGCGTGCCTTCCGTGAGCTCGCGGCGGCCCTTTAAGGGCTTTGACTCACTGCCCGTTTACAAGAGCATCGGCAACTCCAACTATCACGCATTGCAGACCAAGGTCGAGCGGCGCGTGGGCCGCGGCTTGTCGGTACTGGGAGCCTATACCTTCTCGAAGTCGCTCAGCAGCGCCGATATCAGCAGCGTGGGCGGCGGCGCGTTCCTGGGCGGTATTCAGGATTACTTCAACCTGGCAGCGGACAAAGCCCCGTCCGGCTTCGATATACGGCACCGGCTTTCAGTGGCAGCCCTCTACGACATTCCCCTGTTTACGAGTGCGAGCATGCCGCTCGTTCGGACGCTGCTGGGCGGCTGGCAGCTTGGAACGATTGTCACAGAGCAGACCGGCTTCGGCTCGGCTATGGGAGGCTCGGGCGACACCACCGGAACGGGCATCGGCTCCCGTCTCACGGTCGTACCGGGCCAGAGCGTCAATGTTTCCGATCCCAACCGGGACAAGTGGTTCAATACGGCGGCGTTCATGGACACACCGCTTGGACAGTGGGGCAACAACGCCCGCATGCCCATCCACCTGCCAGGGTTGAACAATGTGGATGCCTCGGCCACCAAGAACTTCCGCTTCGGAGAGCGCGCCAATGTCCAGTTTCGGGCGGAATTTTTCAACTCCTTCAACCACGTGAACCTGGGGGCTCCGGGCACGGACCTGCACGCCCCCAACACTTTTGGCCGTATTACCAGCGCCAGTCAGGGAGCGGGTGTGGCGACCGATGGGAGGGTGATCCAACTCGGGCTGAAACTGCAATACTGAGTGCAGGAATATGCGCACAATGCTCATTGCTTCCATGCTTTCCGCCTTGGTCGGGGGCGCGATAGTCCGCGCCGCGGAGGCCAGCCACGCGGTGATCTTCATCATCGACGGGCTCAGCTACCGCGCTCCCGAACGCCTGGCGATGAAGAACCTGCAGGCGCTGGCAAAAGCCGGCGCCTCCTGCGACCGCTCGTACAACATCGTCCCCGCCCACCCGAGGAGCGGCGAGTGGGCCAAGTACCACACCTCCTCGATCCCCAACCCCGTGATCCTGGCGGGTACGGTGCTGCTGCGGCCCGACCAGCGGTGGGTCCAGCAGTCCTTCCACCCGGCGCGCGTCACCGCTCACTCGGCCAACGACACGGACTACACGCGGCTCAACGTGGGCTTCCACCTGAGCTTTCTCCGCGGCTCGGACAATGCGCAGGTGCGCGATTCCGAGACCATGATGTGGGCGCTGGAGTTCCTGCGCCGTGCCCGGCCCGCGTTCATGAAGGTGCACTTGCAGGACCTCGGCAGCGCGGGTTCGGAATCCTACCAGAGCAAAGACGCGTCCGTGCCGTGGCACCGCAACATCTGGGCGGAAGGCTCGCCCTATCGCGCGGCGGCGGCGCGGGCCGACGAGTATCTCGGACAGTTCCTGCACGAGTTGGACGTCCTCGGGCTGCGAGATAAGACCGCGCTGTTCGTCACCTCCGACCATGGCCAGTCCGATCACGGGTGGCATCCCTTTGACGATGAGGACAGCTGGTCCATGCCGCTGATCGTCGCCGGACCGGGGGTACGCGCGGGCGCGCGCATCGAATACGCCGAACAGATCGATATTGTGCCGACGCTGTGCTACCTCGCGGGTGCCGCTCCGCCTCCGAATGCCGATGGGCGCATTCTGGCCGAGGCGCTGGTGAACCCGCCGGCGAAGGTGCCACCGCGCCGCCGCGATCTGCCGGAATTGAACCGCGTGCTGTTGCGCGGCGAGGCCCTGCTGCAAAAGCGGGGAGCCCAAGCCATGCCCGATTACTACGGGCTGGAGCGCATCCTCGAGTGGCACCGCTTCGGCACGGTCGAAAAGCTGATCGAACACGACCGGCGCGTGCTCGATGCCCTAAAGCCTTAGCTCAGGCGAACAGGCCGGACGTCTTTCCGCCCCGCGCCAGGATGCGATCGAGCGCCAGCAGGTTGAGCATCAGGTGCCGCGGGTGGTGGAAGTTCTCCACCCGGTTGGAGTGGCGCTGGAAAGTCACTTTGCGGTCCGCGCTGACGATCCACAGCGGGAATCCGTACTGCTTCAGCGGATACCTGGCTTGCACATAGTCGTACATGCGGGTGAACATGTCCGCCGCCCAGGGTGCGCCGGTGTGCTCGAGCACGCAAAGCGCGCCGATGAGAACTTCCTCCTGCGCCCAAAGTACCTTGTCCAGGTTCCAGATGTTCTTGTCGACGTTCGGCAGGCCTCGGAAGACGCCGCCGTAGACGTCGTCCCAGGCCACCTCAACGTGGCGGCGGAAACGCTCGGCGAAGGCGGCGAACAGCTTGCCGTTCTTGCGGCGCACGGCCTCGGCCATCAACATCCACAGCGTTTCTATGGCGTGTCCGGTATATACGAGTTGCGCATATTCGTTGGCGGGCCGCGAAAGATCGTGATTGAGCAGTTCATTGTTCAACTGGAACGCCGGGTTGAAGTGATGATTCAGCACGGCGTCCACCGCGCGGGAGGCTACCGTGTCGATTTCCGGGTCCGGGCCGGTTTCGAGCATCTGGGTAGCGATGCGCACCAGTACCATCCAAACGCCCTGTATACGGGCGCCGGGGAACGGACGCGCGCCGCGGCCCAGATACGTCTCGCCGATTTCGGGCAAGTAGTCCGGACGGTCGTAGATGCGCACGCACTTGAGCAGGATCTGCTTGGCCAACTCACGGTATTTCGCCTCACCGGAGGCTTTGGCGTATTCGGCGAGGCCCTCCGCGATGAACAGGTCGCCGTAGATCGAGGGATCCGGCGGGGCTGCCGCCGCTCCCTCCCGCGTCAGCAACCGCGGCCACAATCCGTCGCCGGCCGGCTTGGTCTTGAGGATCAGTTCCACAGAGTTGTGCGCTACCTCCAGGTACTTCTTCTCCTTTGCGAGGTGGTTGTAGAGGAACGAATAGACCCAGATGCCACGACCCTCATACCAGGCCGTTTTGTTCCTGTCGAGGTTAGTGCCGTCGCGGTCCGTATTGCACATGAAGCCGCCGTACTCGCGGTCGATGACGTGGCGCTCCATGAACGGCAGGAAGTCTTCGAAGAGGTCGGCACGGTACTGCGCCCGCAGTTTCTCGAACGGGAGGCCGGGAGAGATGCTTCGCGGGGTCGCCGCGGCGGCGGCGGGAGCGGTAAGGAAAGTGCGGCGTTTCATCGGGTTCCTCCCGCGCGCCGGTGGCGGGCCAGCAGCAATCCGCCCAGCACGGCCAGCAGCACTCCGACAGCCGATGCGAGCGCGCTGGGAGTTCCGGTGAGCCAGCCGATTCCGGCCAGCATGACCCCCAAGAGCAGTAGCACCAACCCGGAGATGAAGAAAGGCTCGGGAACGTCGGCGGCTTCGGCAGCCTTCGCCGGCCGCTTGAGCGATTCGTAGAACTCCGCGATTCGGTCGCGCTCGCGTTGATCGGGGTGCGAAGCAAGAGCCATCGCGATCACCACCACCAGGCTCGATAACCACAGGGAAACCGTCTGCAGAGATGGCCCGTAAGGCGTCGGGACGAATGCCTTGGCTACCAGGAAGACCACCCCCGATACGATGCCGGCCAGAAAGCCCGCCAGCGCCCCCCGGCTCGTCACGCGCGGCCACAGGAGTCCCGCAAGAACGGGCAGCACCGTTGGCGGCAGGAAGAACCCGAAGGCGGCTACCATGGTGTCGAACAGGGTCCACTTCAGGTAGATCACGAGCCACGCCACCAGCATGGCGCAGCCCCCCACCACCACGGTCAGGATCTTCCCCACGGTAACAAGGCGCCGCTGGCTGGCATCCGGACGGATCAGACGCTGGTAGACGTCGACCGTGAGCACCGAAGCGATGACGTTGTAGCCCGCCGAAAGCACCGACATCGTGGCGGCGAACAACGCGGCCACCACCAGGCCGAGCAGCCCGGGCGGCAGCAGCACGCGGCTGATTTCGGCATAGACGTATTGCGGGTCGTGGCTCTTGGCCCAGTCCGCGGGGAGCCAGACACGCGCCGCCATGCCCGACAAGATCCAAATAGGGGGCAGCACGATGAACAGCACAGCGGCGAGCCAGCCCACACGACGCGCGTCCGTTTCGGTGCGCGATGCGTAGAAGCGCTGGATAAGCGACCAGTTGCCCGCCATCGAGAGCGTCACCAGAAGCACGAACCCCACCAGGTAGAAGCCCCCGTAGGGCGCGTGCAAGGGGTGGAAGAAACCCTCCGGCGCCCGCGAGACGAACGCCGCCATGCCGCCCGTGCGCTCGAGCGAGAGTGGCAGCAACAGAATTACCGCGGCGGTCACCAGTACGAACTGGATGAAGTCCGTGATGAAGACCGCCCATAGACCTCCCAGTGTGGTGTAGACGACGATGATGGCGCCGGTGAGCACAATGGCAGCGTTGAGGCTCACCCCCAGCCCGGTCGAGACGAACAGGCCCACGGCGATGATCTTGAGTCCCTCGTCGATCACCTTCAACGGGATGCCGGACCACGCGAACACCTGCCGCAGCCCCGGCGAAAAACGCCGTTCCAGAAACTCCACCGGGGTCGAAATGCCGGCGCGGTGCCAACGGCGCGCGAACAACTCAGAGGTCAACAGGCAGGCGGGCACGCTGGTAGCATAGAGCGTCATCGAAACCAGACCGTACGTGTAGCCCATGGCGGTGTACATGACGATCGAGAGGGCACTCACGAACGACATCAGGAAGCTGATGCCGCCGAGCCACCACGGCAGCTTCCTGCCGCCGACGAAGTATACCCCGACGTTTTTCATGTAACGCGCGAAGTACACCCCGACCCCCACCATCAGGACGAAGTAGAACAGCAGCAGAACGGTATCGGCCGGCCGCATAGGCGCTCAATCGGGAGGCGGCGGGGCAACCGGTTCGGTGGCGCCGCTTTCAAGCGAGCGGTGGATAGCCTCCAGGGCAGCGGTAACCTGCCGGCCGTCGAAGGCGGTGACCACCGGTTCGCGGTTTTCAAGGATGGCCGCGGCGAAGTCTTCCAGGCACGCCGGAAAAGCCCCGCGCGGGCGGCCGAATATTTCAGCGTTCAAGAAGTTCTTGGGGTAAGTGAAGCCCTTGGGACTGCTCACCTCGATTGACTCGCGCTTGCGGTCGAAGTGGATGTGACCTTCGCTCCCGATCACTTCAACGAACGAATCCACGATACTGGGGAACGTATTGGGGTAAATCCACGCGCTCTCCACCGTGGCGATCGCCCCCGAGGAGAACTTTACCTGCGCCTGGATCAGGTCGTAGGTGTCCACGCCGCGCTTGACCAGCACTTCGCGGCGCCCCCAGGCGCGGGCTTCCACGGGCTCGGCGGCGAAATACCATCGCAACAAGTCGAGGTCGTGCGCGGAAAGGAACCACGCGGGGGTGCTCCTGGCGGCCCAGGGGAGAAACTCCGTGGCGACAAATATGGTGTCGTTTTTGCGCGCGTAGGCGGCCAGCGGCGTGCCAATTTCCCCGGCAACGATGGCCTGCTTTCCGTGATGGTAAGGACCCAACCAGCGGTGATTGTAATTCACCTGAACCCGCAAACCGCTTCCGCGTGCGAGCCGCAGCAGCGCGTCGGCTTCCTCCACCGACGTTGTCATGGGCTTCTCGACGGCGAGGTGGCGGCCGGATTGGAGCACCGCTTTGGCGGGCTCGAAGTGGGCGAAATCGGGCGTAGCCACCACCACCGCGTCGAGCGGAGCCTCGCCCAGCATTCGCCGGTAATCGGTGTACCGGCGCGCCACTCCGTATTTGTCGCCGATCTCCTGCGCGCGCTGTCCGTTTATGTCCGCAACGGCGGTGACCTCCGTGTTTGCGAGGCCCGCGTAGATCTTCACGTACTGCTGGCCCATGATGCCGAGGCCGATGACTCCGAATCGCAACTTATCCATATTTCAACCTTCGATCAGTCGCTTGAAATTGAGCCCCAGAATGGCTTCCTTTTGGCTGTCCGGGAGGCGCGCAAACGCGATGCGTCCGATTCCCGCGGCGGCTTCCAAAAACGGCAGGTCGGAGCCGAACAGCACCCTCTCGACGCCCACTTGATCCACGCAGTGCTCGACGATGCCCTCGTGGTTCTGGGAGCCCGTGGTGTCGAGAAACAGGTTCTCGCAGTGGCGTGCTGCCTGGATCGCCTCTTCATAACCCTTCCGGGTCACGCCGGAGTGCCCCAGGATGATGCGCGCGCCCGGGTACTGGAGCGCCACCGGCTCCAGCATCAGCGGCCCGCAGGTGGGGTCCGTCTCCCAGGTATGTGTGAGCACCACGGCCGAAGCGCGATCGGCGAACTCCCACATTTCGCGGTAATTCGGCCCGGTGACCGGGTAATGATGCAGGTACGGGTGCAGCTTAATGAGCGGACGCGGCGCCTGTTTCGGCCATCGTGCCAGTTCGTCTCCGATCAGTTCCGGAAAGTTCGGGTTGATGACGGCGTAGGCCGTGAAGCGGTCCGGATTCGCGGCGGCCACGGCGTAGGTTTCGTCGTTGCCTCGGCGCTGGTCGCAATAGCAGGCGTCCAAGGAACTAATGGCCAGGCGGTCGATTCCGATGAGGTCCATGGCCGCCAGCATTTCGGCCGCGCTGTTCTGGTAGACGGGGAAATCCAGCCAGGAGCCGTAGTGGCCGTGGCAGTCGAAGACGAAAACGCTCAGCGGCCGTCCTTCGCGGACCGCGGCCTCAATCATGACTGTTCCCCCATGAGTTCCCGCAGGTTCAACCCGGCCACGCGGGCGCGGTCTTCATCGCGGAGGCGGGCGTAAGCCAGTGCCGCAATGGCAGCCCCGGGAGTGTAATACGGCAGGTTCGTGCCGAAGAGCAGACGCGCGGCGCCGAACGTGCGGGCGAACTCCTCCAGTTGGCGGTGCCCTACGTAAGTGGACGTTTCGACGAACAGGCGGGGGCAGCGCCGCGCCAGCGGATAAATGTACCGGTCGGCGCGATAGCCCGTGTTGGTAACCGCCACGGCCAGACGCGGATGGGAATCCAGCAACGCCGCAACCTCTTCCCACCCTGACGGCGCGGGACGGAGAAAGAGCGGGATCCGGCGGCGTTCGAGCGCTGCAAGCAGAGGCCCGGCGCACCACTCCCGCAGAGAGAAGTTGTGGCGGTCGCGGTCGGGCAGCAGCAGCGCGGCGAACGGGCGGCCGGGCAGCAGGGCGGCGGCTTCCTCCAGCATCCCCTCTTCCGGAGTAAGCGTGTAGAGCGGCCAGACGTTGTCGCGAGCGGCTATTTCGCGCGCGAGCAGCCGGTTGCCTTCCCGCGGGTTGTATTCAAGGGAAGCCGTGGAGCACACCAACGCGCCGGCGAGTCCGTAGCGCGCCATCAGCCCCGCCAGCGCTGGGGCGGCCATGCCGACGCCGGGGGGCCCGGCGCCCAGCACACCGACGGCCGCGTTGCAGTCGAAGTATTCGATCATCTCGTTGACATCGGCAAAAGGGTTTCACCCGCCTGCACGGACATGCGTGCGCCGTTCAGCGTCAGCTCCGCTGCGCGCGCGGAACGCAAGGTTCCGTGCGCCGCTCCCCCTTCCCATCGCACCGCCAAACTCACCGGCCCCGAGGCCGAGAGCAGTTCGCGACCGCGCCAGGTAACGCGGGTCGCCCGGTCCACTGCTAAACGCTCGACCGCACCGCCTCCCGAACTCCGGAGGAAGACCGAGTCTCCATCGGTGGCAAGCTCCCCCACCGCCAGTGCGCCCGTTCCGGTCCGGAACGCCACGAGGTCGGCATCACCGACCCGCACGCCGAGCGATCCGGACCCGCGCAGTTCCGTGATCGCCGGCGCGGCCTCGCCGGGGGCCAGGGGGCACAGCACCGCCAGCATCGCTGCCGACGACGCGCGTGCCGCCCCGGCTTCCAGGTATCTCCGCACTTCCACTTTGCGCACCGGCAGCGCCTCCAGCGCGGCCACCGGCGCCGGCCACTCGTGCTCGCTCAACTTCAGCGGCGAGGTGGCTATGAGCTTCGCGTGCAGCGTCGCCGCACTGCGTTCCACGGCGAAACCGGCGGGTTCCAGCCGCAGGCGCGTCTCGCCCGCCGGTGCGTGAAAGAGCCACGAATAGGCGTGCGGCTGGCGCGCGGAAACCCGGTCGCACAACACAAAGTACCCGGGTCGAACGTAGATCACCGCACGGCGGTAGCTATCGAGCGAAGCCCGGTAAACGGATCGTAATTCGGTATCGAACAGGTCCGCGGCCTCGGACAGCAGCACAGTACCCCATACCGGGCGACGGTTGAGCGCCTTCACCCAGAAGAAGTCCGGCAGAGTCTGGCTCTCGGGGTTGCCGTCCACCAGCATCACATTGTGGCCCACGGCCTGAATGAAATGCGATTTGTAGTGGGGGTCGTTGTAATAGTGTGTGACACCGGCCTCGGACAGCAGCGGCTCGCCGTGAGAGGAGAGCAGAAACCCGCCGGCATCCATGTGGTTATGGTTGTAGTTCGGTCCGGCGCGGAGGGCGAAGACAGTGGCATCAGCCTGCCAGTTGCCACGTAACACGATGGCACCTTTGCGGTCGAAGTAGCGCGACGGCGCAAGAGACGGTTCGTCACCAGCGGTTCCGGACGGCCCGAGGACAAGCTCGCCCACCGGTTCGCGCCGCATGCCCTTGTACAGCCGGCGGAGGCGCGCGTCCGCGTTGCGCCTCGCCAGCCAGGCAAACCCGCGCGTAGAATGCAGGCTGCCGTCGCCCATATCGGGGCACTCGCGCGCGCTGGTCTGGTCGTAGACGGCGTAGACGTGCGCGGTCGCGAGCGCGGTTCCCGGCTGGAAATCGATGCCGTAAGCACGCTGTAATGCGGCCATTGACCAGCTCACGCCCTCAAGATCGAAGTCCTCGTAGCCGAGCGGCTCGCCCGAGCTGCCGTCGGCCAGGATGGTCTCGTTCACGTGCTCGCGTAAGCTTGCCACCAGGCCGGTGAGCAGGCCGGGCTGGTCCGGTGCGCCCGGCTCGCCGTCGCAAACGGCCGTAGCGACGATCGCCCCGGAAAGGGAATTCGCTATCCAGTTGCTCGTCGCGAAGGGCAGGCGCGCATCGAGGAAGTGCTCGCGAAACGTCGGTAGCGTGCCCAGTTCGCCCAGCGCTCGGCGCACCGCGATGCGTTCGCTTTCACTCAGGTAGGGGTACGCCAGGTCGTATGCCAGCGCCACGTTGCGCGCGAAGATGCCTGCCTGGTAGTAGGTGTGCATGCCATGGGTGCTGAACCAGGGTGGCGTCCAAGTGGGAAAGGATGCCGCAGCAAGCAGCGCCTTCCGGGCGGCTTCCCGCGCCTCCGGCTTTTCTTCCACCGCTGCCACGAGCGCATTCGAGATAGCCAGATCCGCAGTAGCATCGAGAACGGCGGAGTAGCGGTTCAGGGCCGGAAGAAGGTGGTCCGGATAGAGCCGCAGGATGTTTTCACCCGCCCAGGCGGGCAGCGCACCGATATTCCTGGAGCGCGCGGCGCGTTCCGAGATCTGCTTCCACGGCGTAGCGAACTCCGGCGTGCCGACGCGGCCGCGCAATTCCGCCATGTCGAACACGCGGGGGTGCTCTCCGGGTCGCTTGCCCAATAGCAGGAACGCGAACCTGGAACCATCGGGGAGTTGCGCCTCCCAAAGCCCCGGCGCATCTTGCTGGCTGAATCGCCCCGTGGCTGCTCTAATGGTGCCGTCCGGGGCGAACAGGCGCGCGCCGCGAATTGGAGGGTCGTCGCTGTACCCGTACGCGCGCGCCGCCACCCGCTTTTCCGAGCCCCTCGAGTTGACGAGCGGAGGACCGGATTGGGCGGCGCGTGACGGGCGCAATGCGTCCAACTCGACGGCGTCCAGCCGTAGCGTGTACTCCACCGCCGCGCTGGCATTTCGAATGCGAGAGAGAATGTACACGGCCTCTATGGATTCGCGGTTTGTCACACCGAACGTATCCGCCGCCAGGCTCGCGGCACCGGGCGCCGTGTGCGCGCGGTAGAGCCTGCCACTGCGGGCGGCCAGCCCAACCTCCACCTCCGCGGCGGTGCCGGCCGGTTCGAGGCTAAGCTGAAAAGATATCCGCAGGCCCGGACCCGCCAGGAATGACATCCGGCGGATGAGGCCGATCTCCAACGCCCCGTCGCGGGTAGGCCGCAGGATGCGCCCCATGGAGAACCCACCCGCGCGGGCGATTGGGCTGAGCGAGGGATCGTATGCCACATCCTGCACGGGCGGGTAGCTGGTCCACCCGGAAGCCTGACCCGAAGCGAAGTCTTCCGCGTAATGGTAAGGCACCGGGGATTGCGCGGCCAGAGCCAGTGCGGGCAGGAAGATCCATAGCTCACGCATGTGCGTGCCCCGCTTCCCATAACGCACGCACCTGACCTGCTCCGGCGCGCACTTTCTCGAAGGCCTCCAGGATGTCGTCCACATCGGACTCCGTGCCAAGAAATAGCGCGTGCTCCAACCAGACCGATTCGCGGCACGCCTGTTCTGCGGCGTCAAGGCTTAACCGGGAATAGTCGATGCCGCGGGCACAAATCTCGCAGGCGGCGGGGCAGCTCCGCGCGTGCAGCGCCCGTCCGGTGAATAGCGGGTTTCGATAAAGCGGGTAGGGATAGCCCGGCGAAATGGGGATGCCTTCGGCGCGCACCGCGGCCAAAAAAGCCTCACGCGGCAAGCCTTCGAACGCCTCCGGCCGGTAACGCAGAACAATCAGATAGTGGGTATCGACGGTCACGCGGGGGTCCTGCGCGAGCGGCTCCAGGCCGGGACCGAGGCTGGCGCGCAGACGAGCCACATTCGCGGCGCGTCGCCGGTTGTGCTCGCCGAGGCGCTCCATCTGGGCCAGCAGCACGGCAGCCTGCAAGCCCGTCAAACGGTAGTTCGTTCCCAGGTTGACGTGCTCGTACCATTGGCCGCCCGCGCGCCGCCCCTGGTTGCAGACGGAGCGGACCTTGGCGGCCATCTCCGGGTCGCCGGTGAGAACCATCCCACCTTCGCCGCCGGTCATCAGCTTGAAATCTTGAAAGCTGAAGGTGGACGCCAGCCCGAAGCCGCCCACAGGACGTCCGCGCCACGCGGCTCCGTGCGCATGCGCGGCATCTTCGATGAGCGCGATACCGCGTGCCTCGGCAATTTCGCAGATGCGATCCATATCGGCCGGGTGTCCGGCGAAGTGGACCACTATGGCCGCCCTGGTATAACGCGTGATAGCGGCTTCGAATGCCCGCGGGTCAAGATTCTGCGTATCGGGGTCAATGTCCGCGAACACGGGAATCCCGCCGGCAAGAGCGGGGGCCGCCGCGGTAGCGATGAAGCTGATAGGTGGAACAATGACTTCATCACCCGATCCGATGCCAGCGGCTACCAGCGCCGCCTCGAGCGCCACCGTTCCGTTCGAGCACGCAACGGCGTAGGGCACCTGGTGCAGTTCGGCGAAGCGCCGCTCCAATTCGGAAACGGCCGGGCTATAACCGCCCCAGGAGCGGCTTTCGATCACCCTGCGCAAGGCATCCAATTCGCGCTGATCAAACTCGGGCCAGAGGGGAAACGGGCGGCTGCGGACTGGCGTGCCGCCTGCGATCGCGGAAAGGCGCATCAAGCCTCCTCAACTCTGAGCAATTTTCGCTCAAATCAACGCTTGTGGGAAACGATCGGAAGGCGGATCACGAAGGAAATCGATTTCCACAGTTTCGGAATTATACACCCTCATGGCTTATTGGGGCACCGGCCACCGTTGCCGGTCCGTGTTCGACCGCTACAACGTTGCCTCTACTGATGACCTGAACTGGCCACGAGCAGAGTGGAGAGTTGTGGCTTAAACCCCTGATCAGCGGATGCCTTCGGCCCTGCTCCCGTGCGCCGGATTTTCCGGAGGAACGCGAATTCCGGTACAATACTTCTCTCTATCGTCGGCTCAGACCTCGGCAGCCGTGCTGGGGAGTGAATCTGTGCGGGAATCGCAAAAGAACGAACATTTCGGGAGGAAGCCAATGGCCGAAGGAAACAGAAGAGTTACGCGACGCGGATTCGGGAAAGCCGTTGCGCAGGCCGGCGCTGCAGCCGCAGTACCGGCGCTGGCCGTCGCGTCTGCCGTGGGGCAAACCCCCGCTGTCCAAGCTCCTGCACCGGCGGGCGCATCCCGTCCAACTGCGGGACCTGTGGTCGTCGGGAATTACTCGATGATCGATCGGATCACGTTTGGGGGCATCGGGCTCGGCGGTCGCGGGATGCATGACCTGAGACAATTGATCGGCGATGAGCGGGTACAGTTCGTAGGCATTGCCGATATCCGAGAAAGCGCCCGGGAGAACGTCAAGAGCTTTGTTGACGGGTACTACGGCAACAACGCCTGCCAGATGTACCGCGATCCCGCGGAACTGCTCGCGCGCAAGGACATCGACGCGCTGCTGATCGCGACCAGCGACCGCTGGCACGGCCCGATGGCGATCTGGGCGGCCCAGTCCGGCAAGGATATGTACATCGAAAAGCCCGGGGCGATGTCCATTATGGAGAGCTACGCCCTGGCGGACAACGTCCGGCGGTATGGCGTTGTGTACCAGTCCGGGTGCCAGCGCAGGAACCAATACGCCTTCGAGTTTGCCGTGGGATTGGCGCGCAGCGGCAAACTCGGCAGGCTGCTGGCCGTACACGCTGACACGGCAATCGGCTTGGGAACGGTGGATGAAGGCGGACACAGCTGGTGGCCCGCGGAACCGGAACCGGATCCGCTTGTCCTCAATTGGGACAAGTGGCTTGGCCCGTGTCTCTGGCGGCCTTACAATTCCGGGTACCCGAACGGGGGCCGCGGGCAGTTCTGGGATTTCCACGCTGGACTCCTGGAGTGGGCTTCGCATACCGTAGCCATGGCTCAGTGGGCTGCCGACATGGAGCACACCGAGCCCGTGGAGTACGTGCCGGAAGGCGGCGAATTCAGGGGAGACGGTCTGATTCAGCGGTATACCATCACCTGTCGTTACCCTAACGGAGTGCTGCTTATCCTCCGGAACCATAGTTGGATGGGTCTGGGTTCTTGCAGCAGCCGGTTTGAGGGAACCGAAGGCTGGGTCGAGACGGGCGACAGCGGCAGAATCGAAGTCTCGCCAAACTTGAAGTCTTTGGTACCCACTCGCAAGGGCAAGAGGTATGACCCGACGTCGGAGCACATCCGGGAGTTCCTGCAAAGCATTCGTTCACGGATTCCGCCCCGGGCGAATGCCGAAGTTACCGCGCACGCCCACGTCGCATCCCACGCGGCATCGATTGCAGCGCAGTTGAATCGCAAGCTGACCTGGGACCCCGCCAAACGCGTGTTCATCGGCGACGAAGAGGCCAACCGGATGCGCAGCCGGGCATACCGGGAGCCTTGGCGGCTGGAAGCATTGGCAACCAGTATGTAGGGCGAGTCGAGCAAAAGGAGATTACACGTATGCAAGCAACTTCGCAGACACCACAGGCGAGAGCAGAACGCCGGCCGGCGCCCAAAGTACCTCCCGAATTCGAGGCGCTGCCAATCTGGACGATGGACGCGCAGCGGCTCGTGGCAATGGTAAAGGACCCCAAGTCAACCGTTTTTCAGAAGGCCATCGCCTGCAAGAAGTTATCGATTACCGGCGGCCGCGAGGCGGTTGCGCCTATGGCCGCGCTGCTGAACCATCCGCAACTGGCCTGCTATGCGCGCTTCGGCTTGGAGCCGAACCCCGACCCATCCGTGGATGATGCTCTCCGTGCCGCTCTTCCCAAGCTGAAAGGCAAGCTCCAGGTCGGGGTGATTCACTCGATCGGCTTCCGAAAGGATGCGAAAGCCCTGAACGCCCTTAGCAAGCTCATCGACGACAGCGATGCCGAAGTGGCAGGGGCAGCCGCCGCAGCGGTAGGGATGATCGGCGGCCTGCAAGCCGGAAAGGTACTCGAAGCGGCGTTGAAGAGTACGAAGCCTCCCGTCTTTCCCGTGGCGGCCCGGGCATGCCTGCTCTGCGCTGAGGGGCTGATGGCAACCAACCGTGTGCGCGCGCTGGAGTTGTACACGGACTTGAGCGCGACTTCGATGCCGGAGCCGGTGCGGCTGGCCGCGCTACACGTCCTGAATGCGGCAGGCCCAGCGCCTGCGTATACGAGGAAATGGCCTGCGCCGACCGGCGCGGCAGCCGACGCCGACACGAGCGGTTTTCTGGGACGCCGGCCGAGGAACTGACAGCCGCACTAGGGCCACACTGACCGTCGCAGTTCTGATTCGAACAGCAGATAACGGAATAGTTCGGAAGCCAGGAGCCAGTTGTCCTCGGTGTCGATGTATTTGTTGTAGATCCAGGGGTCGCCGAGTGCGAAGACCGTACCACGGCCAAACTGGGCGATGGCCATGATCACCTCCCCGTTGTGCTGCAGCAGCGGGCGCGCGGTACCAGCAATCTCAAGCGGGACCACGTCTTCGGCATAGAAAGCACCGCCACGCGGGAAGACGGGGGAGGAGGGTGCAACATCGAACTTGAGCCGCCCATCGGCGGCGGCGCCGCCTACGGTCCGTTCCGCGAACCTGATACCAAAGCGCCGCGCCAAGCGGTTCAAGTGCACGAACCCGGCGTTACCGCGGTTGTTTCCGAGCAGCACGAGAGTGCCCCCGTTTCGAACCCAGGCCGCTAACGATTGGACTTCCAGATTCGTGATGTACCGAGGGGCGCCGGACTCGGCGGGTGTGTCGGGAGCTGCTAGGATGAGGCAGTCCACTCCAGCCAGGTACTGTGTTGTGAGGCGCTGTCGCAAGCTCCGGGTGCGGGCTCCCATGCCGGCAAGAAGCGCCGCCAGAGAGGAGAAGCCACCCGGATCGGTTCCTTCCCAGCGATAGTGCGTTTCCTTCTCGTCATTGTGAAACGCGTCAACGGCAACAATCGGCGACCGAACGGCCGAACCGGGCCGCCAGAGCACGGCGTTTAGAAGAATGCGAGCGTAACCAGGATGCTCGAAGTCGCTTGCCTGGTGGCCGGCCTGGAAGTAGAACACGTGACCTTCTCCGGCGGGCAGAAGCCATCCCCCGCGGTCCTGCGTGTACTGTTTCCCGCCTATTGTGGTATTCAGTCCCAGCAGCACCGTTTTCCTGCGGCCATCGGTGAAGAGCTGGTTGAGGAATATTTCCGTTGCAGGCAGCACGATGGCGGGCAGTTGCTGTGCGGAGGAGGGGCTGTCGGATGGCGTGTAGCGGATCCTGCGGTCATAGACCACGCCGTGGCTTGTGACGTAATGTGACGGGTTGAGATTCACCAGCCGGCACTCGCCGCGAAGCACGTCCCAGGCGTGTTCGGGGGCGCCCCGCGGCAGAATCTCCAAGCCCAGGAACGGCAGCCATCGGGTGGCGGCCACTTTGCCGGAAGCAGCGCCGTGATGCAGCACGATGAGCCGGCCGCCACGTTCGGCGTAGCCGATCAGCCGCCGCTCGACCTCGGGATCCAGCGTGCCATGCACGTACATCACGATGGCCTGGGCGGGCCGGGATTCGGCGGTGCCGCGGAAGACCCTCTGATCCTCCAGCCGGACGTTCAGACCGTGCTGGCGATAGCCGGCCGCCAGGGCCTGCATGGGTGCAGGGTCGTCGTGCACGATGTATACGGGCTGCGCGGGAACCAGCGCGGCGAGGAGAAACCCGAGCAGGGCGTTCGGCAGCGGCGCGGGTGCTTTCATAGCGCTCTTCCGATCTCTTCCGCCGCCGGTTTCAACTCATCCACAATCGCCCCGACGACGGATATGGTCAGGCGGCTGAGTGGGCCGGAGATGCTCCCGACGATTTCGCTGCCGCCTGAGAATCCCATATTGGCTGTGCCCTGGCCGCTCCCGCACCAAATCGGCAAGGGTGCCGGGTACCTGGGGAACTGCAGCCTCCAACAGTTCGGCCGTTACGGAACCGGCGTGCCGGATCGGTCTCCGGGCAGCGGTGAATCACGCCCGCCACCTCGTGGGGCAGGGCGTCGCAGTCGCGAGGGTTCGCAGGGTCCGGCCCACCAGTATCTCGAAAAACTTGTGGCAGGGCGAGCGGGCCGCTCTTCGAAAGCAGGTCTTCCAGGCTGTGCCCAGCCACGTGTTCGGCCACTACGAACAGGACAACCTCATGCTGTCCGACGGCGGAAATGCGCTCGACATTCTCGTGCTCGATGCGGCGCAGTCGCTCCAGGTCTTCGACGCGCGAGCCCCCGCCATGATGCGCCCTGCTCAGATGCAGCACCAGAACTTCGTGCAACTCGTCTTGCCGCCCCACGTAAGCGCAGGCCTCGGCTCCGCCGCCCAGGACGGCGAGAACCTCGTACTTGCCGGCGAACATGGCCCCCGGACGCCAGCGTTTTAACTCAATCGGCTTGCGGGATCCCATCTCCCCTCCGGCCACTTATTGTCGCGGCTGTGCAGCAGAAAATATCATACGTCTCCGGCGCGGACGCACCGCCCTCGATGAGTTAATTAACGCACACGCGGATCGGGTTTGCCACGGAACACTCGCGCGGCGTCCGCCGATAGCTCGTGCGCACCTTCCTGGAGGAGGCGGTTCTGTCATGCCCGGTAGAGTCCACATTATGCGGTGCGGCGATGCTCGCTTCCGGCAGCGCTCAACTGGCGGCGATCACCGTGGGACCCCGCGGCTGCCGCATCCGGGCGGCTTCCGGCGGACACATCGGGAACTCCGGGACGAACGTCAACGGTACCGTCACGCCCGCATCCGTCTTGAGGGACTCCGGCACGCCGCCATAAGCGGGCGCGCGCAGCTCCGTGTGGATCCGTAGAGAGGTGTGGGAAGTCCGGAAAGAGGTCGCCCGCACTTTCCCGCCGCGTGTGCCCCGAACACGCCGGCCAGCGCGAAGTCGCCGCGCAAGCGTCGAGACGCCACGCGGAACGAGTTCCGCCCCGCCTGCGCTCGATGTGGACTCTCAGATAGCGCTGAGTTATTGCAATGCTGGGCCACGCCGATCAGCAGCCACCTCTCGCGGCGCGCGCGACAAGGCCCAACCGGGCGAGCGATCAAGCGATCCCACCCGGCGGGTACCCGGCTTCGAGCCGCCGCTCGCAGCGCGGTAACGCGCGCGCCGACCTTCGTTGCGGCGTGAAACGGTTGCGCCACGTTCGTTAGTGTAAATGCTCGATGGTGTCGGCCTTGAGAATTCCGGTTTTTTCGTAAAGCACGCCGGTGATCTTGACCTTGTGGCCGGCATGCTTTTCCGGTGTCTGCTGATCGGCGAGCTTGTAGAGCTTCTTGCCGTCCCACAGGGCATACTTCACCTTGGAATCCATCTTGATGCACTCGCGGACACACTTGTCTTCAGGCGAGACGTTCATGGCCTTGTGGTCGCCTCCGCACATCGTGTCAGTGATTATGCCTGTGAAGGTCCTCTTGTTTTCGGCCGCCGTCAGTAGCAGAGCGGAACCCATCAGAATGACGAACGTTTTCTTCATTGTTTTGATTCTCCTTGCTGGTGATTAATAGCTCCAAACCCTTCGATTCGTTCAGCCGCCGCCAAAGCTCGTTGTACCGTGCCTCATCGAGCGGCTCCTTAAGTTGAAAATTGAACTGCTTCAAGTTGCCGTAATGCGCGAGCGCCCGCTCGTAGGTGACGACGCTCAGCTCGAACGGCCCCGACGTGCTGATATTCGCGATATCCGAAAAGCGCCAGGTCCGCGAAGCATTTCTCTCGTCCGCCAGGAACACCATCTGATCGTTCCCCACAGTCAGCAGACCTTGCGTTCCACCGAAACGCTTCAAGTGCTTCACCCGTACTTCCCAGAGCGGTTTTACCGAGGCGTCGGCCAACGAGGCGACGAACCGTTGGTCGAGCTTCGGGCGGAGATAGTCGTAGGCTCCGCGTACTTGCTGGCCGGTCACGATGTCGAACTCGTATTCGCGATCGACCCCCGCCTTCCACCAGATGTCTTTGTAAGTCAAAATACGGACCCTCTGCGGGCTAATCTCGAGCTGTTGAATATCACCGTAATTCCAGTCCCAGGCGTGTGGCTGCTCGCTTTTCTTTTTCTGCTTCTCTGTGGCGTTCTCCCGATAGGAGAGGCCATGTTCATCGATGAGCAGGGTGCCCGTTTGATTTCCCAAGAGGTGATTGTGGCGCACTTCCAGGCTCAGGTCCGGCTGCGCAACCGCGAGCGGCGCCAGCCAAAAAGCCGTTATTAGGACGCGAAGCGTTGATGTTTGACTTCCGAATGCCATTTCCATACCTCGTAAACTGCGGGATAGACAACCAACTCCAAAATGAAAGACGTAAAAATTCCGCCGATCATGGGCGCCGCAATGCGTTTCATCACATCCGCGCCGGTGCCGGCCGACCACATGATAGGCAACAGCCCCAGGAACATACACGCTACCGTCATGAATTTCGGCCGGATTCGCTTCACGGCCCCATGCATAACGGCTTCCTGCAGGTCGCGCAAATTGCGCATGCGGCCCTCCCTCTTGGCCTCGCTGTACGACAGGTCGAGATACAGCAGCATGAAGACGGCCGTCTCGGCGTCCACTCCGACAAGCGCGATAATGCCCACCCACACTGCAATGCTCATGTTGTAACCGAGCAGCCAGAGCAGCCATATGGCGCCCGCCGCCGAGAAAGGAACCGCCAGCATGATGATCATCGTCTTGACGCCGCTCTTGGTGTTCAGGTACAAGAGCATCAGGATCAGAAGCACCGTGACGGGGAGGACCACCATCAGTTTTTCTCTGACGCGCTCCATGGACTCGTACTGGCCGCTCCACTGGATGGAGTAGCCCGCCGGGAGTTTCACATTCTGCCGCACCACTTGCTTGGCTTCTTCGACGTAGCCTCCCACATCGCGGCCGGCCACATCCACGTACACGTACCCGTTGAGCATGCCATCCTCGTCCCGCAACATGGCCGGGCCGGAGCGCATCTTGATGTCCGCGAGTTGGGAAATCGGGATCTGGGTGTCGCCGTTCATCATGGGCACCAACACGCGCCCGATGCTGCTGAGATCGCTGCGGAAGTCGCGCATGTAGCGCACGTTCACCGGATATCGTTCGCGGCCTTCCACCGTGGTGGTGACGTTTTCTCCTCCGATGGCATTCATTACCACCGCCTGAGCCTCATCGATCGTCAGGCCGTAACGCGCCAACTCCTCGCGTTTCCAGTCGAAGTCCAGGAAATAGCCGCCACCGGTCCGCTCGGCAAACACGCTTCGCGTCCCCTGGATTTTCGGCAGCAGACTTTCCATGTCCGTTCCGAGCCGCTCGATCACCTGAATGTCGGCGCCGTAAATCTTGATCCCGACGGGTGTTCGGACACCGGTCGTCAACATGTCAGTGCGGCCCTTCACCGGCATTGTCCAGGAATTGGAAATGCCGGGCAGCTTGAGCGCCTCATTCATCTCGTCGACGAGTTGCGCCGTGGAGATGTGGTCCGGTGTGAAGCGGCGAAATATCGATTTGGCCCAATCCGGCGCCCAAGACGAGTACCACGTATCAACTTTGCGCCACTGGTCATGAGGCTTGAGGACGATGGTGGTCTCCATCATGGAGAAAGGGGCGGGGTCAGTGGAAGTCTCCGCTCTTCCGGCCTTGCCTAGAACCGAATGTACTTCCGGAAACTTCTTGATGATCCGGTCCTGTAACTGCATCACCCTCTGCGCCTCGTTCACGGAGATGCCCGGCAGCGTGGACGGCATGTAGAGTATGGTGCCTTCGTCGAGCGGAGGCATGAATTCGGACCCGAGCTGCTTATAGACAGGGATCGTAATCAGGACCACCGCGACAGCGCCGCCCATAACCAGGTATTTCCATCGCAGCGACCAACGGCAAACGGGCTCGTAAAGCCGAATCAGGACCTTGCTGATGGGGTGATCCTCCTCGGAGTGAATCTTGCCCACCAGCACCGCGTTCGTTACGCGGGCCAGCCAAAGCGGGCGGAAGTTGAAGTTGTTCATGTGAGTGAACACCAGCCGCATGGCAGGATCTAGCGTGATGGCCAGCACCGCCGCGACAATCATCGAGAACGTCTTCGTATAGGCCAACGGCTTGAAAAGCCGGCCTTCCTGCGCCTCCAGCGTCAATACCGGCAGGAATGACACCGCGATCACCAGAAGCGCGAAGAAGCTCGGTCCGGCGACTTCTTTGACCGCATCGATCACAACACGGTGGTAGTCTTGCTGGCGCCCTGTCCGTTCCCATTCCTCCAGCTTCTTGTGGGTCTGCTCGACCACCACGATCGCGGCATCCACCAAAGCGCCGATGGCTATCGCAATACCGCCGAGTGACATGATGTTGGAGGTCAGCCCCATCATCTTCATCGGTATGAAGGAAATGATAACGGCGATAGGGATGGTGATAACCGGAATGATGGAGCTAGGGATGTGCCAGAGGAAGATAAAGATGATGATAGCAACCACCACCATCTCTTCAGTCAGCGTGTTCCTCAGGTTCTTGATTGAGAGCAGGATCAGCTCTGAGCGATCATACGCGGTTACAACTTTAACGCCCTTTGGGAGGCCCGGCTGAATCTCGTCGAGTTTCGCCTTGACGCGTTCGATTACGGCAAGTGCGTTCTCGTCCTGGCGCATAACGACGATGCCGGCAACCACATCGCCCTCGCCGTTCCAGTCCGCCACGCCGCGCCGGATGTCGGGTCCAAGCACCACATCACCGACGTCCCAGACCCGAATGGGAACTCCACCCTCACTGCGGGCAAGCACGACGTTGCCGATATCATTGATGGATTTGGCATAGCCACGGCCTCGCACCATATACTCTGTGCCGCTGAATTCCACCAGACGGCCGCCCACGTCGTTATTGCCCTGCCGCACGGCTTCGACGACCTTCATGATCGGAATGTTGTACGCCTGGAGGCGGTTGGGATCGACATTCACCTGATACTGGCGAACGAAGCCGCCAAGCGGCGCGACTTCAGCCACGCCGGGCACGGCCTTGAGCTGATAGCGCAGAAACCAGTCCTGAACCGAGCGCAACTGCGCCAGGTCGTTCCGGCCCGTGGTGTCGATGAGCGCGTATTGGAAGACCCATCCGACGCCGGTGGCGTCCGGCCCGAGTTCGGTCTGAACGCCCGAAGGCAGCCGCGGCAACACACCGGAAAGATACTCCAGGGTCCGCGACCGCGCCCAATAGATATCGGTACCTTCCTCGAAGATGATATACACGTACGAGAAGCCGAAATCGGAGAAGCCGCGGACGGCTTTCACCTTCGGCGCGCCGAGCATCGTGGTCACGATGGGATAGGTAACCTGGTCCTCCATGATGTCCGGGCTGCGGTCCCATCGCGAGTAGACGATCACCTGTGTGTCACTGAGGTCTGGAAGCGCGTCGAGCGGCACGTTGAACATAGACCACAGACCGGCCGCCACTGCGACGCCAACCAAGATGAAGACGATGAACTTATTCCTGCCGCAGAACTCGATCAGTCTGTCGATCATTGTTTGTGCCCCTCGTGTCCGCTACTGTGCTGCGCCGGCTGAGCCGGGGAGGGCTTACTCCGATCTGTCTGCGCTCCATGTTCGGCATGCGCCGGCGAATCCGGGGCCGGAGCATTCTGTGAACCTCCACCTCCGGAGCCGCCGTGCTGGTGCGCGCCCATGCCGGCGGCGGCCGACTTCAACTGGCTTTCCGAGTCAATCAGGAAATTGCCGGAAGTCGCAACGCGCTCGCCGGCCTTGAGTCCGCTGACAACCTCGACACGGTCGCCCACCCGCTCGCCAGTTTGAACCTGGCGTGGTTCCAGGTACCCGTTACCGCGATCGACGAAGACAGTTTGTCGAATCCCTGCGTCCAGCACCGCTTCCGCGGGCACAGTGACCTTTCGGGGCATGGGAACGCTGAAGGTCACGTCCGCAAACATGTCCGGCTTTAGTTCCAGGTTTGGATTGTCGGCTTCCAGCCGCACTTTAAGAGTGCGGGTCATGGCATCGACCTGCGGCTGGATGTAGCTGACACGAGCGGTGAAAACCTTGCTCGGAGTGTAGGACGGCCGCACAGTGACAGCCTGCCCGAGCTTCACCATCGAAGCCTCATTCTCGAAGACGTCGGCCATGATCCAGACTTTGCTCAGGTCGACGACTGTGTAGAGTTCTGTGTCCGGATTAATGCGCTGTTTGGGGAATGCGTTCCTTGCGGTTACATATCCGGTGACCGGTGCTTCAATTGTGATGTTCGTGATCGGCTTGCGCGTTCTGGCGAGCTCGTTGATTTGGTCCTCGGTGAGATCCCACAGTTCGAGCCGTTTCCGTGCGGCTGCCAGCAGGGATTCGCCTTGCTCCGACGCGCCCTTTAGAGTGCTGGACTTCATGATTTCACGGCCTCGTTGCGCCAGGATGAACTCCTGCTGAGTGGCCAGCAACTCGGGGCTGTAGAGCGTCAGCATCGGCTGCCCCTTTTTGACCACGTCGCCGGTGAAATCGACAAACACCCGATCGATCCAGCCTTCGACCTTCGTATGGACACGAGCGATGCGGGTCTCATCGTAGGCCACCTTCCCGACAGCCCGGAACGTATGAGTGCCGCTCGAACTTTCAACGACGCCGTAGCGCACTCCGATCAATTGCTGCTTCTCGGGACTGATCTGAATGGTGCCCATCGGCAGGGTTGAAGCACCATCGGCGTAGACCGGCTCCAGTTCATTGCCGGTCTCCGGATTCAGGCCGGGTTTATCGGACTTGTACTCCGGACTCTGCGGGTCGCGGTAATGCAGGATTGTGCGGTCGCCGGCGGCGGCCTGCGTGGCTGGACCGCCGTCTTCGTAGACCGGTTCCAGTTTCATTCCGCAGTCGGGGGCTATGCCGGGTTTGTCCGACTTATAGGCGGGGTGCATTGGGTCGATCCAGTAGAGCACCTTGCGTTCGCCCTTCTTGCTTCCGTCCTGGCTGGTACGGCTCATATACAGCACACCCCCGCCAAAACCCACCGCGACTAAGACGACCACAATCACAAATAAGCCAAATCTCTTCATCTCGTCCTCAGTTCAACAATTGGCTGCCGGTCATTTCTTCGAGCCGGGTCACCGCCTGCTGGAAGGTCATCATTTCGTCGTAGTAGTTCATTTCGTACTCGACCGCAGTCATGAAGTTCATGAGCACCGATAGAAAGTCGACGGTGCCGGTTTGATAAGAAGTCAGTGACGACTCAAGCGCGAGCGTGGCCTGTGGAATCACCGCCGTCGCGTATAGGTTCAACAGGCGGTACGAAGCATCGGCCATCAAGTAGTCGTCTTTCAAACGGAACCGCAATGTCTGGCCAGTGGCTTCCCTCGTTCGGCGCGCTGCCGACAAAAGGCTGCTGCGCTCGGCGACACCCGCTCGCTGCTTTCGCCAGAAGTACAGCGGCAATTTGACGTCGACCCGAAATTCGTACATATCCGGCATGCTCCCCATGTTGTAATACCCGCCCGTGAATCCGAAATCCGGGTAGTATTCCTTGCGCGCGAGATTTGACGCCAGTTCCGCGCTCTGGATCATCTTTTCGTCGCTGCGCAGCATCGGCGAGTTCTGTTCCGCCTTGGCGTAAAGCTCCTCTAAGCCGTCAAGCAGCGGCTTGGCAGTCAGGTCCTCCGGACGTGCTACAGGGGAGTTGGGCTGCCGGTTCAGCAGACTGTTGAGTTCCGCCTCGCGGCTGCGTCTGTCCTGATCCAGTTGCACTAACCGCGTTTCCAAGATTGAGATCTGGGTCTGAGCCTTGAAAATATCTTGTTGCGCGGCCTTCCCCACTGAGTAGCGCGCTTCGGTGATACGCAGGAACTTCCGCAACAAATCGAGATTGCGCCGTAACACGTCGGTGTTCGCGTAATCTCGATGGAGTTGGAAGTATGCCGATTTCAGCCGTTGCAAGACATTCAACTGCACGGACTGGAACCGCTGAAACTCGGCCTCGCTCTCTCGCTCGGCCATCTGCCCTCTCAATTTGAGCTTGCCGGGGAACGGGACCTCTTGCGAGATCATCATCCCCGCATTCGCATTAGGCTCGACACCAATGCCACGTCCCGGCAGCGGGCTGCCGGCGCTGCTATACCCCACGCCCAACATGGGATCGGGTAGCGAGCTCTCTTGTGTGGGACGCTGCCTGCTGGCCTCAAATCGCTTCTGCGCAGCCGCAATCTCCGGATTGCTCTTGAGCGCTTCCGGGATCAGATCCCGCAGACTTAGCCGCTGCTCTTGGGCGAAAGCGGAAAACACCGTTGCCATGAGCAAGGCGACAAAGCCGGGGGCCCGAAGGGGCAATCGCCATAAACGTGAGTCAGTAAACATACGTGAAATCAAGCTTTATGCACTTGATCTGCCATGGGACCAAGCCATTGCTTTTAAAGCGCTTGGCTCACGGAGGAGCTTAGGGCTGGAGGATTAGTATCGCCTCACACAAGCCAGTGTTGCCGCAAATGCGGCAGGCCCCGGCCAATGGAAGGAACAAACAGCACAAGGCCGGGTGGCAATTCGAACATCGCCGTTCTATTAATGGTGTGTCGGTTCAGGAGTGGGTTATGGCCGGAATGATCAGGCCCCTAATCGGTTTGCTTGCTTTGTGGGCGGCTTCATGCACCTCCCCGGAGACTCGCGCTAATCGGATTTGCGAGGTTTGCCGGCGTCCACTGCATGCAAACTCCGCTACGCTGGCCGATCTCGACGGCCGCCAAAAGGTATTCTGCTGTCCAGCTTGCGCCCTGTCGGACCGACTGCAAGGCGACAGTCGAATCAGGATCACTGCTTTCACCGACTATGCGACTGGAAAGGAACTGCGTCCCGGCGCCGCGCTGCTCGTGCGTGGGAGCGACGTCAACCTTTGCGCCGCCATGCGCCCGCTCATAGACGAAATGAAAACGCCACACGCCGTTCATTACGACCGTTGCATACCAAGCCTCATTGCCTTCGGGAACGTCGACACTGCGTCCGGGTTCGTCAGGGCTCATGGCGGGACGATCGTGAGGTTTTACGAACTCTTCACTCGATAACGCCGTAGCACCCCAAGCAGGCGACTCCGGTAAACCATCTGCGCCACCGTTGCCCCAAATGCGGCACTGCACTAAAGCGAAGTTGCCTTAAGTGCCTTTGCTTTCAGGAGATCGACAGTTGGCGGGCGACGTGCACCGAAGCCGGGTATCACGATGCTTTCAGCCAGTTTCAGGCGGAAGTCGGCAGCGTTGGCTGCGACTGCAATTCTGCTCAGCGTGCCTGCTGCCACTCGAGGCGAGCGTTCCCACCCTTGGGACTCGCTCGACAAGACACTGCACGCCGAAGTGGATCGTCAATTGGAGGCGCTGACGAAATTCTCCGACCTCGAACGCGAATACCGGGACTGGCGGCAGCAGCAATCTGGCACTGAGCCGGTTATACAGGGGCACCACCCGGCGCGCGTACACGACTTCGTACGTTTCTTCTCGACGCGCGGGAACGGATACTATCGGGCCTCGATCTCGCGGCTGGCGCGGTATCAGTCGATGATCGAAAAGACCTTCGCTGAAGAGGAGGTTCCGCGCGACATGATGTGGGTTGGACTCGTTGAAAGCGGCTACAATCCCATCGCGCGCTCGCCGAAGAACGCCCTCGGTATATGGCAGTTCATTCCCGCTACGGCCGAGCGGTTTGGACTCCAGACGGGGCATCGAGACGAGCGCATTGATCCGACAAAGTCGACGCGCGCGGCCGCACAGTATTTGAAGTTCCTCTACAACACGTTTAGGGACTGGCCTCTCGCTCTGGCCGCCTACAACGCTGGAGAGAACCGCGTGGCATCCGCCATTCAGCGTACAGGCGTACGCGATTTCTGGGAACTGGCGCGGGTGGGTGCCCTTCCGCGGGAGACGCAGGACTATGTCCCCGCCGTGCTGGCGGCCGGGTTGATGGAGAAGGGCAGCAAGGCGGCAAACCACGCAAGCGTTCCGCCAGCAGCGAAGGCGTCTTCGGGAAAGCAGGTGCAGGCGCCGATCGCGATCGTAACGGAAGGCGCCGGTGGCATTTGAACTGCTTGCAGATGCGTCGCGGCGCTGAATCCGCCGCCGCAGTCTCGAATTGTGCGTGACCAAGAAAGACGTGAATAATGTCCTCGCCGGTCTTGCTATCGAGCATTCCTGTAGGCTCGTCGGCGAGCAGCAGCGGTGGTTCGTTCACGATAGCGCGCGCGATGGCGAGCCAGCCCTGATCGCCACCGATAGCTGGTCGGACAGCCGGGAACTTTTCGATGTGAGTCACACACGTTCGAGCGCTGCCGCAAAGGAGGCTGTTGAAAAACGAAGCCGAGATACTGCCGGCGGGTGCCCCCTAGTTCAGGGCAAGCGCGTTGGACTTCCCAGAAACGAGGCCTTTCCCGGAACTTCGCCGTGGAACCCTGAATCTCGCTCACAGGAATGACGCTTGATCGTAGTCGACGTGCGTTCGACGACCTTCACGTTCTTGGTCAACGCCGCCAACGCGAAAACCGCTGGGCCGACCCGCCTCACGGGCTCCCAACACGTCGTCCCTGAACAGCTGAACGCCGCCCTTTTCTCCTGCCCGCCCTTGCTTTCATGCTTGTGCATCGCTGCTCCGGGTTCTTGGTGTCTGAATCCGCAAGTGATGCGCCTTACATACCAGGTGCAACCCATTGAGCCGATGGGGGTTGACTCGCCATGATTATGCCGTAAATACGGCAGGCAGTCAGACCGCTGCCCGAAACGAGGCACCCTAGCCATCTCCCATCTTGTACATCGGTGGCAAGAACCTCCTGAGACCTTATGGAATCCCTCCAGTCAGACAGACTCACGGCAAACTTGATTGGCTGTGTCGACTCGCGAAGAGGCGGACATGCCCGCCCCGCAGCGCGAGTCCCCTTTCCTTTCCCTCCCCGAGTTCCGGCGCAAATCCGGTTTACGGGGTGGCGTTGTGACCCGAGCACTCTTGACAGCACAGTCGGGTTCGATGTAACATCCACCCCACCAGTGGGTTCCTTTAGGAATCCTGAAGGGGGGGTATTATGTTCGAGCTACGCCGCTTCTCATTGCAGGTCGTTGCTGTTGCGTCTCTGGCGTTTTGCACGCCACTGATGGCGCAATTGACCTTGTCCACCATTCGCGGCACTGTCACCGATCCCGCCGGCGCGTTGGTCGTTAAAGCCGAGATCCGGGTCACGAGCCTGGAAACGAATTTCAACCGCACCACTCTCACCAACGAGAATGGCGAATTCGAGATTCCGGACGTACGGCGCGGCACCTATCGTCTCACTGCCACCAGCCCAGGGTTCAAGAACTTCGTGGCAGACAATATTATCCTCGAAAGCAGCCAAATACGTCGCATTAACATCGCCCTCGAGCTTGGGCCGGTGGGGGCGGAAGTGACAGTCAAGGCGGATGCCGCCGTGATCTCTACAGACACGTCGAAGATCCAGGGAGCGTTCACGAAAGAGAAATACGACACGACCCCGTGGGTCGGCACATTTCTTTACCCCACGCTGCCGTTGAGCACATTGCCGAATGTGCAAAGCCGGGGTAGCAAGTGGGACGTCTCTTTCGCTGGACAGTCCGGTAACCAAATTCAGACCGGGATGGACGGGCACACCAACGATGGCACCGGGAACCAGATCATCAACATGCCGGATGTGCAGGAGCTGAGTGTGGTTACGGTCAATAACTCGGCTGAATTCTCCCGCTCGGGCTACTTCAACGCCGTGACCAAATCTGGATCCAACCAGTGGCACGGTGAAGCAGCCTATTGGAACCAGAACTCCGCGTTAGCGGCTCGCAGCTTCTTCGAATCGGAAAAATCCAAGGTCCTGATCCACACTATGTACGGCAGCCTGTCCGGGCCGATTCGAAAAGATAAGACCTTCTTCTACGCTTCGACGACAGTGCAACTCATCCCGAATAAGTCGTTTCTGCTCCGCACCGTTCCCACCGACGCGATGCGACGAGGGGACTTCTCCCAACTGCTCGGTCTACCCTCCCCGGTGGTCGTGAAGGACCCGCTCACTGGCACTCCGTTTCCCGGAAACGTGATCCCTTCGAGCCGGCTTAACCCAGTCTCCGTAAAGGTGCAGGACCAGTACATCCCGCCGCCGAACCAAGGTGGGGTAGGCGCGCTGTCGAGGAATTTCGGTTTCCTCTATCCCTACCCTGAAGACACATGGCGCCTGATTACGCCGGCGTTCCGCCTGGACCATAAGATCAGTTCCAATAACACCATCATGGGCCGGTATATGGAAACGTGGAACTACTACGTGCTGCCGGCCAACTACCCCACGCTGCTCTGGACGCGTATCCGACGCGCCAATCACCTAGTGCTCGAAGATACCCATATTTTCTCACCTAACCTGGTAAACACCTTCCGAATGGGCCTGTATACCGAGAAATACACGGATGGCGAGACGGTGGATGGCATCACGCCGCCCAAAGGTGACCAAGTCGTGAGCGCGCTGGGCCTGCGCGGGGTGAACCCACAGGGTTTAAGCGCGGAGGGATTTCCGCGAATGGATATCGCCGGCTACAGTACGTTGCGCACGCAGCCGGGCGGTGTGGGGCTGAAGGACAGGGATTGGGGTTATGCCGACGCTCTCACCTGGGCCAAGGGGCGCCATGTACTGAAATTTGGTGGCGAAATCAAGCCCCAGTCGCGATATACCGGCACCGTTCCTGAGGGGACTTACGGAAGCTTTAACTTCAATGGGACCATGACCGGTTACGGCCACGCCGATTTTCTACTCGGCGTCCCTTACTCCAGCCAGCGCCTGAACCCGCTGACCAACCGGACGCGCGGCGATAAAGAACTGGGATTCTACGTACAGGATTCCTTTAAAGTGAACAGCAGACTGACGCTTGAGTACGGCCTTCGGTGGGATCACTTTGGCCCTAGCTCCTTCGATGATGGGCTGCAGTATAACTGGGATCCGGCCACTGGTAACGTGATTGTGCCCGAGTCGGCTGTCAAGGCAATCAGCCCATTGTATCCGGTCAACACCATCAACGTCGTGACCGGGCGCGCGCAGCAGGATCCTTCGGAAAAGAACTTCGCCCCCCGTATCGGCGTGGCGTACCGCCCGTTTGGCCTGAGCACCGTGATTCGCGGTGGATATGGTATCTACACGGAAAATGTTGGGAGATTTGCGCGCCTGCAGGGATCGGGGCCCTTCGAGATCAGCGAGACCTTTTTCAATAGCGTGGAGGGCGGGCAGCCACTGTTCGCGTTCCCCAATCCGTTTCCGGTCGGTTCCGGTAGTATTCCGTCGCAGAGCATCGCCGGGTACCCGATCGCCACGGAGAACGGCAAAATCCACCAGTTCAATGCCACGGTGGAGCACCAGGTGCACGACATCGGCCTGCGGCTATCGTACCTTGGTTCGCGGAGCCGCAACCTGAATTACAACGTTGGGATCAACAAGCCGGAACCCAGCCTGATTCCCTTCTCCCAGAGCCGACGGCCCTACGCACAGTTTGTTGGCGCCACCTTCACGCGCACGGACGGGGCGGCGAACTATAATGCCTTGACGTTGGAAGCCCAGCGGAAAGCCGGGCAATTTACCTTCGATACCCATTGGACCTGGGCCTCCAGTTATGCAAACACCTTTAATCTCGAGAACCCCTATGCCCCGCTTCAGTGGGCCCGCGATCCGTACGTATCACGGCAGCGCCTAGTGCTCAATGTGCTTTGGGAAATGCCGTTCGGCCGCGGCCGGCGATACCTCTCCAGCTTGCCCCTCATCGCCGATCATGTACTCGGCGGTTGGCAGCTATACTGGATCGCATACATGGAGACCGGCAAGTTCTTTTCCCCGAGTTTCTCGGGATCGGATCCCTCGGGCACGAACACCTCGGGAGGGCTCCCCGACCGGATCGCTGACGGCAATCTTCCTGCCGACCAACGCACCGTTGATCGCTGGTTTGACACATCCGCTTTCGCCGTTCCCGCGCGCGGGCGGTTTGGGAACAGCGGCGCCAATGTCTTAGAGGGTCCCGGCCTCCACCTACATAACCTTTCCGTGGTGAAGAGATTTCGTATTACCGAACGGTTAGGCCTCACTTATGTGGCTGCGATTACGAACCTGCTGAACCACCCTAACTTCAATAATCCAAGCGCCAACATTTCCAGCCCCGCAAGCGTTGGCATCATCGACTCGGTAAGCGATTATGCCGGTAGCCGCCAGATGGAGATGCGGCTGCGACTGACTTTCTGAGGGGATTATGCCTATTAAGCGGCGAGAGTTTCTCGGTGGCGTGGCGGCCATGGGTGTTGCCTTGACAGCAGCCGAAGCGCCAAGCGCCCCGGACCACACACTGACGGTAATCTCGGGGAGACCTCGAGAGCGAGGTATCCAATACGGCCGGAAGTTCCGAGAACCGATCCGCTCATTCCTCGAAAAGGAAATCTACGAGACCTTTACAAAGACTCCTCCCAAATCGTCGACTCAAGCACCAAACAAGGAGGAAATGCTCCGTTACGCAGCCCTGTGCGGCAAGGAAATCCGCGGATACTCGCCCGTGATCATGCAGGAATTGGAAGGCATGGCGGAGGGCGCCGGACTCGAGTTGGAGGAGGCCGTGCTGCTCTCCCTGCATGAGGAGTTGTGGCATCGCGGGAATCTGCCGGCCCCGGAACACTGCACGGCGCTTGCGGCCGGTCCGCCCGATACGAGTGACGGCAGCACCTACGTTGCACAAAGCTGGGATTGGATGCAGCGGGTGTACGGCATGTCATCGCTCCTACTATGGAAGAGGCCGGAAGGCCCTAGCCTGCTCTCCTACAGCTATCCGGGTTTATGGGCGGGTGCCGGAATGAACTCCTCCGGCATCGCCCTTGTGTGGACCAGCGCGGAAAATACCATGAAGCTTGCCGGCCCACGGGTGGGCATCCCTTCTTACGTCCTGATCGCCCAGATCCTGTACCAGGAGACGCTCCAAGCGGCCGTAGCGGAAGCGCGCCGGGCCAAGCAGGCCGGTTGGTTCACGTTTGTGCTTGCGGACGGCAGTGGCCAACTTGCCAATATCGAGGGCTCGCCCGGTGAACTAGCAGTGGAGTTCACGCGCGGCTCCTTCGCCCGAACTTACTATGGCTCGCGACAAATGACCCGTACTCCCCCCGGCGAGCCAGTCAGGGTCCACCCCCAGTGCCAGCGTATGTTCGACCTGTTACGAAGCCGCAAGGGGCACTTGAACCGCACCACTCTCCAGGGTTTCTACGGCGACCACGAGTCCACCATCTGTAAGCACTTCGGCACGCTCGATGTGATGCTCTTCAACACCACCAGGCGCGAAGCCTGGGTGGAGCGCGGCCCCGGCTGCTCCGGCAAATGGAAGCGGTTCACCTTCGAGGACGCCTGATGAGACAGAACCGGCGGGATTTGCTCAAAGCGGCGTTGGCGGCGCCAGCCGCAGCTTTGGGGCGACCCTCTAAGCGCAAACTGATCGAAAGCGAGAACCGCAAGCCCGGCACGCGCGATTGGCAATTGACACGCGTGCGGCTCGATAAAGACGGCGGCTTCCGGTCGCCGTGGATCGAAGGATACTGCTCGCGCCAGAGCGTGAAGGCCGGCGAGTCAATCGACATAATGGTGAGCACCGACCCACCCTGTCGATATCAAATCGAGATCTTCCGCACGGGATATTACGGCGGCTTGGGCGCGAGGCAGATGACCAGCCTCGGCCCGTTTCAGGGAAAAGCCCAAAGTTTACCGCCGGTGGCCGCCCGGCGGTTGCGGGAGTGCCATTGGGAGCCGGCCACCACGCTGCAAATCCCAGAGGATTGGCTGAGCGGAGTGTACCTCGGGCGGCTCACGCTGCTTACCGACAACAGCACAAGCGCACCTTGGCAGAGCTACGTTATTTTCATTGTGCGTGATGAGCGGGAGGCGGACATCCTGCTCCAGTGCAGCGATAACACGTGGCAGGCCTACAACCGCTGGCCCGATGACTACTCGCTCTACATTCACCCGCGCGGTTCGCTCACCGGCGATGTGGATGTAAGCTTCGACCGACCCTACGGGAAGTACTGCCAGATCTACGAAAACCCCCAGTCGGTGGGCTCGGGAGAGTTTCTATGCTGGGAGTTCCCACTAACATATTGGCTGGAGCAACACGGGTACGACGTCACCTATTGCTCGAACCTCGACATGACCGAGCCTGCCTGCGTGGCGCGGGCCAGGATCTTTGTTAGCCAAGGGCATGATGAATACTGGGACCTGCGCCAGTACCAGAATGCCAAGGCCGCCATCGGGCACGGCAAGACCGAGTTGTACCTATGCGGCGACTCCGTGTGTTTTGTGAGCCCGTTCCAGCCCTCAACGGACGGACGCCCGAACCGCATCATCACGCGCGCCGGCCGCTACGGCAAGCTGCGCCCCGGCGAGGAGGGCTACGGCCCTTTCAAGACTGAAGGTCCCGAGCAGAACATGTTAGTCGGTGGGCGTAGCATGGTGCCCGGGAATGGCGGCTCGGATTGGATTGTCACCCGGCCCGACCACTGGATTTTCGAAGGTACCGGCATGCGCAAGGGCGAGCGCATTCCCGGCCTGGTAGGCTGGGAGTTTCACGGTGACCCACCCGAACTGCCGGGCCTGGAAGTGCTCGCCGAAGGTATCGCGCTGAGCGGCGGTACCCGGCCTAACCCGTGGGCCGCCACTATCTATCCGGGGCCCCGCAAGAATTTCGTGTTTAATGCCTCGAGCATCTGGTGGGCGCAAGGGCTGGCCTCCCCGCCGGGCCACATGCTGCCCTGGTCGCATTGGACGCGCCCGCACGGCCCCGATCAGCGCGTGCAGCGGATCACACAGAACGTTCTCCGCCGTGCGCTGGTTTAGCCACTTATGATTCTCTTACTGCAACATCATTTCCAGATAAGTGCGTAAGTCCCTGGGCGACCTGGGATGGATAGCGACTGCCAGCAGGCCCGCGCGGAAAAGGCCTGCTGCGAATGCATATCGCCCCGCTTGTGAATGCCGCGGAGAGGCTCGGCCGCAAGTAAGCCGGCTTTCGCGAGCACCTGGGCCAGATGCATCGGCCGGCACCCTGTTTCCTGGATAATCATCTCCCTGTAGCGGAAGCCATCCGCGACGATTGACGTGTCCTCTTCCGCCCCGCGTACCGCGGCAGCAGCACGCGCTCACCGCACAACGCTTTCTCACCGACGCATCAACGGTGTTTCCGCAGGACACCGTTTCGGAATACATCCCGGAATGAGGCGATAGCTCCTAAGTAGATGAGTCCGACAATATCGATAGGAGCCGCTAATACCGGCTGTCGTCAAACTGCACAGACGATGTCAACAGCGAGGGAGTAGAAATTTCGCGGGTCACATGGACGGCACTCGGCAAGATCAGGTTCGCGTCGTCGACAACGACAGCGTCGCCGTCGACGACCTCTAGATAGGATCCCACCTGTCCGGAAATAACAGCCCAAGCTCGCCCTGGCTGCGGTTCCAGGGCACGCGCCGCGAATCGTGATTATGCACAACCCTGTGGCATCGGCTTCAGCCGGCGTCATTCTTAACTTGCTCGAGCCTGTAAACCGCGCCGGCCGGTGCAGGTCGCGGTGCCCACCTATCGGCCCAGCCCGCGTAGCAGTGGCGGAAGATCCACCGTCAGGGTGTGCTTGAGTACAGCGAGTTTCTCGCGCAGAGTATCGGGAGTGTAAACATAATCCTGCTCCCATTCATAACCCAGCCGGGAATCGCGCTCCGCGACGGCCAGCGAGGCCTGGGTTCGTGCGGTCTCTTCGCGCAGGATTACTTCGAGGCGCCCGAGCATGGCCGGGCGCTCAGCGGCGCCGGCAGTGCCGAGCCGGAAGCGCAGATCTTCGAACTCGAGAACGGCGTACTCGCTGCGCATCATGCGCTGCAACTGTTCGGCCAGGAGCACCTCCCGGTACGCGCCGGTGCGCTTTGCCGCGGGCGCTGCCAGGGCGGCGCGGCGATAGGGACGCAGGCCCGCCTCCATTTCATCGGCGGCCAGCCGCAGGTACTTCATAAATACGGGCAACGAAAATGGACGAGCATAGCGTTCCGCGGCGTTGACTTTATTGGTGAAATCGGGCCACAGGATCAGACGTGCTGGTACATAGGGCCAGTGCGGATTGACGCCGGTGGTACGCGCCCAGAGTGCCGAGTCGGACCAGGATTGGTACCGTGTCTCCATACGCGGTTTAGGCTGCTTGAGGAACAGCGGCGTGGCCACGGCGTTGTTAGTGCCCCAGTTCGGCCCCGTGTCGGGCACCAGCCGGATCGCCTGGCTGAAGCGCTTCCACGCCTCCAGCACGTCCCCTTCGCTGCCCGCGCCAAAATCGCGCCGCGCCATGCTGCGCAGCAAATCGTCGAGTGGCGGAGCGCCGCTCCAGCTATACCAGGCGCGCATCTCGGCCACGAAATTCGGTTTGAACCCGTAGCTCCAGCTTTCGAGCGTGCCGTCCACTCCCCATTTCTCCAGCGCCTCGTACCGTTGGTGCCACTGGTAGGGCAACGGTAAGTAAGGGAAGGTGCCGTATTGCCAGCTCGCCCAGGTATCGGCTTTGCAATAGACCCGCGAACCGAGCCGCTTAGCCTCACGGATCTGCGCCTGCGTCACCTCGGCCGGTCCCACTACGTTGATCGCGTAATCCTTGAGTGAACCCTGTTCGCCATCCAATTCGAAAGCCTTGCCGTTTTCGAAGGTCAGCAGGGGAATAGCTTTGCGCGGCAACTGCGCCGTGCCGTAGGCCTTGTTTTCGGCCTGTCCAGGACGGAAATCCACGTTGTATTCCCAGGGCAGTACCTCGATCGCCGGGTTTATGCGATGGCACTCCTCCGTCACGATGGCCACGCCGCGCGCCCACTCCCGCAACCACTTGCGCAGGTCCTCGTTCTGGTTCTGGCCGCCGGCCCCGAACCATCTCTCGTAATAGAAGCCCTCGGTCAGCAGTACGTAGCCGCGGATATCGGGGAACTCTGTCACGATGTCGCGCACCAGTTTCCGCAGCCCGGCCTCGTTCTCCGGTGTGGGAGTGTAGCGCCACAGAATGGGCACGTAAACTCCGAGCCCCTGTTTGGCGGCGCGACGCACCAAGTCCTGCATGGCGCCCGGCGGATGGGCCTTCATTTTGTCCCAGTGCGGCCCGACGCCGGGCGCGTTGTTCGGGTTCCGGTAGATGGAGTCGTGGATGGCGTCAAAGCCGTAGCGGGCTGCGGTGGCTAGATAGTTGTCCGGCCAGTTCATCCAGCCCAGGCCGGAAAGAGTCATCCGGGCACTGAAGAGGCTGCGACGGGTGGTGTCCAGGTTGCGCGGCACGAAGGGCGCTTCGCGAAGGCTGAAACGCGCTTCCAGATTATAGAGACCGTACATGGCTCCCCGCTCGTCGTAGCCGCACACCGCAATGCTCTCGCCTGAGACCATAATGCGGTAGTCCTTGGGGCCGGCGAGGTTGGCGCCGCAGCCGGGCATCTGCTCTCGGGTCCCCGCCACTACGACACGGTCCGCGCGCTGGCCGCCTTCCAGTGAATCTACCGTTTCGATCGCGAGACGGGTGCGCATGCCATCCGCCAGTCGGTCCCGGAATTGCTCAGCCGCGTGTCGCAGCAGCGGGCCGGAGTCTCGCCGGATGAGTAGCCGCCACCCCTGCCCGGAAATGCCAAGTTCGGAGGACGCGGGGCGCGCATTGGGGTCGCGCCGCAAAGGTTCCAGGCGCTCCGCAAGTGTCTTTTGAAATGCATACGACGGCTCAAGGGGAAGCGCCGGGAGCGCGCGGGCGGCAAAAGCCTCGGCCGTGGGCTGCACAGCGGCGCCAAAGAGCACCGAGGCGGTGGCGAACAGCGCCGGCAAACTGTATACAACACGCATAGCAGTAATTTAAAGCATGTTGGGCCTAAGAGCAATAAAAATTGCGTGATCACAATATTTTGGAGTTTGCAAATTGCCGAAGTATGTGTATACTTCTGGCATGCACATTTCCCGTCTCGCCGCTTTATGCTGCATGCCTGCGCTCCTTGTAGCCCAGTCGGTCACCGGTACGATAGCCGGCCGAGTGCTGGATCCATCCGGGAAAGTCGTACCCGGCGCGCGTGTATCCATAGTGGATACAAAAACGGCCGATACACGCGCCGGCAATACGGATGACGCGGGCATATTCGTCTTCCCCGCCGTGCGCCCCAGCACGTACACCGCACGAATCCAAGTGCAGGGCTTCGTGCCCATAGAGCGCACCGGCATCGTGCTCACCGCCAACGAGCGGCTCGCAATTGGCGATATCACGCTGCAACTGGCTTCTGTGGCTGAGAGCGTCGTTGTGCAAGCGCAAGGCGCGGCCGTGCAGACCACCAGCTCCGAACACGCGGCTCAGCTAAATTCGAACCAGATTGAGTCAATTCTAGTGCGCGGGCGGGATGTGATGTCGCTACTGCGGCTGCTGCCGGGTGTTTCGTACGGGTCCGACCCGACGGCTCTCGGCGAGGGGCTGGGCTCCAGCTTCCCCAATGTGCAGGGCGGCCGTTACTCCTGGAATACCTTCAACGTAGACGGCCTGGCGGGTAACGACTTGGGTAATCCCTGGACGGCCAGCAGCTCCGTGAACCTGGATGCCATTGCGGAGGTAAAGGTGCTGCTGAACAACTACCAGGCCGAGTACGGGCGCAATGCCGGCGCCTTCATCAACGTGGTCACCAAATCCGGCAGCCGCGAGTTCCACGGCTCCGCCTATGGCTACCTGCGCAACGAGGCGCTCAATGCGAACGACTTCTTCAACAATCGCAACCGGACGGTGAAGCCCCTTTACCGCCACACCACACTTGGCTTCACCTTGGGCGGGCCCATCTACATCCCCGGAAAATTCAACGCCAACAAGGAAAAGCTGTTCGGCTTCTACTCCTTCGAGAACTGGCAGAGCAAGAATCCTCGTCCCATGCAGCGGCTCACCATGCCCACTGAACTGGAGCGCCGTGGGGACTTCTCCCAGACGCTGGATTTGAATGGCGCGGTAATCCCCATCAAAGACCCGTCCACGGGACTGAACTTTCCCGGAAACGTGGTACCGGCCAGCCGCATCAACCGCAACGGCCAACTCCTGCTGGAGGTCTTCCCCCTGCCCAACATGCTGAATCGCGGCGTCACCGGCGGCTCCTATAACTATGTCTTCCAGGAGAGCTCCCGAGCCCCCAAGCGCAACCAGATTTACAAGGTGGATTACAACGCCACGGAGAAGGACCGCCTGACGGTGCGCTTCTCCACCTGGATGGCGGACAACCAGGGCTATGGTGTCGTAGGCTTTCTGCCGTCCTGGAACATGGTGGCGGAGCGGTATCTGTTCACCGACACCGGCATCATGGCCACCTACACGCGCATTCTGAGTCCCGCGCTGGTCAATGAGTTCACCGGCGGTTTCCGGCGCAGCGCGGAAGAGGCGAGCGCCATCGATCCCAATGAACAGAACAAGATCATCCGCGGGAAGATCGGGATGACGCTGAAGCAGCTCTATCCGGTGAATAACCCGCTGGACTTCATCCCCGCGGCCTCCTTCGGGGGCGTCACCGGAGCGGCGTCTATTAGCTACGACGGCCGCTTTCCCATGCTGGGCACCGACGACCGGGTATGGACCTTCGGAGACAATCTCACCTGGATCAAGGGCGCTCACAATTTCAAGTTCGGCGCGCTGCTGGACCGCGGACGCGAATACGAGGGTGAATCCGGCACCTTCGGCGGCAGCTTCGCCTTTGGCAGGAACGTGAACAACCCGCTGGATTCGAACTACGCCTACTCCAATGCGCTGCTGGGGAACTTCGCTTCCTACGCCGAGTCCATGTACAAGCCCGGCTACAAGGGCGTGAATTTCATCCTGGAGACCTTTGCGCAGGATTCCTGGCGGGTGACGCGGCGCTTTACGCTGGAATACGGGGTGCGCCTTGTATACTACACCCCGTGGCGAGCGGAAGACGGCGCCAGCGCCGGTTTTGCGCTAGAGCGCTATGACCCTTCAAAGGCTCCCGCCCTGTTCCGCCCCGTGCTCTCCGGAGGCCGGCGCATGGGGTACAACCCGGTAACCGGCGCGGTGGTGGATCCGGTGCTGATCGGTGCCTTCGTGCCCGGCTCCGGCACTTTCAGCAACGGCATGGTGGAGGGGACCGATACCACTTATCCCAATGGCTTCGTTCGGCAGGAGCACATCCTGCCGGAGCCGCGCATCGGTTTGGCCTACGACCCCTTCGGTGATGGCAAGACGGCCATTCACGCCGGCTTCGGACTGTTCCACAATACCCGCACCGTGGGTCAGCCTTACGTGCTCGCGGCTCGCGGCAATCCGCCGCGGCAGTTCACCCCGGTGATGTACTACGGCAGCATGGATACATTTCTGAACGCCGCGGGTTATCTGTCCCCGACTTCGGTGTACAGCTTCGAAAAGGCGATGAAGACGCCGGGCATATTCAATCTGACTTTCGGTGTGCAGCGGGATATCGGTTTGGGCACGGTGGTCAAAGTTAGCTATGTGGGCTCTCTTGGCCGGCACCTTTTGCAGGCCCGCGACCTCAACGTTGTCCCTTACGGCGCGCGCTTCCTGCCGGAAAACGCCGATCCCTCCAACCCCACCCTGTCGCTGAGCGACAATTACTTCCGACCCTACCGCGGCTACGGCAGCATCCGGTATTACGAGATGGCGGGGAACTCCAGTTACAACTCCCTCCAGGTGATGGTCAACCGCCGCTATGCCCACGGCTTCCAGTTGGGAATGGCCTACACCTGGTCGAAGAGCATGGGCTATGGCAGCACCGATCTGGACGTCATGGCCACCTATCAGAATCACCGCACCTGGCACTACGGCAAAACCAATTTCGACCAGACCCACAATTTTGTGTTCAACTACATCTGGGATCTTCCCAAGGGCAGTAAGCTGGCACCCAATCTGCTGACCCGGCTTATGTTCGACAACTGGCAGATCGCGGGTGTGACGGCCTTCGTCAGCGGCACTCCATCAGGGGTGGGCTTCAGCACCACGGATAGCATCGATATCACGGGGGGCGGGGACGGCGCGCGCATTATCGTCAACGGCAGAGCGCAACTGCCGCATGGAGAGCGCCAGTTCAGCCGCTGGTTCGATACCACGATGTTCGCCCGCACTCCGAAGGGCAGCTTCGGCAACGCGCCCAAGGACGTGTTCCGCGGCCCCGGCGTGAACAACTGGGATATCTCGCTCTTCAAGAAGTTCCCCATCAAAGGCGAGCAGCGCTATGTGCAGTTCCGCTGCGAGATGTACAACGCCTTCAACCACACCCAGTTCGCGAGCGTGGACGCCACCGCGCGGTTCGATACCGCCGGCCGTCAGGTCAACCCCAGGTTCGGCGAGGTGAACTCTACCCGTTTGCCGCGCGTTATGCAGGGCTCGCTGCGGGTGACGTTCTAATAGGGAGGAACCGATGATGCGTCACGTTGACGCGTGATTCTGTTCTTATCGGCTAAACCAGCCGCCTTCATGCTGCAAGTCGTGACATGCACGCCTGTGCGGCGCTTGCAGACATCAGACCACCCCTGCCCGGGGATGGCGAGTTCGGAGGCCGCGGGGTGTGCATGAGGGTCGTGCCGCAAAGGTTCCACGCTTCGGCAAGTACCTCGGCCGTAGCTGCACATCGGCGCCAATAGAAGCCGCCCTGGACAGTTCGAGCATTGCCCATGCTCCAGGTAGAGAAGAGCATCATAGCCGTGCTGCCTTCCCCGGAACGTCTCAGGGGGGCACACGTTGAAGATGAAGCGGCAGGGAACGCATAAGCGGAGATCGCGCGGTGTTGACATCAGCAAAACCTCCGTCCATCGGCTGATTCGCATCCGCACGGCTTCTCGATTTACTCGTGCCTGAGGTTGGGATACAACTGACTTGCTGTGTCCCGCGCAAGAGATGCGCCCCCGCCGCATTGAGTTCGAGCTGTTGTGCCGGTGATTGTACGGCTTCCCAGCGGCACGATCTATATCTACACCGAAGCCCTCTTTCGTACGCTAAGCTGAGTCTCAGCGCCAAAGGAAATCGGAAAGCCGGGAAGCATCGACGTGAGCTTTCATATCAGCAACGTCGGTAGCCGGCCGGGGAAGCGGACGTTCAGCTTGATGGTGCGGTTCACGCTGACGCCCGAGGTGCCGGCGGTTTACGACCAGAACATGGTACGGCGCGTGGGACCGGGAACCTTCAACGTGACCGTCGGCAGTGCGTCGGACCAGATCCGACTCAGCGATAGTTTCGAGGTGCGTCAATGCGAATGGTAACGGCTCTACTTACCCTTTACGCCATCGGACAGGCTGGCCAGGCCCAGACGAAGAGCCTGGACGTAAAAGTCTTCGATTCGGGTTTCGCGCAGTCGCACGGAACCTTCAACGGCATGGGAGCCGCGAGCGACGGAAAGATCTACTACGTGCTTTGCTCGAATCGGATCGATGTGGGGGCGCAGATGTTTTCCTACGATCCCGGCACCGGCAACATCAAGCACCTGGGCGATCTCACCGAGGCCTCCGGGGAGAAGGGCCTCAAGGCGATTCCGCAGGGCAAGAGCCACGTCAATTTCGTCGAATCGCGGGGCAAGCTCTATTTTGCCACTCACGTCGGCTACTACAGCATCATCGACGGCAGGGAAAAGATGGGAGTGCCGGAACCGGGCTACAAACCATATCCCGGGGGGCATTTCCTGGCGTACGACATGGCTTCAGGGAAGTTCGATAACCTGGCTGCAGCCCCGGCAGGGGAAGGCATTATCTCCATGAACATGGACGTCGAACGAGGCCGCCTTTACGGCTTGACGTGGCCTTCCGGCCGATTTCTGCGCTTCGACATGGAGACCAGAAAACTGAAGGACCTCGGCCCGGTCACCCTCGACGGGGAGGCCGGCGAAGGTCCCAAGTACCGCATCCTGTGCCGGTCCCTAGCCGTGGATCCGCGGGATGGCGCGGTGTACTTCACCACCGCCGACGGCGATATCATGCGATACCGGTACGATCGCGATGCCATCGAGAGCGTAAAAGGCGAGAACCTGCGCAAGGACTATTTTGGAGCCTTCCCGGAGGAGAAGTTGGGAATGGGTTACAACTGGCGGCAGACGTTTTGGCACGCGCCCCAGAAAGCCATCTACGGCCTCCACGGCACCTCGGGGTACCTGTTCCGGTTCGACCCGCGAGTGCCGCGCGTGGACGTGCTGGAACGGATCACATCGGAACCCTCGAAGCGGACCGGCACGTATGACGAATTCTCCTATGGCTATCTCGGTTTCGCGCTTGGTCCGGACGGGCGCACGGTGCACTATCTGACGACCGGTCCCATTCTGGACGCGAACAGCAAACGCATGCCGGCCGGGAGCCACGCCAAGAGGGCTCCCAAAGTGGATCTGCGCCTGGTCACCTACGATATCCCGTCGGCAAAATACGAAGACCACGGCCCGATTCTGCTCCCCGACGGACAGCGGCCTCAAACCGTGCACTCGATCGCGGTGAGCCGGGACGGCACGGTCTACACTCTGGGCAGGTTTACAAGGAAAGGCCACCAGGTCGCCGACCTGATTCAGGTGCGGCTGCGCTGAAGTTAGGGTCAGCAGGCGACTGCCCTTAACGGGCCTAGACGACCAGTTTGTGGCGAACGCCGAATCGTTCACCTCCCTGCGCCGAGTCGCGAAAGCCCTTCTGTCAGCTCAATGCGCGTTCCCCACGGGTCGGTGAGGAAGGCAATCGTCAGGCCAAGGTCCGGCCGCGGCGTGACCGGCATGTCGAGCTTGATGCCGGCGGCTTCGAGCTTCGCGCAGAACGTCTTGATACTGGTCACCTCCAGTCCGATATGGTCGAGACGGCGGCCCTTAGTGGGGACGGGACGCCTCTCGGCCGTCTTCCAAGAGAGATTGACGCCGGGTAGGTCGGCCGCCTTGAACTTGCCTCTCATCCCTGGCACGGCGCCAAACACCTTCGCGTACCAGGCGCGCATCTCGTCGATCTGGTTCGAAGCCAGGTGCAGGTGGTGGTGCTTGATCGGCGCATCGAGCTTCGGATCGCCGGTGAACTCCACCATCACCCCGTCAGGGAACTCGGCGAAGAACTGACTCTGCTTCGGAATCTCTCGGGTGATGCGCACACCCGCGGCAGTGAGCCTCCCCCTTGTCCCGGCGAGGTCCCGGACCGCGAAGCCGAGGTGATCCACTACAGACCCTTCCGTGCCTCCCTCGGCCTCACCCTTGCGAAAACCGATCAGCACGCCGGGAAAACTCGCAAACTCGAGCGGGCCGACTTTCAGAAGTTCGCCGCCGAGCGCATCCACCCAGATCTTCTTCTGGGAATCGGGGTCCGGCGTGATGATATGAAAGTGCCCCATCGATACGCCCAGTGCGTTCGGTGGGGCAACCTGGGCGAGCAGCGGGATAGCGAGGAGCCCACCAATAATCGTTAGGCGCATAATGGCCTAAATTATCCCACGGATATTGCCTTCAATCATCACAGCACTGAGTTCCGGCAAGCGATGCCGCGCACGGAGCCGCGTGGCGCGGACGTCCTGTGGGCGCTTTGGGGCAGCGCTGATAGGCGCCGGCATCGTCGTTGCGCTGGTTGAGTGATTACGTGCCCCGCAGGCGGAGAGCGTCACGGAAGGTCGAACTCCGCCCAAACCACCGTGTGGTCCGATGAGCCTGGCGCCCGCCTCGGTTCCATATCGACGTCGCTGTTCGTGCAGAGACGCGCCAGGGATGGCGTTGCCAGGATGTGGTCGATGCGCCACCCCCAATTGTTCTCGAGTGCATTCCGGAAGTAGTCCCAGTAGGTATACTGGATCCGGTCCGGGTGCAGTGTCCGAAACACGTCAACGAAGCCCCATGTAACCGCGTTGCGGTACGCGTTTCGCGCGTCGATGTGGAAATCCACGTCGTTCAAGCGCCGATCCGGATGATAAACGTCAATCGGTTCTGGCGCGACGTTCATGTCCCCCGCCCAGATGACGTGCCCCGCCGGGTCCAGCCGCTCGTCAAAGTAGGCGCGGATACGACGGAACCATTCCAGTTTGAATTGATATTTATCTGAGCCGACCTTGTAGCCCTGCGGCACATAGGTATTGACGATCGCGAGCCCGTCGAGCACGGTCTGCAGCACACGGACGTCCTCGTTATCGGGGCCTTCGTGGAGCCCGTACATCACCGAATCGGGTGTCCTCCGGGTAAGCGTCGCGATCCCGTTATAGCCCTTCATTCCTCGAAACGTCGCGTGATAGCCAGCCTGGCGGAAGGCCTGTGCCGGAAACTCGGAATCCTGCACCTTGGTTTCCTGCAGGCACATGACGTCGGGTCGATTGACTTCCAGCCAGTCCAGCACCGCGGTCAGTCGTCGGCGAATCGAGTTTATGTTCCATGTTGCGATCTTCATCATCCGCGCTCCACGCTACCCGGAGGCCGAGATCAGGAATTCGTCGGACTCCAGCCCGACTAGCCGGACACGGCGGCGGCCTCCACTGGCTGCGGCCCCGTCCGGGCCTGATCCACCCATCCCTGCGTCAAGTTCAATCCGTGTGGGAGGAGAAACTCGAGAAGAACGGCTGCGCCGTCGAAGCCGGCCTGCCGCCGGATGCGTTCCACTGGAACCAGGCCGAGCCAATCGGTCATCATCCGGTAGGTGAAGCCCCACAGGGGCACGGCGCGGTTCAGGTCGATAGCCGGGAACAACATTTCCACCGGCAAACCCGGGACGGAGGTCAAGCAGTGCCGTACGGGATCGAGCAGTAGTTGCAGCGGAATCCAGCGCGCTTCTTTCCGCTTCACGCGGGTCGCGCTCCACGTGAAACAGGAATGGAGCGACCGGCAGGTATGGTCCCTCCCGGCATCCCGCCCCGAATTTACCCATGAAATTCCTTCACTGCGGCCGCGATTTCTTTTAGGTTCGCAAGCGGCGTTTGCAGAGGCACGGCGCATTCCGGGCCGATCAGTTGTACACCAGCGCGGAGGCAGTTCCAAACCTCCTGGCGAACCTGCTCCGGACCTTTGCGCAACAGTGTCACGGAGTTGTTGACATTCCCGACCAGCGCGATTCGGTTGCGCATGACCGCCATGGCACTCGGGGCATCGTTCTTGGAATCGAAGTGGAAGGCCGCCATGCCGGTTTGGGCGATGTGGTCCATGCGGTCGAGCGTGCGGCCGCAGATGTGCAGGATGAGGGGCGCTGGTAATCGTTCCGCCAGTTCCCGATGCACCTCGAGCAGGAAGCGCGCGTAGTATTCGCAGCTCACCAGATCCCCGGTGGCATGATCTGGAAGAGTGAGTGCGTCGGCCCCCGCTTCGATCTGCGCAAGGCCGAATTGCACGGTGAGTTCCTTCAGCCGGTCGAGGCAGCGTTTAGTCTTGCAGGGGTCGTCTGCCGACATGAGCAGAAATTGCTCCACGCCGAAGCAGTGATAGCCGTGCGTCCACGGCCCCATGGTTTTGCCGATGATGGCAACCTCGTCGCCGAACTGCTTTCGAAGAATCCGAATGGCCTGCAACACACATCGCGTGTCCGGATGCGTCAGAAAGCCGGACGGGATGCGAATCTCTTCCGGTTCCCGCCAGATGGGTTCGACTACGGTGGGCCAAGTGCCTTTTTCGCCCCAGTCGATGCGGCAACCTAACGCGGAAGCTTCCTGGACGATAGAGAAGACCGGCATCACGGCATCGAAGCCCAGTTCGGTGCGCGCCGTACCGGCCAGCCGCGCCATAAGCTCGGGCGCGCGGTTCGCGTGGGGGAACGGCGCTCCTACGAGGTCCATCAACTCTACTGTGGCGGCATTCGTAGGGTTGCATACGGGAGGGCGGTCCACCGGCTCGCGGCGAAGCGCAGCCAGCATCCGTTGGCGGCAACTCAGGGGCACAAGTCAGTTATAGCGCATGCTTGGCCCGGTGATCAGCGCTGGTTTCCCAATGAATGCATGGTAAGGGTGTGCACGGATCGGGGTTAACAGCCCGTTGAGACAAGCGGCTATCTGTTCTTAAGGGCTAGCGTCGTTACGGCTGTGCTTTCGCGCGTCCGTATCGGTGGCCCGACAAGCCATTGCCCCCAACGACCGGTAGGTGTTGGCGGTGGACCCGAATCCGTTTAAGGTGATAATCGTTGACACTCAACTGAACGAATCGGGATGGCAGCATCCGGATGCACGTTGGTGCCCGGGAACATGGCACCGGCGGTGTCCTGCACCGTCCCGCTGATTCCAGCCAAGTTTGTTTGCGCAGTGGTCTCGTGATTCCTACGCTCGATTCGCCAAGCACCGATCGGTGGTTTCCCTGGCCGAGGGCGGACGATTCGTCAAACAAACGCCAAACACCGCCAGAGAAACAAAACGGGCGACCCGCCGGGTCGCCCGTATATCTTTGAAAAATTGTGGTGCGGAGAGGGGGACTTGAACCCCCACGAGCTTTCGCCCGCTAGCACCTCAAACCACTGCATGTCTTCTGCCCTGTTCCCCTACGATACGCGGGCGTACAGAAAGCCCGCGGCTGAACCTGCTGGAATCTGCTGGAATCCCCTCCAGTCCGGCAAACTCACGGCAAACTTATCGCTACTCTGTCTCACTCGAAAACACTGATATTCCCGTCCGCACTCGCGTTGCCTTCCCTTCCCCGCCCTCCCCCGAGAACCTCGGCGAAAGCGCCGACATTCCGGCATCTGAAATCCTTTTAGGAGGTCGCTCCTGAGGCGAATTCGCACTTGCTTGTGCTCGCCTTCCGAGTGATCAATGTGGTGTCCGCCGGGATCGGCGCACGCACAGGAGCTGACAGCATGAAGGTATTCACGATTGACAGCGAGAGCCGAGTGTGGGCTTTCACCTCATTAAGCGAAGCCGCGGGTGTGCAGTCTCAAACAGACGCACAATTCTCTAGCGAGGCGGGCCTGCTGAGTGCAACGGCCACATGGTCGCCATCGCGACTGTTGGAGCTCTGGGCGGGCCTGCCCGGCTCGACCCCCGTCAGGAGGTTTACCGATCGCAAGACGGCGATTCGCCGCATTTGGAACGTCGTTCAGACCCTGACCCCAACCGAAAGCAAGCCAAGCGGAGCCGGGCGTGGTAGGGCGAACAGCAAACAAGCGCAGGTGCTCGGACTGTTGAATCGCGCCCAAGGCGCTACATTGCAGGACATCGTTGCTGCCACGGGTTGGCAGCCGCATACTGTCCGCGGCTTCTTGAGTGGGGTAGTCAGCAAGAGAATGAAGCTCGCGCTGCGTTCGAGCAAATCCAACGACGGCCGGAGAATATATTCCCTCGATCTCCCTTCGGAGCCGACCCAACCGGAAAGGAACAACCAGAGTGCCGATAAAGTTGCACACGGTTTCGATTCGGAAGGGCGCGGGTGAATTCGAGTTGGCGGAAACCTTGCGGGTAAGCCCGGAGGCAAAGCTCTGCGGGGCCGCCGGCAATCTCATCCGCTGTCTCAGCGTCGCCCGGGGGCGGTCGGTCCTTACCGATGTGGATCCTGCAAGTCTTACGACCGAACGCCGCATCAACGATCTGCCGGTCTTCCACAGAATGTGGTTTCACCCTGATGGCGATTGCCTGGCGTACACGCAGAAAGGAAAGGTGGGCAACCCGAGCACTTTGTTCTTTGTCACAGCAAAGGGCTCGCTGGCGGCACAAGCGACCTTGCCCAATGCCATCAGCGAAGCGACGGCAGGCCCCGCATGCTGGCATATCGGCTGCCGTAACGGGAGGCTCTATACGTATTCGCTTGCGGGCCTATGCATCTGGCGGCGCCACGTCGTCCGTCCCCGGCCAAACCCATACAGCCTCGTGGCCGCATTCACCGGCGCAACCGAGCCGCCCTATCTTTCGGTCGCCTCCTCGTGGCCCGGCCCGCCAGTCATCACCGAAAGCGAACGCATCTTTCTGTTCAGTCAGTTCGGCCACAGGCGCTGGCGGTCAACCATTCCTAACCCGCACATCGAGCAGTATGACCTCTGCATGCCAAGTTACCTCCCAGTGCCTGCGCAAGCTCTTCAGAAGTTAGGGATCGAGTGCCGCGACCGCGTACCTCTCGGATTCGTGCGACTGGTATTCGACAGCACTGTACCAACCCGATCCACTTCGGCGCCCCGCTCACTGTTCAACAAGTCAATCGAGAGCTTCGAAGAAGCCGCCGGCGAGACCGGGGAAGTGGTGCTGGCCCGGGTGGATCTGATGCCCGGCAGGTCGGGTAGCGACGAAGTGATTCGCAGCGTTGCCACCTGGTACCAGCGGATCGCAATCGGTACGACCGAAGGACGCGTCCACGTCTTCGACTTCGAAAGGACGCTGCTGATGAGTTTCTGTGTCGGGCGTGGGCCTGTTTCTGCAATCGTTGCGGATCATCGCGGGCTGAAAGCGACGTACTGCGCCGGACTGCTCACCACATTCGAGGACAATGACATCAACGGATGTGTGAAACTACCGGATTATTATGCGAACGTGGCAGGGCACGTGGCTGGTGTGCTCGTTTGGCGCTGGAATACGGTTTGGTTTGTGAACAGCCGAGGTCGCGTGATCTGGAAGGCAGAATTCTCAAAAGTGGTCCGTAGCGTGATCCCCGATGATGTGGGTTTCACCGTCCTTGCTGGTCACCTCTTCTCATTTCGCTACCTTCCTTCAACGGAACGGAATTCACCTTAGGGCAGATTGTCGCTCGGCAACAAGTAAAGTGTGGTGAGGAACGCTACGTATGCTCGGCCCTGAATACTGGGATGCTCTCAATAGTGCCGTCTATTTCACTATGCCCGGGTCCACTGCGCACGAGGCCTTCGAAGCGCTGGTGGACTGCCTTTCAGAAGGGTATTGGTATCAACCGGGCGACGCCGGCACGTTGATCTACCCGGAGTCGGAAGTTATTCCCGTTACGCACACTGCGCGCCGTGGGTTCGTTCTAATTGAAGACTCCGCGGACGTGATCGCACTGCACGTGCGAGAGGCAGCTCGCCGAGATGCCGAACGCCCGTGGCTGCTGCAGTGGGCTGCCGCGTTAGAAGAGAATCCGGACGACGTGGAACTGCGTGCGCAGGCACTCGTCAATCTTCCCGACGGCCGTATCCTGGATCCCGACGGGCCGCTGGGCTGCTTGCGCCAGTGGCCGGATAGCTGGCTGTTCTTCGGGTTTCCGCCGATCGAAGCAGAGGGCGACGAGGACGAACGAGCCAGCTGGGACTGGGACGAGGACAACGAATAGCGGCAAGTGCTGCCAAATCTACGGAAACACCCAGTCTCGGGAGCAGCTCCCATGCTGGGAGTTCCCGCTGATGTACGCCTTGCGTGGCGCCGGCCAGGGTCTTCAATTAGCCAGGCCATGGACCTGCGCCAGTATCGAACCGCCAAGGCCGCCATCGGGCAAGCAAGACCGAACTGTACCTATGCGTCGGACCACCGATACCAACGAGATTGATTGTGCGGCCCTACGCGAACCGCCCGCCGGCTTTCTCGGCGTACTGCGATTTACGGTCGCGCGAAGTTGCCGCCAGCCTGAAACTTGCTTTCCGACGCCACCAGAGTGAGTAATGTGACCACGGAAAAAAAGTGAGTCTTTTATGCCCAACACCGATGACGCACAGCAGAAACAACAAGCGTCCGAACCTCAGGCGACGGCCCGACTGGCCAGCCCGGCAGAGAACGTGATTATGCTGAAGTCGCTGCTTGGGGATTGCAGAACCCTATTGGCGGGAACGAAAGGCTATCGGAAAGTGATCAGACGCCTGACCCGCGATGATACTTCACCGGTGCCGCCGGGAGTCGCGCTCGACAAGATTGTTGAAGATGCTTGCGACGCCTTCGGTGAACTCGTCGAGGTCCTCGAGACGCTCGACGACAGCCTCGAAGAGGTACGCAGGCGCACCCTTGCCATCATCGACGAACTCGAAGAGGTGCCCTGATGCCTGGCCTAACAACGTGTACGGGTGCCGAATCCAGGCGGTCAAGACCGGACGCTTACTGACGAAGTGATGGGCCTCGCCTTGCAAAGGCCGCCGCAGCCCAGCACTCGACCGAAGGCGACGCCGAAGTAGGGGACTCCGTAATCTGATGGCCCAGACGGAACCCGCTTGCTGGATTCAGCGTTTATCCGTCTGGCGTTTTACGTACAGTGCGAGCTCGGCGCTCATGGACGCGGGCTTGTTCCAACTCGCCTCCGATGAAGCGACGCGCACATCATTCTGGGTCGCCATCTCGCCGCTTACCGTGTCCATCCACCGTAACTAATAGACGCCAGGTTTCAACTGTGCTTCTCGCAAATCTCATCAGCCTCAGCATACGCAGGCTGAATGCAGATCGCGGCCGGCACGCGTGCGATGGTCGGGTTCCGAGACAGCGGCGCACGTGCGTGGATTTGGCGATCAATCGTAGCTGATTGTGGCAGCTGTGTAGTGCACGCGCCGGTCTTCGTCGGCAACCGGGTGCGCGAGCTTTAGGCGGCGCGGCGTTCGTACCGGTGATGCAGCCCTCCGGCTTGCGGGATGGAAACGATGCGGCCCGCTTCCGCTGCCTGCACCGGCCGCGACTCCGGTGCGTCCTTGGCCAGCGACAGGTGCGTTCTCGACTCGTGGTAATACGCCATGAACGATTTCACATGCCGCTGCAGCGAGGCTTCGTTGAACACGATCACGTGATCGAGACACTCGCGGCGAATCGTGCCGATGAGGCGTTCCACGTAAGCGCGTTGCCAGGGCGAGCGCGGATATGAAAGCACTTCATTGATTCCCATGGTTTTCACATGCTTCCGAAACTCACCGCCGAAGATGGCGTCCCGGTCGCGTAGCAGGTATTGCGGAATCTCCTCAAAGGGAAACGCCTCGCGTAGCTGCTGGGCTGTCCACTCGGCGGTGGGATGGGCGGTGACGTTGAACATTACACGGTCTTTCATCCCAGAAGAAGTGGAACTGACGGAGACCACCCCTCTTTCATCTTGTTGAGCAGCAGCTTGCGATGTTGTCCCGAGACGGACTATGCTGAGGGTGCCGAGGCGTTCTTCGGCGAGCGTTGAGCGACGCGCTCACGAACGGCGCGCATCTCGAACACAAAACGCGACATCTCGCCGTGCCGGGGCGTTAAGATGGTCCAAAATCGCCGGCGTGGGCTGTTACCACCGTCCTCAGACCCTCAAGAGAGATCTTTCTTGGCATTACCGCGCGTGCCACGCGGAGCACATTGCCGCCCAGAATCTTCTGGATATCGGTGTCCGAGTAGCCCCGCTGCACCATCGCGACCGTGAACAGCGGCCAATTGGTCCATGCTAGGCCGCGTGTTTGATCGTACCCGGTGGTCGCAGCGCCGGGCGGCCACAATTTCTCCCATCCTTTGCGAGGGCGACGGCGCCGTGGGATCTTCTTGTTCTCCTCGTCCGATTTCCTCGAAACATATACCAGGTCCGTCGCGATCGCGACATGCTCTGCCCCGAAATGCTTCACAACGTGGTCGACGTGAGCGAGCATGGCGACGATATCGCGGCTCAAGCCAAGGAAATCGGCGACAGCAAAGACACCGATGAAACCGCCCGAGTCGCAGATTGCCCGAATCACTTCGTCCGGCTTGCATCGAACATGGTTGTGGACGGCTACGCAGCCTGTATGGCTAGCCACAACAGGACGGCTTGATGCCCTGGCCGCTTCCAAGCTGGTGCGCCATCCTGAATGGGCCACGTCAATAATGACTCCAACCCGATTCATCTCCGCCACCACGGCCCTGCCGAAGTCACTCAACCCGGCGTTGCCCAGCTCGCCGCACCCGTCTCCGATCATATTTCGGCGCTGGTACGTCAGGTGCATCGAGCGCACGCCCAGTCCGGCGAACATGCCGATGTAGCGCAGTTCCTGTTCCACTGACACCCAATCCTGGGGCAGCGGAACACCGTTGGTAGCAAAGAACATACAGCGTCGGTTCTGCTTCTTCGCGGCGACCATGTCATCTGCTTCCACCCCCCGCCGAACATACTCCCCGAGCATGTCCGCTACGTAGGTGAATCGCGACAATCGCTTCATCAGCACCAGTGGGTCCTGACGCTCCTCGCCGGCATTCTGGAAGATGCAGGTGACTCCCGACGCATCCCATGCCTGCATGAACTCGGCACGTTCCGCGGCATCGGTCACGCAACGGGTCATGAACATCTCTTCGTCCAGATCCCACAACTCCAGCTCGGAAGCTCCGGCATCCAACGCCTTCCGCAGGATGTCGCCATCAACGGCGGCGCGCGGAGCGAAGCCGTAAGGTTCGACCACAAGCGACTGGGCGTGCAATTCGAGCCCGTGCTCGAGTTGCACGCGAGTAGGCTTCAAAAGCGCCAGGGCGGCATCGCGAGCCTGTTGAATCTTTTCATTCGGCGCCGCCATCGCAGCTTGCGACACTACCGGCGCGCTCAGCCCGGCGTTCAAAAATTCACGTCTGTCCATCTGCTTCAACCTCAAAGCGTTATCGAACCTTGCCGGCTCTCCTGTTCGCAGTGCTTCGATGGGGCCAGGACCGGCCGCCACTCGAATGTACAGCGTGGCGATGAAACACGGGTACCAGTGCGTTCAGGCGGATGACTCTACTGTCTATTGTACGTATGCGTCGATAGCGTTATAGACAACCCACGATCCGGCGCGCTGGCTGGGATTGCTCAGCACGATTCGGTCGATACGGCCGGACATCGAGCCGCGGAACGGCAGATCTTCGGCCGTGTCCGTGCGGAGCCTGTCATCCTGTACGGCCAGACTGAAAAGCCGCTTATCTGGTGAGACGCGGAGCTTAATCTGGTACCAGCGGTTTGGTCTGTAGCCGGCCACGATCACATCTCGCCCTGCGGCGTCATAAGCCGTGATGTTACCGGCTTCACTGAATACAACCGTCACAACCGGAGTCCGATCCCCGGCACATAGAGAGAACTCGCTGCGCTCACTGTTCTGACCCGGCTTCAGACGGACATTCACGACGAAATCGTCGGTTGTGGTTCCGGCAATCCGCAGGGTAGCGACTGCCGCACCGGAGGACCCGGCGCTCGCCGCCAGTTTCAGCCCGCGCAGAACAACAGGCGTGTAGCGCGGTACCGTGGTCAGATCGAACGCCGATGGCCGAAGCTCGCCCGCATAGTCGGTAACAGCGACGACCGCGACCTCGTTTCCGTTTGCGTCGATGTCCCAACCCGTGGGAATCGAACCTGGTTCGGTGCCTCGAAAGTTCTCAAAAGCCAAGAAGGCAGGCTTTACAAACACAAGATACGGCAGCTGACCAGTGTCCCTAATGTTGTCACCAAGGGTGACTTCGCCGCCCTGGAAGTCTTTCACGAATAGTTCGAACCTATGAATTACGTTGGGTGGGCGGTTGCGATACCGATACGGCCAGCCCCACTCGCCCACCTCCAGGGTCTCGCCGGTTCGCGTGAAGCCGTCAGCAGACAGCCACGCGAGTTCCTGTCCTTTTTGTTTCGCTACATAGACACGCGACCGGCCGTGGAGGCGGAACCTGTAGCCCCGGCCGTAGTCGGTGGTAACGGATGCCCTCCAGGCGCCCTTGCCGTATACGGCCTTTACTCCGCCGATCTGAAAAGCCCCCGTGAGGGGAAAAGAGGTCAGCGAGTACGGCGAGCCGTTGAAGACCGCGACATTCAGGCGGTCGGCCTGCGTGCTGTAAACGGCGGTGCCGGCTCGCGCCGGATCGTGCATCACCACGTTGCCAAGCCATGGGCGGCGCTGTGGCTCGATGCCGGTGACCAGGTTCATCGGCTCGACCTCCAAGCGCAGGCGGGCCCTCTGGTACATGTTGTACAGCAGGTAGAAGTCCTTGTTCGTGCTGGAGCGGTACCAGTAGCGCCACTTCTCCCCGTCGCGCTGCCCGCGGAAGCCCTGGTACAGCTCCTCGGTCATGGGGCGCGCATCGAGCAGGGCGGCGAGCGCCGCGGGGCGGTTACCTTGCTTCAGCCGCGCGATGGCGTCCTGGGTGGCGATGGAGAGCTTGTAGATGCCGCGGATCAGCCGGATGGAGTCGATGAACTCGTAGTCGAAGAAGCCGCGCCGGTCCTCCGGGATCGAGGGCCGCAGGGCGCGCGCCTGCTCGAGAACTTCGCCCATGTCGCGGATGCCGCGCTCGTAGACCGCGCGGTCGTACTCGTAATTGAGCGACAGGCCGTCGGTGGTGCCGTTCTCGATGTTGACCAGGTTGCCGATCACCGTGAAGAGCGGCTCCATCACCTTGTAATACATCGGGATCTTCTTAAAGCCGTCGTCCACCATCTTGTGCGGGTACTTCGCATAGTAGGTGTCATAGAGCGCCGCAACCTTGGGGGCCGCGGCCTCGCCGAACTCCTCGCGGCAGTAGCGCAGCAGGTACTCGCGCGGCTGGAAGGCGGGGTAGTCCCAGAGCATCTCGGCGATGCCGCGGATCTCGATCTGCTGGGCGCGCAGCTCGTTCATGGCCAGCAGCATGTGCTGGGTGTCGCCGCGCTGGAACATGGCGTCCATGTTCACCTTTAAGTAGCTCTCGATGGGGGTGCACTTGGCCACCTGCGGCCCTCCGCCGAAATAATTGGTGTGGAAGTACTGGCCGTAGCGGCGCTTCGGGTCGCGCGGCTCGGTCCAGAACTTCTTCGAGTAGGACATGCCGCTCATGCCGCGGTCGGCGAAGCCGGTGGTGACCCAAGGGAGCAGCTTGATCCAGCCCTGGTCGTAGTACGCGCCCATCTCCGAATAGAGGGTGGTCATGATCTCGGCGCTCGGGTCGGGATCGTGTTTGCGGATGAGCCTGGCCTGGTCGGCGAGGGCGTCGTTGATGATCTCGGCCTTTTGCCGGTCCGTGCCGCCGCCGGGCAGGGTGGATTCGGTGTAGGCGGCGTCGGCCCAGCCGCGGAGGTTCGATTCCCAAACCACCTGCGGGGAGAACTCGCTCCAGCGCTTGATGTAGTGGGTCCAGAACTCGCGGAAGGCCTCGGGGGTCTTGCGGTAGGAGAAGCCATCGGGCTTGCCCTTCGGGTTGTGATCGCGCCAGTAGGCGTCCCAGAATCCCACGTCGGCGCCCAGGCCTTCCATCTGGTGCTGGGTGATGAAGAGGCCGCGGTCGGCCATCTGGCGCAGCCGCTCGTAGTCCGGCTGGAATTCGATATCGATGAAATACCAGGTGAACATGTTCATCCGGAGCCGCAGCGCCGCCTCGATGAGGCGCTCCACCACCTCGGGATGCAGCCCGAACATGTAGCGCGCATAGCGGCTGCGGTGGACGATGCCGCTTTCCATCCACTCGATGAGCTGCGGATGATCGTTGAGGCTCCAGCCGCGGTACTTCCAGGTGGGCTCTTTTACCGGACCGTAATCGATGCGGCTGTCGAAGACCAGCTCGCCGCGCGTGGGGGGCTCCTGATCGGACCAGAACCACAGCGGGTTCACCCCCAGGTGGCGCTGCTCGAAATCGTAGACCCCGTAGATGGTGCCGCGCACGTTGCTGCCCGCGATGGCCAGCACGCGGTGGCCGGTGCGCGCCTTCACCACGCGATATTTGAAGATCTCCCACTTGCCGTCGAGGTCCGTGGTCGAGACCCCGACGGATGCCAGCAGCGCCTTGCCCGCGGGGCAATCGGCGCTTCCCAGGACGATGTAGCTTCCGGGCGAGGCGCCCAGGGCGTGGACGATATTGGGCGTCACGCCGGTGATCTTGGTGATGTCGCGTTGGAGGTCCCGGGCGGCGGCCATCACGCCGCGGTGCTCGGTCGAGGCCAGGACGATGGCGGCGGGCTCGACGTTTTTCACCACTTCCACCACCGCGCCAGGCTGGGCGAAGGCCGCGCCGAAGGCCACGAGGCCGAGCGCAAAGCGCGTCACAGCACCACCCCCGCGTCGGCGATCAGGACGGGATAGTCCCGCACCTCGACGTTGTCGAAAACCCAGAAGCCGTCGGCGGCCTGCTGGGCGACCGCTGGGCGGCGGATCTCGCCGGAGAGCAGATCGACGAAGACCGGCTCGCTGATGGAAGCCGCGCCGCCGCTCCACACCCGTATGCGCGCCCGCCGCGCCGTGTACTCCTGCTGCAGGTCCGCGGGATACCAGAAGGCGTACAGCGCGCGGCCGTCGCGCACGAACGAAGCCGAGTGCACCAGCATGTCCTCGAGCGGCGAAGCGCCGCCCTCCACCTGAACCGCGAAATCGCTCCTGACGGTACGGGAGTCGAACAGCGCGCAGAGGTTCTGAAAGGCGTGATATGACGGCTTGCGGGTGTAGTCGCCACCTCGCAGTATGCCTTTGTAGTTGGTGCGCCCGGCGTTTTCCGGGCGGGTGAAATAGTTGACGAGGTCCACGATGAGGAAGTAGCTGGTGACCTCGATGCCTAGGGACAGGTCCGAGAGCAGGCGGCGAAGCAGCCACTTGGCCTGCGCGGTTTCGGTCCAGGCAAGCTGCGAGAGCGCCCCGGCGGAGTCCTTCGCGGCAGTGGAGGGGGCGCCGTTCTCGCCCTGCCACAGCCCGATTCCAGGCTTGTAGCGGTCGAGCAGGCCGCGAAGCGCGTGGATTTCGGAGGCGTAGTTCAGCTCCGGCTGCGGGCGGTAGGGATGGTACGAGACCTTGTCGATATACTGCGCCATGCCCGCGCGCAGGCAGTCCTCGATGAAGCGGTAGGGGATGCGGGCGAATCCGCCCCCGACGATCACGGCGCCCGGGACGATCTTGCGGATCAGCGGACCGGTGATTTTCACCAGATCGACGTAGTCCGGCGGGTTGGGCTTGTTAGGCCGCCAGAAGCCGCCGAGATTCGGCTCGTTCCAGATCTCCCAATGGGTGACGCGGCCGCGGTAATGCTCCGCCATGGCGCGCACGTAGCTAAGCCAGCCGGCCCTGGCCTCTTCGCTGAATACCGGCGCGAAGCCGACCGCCGTGGGGAGCGGGGCGCCGGGCGTGTACAACACGTTGCCGTAGCCGAGATTGAACCAGGGCTGCACGCCGGCGGCGCGGAGCGAATCCACGACGCCGTCGAGCCAGGCGAAATCGTACTGGCCCTTGCGCTTCTCCGAGCGGCACCAGCCGGTCTGGCAGCGCGCCCACTTCACTCCTGATTCGGCGATGTGGCTGTAGGTGCGGGCCGGGTCAAAGCCCTCGCGATCCAGGGTCTCGAAACCGATGGAGAGGGGGGATGCCGAGATGGCCTTCGACGGGCGCGGCTTGATGCGCCCGGCCGGCGCGGCAGCCTGCCAGGCGCCCAGCGCCGCCACGGGTGCCTGAAGCATCGATCTGCGGGTCAGGTTCATGAAGTCCTCACAGCTTCTCCGGGATAAGGCCCGGTGTATCGAGGCGCATGCGTTCCATGCGCGGGTTGGTGGGGTTGAGCCCTCCCTTGAACGCGCCGGGGCCGGGGAGGTAAAGGAACAGCTTGCCGCCGCGGTCGCTCTCGCCGCAGAAGACGGTGCCGTCGGCCCCCACCGCCATGGCGTCGAACTGGTAGGCGCGCCGGGAGTAGTACGGGCTGCGGTCCACGGCGAAAACCCCGAGTTCCGAGAAAGCGCCGGTGGAGGGATTGTAGGTGTGCAACTTGCAGCTCCGCTCGGGCTCCCCGGTGATCATATAGAGCAGGCCGTCGCGGCCCAGTTTCATGGCGCGCATGCGGCGCGAGATGCGGGGCTTTCCGAGCACCGTGGCCTGGTCGCCGGCAAGATCGAGGCGCAGCAGATAGCCGTCGCTGCTGGAGGCGTAGACGTTGCCCTGCCCGTCGGCTTCGAAGCTCTCCACAACGGGGTACTCGCGCGAGCTGAGGCCCTCCCAGTACTCGCCGGGCAGCCGGATGTAGGTGAGCTCCAGCTTCTCGGTGCCGGGGCTGTAGCGCAGGAGGAAACCGTTGTCGCCGGAGGTGAAGACGTTGCCGGTGGCGGGGTCGCAGTAGAGCGCGCGCGGGACGCTGCGCCAGTCGCGTTCCGGGCCGCCGTAAACCTTGAGCTTGAGGAACTCCCCGAGGTCGCGCGTCTTGCCGCTGGCGAGATCGAAGATGAAGAAATGCGCGTCGGGATAGCTGATTCCGTAGAGGGTGCGCTTGTCCGGGCTCAGGGTCATGGCGTAGACGCTGTTGCCCGCGACCGGGATGCCGAGGTCCTTCAGCGGGCAGGCGTCGCCGTTGCGATAGGTCTTCACGTCGCCGGTCTTGGGATCGTACTCGTAGATATGGCCGCCGGCGTAGCCCTGGTAGGGCTTGCGGATGTCCTTCCACAACTGCAACTCGACGCCGTCCTGCTCCACCGGGAAATCCTGGGTAAGCTGGACCTGCTGGATCTGGTTGAGGCCGGTGCCGATGTAGATGCGGCCGTCCTTGCCTTCCACGAGGGTGTGGAACACGCCCTTCTCTTCGGCGATGCGGCCGAGCGGGCGCGCCTTGTTGATGTAGCGATTATAGAAGAAGAGATACGCCTGGGTGCGGCCGCTGGTGGCGCCGTAGACGTGGCCGTTGGAGTGCGCGAGCAGCGCGGTGATGCGGCTGCTATCCGAGGGGATGAGGTTCTGGGTGGGGTAGCCGAGGTCGCGGTAGTCCAGCCGCTGGGTGTCGAAGTTCGGGTTCACCCACTGCTGCGCGGAGGCGGCGCCCGCGGCGAGCAGCACGAGGGCCAATGTGGTTGCGGGTCTCATCAGCGGGCTTGCTCCTTGGGATCGTAGACGCCGAGGCCGAGGCTGTAAGGGTACTTGCCCTGGATCTTCCCGGCGGCGTACCGTGGGTCGGGCTCCTCGAAGGCGCCGACGAACCACAGGCGGCCCTGGCTGTCCGCCTTGGCGCCGCCCATCCCGTAGGCGTAGCGGCCGTCGGCGGCGCGGGGCAGGCCGACCTCGACGCGCTCGCGGGTCTTCAGGTCGTAGTACATGATGAGCGAATAGGCCGGCAGGTCGCGGCTGACGGCGCCGTAATCGAAGTCGCCCGCGGTGACCGGCATGTAGTAGAGGCGCCGCAGATTGCGGTCCATCGTGAGGGTAAGGGTGGCTGGCGGGTAGTCCATGGTGTCGCCCTTTTCGATGTGGCGCGGCAGCATCATCGCGAGGGGCGTGACCTTGCCTTCCGGTCCCGCCTGAGGCTCGAACTTGAACAGCAGGTTGCTGCCGCCGATGATCCCGTATGCGGCGCTGTCCGCGGCGTCCCATTCCACAATGCGCCACTGCGCCTTGCGGTCCAGCATGGGATTGGCCATGGTGCGGGACTGGTTGATGATCGGAAGAATGGTGTTCTCCAGATCCAGCACGCGGTCGCTCGCGGCGTCGTACTTCCAGATGCGGCCCGGAGGGTAGCTGCCGTAGACGTTCCCGTAATCGTCGGCGAAGATGGTGCGGCAGATGTCCCAGTTATCCACGCGGCCGAGGTCCTCGGTCCAATTCTGGTCGATGCGGTACCGGTAGAGGTGGCCGTTTTCGCTGAGCCCGTAGATCAGGCGGCGCTTCTTGTCCATGGCCTGCCCCAGCAGGCCCCAGAAGCTGTTGATGCGGCTGAGCTGCTCCACTTTCCCGGTTTTCATCTCGATGCGGTACCAGTAGGGGCCGTGGTAACTGGAGGCGTCGATGGCCGGGGGACCGTTGTCCTCGCTGAGCGAGCCGAAGTAGATGTAGCCGTCCAGCTCCTGCATCTGGACGTGGATCTTCCCGTTGGTCCAGGTTCCCCGCCCCCGCTCGCCGGAGAGCGCCGCGATGTTGGCGAGGTGCCGCATCCGGGA
>DATMYF010000117.1:0-12429 GCA_035561075.1 Bryobacteraceae bacterium
GAAGCATCGCGCGACCCATCAGAACGTCTGCCCTATCGAGAATGAGAACTGGAAATGACTGATGCGCTGTTCGATGCAGCGCGCCGGCTGGGTGCGGCAGGGGTCCACTCCGGCTTCGAGAAGGTCCTGGCGGGTGGCTTCGCTATCGAAGCCGAAGAACCGCGGCGGGTTGATGCTGTAGCCGAAGTCCACCCGCAGCGGACCCACTGGCGTTCGGTAGCGGATTCCGAATCCGGCGGCATGGACCATGTAGTTAAAATCCTGCAGGTTCCGCTGGCGCACGCGGAACGAGATATCTCCCAATTTCGAATAGACGTTCCCGGCATCGTGAAAGAGTACTCCCGAGATATTCTCACCCACCAGGGGCATGCGCAACTCCACTTGGTTGAACAAGAGGGCTGAGCCACCCAGCGGGAAGCCGGTTACCAGGTCGCGCGGTCCGGCCTGCTGTTCGGGGAAGCCGCGGTGAGAGGTTCCGCCACCCGAGAAGAAGCGCTCGGGCAGGGGGATCGCCTGGTCGGGATCGCCCGAGTAGTGGAACGCTCCCAGTGTGCCAAAGGTGATGTTGCGGGCCAGCACCAGCCTTCTGCCGATCGGATGGTAAGTGGCGTTGCGGCCGAGGAAGCGCAGGAAATCGCGCTGCGAGCCGAAGATGCCCTCCGCCAGGCCGATGTCCAGTGTATTGTAGACGCCCTTGCGCGGGTCCACCGGGTCGTCGCGACGGTCCTCCACAAGGTTTCCCGAAATCATCCCCACCCGCACGGGCTGCGCCAGTTGGGGAATCAGCAGCGGAGAAATCTTCAGGCTTTCCTCGTCCACGCCGACGCGCCGGTAAGTATAGCGGTAAAACAGCGTGGTGGCCTTCGAGACACGTTGCGAGAGCTGCACGGCGCCTTCAAATCGCTCGGAGGAAAACGTTCGCACGTTGAACGACCGGTCGTACAGGCCCGTGAATAGCAGGTTCAACCCCTCCACGTTGCGGAATCGCGGCGCGGAATAATTCACCAGTCCGCGCTGCTGAAGCGTCGAAACGCGGCTTCGGAAACTCAGGGTGTGGGCCAGGCCCCAGAGGTTCTGGCGCGCCACGTTGAACGACACGCGCGGCGCAAACCCGGCCTGCCCAGCGGGCGATTCAAGGCACGTCCGGCAGCCCCCGATCTTCGCAATCTCGGCGCCGAACCCGGTGCTGACGGACCACTTGCTCGCTTCCTCCATGTTGTAGAGCACGAACTTGCGGTCGGTCTCGCCGTCGGGGTTTTGAATGGCCGTGTCCACCTTGGCAAATACCCCCAGTTCGTAGAGCCGCCGCTGTGTCTCGGTCATGCGCTGCGGAGACAACGGATCCCCAGGGTTCAGCAGGATATTCCGTGCCACCAGGCTCTGGCTGGTACTCTCCAGACCGCTGATCAACACCTGCCGCACGAACTGCTGCCCCCCTTCGTCGATCACGAACCGCAGGTCCATCCGGTTGGGCTGGGCAGCGGGCCGGAAGCTCCATTCGAAGCTGGCGTTGGGGAAACCCCTCGCGAAGTACTGTGCCAGGATGGTGTCGCGATCCACCCCCACGCTGTAGTCGCTGAACGGCTGTCCCTCCGCCGAGCCCAGCATCTGCCGGACCTGTTCCACGTCCAGGCTTCTAATGCCCTCGATCTGAAGGCTGTTGACGAACCACTGCGGCCCTTCCTCGATGTTGAGATAGACCGCGATGTCGCCGTTCTTCCCGCCGTAGTTGTCCTCGATGCGAGACTGCACCGCGGCGTCGCGAAATCCGTTCGACTGGTAGAGATTGACGATGGCGTCCTCGTCGCGCCGAAGCAGTCGCTCGCTGTAGCGCCCGTGCCGGAACTGCAGCAGGCTGGCGGGCCGCAGGAACATGCGCTCCCGGATCGTGTCCGTCCCGAAGTAGCGGTTTCCGGTCACCTCCACCCGCATCAGCCGGTGGCGCGTCCCGGTGTTTACCAGGTAGTCGATGGTGGCGCGGTCGTTGGTGACGCGCTGCTGCTTGGGCTCGATTTCTACCTCGAAGTATCCGAGCGACTGGTAGTAGTCTTCCAGGTTCCTCGCGCCCTCCGCCAACAGCGCATAGTCCACCGTGTGTTCCTGGTAAATGGGGACGTGCTGCCGGATCTTCTTCTGGGAGAGCTTGGCCCCGATGGTGCGCACCTGAATCCTGGGACCAGCGTCGATCTCGAGTGTCGGCAGCGCGCGGTTCGTATCCGAGTCGTAGACCAGCGACTCCAGCCCCACCTTGACCTCCAGCCGTCCCTGCTTCTCGTAATGCAGCCGGATATTGTCGATCCCTTGCCGCACCCGCGACTGCGTCACCGGCTTCCAGGTATTCAGGAGCCAGCGCCGCCAGCCGGTCTCGGAAATCAGCTTCTCCGTGGGCACCTTCAGGTCGCCCTTGATAATAGGGGTGGTGAACCGTGCGCGCCGCCCTCCGTCGATCACGAACCGGATATGTACCTGTTGGGCCTCGGAATCGTAGATAAACTCCGGCCGCACGCGACTCTCGTAGAGCCCGTTGTTCGCCAGCAGGTTCTTGATCCCCTCCTGTGCCTGCACCATCTTGTCGTCGGTGAGCGGCTGGCCCAGGTCGAGCCGTGTGGCGCCCACCAATTGCCCGCGGTTGGGCGGGTCGGGGAGATCGCCCGCCACCGAGACATGCCCGATGAAGTTGCTGGCCCGGGTAATGAACCGGATGATCACGTCCTCGCCGTGCGGCTGTGCATCCACCTGGATGTCCTCGTAACGGCCGGTGGCGAAAAGCCGCTCGATGGAGGCTTCGACATCCGCCATGCGCAACGGCGCTTTGATTTTCAACGGCAGCATCTGGTTGATTTCAGCGGGCTCGAGGGGTTGCTCCTGGGGAACGAACTGGATGGTCGCGATCCGCCGGCCCTCGTACCTGGCGCCTTGGGCTAATGCCGGGGAAGGGAACGCGAAGCCGGAGAAGACCACTAGCAGGATGACCTGGGCAAAATGCGGCCGCACTGCCTACATGATAACGTAAGTTCACGCGAAGCTTCTTTGTTACCATCGATTTGGATGGACTCGCGGGACCGCGATCGCTACGCACGACAAATTCTCTTCCCCGGCCTCGGGGCCGAAGGCCAGGAACGCCTGCTCCGCTCCCATGCCGTCATCGTGGGCTGCGGGGCACTGGGGAGCTTTCACGCCGCGGCGCTGGCGCGTGCCGGGGTTGGCAGTCTCACCCTCATCGATCGCGATTACGTTGAGGCCAGCAACCTGCAGCGGCAATGGCTCTACGAGGAACTGGACGCCGAACAGGCGCTACCCAAGGCCGCCGCGGCCGCCCGCGCCATTCGACGCATCAACTCTCGCGTAACGGTGCGCAGCGCGGTGGCGGATCTCTCCGCGGCCAACATCGACGATCTGCTGGACGGCGCCGGTGTGATCCTCGACGGCACAGATAACTTCGAAACCCGCTACCTCGTCAACGATTGGTGCGTCAGCCGCAGCATACCCTGGGTTTACGGGGCGGCGGTCGGGAGCTACGGCCTCGCCATGCCGGTCCTGCCCGGGCGCACCGCATGTTTTCGCTGCGTCTACCCGGAACCGCCCGAGGGCGCTCAGCCCACCTGCGAGACCGCCGGGGTACTGAACGCCATCACCTCGGCTGTGGCCTCCTTGCAGGTGGCCGAAGCACTCAAAATCCTCTCGGGAAACTGCGACGCGGTAAAGCCGCGCATCACTACCGTGGATGTTTGGGAAGGGGGGATCCGGCAGATCGGAATGCCGGCGCCGGACCCGGAGTGCCCGGCCTGTGGGAAAAGGAAGTTTGTCTGGCTGGAGGGAAAGCTGCGCCCGCCTGTTCGGCTCTGCGGACGCAATGCCGTGCAACTCCACGAACGTCCGCGGGCCCTGGACCTTGCCGCACTCCGTACCGCCCTGGAGCCGCTGGGGGAAGTGCGCGCCAACGAGTACGCCCTCAGGTTCTTCGCCCCACCGTACGAGTTCACCGTTTTCCCGGACGGCAGGGCGATTATCAAAGGGACCGACGATCCCGGCCTTGCGCGCAGCCTCTACGCGCGCTACATCGGGACATAGCCGCGCCTTACTTCTTGAACACGCCTGCCGCGTTCATCAGCCGCACTGCCGTCGAAACGGCCTTGCCGAAGGCGTCGAGGAAGCCGTTCTTGTCTTTCCAGGAGGACCGCAAATCCTCTTGGGTCTCGTAGATGGAAGCGGCGGCATCCACCGCGAAGGCCAGTTTGGCGCTGCCTTGCCCGCCCAGAGGCACGGCAGCCTCCGCAATTTTGGCGAGCTCGATCGCCAGGGGAATCATACTTAGGAATTTCAACATGCTTGGCACTCTCCGGCTACAGGCTACCGGAGGGTATGCGCGTGCCAAGGCGGTCGACTCTGTAATTCGATGATTAAACGCCGGATATATTCCGCTGCCGGACGTGACTCGTCAAGCGCGCTCGCGCCGGACCGCGTCCAGCACGCCGTTGATGAACTGCACGGATTCTTCGTTCGAGAAGCGCCGTGCCAGTTCCAGCGCTTCGTCGATCACCACCGGCGGGGGCGTTCCGCCGAAGAGCATTTCATATACGGCCAGCCGCAGGATATTGCGGTCCACCGCGGGCATGCGCTCGATGCGCCAGTGTTCGGCATGCCCCGTGATCTGCTGGTCGATGTGCTCCAGGCGAGTCACGGTGCCGGACACCAGTTCGTCCATGAAGGCATCGCGTTGCGGCTTCTGCGCGCTCTCCTCCGAGTAGAGGATGCTGTAATACGCCTCCATAGCTTCCTCGACGGGCTGCCGGCGCATGTCCCACAGATACAGCACCTGCACGGCTCGTTGGCGGGAACGGCGACGGGAGGGCATCAGGCGGATTCGCGCAGGCGGCGCATCAGGTCGGCCATCTCAACAGCCGTCATTGCCGCATCGAAGCCCTTGTTGCCGCCCTTGGTGCCGGCGCGGTCGATAGCTTGCTCGAGCGTGTTGGTGGTGAGTACCCCGAACGCCATCGGTACACCGGTGTCGAGCGAAGCGTGTGCGATGCCCTTGGCGGCTTCCGCCGCTACGTAGTCGAAATGCGGGGTGTCGCCCCGGATAATCGCGCTCAAGCAGATCACGGCGTCATGGCGGCGCTGCCCGGCCACCGTCTTGGCGGCCAGCGGCACTTCCCAGGAACCGGGAACCTTCACGATTTCGATATCGTCCTGGCTGGCGCCCGTGCGGGCCAGGGCGTCCAACGCGCCCGCCAGCAGCCGCTCCGTCACGAAGCTGTTGAAGCGGCTCACGATGATGGCGAATTTCAGGCCCGCCGACGAGAGCTGGCCTTCGATCACTTTGCTCATTTTCACTTTCCTGCGAATGCCGGGGGTCTCTTTTCGAGAAACGCGCGGGTACCCTCGCGCCCATCTTCGGTGGCGGCGGCAAGCCCGAAGGCGGCGGCCTCAAACCGCATGCCGTCTTCCAGTCCCGAGTCGAGCCCCACATCTACCGCTTCCATCGCCAAGGCCAGCGCCACGGGGGCGTTGGCCAGCGCCTTCAGCAGCCAGTCGCGGCTGAGGCGCATCAATTCGCTCTCCGGCGCCACGGCGTTGACCAGCCCGATGCGATGCGCCTCGGCGGCGTCCACCGGCTCGCCCGAGAGCAGCATCTCCATGGCCCGCCCGCGTCCCACCAGCCGCGGCAACCGCTGCGTGCCGCCGTAGCCCGGGACCAGGCCCAACTTCACTTCCGGCAGCCCCAGCTTCGCATCCGCAGCGGCGAATCGCACGGTGCATGCCATGGCCAGTTCCAACCCGCCGCCCAGCGCGTAGCCGTTAATCGCGGCCACCGATGGTTTTCCCAGCGTTTCCAGTTCCCGCAGCACCTGCTGCCCCCGCCGCGCGTAAGCCCGCGCTTCCGCCGGCCCCAGGGCCGCCAGTTCCGCGATGTCCGCGCCCGCGACGAAGGCTTTGCCCGTGCCGGTAACGATCAGGCCACGAGTCGCCTTTTCACGCGAGGCCCGGTCGAATGCCTCCGCCAACTCCTCCATGATTGCGCGGTTCAGTGCGTTGCGCTTTTCCGGACGGTTGACTGCCACCACCGTGATGCCATCCCCATCGGCCTCAAACGTGATGTGGCTGAAGGACATATGAGATAATCGCTACAGCCTCTCAATCATACCAAGCATGGACAGCCAAATTCGCAACTTCTCCATCATCGCCCACATCGACCACGGCAAATCCACCCTGGCCGACCGCCTGCTGGAAGTCACCGGAGCCCTCTCCCAGCGCGAGATGATGGATCAGGTGCTCGACTCCATGGACCTGGAGCGCGAGCGGGGCATCACCATTAAAGCCCATGCCGTCCGGCTGAACTACACGGCAGACGATGGGAAAACCTACCAGCTAAACCTGATCGATACCCCGGGCCACGTCGATTTCTCCTACGAGGTATCCCGCAGCCTGCAGGCTTGCGAAGGCGCCCTGCTGGTTGTGGACGCCTCACAGGGAGTCGAGGCCCAGACCCTGGCCAATACCTACCTGGCGCTGCACCACAACCTGGAAATCATCCCTGTAATCAACAAAATCGATCTCCCCGCCGCTGACCCGGAGCGCATCCGGGAGCAGATTGAGAACATCATCGGACTGGACGCCTCGGACGCCATCCTGGTCAGCGCCAAACAGGGGGTAGGGATTCACGACACCCTGGAGGCCATCGTCCACTTGGTGCCGCCGCCCAGGGGGAATCCCGAAGCCCCCCTCCGCGCCCTGATTTTCGATTCCTGGTTCGACCCTTACCGCGGCGTCATCATCCTGGCCCGCATTGTCGACGGCCGGGTGCGCAAGGGCCAGAAGATCCGGCTGTGGTCGAAAGGGCAGGTGTTCGAGGTCGAGGGTGTCGGCTATCAGGCCCCGAAAGCGACGCTTTGCGACGAGTTGTCGGCCGGCGAGGTGGGGTATCTCCACGCGACCATTAAGGTCGTCGCCGACGCCCAGATAGGCGACACCATTACGGATGATGATAACCCCGCCTCCGAGCCGCTGCCCGGGTTCGAAGAGATCAAGCCCATGGTCTTCGCGGGGCTCTATCCGGTGGAGTCTCACGAGCACGGTCTGTTGCGCGATGCGCTCGAAAAGCTGCGCCTCAATGACAGCGCTTTCAATTTCGAGCCGGAAAACTCCGCCGCCCTGGGCTTCGGTTTCCGGTGCGGCTTTCTGGGTCTGCTGCATCTTGAAATCGTCCAGGAGCGGCTCGAGCGCGAGTTCGACATCAACCTGATTACCACCGCCCCGGGCGTGCGCTATCGTGTCACTACCACCTCCGGCCAAGTGATCGAAGTGGATAACCCGACTAAGTATCCGGATCCCAGCATCATCGCGGAGGTCCAGGAACCTATCATCGACGCCACCGTGATTACACGTGAGGAATCCCTCGGTGGGGTCCTGAAACTGCTGGAAGAAAAACGCGGAACACAAAAGAAATTCGAACATATCGGCACAGGGCGGGTGCTGCTCACCTACGAATTGCCCCTAAATGAGATCGTGTTGGACTTCTATGACCGCTTGAAGACGGTATCCCGCGGTTACGCCTCCCTCGACTATCATTTGGCTGGTTACCGGGCTTCCCCCATGGTCCGGCTCGATGTCCTGGTAGCCGGCGAGCCGGTGGACGCGCTTTCTATGATCGTGCACAAAGATTTCGCCTACGAACGCGGCAAGCTGGTTATCGAGCGCATGCGCAAGCTGATTCCCCGCCAAATGTTCGAGGTGGCGCTCCAGGCGGCTATCGGTAACAAAGTAGTTTCACGCGAAACTATCCCCGCGATGCGCAAAAATGTGCTTGCTAAGTGTTATGGTGGCGACATCTCACGTAAGCGCAAACTGCTGGAAAAACAGAAGGAAGGTAAGAAGCGGATGAAACGCGTGGGACGCGTGGACATACCGCAGGAAGCGTTCCTGGCCGTGCTGAAAGTTAGCAGCGACAGTAACTCGTGAGCGTACTGTCGATAACCTTTTCACTCGCATTTCGGCTGATCCGGCTGTAAAGTTCCCAATTCAGTCGTACAATAATGCCGAGGTTCCGCGGAGGCATATGACCGCTCCCGACGAGGGCTCCCCTGATGAGCTGCATCGTTTGCGGAGTGAGCTTGCGGAGTGGCGCGAGCGCAGCCGCGAATTGCAGGAGCGGAACGAGTTGCTTGAGGCGCTTTTCCATCAAAGTCCCGCTGCATTTTCTCTCAAGGAGGCTGGCGGGCAGGGCCGATACCTGCTGGTAAACGAACGTTGGGAACAGGCATTTGGCCGGAGCGCCAGCGATGCCGTCGGAAAGTCGGATCGCGAGTTGTGGCCTCCGGAGACGGCCGCGGAACTGGAGCGGATCGACGCCCCGGTGCTCGAGACAGGCCATCCCGCCGAAGGCGTGATTGCGCTGCCGCGCGACAATGGCGTCCGGCAGTGGCTCTCCTGGCGCTTCCCAGTCCGCAACTCCTCCGGCACGTATCTGGGCGGCTACTCGGTAGATGTCAGCCGATTCAGCCCCGGGCAGAACACGCTCGAACACCGCCTGGTATGCCAGGCGAATTCCCGGCTCATGGGAGTGCTCTACGGGGAGGAGGACGTCATCATTGAAGCGAACGACGTTTTCCTCGAGATGCTGGGTTACACGAGGGAAGAGCTGACGGGCGGCCGGATGACCCTCGATGATATCAGTTCAGCTCCCTCCTCCCACGTCTGCCGCCAGATCCGCCGCGAACTGGAAACAGCGAACACTTTCAGCCTTAAAGAGGTGGAGTTCGTACGAAAAGATGGCACTATTGTGCCGGCCGGCGTCGGTGGGGCTGTGTTGGACCGCTCCCCCCGGATGTCCTGGATTATGTACGTAGTGGACATGGCCGAGCAAAGGCGGGTAGAGCGCCGGGAGCGTCGCGACGAGGCCTGGGAACGGCTGGGCCTTACGGCCGCCGGGTTGGCGCACGACTTCAACAACTTGCTGGTGGTCATCATCGGGAACACCAGTATGGCCGCGAGTGATCCGTCCATCTCGGGGAAATCCAGGGCGTACCTGGAAGAGGTGCTCTCGGCCGCCCAACAGGCTGCCGCCCTGGTTCGCCAGGTACTGGTGTACAGCGGAAAAGCCCGGATCACTCCGGCGCGGGTGCGGCTGAACGAAATCCTGCGCGAACTGGTCGCTGCCGAACCGGTGCCGGCTGGGGTTCAGGTGGAAGTGGAGATCGCGGACAACCTGCCCGCCATTACCGGCGATCCTTCGCAGCTCTGGGAAGCCTTCCGCAACCTGGTAGTGAATGCCATCGAAGCGGTGGACCGGCGCGGCGCCGTCCGCATCACCGCCAAACTGAGCCATCTTGCCCAGCCGGTCGCCTATCCCGACACTGAGATCGCCGCCGGCGACTATGCCTGCGTCTCCATTCAGGATACCGGCCCCGGCATCGATGAAAAGCTGCAATCGCGCATTTTCGATCCCTTCTTTACCACCAAATTCCAGGGCCGCGGACTCGGACTGGCGGCGGCGTACGGGATCGTTCGCCGCCACGGCGGGGGAATTCACGTAGAAAGCAGACCGGGGGAGGGCAGCCGCTTCGACGTCTTACTGCCCGCCGCGCCGGATTAGCCCGCCTCGGGCTAATACCTCACCTTGTGGCTCTCTTCGCGGATTGCCGTCCCGATGGATTTTCCCAGGATCGTAGCGCCCGGCATCACCCTGCCCGAGACGGTGACGCGCGCGCCCTTGGAAGGAACGCCCGTGCCGGAGATCACGTAGATACTGCCGGTATCGTCCTGAACCTGGTATCCGCCCTTTCCGAGCACTCCAAACGAATTCACGACGGTCCCGGTGACCTTTACGGACTTGTTCTGGTACCGCGTGGGATCGGAGTTGATCCGGGCGATTTTGGTGGCGCCGCAGCCGGTCAACACCAGCCCTGCAAGCAACGTGAGGGGCAGCAGTATTCTCGTCTTCATGAAGGTTCCTCCTTCAAGGCAGACGCGCGCAGCGGAGCGCGCGGTTCGGCCAATTCGCTAGATCGTCCACGGCTTCCGATATTCGCGCGCGATGAGCCCCTGTGCCTCCGGCGCCCCCGATATGTGTTCCCGGGCGGGATCCCAGGCGATCTTTCCCCGGGTGCGTAGCGCGATATTGCCGAGGTGCGCCACCGTGGAGACGAAGTGCCCGACATCCACATTCGTAACCGGGTCCTGCCGGGTACCGCAGCAGTCGAGGAAATTGCGCACATGGGCGATGCGCCCGTCGGCAGCGCGGTCTCCCTTGGCTACGAGGCGCTTCACCGGATCGAGGCTCTTGCGTTTGGGCTCGGGGATGACCTCCCAGCCGTCCGTATCCACAATCAAGGTGCCCTCCAGGCCGCAGAAGGAGAGGCCGTGGGGGCGCGTGCCCGGTCCGATGCCGCCGAGGATCTGGTGCTCCCATACCAGCGCGTAGTTCGGAAACTCGTAGACCGCGATCTGGGTATCGGGTGTCTCCGTGTTGTCGTCAACCGCAAACTTGCCGCCGGTGGACGTGACGGTGCGGGGCGGCTCCGGCCCCATGGCCCACAGCGCGACATTCAAGAGATGCACGCCCCAGTCCGTCATCAGTCCGCCCGCATAATCCCAGTACCAACGGAAGTTGAAGTGGAAGCGATTCGGATTGAATGGCCGGAGCCGGGCGGGGCCCAGCCACATGTCATAATCGACGCCCGCAGGGACGTCGCTGTCCGGTGGCTTGCCGATTCCCCCCACCCAATCCAGGTACGCCCACGCCCTTACCATCCGGATCTTCCCGAGCTTCCCGGATTGGACGTACTCCACGACGTCGCGATAGTGCGGACCGCTGCGCCACTGCGTGCCCATTTGGACCACGCGCTTGTAGCGCCGGGCGGCATCCAGCATGGCGCGCCCCTCGCCGATGCTGGTGGCAAGGGGCTTTTCGACATAGACGTCCTTGCCCGCCTGGCATGCCTGGATCGTGGGCAACGCGTGCCAGTGGTCCGGCGTGCACACCACGACCGCGTCGATGTCCTTGCGTTCGATGATGCGCCGGAAGTCCTTCACCGCGTCCGGCTTGGTGGGACGCAGCTTGCCCAGGTGATCGAACATCCGGGCGATGCGCGCATCATCGACGTCGCAGATGGCGGCACACTCCACTTCCGGGTTAACCAGAAAAGTGGCGATATCGGTGCGGGAGATCCCGCCGCATCCCACCAGCCCTACTCGGATGCGATCGTTGGCCCCTACGGCCCTCCCAGCAGCGGCAGCGGCGGCGAGGAATGTGCGGCGCGACGTCATGATGAATACCCCCGGGGTTTATTCTACCGCTCGAAGCACCAGCGCCGCCGCGCCCACGATGCCCGGGTTGTCTCGTACCTGCCGCGGTACAATGCGGACTTCGCGGCCCAGCATAGGCGCGGTGAGGGAGTGGACCTTTGCGCGCACCGGTTCGAAAAACGCCGCGCCCGCCACGGCCAGTGGCCCGCCGAGGATGACCACTTCGGAGTCGAACACCAGCAGCAGCGTCGCAATGGCACTGCTCAGCGCGCCCGCCGCCCGCCCCACGATGCTGCCTGCCAGGTGGTCGCCTCCGGCGGCAGCCTCGAACACAGCGAGGCAGGTGATTTCCTTCGGCTTGGGGTGGAACCAATCCGTGAGGAGCGATCCGCAGCCGCGCCGCACCGCCGCGAACGCCTCCGCCTCGATGGCCCCCGAGGAAACCATGGTTTCCAGGCACCCTCGGCTGCCGCAGGTACACGGGGCTCCGGATGGATCGACGGTGATGTGGCCGAAGCTGCCCGCCATGCCGGCGTCCCCGTGTAATAGCCGGCCACCCGCGATGATGGCACCCCCCACATCCGTCCCAAGCGTCAGCATCAGCGCATTCGAGCAGCCGCGTGCCGCCCCCCACTGGGCTTCCCCCGCCATGACCGCGCGTGTGTGGCCGTCGGCATGGATCGGGACCTCGCGGCGGAGCGCCGGGCGAAGCAGGTCCGCGAGCGATTCGCCCTCCAGGTAATGCAGCGGGCCGGGCAGCGCCTGCACGCGGGTCGTGCGGGAGTCTATCACCCCGTTGCACGCGATCCCGATGGCCGATGGCACGTCCCCCATCGCCACAATGTAATGCAGCGCCGTCACCAGTGCGTCCAGGCTGGCAGGAGTTTTTAGGACGCGGCACGACAGAATGCGGCCGTCTTCGTCCACCTTCCCGGTCTTGACCTGCGCGCCGTCGATTTCGATGCCCAGGATATGCAAACGCCTATGATACTCTCACCAAAGTAGGGGCGGAGCGCCTAACGGACTGGCCGATGTTTAACACGTACTGGTACTTCTGTAGATGCTGAAGACGCTCCTGTCAAAAGTGCGTGCCGTCCCCAAAGGGCACGTGGCCACGTACGGGGAGATTGCCCGCGCGGCCGGGCACCCGGGGGCGGCGCGGCAGGTGGCGTGGGCCCTCCA
>DATMYF010000118.1:0-8164 GCA_035561075.1 Bryobacteraceae bacterium
GCAGCGATCCATCACGCGCTTCAGATAGGCGATGAACTCGTCGTGGATGGGGCAGGCTTTCCAGCGCCAGTAGGCGCTGCCGTACGTGGCGAGCGCGCCGTCGGGGTTGCGCTGGATCCAGTCCGCGAGATTCGGCACCTCGTCGAGCATGGTTTCCTGGATTACGGTGCTGAACTGGTGATAGCCGAGGACGCGGATGCCGCGGGCGTGCGCGCGGCGCGTGTAGTCCTTCGCGCGCTCCATCTCGGCGGCCTCGGCCTTCAGGCCGAACCCTTTGTAGAAGTGGGTAGTCACCAGGTTCACCCCGGCGGCGGCGAGCTTGTCCAGAATTTCGTCGCTGTGCATGCGCTCGTACCACTTCCGGACCCAATGGCCCGTGGCGCGGGCGTCGCCGATGCCGGCCGCCGAACCGCCGCGCGTGTACAGTTCGATAGGCTCCCACAGCGCCCAGACCCAGCGCAGCTTGCCGGGAGCGATCCAGTCCGGCATCCCCGCCGCGCCGGCGGCGGATCGAAAGGCCAGCAGGCCGGCGGCGGGCGCCGCGATAGCGCTCTGGAGCCACGCGCGCCGTGACCATTGCGGATTAGCGAAAGAAAACATCTGGAAATCTCCCTTTCTGAGCCACGACCCATTCTGAGCCACGACCGTAAGGGAGTGGTCCCGGGTGCTCGAAACCACTCGCTCACGCTCGAGGCTCAGTTTTTATGAAAACCGCACCACCGCGTACCGGCCGAACGAGGCCGGCAGTTCCATCCAACCCCCAGCGGCCGTTAGCGGAGCCGGCGAGGCCATGTGCGGGGAATAGAGCACCGGCTTGCCGGCCGCCAGCCACGGGGCCACGCGCAGCCGGAAGCCCTCGGGCCGGCCGTCGCCGTAGTAGACCACGTGGGCCACGGCCGCCTTGTTTACCCGGTACACGTCCACGAAGGCCAGCGGCTGCCTGGAATCGCCGCCCGCCAACTCGGCGGCCAATCCCTGCCGCGCCATCTCCCCCACCGTCTTCACGATCTCCGCCGCAGCTTCCGGCATGGTGGGGTGCATGGGGGACGCGGTCTGCCTCGTCGCTGCGGGGCACTTCGCGAAGTAGCGCACGTTCGGCTTCACGCGCAGATCGTGCAATTCGGGCGTTTCGCGCTGGCGGAAATTCTCGTCGCAGTCGCCGGTAGCGCCCGTGATGACGATGCCGCAGCCGCGCCCGGCGGCGGCGCGAATGGCCGCGCACTCGGATGCGCTGAGGCAGGTCTGGCTGGCGACGATCAGGACATCGCGCCGCCCCAACTCCGGAAGATGGCGGGGCCTGGCGATGCGCCACGCCACCCGCCCCAGCATCGCCTGCTCGAAGCCCATGACGCTGTTGTAAGCCACCCCGTGGTCCACGTTCAGGGACGCCGGAGAGTGATAAATCCACACGTTGGCGCACGGCCGCGAGCCCACGTAGAGATCTTCGTGCGCGTGCTCGAAACCCATGTAGCGCTTCAGCGCATCGTTGAACGCGGGCTGCTCGAAGAACGCCGAGCCATCGCGCTTGTCTCCCGAGCGCAGCGCCCAGGTGGCGGTGAGGACGTGGCCCCCGCACGCCAGGCACTCGGCCATGTCAAGTTCCACCGGCTTGGGATCGTCCGGCAGCTTGATGCCGCCGGCCGGCGTGCGAATCCAGTCGGTGGAGAGGATGACGCGCTCGTTGGCGGTGCCCTCCTTGAGGCGCCGCACCTTTGTAACCAGCTCCCCGTGCATCACCTGCGGCATGTCGTGGTTCTCGTCGATGCCGAGGTCGATGTAGCTGCCCTCGTCGGGCAGGCTGCGGGTGGCGCCCTTGCGCACGCCCGCGGGCGAGTGGCTGTAGGTGACCAGTGCCGCACCCGGCTTGGTCCGGTGCACGAATTCGCGCATCTCGCGGAGCCGGCCGCCCATCAACTGGATGCGGAAGCGCGCCCACTCCTGGGACAGCGGGTCCTTGGCGTCGAAGCGCGGAGGGATGCGCGCATGGCGGAAGTGCGGGATGCCGAAGCGCTCGAGCGGCTGCGGGTTGTGCTCCGCGCAGTACTGCCGGAAGGCGGCCTGGCACTTGTCGCAGTAGCACTCGTAGCTGGTGCCGTCGAACTCAACCCCGTCCATTCCGGCGTCATTGAGGCAGCGTTCCATGACGCGTTTCAGGTAGGCCATGAAGTCGTCGTGGACAGGGCAGGCCATCCAGCGCCAGCTTGCGCTGCCGTAGGTGCGCAACTTGCCGTCGGCGTCGCGCTGGATCCAGTCGGCCAGGTGGGGAACCTCGTCCAGCATGGTCTCGTAGATCACGGTGCTGAACTGGTGGTAGCCGAGCACCCGGATCCCGCGGGCGTGCGCGCGGCGCGTGAAGTCCTTGGCGCGCGCCATCTCGGCGGCTTCGGCCTTCAAGCCGAAACCCTTGTAGAACTGCGTGCTCACCAGGTTGACGCCCACCGCCGCGAGCTTGTCCAGGATCTCGTCGCTCAACATGCGGTCGTGCCACTTCCGGATCCAGTGGCCGGTGGCGCGTCCGTCGCCGATGCCGGCGCCGAAGCCTCCGCGGGTGTACAGCTCGATGGGCTCCCACAGCGCCCAGACCCACCGCAGCTTGCCGGCCGCGATCCACTCCGGCACGTCGAGTTCCGCCGCGCGCGCCGGGGCCACGGCCAACGCCGCCGGCGCGGCAACCGCCGCCTTCAGCAGGGCGCGCCGGGACCACTGTGCGTCGTTCATCAGCACTTCTCGCCTCCCGTTACTCGTAGATCAGGTATTTGGCCCGGATTTGCCGGAATCTTTCCAGGTCCTGCTGCCAGCTCCGCTCGACGGCCTCCGGGTCGTCGCCGCGGCGGATGGCTTCGAGCACCTTCTTCGAACCCACGCGGTGCAGCGTCCGCTGCAATTCGAACCGCTGCGGGTATAGCTTCCAAAGCGCCGCGACCAGCTCGATGCCCAACCGCCCGGTATTCAGCCGGTCGCGGTCCAGCAGGTTGACGAAGACGCCGCCGCACTCCTGGCCGCCGAACCGGTCGGCGGAGGGAGTGAACCGCAGGGGAATGAAGCTCACCCCGGCGATGCTGCGGGCGTTCAGATAGGCCGCCAGCCTCTCACCGTCGATCCACGGCGCCCCGAGGATGTTGTACGGGTTCTCGGTGGCGCGCCCGATCGACATGCCATTCATGTTGAGCATGTTCAAGGCCGGATAGAGGACCACCGGGTAGAGGCTCCAGAGGTTCGGCGACGGGTTCACCCGGCGCAGCCCGGTCTGGTCGAACCAGTCTCGGCGGCGCCAGTTTTCCATCTTCACGACCGTGAGCTTCAGGCCCATCTTCTTTTCGGCGTTGAACATCATGGCTTGCTCCCCGATAGTCATGCCGTAGCGCGAGGGCATCGGGAAGTAGCACACGAAGCCGAGCAGGTCCTGGTCCTGAACCGGCCCCTCGACAACGGCGCCGCTGATGGGATTGGGGCGGTCCAGAACCACGACTTCGATATTGTGGACCGCCGCTTCCTCCATCGCCACCCCGAGGGTGGCCATGTAGGTGTAGAACCTGGCGCCGACGTCCTGAATGTCGTAGACCAGGGTGTCGATGCCGCGCAGCATCTCCGGGGTGGGGCGCTGCGTCTTACCCCAGAGGTTGAAAATAGGGACGCCGGTGGCGGCGTCGGTGGATTCGGCGCGCCCCTCGCGTCCCCACGAGGTGCCGAAGATTCCGTGCTCCGGCGAAAAAATGGCCACCAGCTTCAGATTGCCCGCCCGGGCGAGCAGATCGATAGTGCGCCGGCCCGACCGTTCGAACCCCGACTGGTTCGTGATCAGGCCGACGCGCTTGCCCTCCAGTTGGCGGAAACCGTGCGCCGCCAGGACGTCGAGGCCCGTCCTCACGTCCCCCGCAAATGCGGCGGAAGCCGCCAGGAGAAGTGGCACCAGGCGAAACCGCCAGTGTCTCGCTGAGGGAACGCTTGCGAACGCCCGGGTGTCGCTCATCGCCCCACTACCAGACCAGCCGGAGTCCGAACTGGAACTGCCTGGCGAAGATATTCGTGGCGGATATGGTGCCGAAGGACGGCCCACCGAAGGTCATGTTTGGCGCGTCATACTCCGGGCGGTTGAACGTGTTGAAGCTCTCGATGCGCACCTGGAGCTTCAATTGCTCGGCGAGCGCGATGTTCTTGAACAGCGAAAGGTCGAAATTGTTACGCCCGTGTGAACGCAGGTCTGGCAGGCGCTCCGTGGCGACATACTCCAAGGTGTCGCGGATGCGGAATGCCGAGCGGTCGAACCAGTTCCAGATGCTGCGTTCAGAAGAACTGATATTGGCCGAGCGCCCCACGGTCTCGGCGCCGGAGATCACCAGCGGGATGCCGCCCTGGGCCGTGTAGATAACGTTTAGCTGCCAGCCCTCGATGAGCTTGCCGGCAAAACCTTTGGCTTGATTGGCCAGCGGCTTGCCGGGGCCGAAAGGCAGTTCCCAGGTGCCGCTGACCACCAGCCGCTGCGGAATGTCGTAGGTCGTGAGTTCCTTGGTCAGCTCGGTATCCTGAGCGTTCTGGTAGCCTCTCCGTTCGAGCGTTTTCGAGTTGGTGTAGGAGGCCCGGAACATAAGGCCCTTGGACATGCGCTTGGTGAACTTGATTTGGAACGAGTCGTACCGGCTGGTGCCGATGCTGCTGTTCACGTTGGTCAGCCCGGTAAACTGTGGGTAAGGCCGCAGCAGCTGGGTCCGCGTTGTCGTGGCGCCGGTCAGGCCGACGCTGACCAGTCCCCTGAACGGATTCGCGAAACTGTCGGTCAGGTAGTTGCGCCCAGTTTGAAGATACAGATCCCGCGCGCGGTCCTGATACTGCTTGGGCACGTGGTTGAGAGAGACGCTGACGGGAAGAGCGTGAGTGATATTTCCGGCGTAGGTGGCCTCGACGAGCACCCCCGCCGGCAATTCGCGCTGGATCCCGAACTGGAATTGGTGGGCGGCCGGGTTCTGCCGGTCGAGATCCACGAAGCTGGCGCTCTGCCCCACGTAGGTCATCAGTCCTAAAGCGGCACCCTGCGGCTCGAGAATACCGTCCGGAAAGGGATTGGTAAGCCGGTTCTCGGGGTTCAGGCCCTCGTTGAGGGACGCCAAAAAGGGGGTGGACTGGCTGAAACCCTGCTTCAGTTCGCTCAATTGGGTGGTGGCGCCGTAGAAGATGCCGTAGCCGGCGCGCAGCACGGTCTTGGAAAACGGTTTCCAGGAGACGCCCACGCGCGGGGCGAAGTTGTTGCGGTCGATGTCGGTGACGCTCCGTGGCGCGCCGTTCACTCCCGCAAAGCCCAGTCCGCCGCGCACCTGGAACTGGTCTGGGCTAATTTCCGGAATTGGGGCCAGCGCGTATGCCGCCTTTGCCGCCGCCGCAATGGGGCTATCAACAGCGAAATCGAAGTCGCGATTGTAGCGGTTGAAGCGCTCGGTGTTGGCGCCCTCCCATTCATAACGCAACCCGACGTTGACGCTAAGGCTGGGGGTCAGGCGCCAGTCATCCTGGATGAAGAGCCCGTAGTAGGGAACCTGGCCAGCGTCTCCCGCCGTCTTGCTGACCGAACCGCTGCCCGCCAGTCCCAGCATCAACGATGCAAGGCTGGATCCCGACGTGGTGCTCGCCACTGAGGCGTTCGGCCCGCGCGTGAACGTGTTGTTAAACGTGAACGACCCGGCCGCGTCGCTGCCGGGGCTGAGGACATTGGATCGCAGGACCCGGACCTCGGCGCCCAACCGTAGCGAGTGGCTACCCGTGACCTTGTTGATGCCGCCGCGAAGCGAGTAGCTGTCATGGGCGTTCTTCGACAGGGGCGAGCGTCCCAGCGTCTGGTAGCCGGAGATGTTGAACACCGGGAACGCCGGCACCTCGAGGGCTCCTACGAACTGTGGCGCGAACCCCAGGGTTTTGGCGTCGAAACCGTAGCTGTTGGCAGGGTTGAACTGCGAGAGCCGGCTGAAACCGGCGCGGATATTGAGCACCGTAGTGGGGTTGAGGGTGTAAGTATCATCGATGGCAACCCCGTGCGAAGGCCGGTTGTTGCTGGTCCCGAGCAGCACGTTCATCGGGTTGACGGAATTCGCTCCCACGAAGGAGTAGCGCCAGGTGTAGCGGCCGAAGATCTGGTGGCGGTCGCTGATGCGATGGTCGATGCGCGCCACCACGCCGTTGTCGAGCACGGGATCCTTGTACGCCATCCGCCAATTATTCGCCGCCGTGATGGGGTCTCCCGCGAGGTTGGGCTGCGGGTAGAACTTCATGGTGTTCGCCGCCACCGGGTTGATCCTGGAGGTGGGGATACGGTTGCCCGGGAACGGGTCGCGCATATTGATATTGCCTACCAGTCGCGTCGTGTCCGGGTCATAGATAGCCAGCGGGGCGGGCTGCCCGTTGGAGAGGCGCACGAGTGTGGCGGAGAAATCGCCGTTGCGCTGCTCGATTGTGGGCACTGAGTAGTTGGCCGACCGCGGCACGCCTTCGCGCGAACCTTCGTAGTTGAAGAAGAAGAAGGTCCGGTTCTTGCCGTTGTACACCTTCGGAATATAGACCGGCCCGCCGAGGGAGCCGCCGAACAGATTGTACCCGAACTGCGGCTTGGTATTGGCGAATGTGTCGCGCGCATTCAGTACGGAATTGCGGAAAAATTCGTAAAGCGCGCCGTGCGCCTGGTTGGTGCCGGACTTGGTGGTGGCGTTCACCACGCCTCCGGTGAACCGGCCCAGCTCGGCATCGAAGTTGTTGGTCTGCACCTTGAATTCCTGGGTGGCTTCGACGGACGGCACAAACTGAATGGTTCCGTTGGCGCCCTGGGTGGACACGCCGTCGAGAATGGCTTCGTTGTTGCGCGGTTCGCCGCCCGAGACTGCCATCAAGGACATACCGTCGGTGGAGGTAGTACGAATGAAGGAGTTACTGGCGCCGCGTCCGGTGAAGGTGACGCCCGCCGTCAGGGTGCCCAACATAAATATGTTGCGGCCGTTCAGCGGCATGCTCTCTACTTCCTGCTGGGAAACCACCTCACCGCGGGACGCCGTGCTGGTCTCGAGCAGCGGAGTCTCCGCCGCGACGGTCACGCTCGTGGTGATTTCACCCGGTTCGAGGGTCACGTCGATGGCCGGGCGATCCTGAACCTGAAGCGTGATTCCGTCCCGAACATAAGCTTTGAAGCCTGGGTTCTGAACTCTGAGCTGATACCGGCCCGGTTGCAGCCCCGGAACCACGTAGTCGCCTGTTGCCGTCGTGGTGGCGTTGATGTTGGTGTTGGTGTCCACATTGGTCGCGGTGACACGCGCACCGGCAATGACCGCACCCGAGGTGTCGGAGACCCGGCCCACAATAGTGGCACGGAACTCCTGTCCGAACAGAGCCGCCGCGAGCGGCAGCAGCAAAATCATGCTTCTTCGCATTGGGAAACCTTTCCGCGGCACGCGTCCCTACAGGCCGTAGCCGCCGTCACTAGCCGCGCGGAACCCCGCCCGGCCCTAGTCCTTTTCACCCGGAGACCGCCAACCGCACACTGTCTGGCACACCTCCGGCGTCCGTTCCCATACATCGGCATTCGCTGCCGGGCACGCGGGAGTCAGCAGAACATCCCGCGACTGCGCGCCCGACACTCTCACGCGTCCCCGCGCCCCGCGCACCACCACCCGGCGCACGTTCGTTAGGCGCAACTGGCCCTCCGCGTGGAACCGCTCAACCACCAACCCGGTCACATCGTCGGCCACCAGTGCCGGCCGACCGTCGACCTGCTCGCAGGAAACACTGATGCGACGCAGATCGACACCTCGGGCGTGCCGCGCGTAGAACCCATAGGCCGGCAACTCCCCGAACATCCGGCCGGACGGGTAAGCCGCTTCGCGTTCCGGCACTTGTTTTTCCGGCAGGGAGGCCTGCCCGCCTCCGGTCATGACCATGCGCAGATCGCTCACGGAGATGTCCTCCACCGGCCGGGAGAAAACTCCGGCGACGGCGGAGGTCATGGCCGCGTCGATGGCCACGACGTTGCTGATCACTACATCCGACATGGCGCTCGGCGCCGTTCTATTGCCTACGCGCAGAAAGATGGGCGCACTCACGTGCCGCATCGAGACATTGGAGATGGAGACGCCGCGCACCCGCGCCCCGTCCACCGGCAGCAGGCAGATGCCGTGCGGGCGGAACTCACCGC
>DATMYF010000119.1:0-46841 GCA_035561075.1 Bryobacteraceae bacterium
ACTGCTGCACCGCTCGTTGTTGGTCGATCTGGTATCGTTTCTTCATAGCGACTCTCCTTTTTCTTGGCAGAAAATCACTCGAAGGCTATCACGCCTTCGGGTGCGAGAGTCGCTACTTTCTACGCTTTAACGGGCATTCTCTGGAAGCGTTGCGACCATTGGGGTTTGGCATCCGTGTAAAGCAGAATCGTGTAGATGCCCTTGGCGGCGGCTTGCTTAACGAATTTGAGTACGCCCGCGCCAAATCGCTCCGAGTGTCTGGCCGCTTCCGGCCATTCGGCCACGGTGAGATTCGTCCGGCGCTGCCAGTCGGGTGCGGGCGCAGTGATTCCGAGATCCTCCAACGCATGGAACCGGGCGAACTGAATCGCTGACCTGCCGCCGCTGAAAGCCCAGTATTGCGCCAAGTTCCCTTGATTGTCTTCTATGACCTTGTCGAGCATCTCCAGAGGCGAGTAGCTCTGGGGTACCCAGCAGGTGTGAACGCGCCCCGACACCGTAAGGTAACCGGCTACGGTATTGTAAATACCCGAGCCGACAAAGATCCCGCACGGCGGCAGCGCCACCCTTGCACCCCGCGTCCGGGGCTGTGCGTCTGGCGGCTGCCCAATCGGCGTTGGGTCTGCAGCGGCGTCGCGGGCCGCACTGGCGGCGACGGTGGCCGCGCTAAGGAACTGTCTGCGTGAAACCATTGTGTAGGACCGTGAAAGCAGGTTGTCTCTTGCGGGCGGGAAAAGACCCGGCGGCCGGATTGTCCGGCCACCGGGCATGAGGGGTGAATCCAATCGTCTGCGGAGCTAGAAGTGGAGGCGCAGAGTGTACTGCATCTCTCTCCCGATGTTGCTCTGCCCGACGCTGCGGCCAAATAGCGAACTGCGCACGTCCAGCACAGGCGCCGTAGACAGGAAGTGGTTCGGAACGTTGAAAACGTCCATACGCAACTCGAGCCGTGTCCGCTCCGTGACTTGGAAGTTCTTTGCCACGGTGCTGTCCAGGTTCCAGGAAGCGGGCCCCGTCAGGCCGTCGTAGTAGAACGGGTTGCTTCGCAACGTGTAAGCATTGTCCGGAGCAAACGCCTGCGTGTTAAACCACCGGTCTCTGCTCGGGTTCCCGATCGTCGGGTTGCCGTTGACCTTCATTTGCCCGAACTTGAGCATGTTGCCGCTGTTGAACTGGAAGAGATGGCTGGTAGTCCATCCGCCCAGAATCGCCTCGAGCACCGGATGCAGCGCGTTCGCAAACCGGCGGCCCTTGCCGAAGGGAAACTCCCACACGGGCGCAGCCGTCAGTTTGTGGCGGAAAGCTCCCGTATCGGTAAGGGTGTATTGGCGCGCATATCTGGCAACGTCGCTGAAGTACTGGTCGCTCAGGCTGCGGCCGTAATTGTACCCGGCACTGAAGGTCAGGCCGTGGGCAAATGCTTTCTGCGCCTTGATCTGAAGGGAGCGGTACCGGTCGTCGGCTCCCCCCGTATACATCTCCGTGATGGCGCCGTACTGCGGGTAGGGCTTCAGCAGGGACGCCAGGCTGACCGTCTTCTGGTATCGCAGGGAGCCGGGGAACTGGCTCGGCGTGAGGTATTGGTAAAACGGATTGGCCACGGCCTGAGAAAGCTCGGCCTTGTATGTGTAGTTGAGCGCCGGGTTCATCATGTTGACGAGTTGGTTCGCTACTACGCCGCCGTACACATCCGCATTGGGCACGTTGCGGCCGAAGCTCAGGAACCCGGTCACATCCAACCGGATCTGCCACGGCAATTCCCGCTGCAAGGTCAGGTTGATCCGGTCGTTGATGGGCTGCTTCGGATACTGGTTGTAATGCACGACCGCGGAGCCTAACTGGCTGTAGCGGCCCATCGAATTGCCGATCGGTTTGAGCACCGGGTTGCTGCTCGCAGGGAAAGGATTGCTCAGTTCCGTCTGCGGCACTCCGGCGATCGGCGCCAAAATCTCCGTTTTCTGGCTGAATCCGGAATTCGGCAGATTCCAGTTGGGACCGAGCGCCGTCTGGAACGGGATCGCGTAGCGCGCATATCCGAGGCGAACGCTCGTCTTATCGTTCACACGGTAGGCCAGGCCGATGCGTGGCAGCAGAACATCCTTGGGGGCGTGGAACATCCTGGGGTTCTGATCATCCAGGAACTGCAGCGCACCATTAAAACGGTAAGGGAAGCCCCCGTACGCGGTTGTCGCCGGAAAGACCGGCGGGGTCGTCTTGAACTCCGGAATCGGACTGCTCAGATCGAGATTCCTCACCAGCCTGTAATTCTTCTCCATGGGCGCCTGGTCGTATTCCCAGCGAACGCCGAGATTGACCGTCAGGTTACGGGTGAGTTTCCAGTCGTCCTGGAAGAAAAGCCCGAAGTGATTCGAGACCGTCCACACGCGAGAGGCATAGTTTGTATAGCCGGAGTTGGGGTAGCCCAGCAGGAACGATGCCCAACTGTCGCCGCTGACGTCCGTGGGGGCGTTGATGTACGTGGATGACGTGAGTCCGCCGTCGAAATTGAACGCGCCCCAGTCCGGCAGGCCGCTGTCGGATGAGTAATGTGAGAGTTTGCCGCCGAACTTCACGTAGTGGCTGCCAGCCTGCTTGATCAGCATTGCCGACCAACTGGTCTGCCTTGGCTGTAGGTCCCAACTGCTTGGGTTCCCGAAGGCGCTTCCTCCGACCGAGAACGCAGGAAAGTAGACGTCCGAATTGGCGGACAGGCTCTGCCGCCACCAATCGTTATTCTGCCAGATGCTGTTCCAGGTCTCCGGGTTGGTCTTGGCCGACGGGAGATCGAGGGAATCAGCCGATCGAATGTAGCCGAAGCGCAGACTGACGACGGTAGTAGGGCTAAGGGTGCCGTCCACATTGGCGGCGACATTCATGGCGTACATCTTTCCCGCGCCCCAGCTCATGTATGCGGGGCTGTCCACCGTCAGTTCAGGAGTCTGCCACTGGTTCTGGCGGCTGTAGCGGCCGAACACGCGCCAGCTCTGGTTGATGTTGTAATCGCCTCGCGTCGAGATATTCGTATATGGATTGCCGATGGAGGGGCTGGCCTTCCAGTTATTCGCCCCGGTCAGCGGATTGTCGCCCGGACCGTTTGGCTGCCAGACGTACTTCATCAGGGCGGCGGCCGCGGGGTCGATCCGGCTGGTCGGAATTCTGTTGCCGGGGAAGGGCACTCTGGTAGCGGTATTCGTCGCGGCGTTCGTAACGGTGGTTACCGGGTCATAAATGGTCCGGAGCGCCCCGTACATGTTGCGCGATTGCGAATAGTCGCCCGCCCGCTCGAGGGAGGTCGGCAACGTGGCTGTCTCCATCCCGCCGGATTGCGAGGCTTTCCACTGCTCATAGCTGAAAAACCAGAACGCCTTGTTTTTCCCGTTGAAGACCTTCGGGATTACGACGGGACCGCCCAGGGCTGTCCCAAAAATGTGGTTTCGGGCATTGCTCGGCTTGCGCGTGATGGCATTCGGAACCGCGTTCAAAACGGGGTTGCGGCCATAATAGTATGCGCTGCCGCGCAAGTCGTTCGTGCCGGACTTCAACGATATGCTGATGGCCGAACCGCCGCTGTTGCCGTATTCGGCATCCACCGGATTCTGCTGGACCACCACCTCCTGCACGGCGTCCATGGGCGGCGCATAGGAGCCGCGCTGTTCGACGCGCGTGTCCACACCGTCGAGCAGCAGTTGATTCTTTCCGCCGGTCGCCCCGCCGATATCCATGCCATTCTGGCTGATCTGGTAGAACGGGAAGTTCTGCGAGGTGTCCATGGTCGCGTTGCCGTACTTGTTCACGACCGAGGGCTCCATAATCGCAAGGGCAAATGGACTTCGCGAGATCACCGGCATCTGGTCGAGCAGCTTGCCGTTGATGGTTCCGGACATCGAACCGCTGTTGAACTCGACGGTCGTTGATGCCGCGGTCACTTCCACCGAGCTCGCGACGGAGCCCAGGGTAAGTGGGGCATTGACCGTGAGGTCTGCACGGGTTTGGACGAGGATATCGGCCAGCAGGAACTTGTTGAAGCCGGGCGCCTCCGCCGTAATGGTGTAGCTGCCGGGCTGCACGAGGTCGAAGATGTAGAGGCCCCGTTCGTTGGTTTTACGGGTTGTCGCGATGCCCGTACCCTGGTTCTTGAGAATCACCTCGGCCGCAGCCACGCCCGCTTTGGACGGATCCGTGACATACCCTTGCACCTTGGCGCGATATTCCTGTGCCGCAAGTGGGCCGGTGCTCGCAGCCAGAGCCAGGACCAGACAACACACCAGCTCAGCCGCTGATCGATGTCTGATCTTGGGCTTCATCCTGATATTACGTCTCATTTTATCGAATTCTCCTCTTCGAAAGACAATTAGGCCGTCATTAGAAACGCACGTCACCACGCTCATGCCCTGCGGTCTCGCGGTACACCCGGACCTCGAAGACCCGCGCCATCGACGCGCCGTTGGTGGCATCGACGGTGAGCCGGAGCCTTGTCCCCTGAACCTCCGGAAACCGATGGACGCGGCGCCTCTGGTAATTGCCCTCCACGGAAGCCACGGTTCGTCCATCCAACTCCAGGCGGTAGTCGCGAACGCAATCCGGGTATCGGAACAGCGGCAGCGTCGAACGGCGATTGCTGTCGGTGTCGAAGGTGAGCTGAACCAGGTTCAGGCTTTGGGGGCGCTCCCACTTGAGTTCCAGCCAGGCAGGGAGAGCGTGTCGGGGGTCGGAAATCCAAATATTCGTCCAGCGATCTGGACGGTTGGTGCCGCTATTTACGTTCTCGGCGCCGTACGGCTGCGACGCCGGCGAGAGGCGCACGCCGAGTGAGCATCCCAGTGTCAGCGGCCGCCAGCGGCTCCGGCCGGGCAGGCTTGCTGGCGTGACCCCGGCCGGAGTCATGCTCGCTCTTCCCTCCTCGTCCCTGGCGCCCAGCCAGAAAACGCCTGGTGCGGCACCCAATTCCACCGCGTAAAGGCGCGACGGCGTTACCGGGACACCAAGGGCGAACCGTACCCAGGAGCGCCCGGGCGGCACAATTGCGCCGGTGGATCTCAGCTTCTCGGAGGGGCGGAAATCCCAGACGTGGTCGACCTGGCGGAGTGAAAGAGCAACCCGCGCCGGCGTAAGGCCGGGGTTTTCCAGCAGCAATTCGACGGCGTCGATACGGTCGGCCGAAACCGGCAGGATCTGGGCATGGGGAATTGCCAGGTCGAAGCGCTTGTCGCCCTCGGGAAACAGAAGCGGCATGGCACTGCTGGCCGTTGCCATCGCCTGCCGGGCGAGGTCGAGCCGATCTTCATTGGCTACGCCGGGAACATGCCCGTCGTCCCGGAGGATCAACTGCTGAACCTCTGTCGCGTGCTTGCGTGCCGCCTCACGCGGCAATTCGCCGTGCCGCTTGCACACAGCCGCTGCGGCTCCGGCAGCTTGCCCCACAATGGACCCCGTTCTCAGGACGCGGCTGGATGAGAAGGCGACGTAGGAGCAGGAGATCGGGCGGCCGCACATCAGCAGATTCTCGGTCGTCCGCGAGTAGAGCGACCGCAGCGGAATTGGATAAACCTGGGTTCCCAGTCGATCCCAATCATCCATTGGAATCAGGTCGGGAGGCCTTTCGAGCGCGAGTACGCCGCCGGGTGAGTGAACGTCGATCTCCCAACATCCGTATGCGACTGCGTCAGGCAGAGGCCGGGGATCCTGCACGTCTTGCTGAGTGACCACATAATCGCCCAGAATGCGCCGGCACTCCCGCTTATAAGGCACGAATCCGACAAATTCGAGCCCATAATTGTCAGCGCGCCCTCCGCCCCTGTTCTTGAGGGCATCCCAGGCGCCAAGAATGGTGCGCAGCAGTTCGTGCCTGATCTTGTCGTTATCGCCGATCTGGTGGAACGGGAGCCCCACCTCCATCCACCACTGCCCCACTTCCGGGTCCATGTAGCGCCCGTTCAACTCGTCCAGGGACCCGAATTGCCTGGCCCAGGGGAGCGGAGCGAATGGAACGGGGCGGCCGGTGTCATAGGCCCGGTAATAAAGGGTGTTCCCCATCGTGGGAGGCTGGGCTTCGTCGGGTGCCAGCGGCTCACCATACCGGCTCTTCGGGTCGCGCCCCCAGTGGAAGTCCGCCCCGGCCTTCGCGGCGAGCACGCCGTCGCCCGTGGCATCGACAAAAAGCGGGGCCGAGAAGACGAACTCCTTCTCGGTGTCGAGCTGGAACGCTTCAATCGCCTCGATCCGGTTCGCGCCCCGCTTTCGGACGCGTGCCATGTGGGTGTTCAGGAAGAGGCTCAAATTGGCTTCCCGAAGCGCCCATTCGTAGAGCACCAGGTCCCAATGGCAGTTTAGATAGCCGTCACCGGCCGTAACGTGGTTCCTTTTGCGCTCTTCGACATGGAACTCGTCGTTGAGCCCGCCCTCCCTGATCCAGCAGTGATAGCGGGAATTATCCTCCGGGTATAAACGAACCTCGCTCGAGGAGTTTCCACCCAGCATCGGGCGGTTGTGGACCAGAGCGACACGAACGCCGTTCCGGGCCGCGCTGATGGCGCAACTTATCCCGGCTATGCCTCCGCCAACCACCACGAGGTCGAACGACCTGGCTGCTGCTACGGGTTCACTGGCGGCCGGGACAGCCGCCGGACCACCCTCCTGGGCCGGACTTGGTTTTGCCGTTCCCGCCAGAACGCCGAATGCGGTCCGAAAGAGATCTCGCCGAAGAAGCCAACTCATGCAGTACGTTTCCTGTCAGGGCATCTCCCGATCGAACCGGAAGCCCGATGCACAGTATGGCCTCCGAACGGAAGCCGGCCAAGTACGGGGTTGCCAAGTTGATGTTTATGGATAAGAGGCGAAGAATCAATAGAATCCGAGATCTTCGTAACGCGTCACAAGTGCCTGTTACGCGCCTGTTATACTCGAAAAAGGGATGTCCACGGTCCATTCCGGGTTGTCGCGCAGCGAAAGGCAGGAGGCCTTGGATGGCGTGCTTGCCAGTTCCGTCCTGCGACGGTCGGAACAGCTTCGCCGGATCCTGGTCTACATCTGCACTGAGGAGATCGAGGGTCGCGGGAGCGAACTGACCGAGTCTTCGATCGCCGTGCATGCGCTCGGCCGGGCGACTGAGTACTCGCCCGATACGGATTCCACGGTACGGACCCGTATCTACGACCTGCGCAAGCGCCTCGACGAGCACTACCGCAAAGACGGCCTTAACGCTTCGTGCCGTGTGGAATTGCCGAAAGGCACCTACCGCCCGTCCTTTATTCGGGTACCGGACCCGGATTCCAGCGACAAGGGCGCGGATGGGCCTCAACCGGTGGTGACCCGTAAAAAGGATAGCCGGGCCGTCTGGGTCCTTTTTGGAGTCTTGACGGGTTCGCTGGTCACGCTAGCCCTGGTAGCCATGGCTGGCGCGATCGGAGAGATGCCGTTCTTGATCTCGCCGGGGGAGAAGGCCGTACGCGCCGCGTGGGGTCCGCTTCTGAAGCAGGGCGGCACGGTGACGGTTGTGCTGGCGACGCCGATGCAGTTGTGGGTCAGGGAATTCGGCGATGATCCCGCGCCGCGGCTGGCCACAAGCTTCCTGGTCAGCCTTCCTCCGGATGCGCACCTGATGGATTGGTACAGGCGGCTTACGGTGCGTACGCCTAAAAGCCTCTGGGGGCAGCCCAATTCCCATTCTCCGCTTTGGGGAGACGCAGCCGCCGCGGTGGCTGCGTGCCGGTTCCTGGCCAAGCGCGGGGTGGATGTCGAACTGCTTCCGGAATCGTCAGTCCGGCCTGCCGCATTGAAAGAACGGAACGCTGTCCTGATTGGCCGTGGCGACTATAGTTCCGTCGTGGAGGTGGTCCTGCCGGAGGGCGGGTACTTCGTTCGGTATGTCCCCGAGAAGAAGGAAGTTGGGATCGTGGATAGCAGGAACGGCACCGGCTTCTACCGTGAACGGGACGGAGTGATCAACTACGGCTTGGTGACGGTGCGGACACCGCATCCCGGACAATCCCAAGCCAACCGCTACATTATAGTCTCCGGGATCAATTCTGACGGCACGCAGGCAGGCATGGAGTTCCTGGGGTCGCCCGATAAGATGGCGGATCTTAAGGAACGGCTTGTAGCCGGCGGCCGGAAAGACTGGCCCTCGTCGTTTCAAATCGTAGTGCGCACAATTTCCAGCGATTCCTATACCATGCAGGCCCAGTACGCCGCTCATCGCGTCTTTTAGACACTTTCCCACGCGTTGGCGGTTGACTCACCCCGTCGCCAGCGGACGGGGCTACTTCGCCCAATCGGCATATTTCTCTTGCAAGATCGCGCGGCACTCTTCGAAAACCGATTCCGAAAAGGTCTCATACGGGGAAAGCAGCCGCAGCGGCATCGGAATCCCCGCCAGGCGAACCAGCGCTTTATCGTAAGCCCCATCGATGAGGTTCTGCCTACGCAACGGCGCGATCACCTCTTCGACTGCGCGGAGGTACTCGGCCTGAAAGGTGAAGAGCTTGTCCCACTGATGCGCGCGACCGAGCTCGAACAACTCACGCGTGCGCTTCGGGATGAGAGGACCGAAGGCGGCGAGCAGTGAGCACTCGCCGTGGAGGCACCCGATCGGGAACATGGATTCGCCCAGGAAGTGTTGCAGGTCGGGTGCGTGGCGGAGCAGGTCCATCGTCGTGAGGACGGTGGTCCCAGTATTCTTGGTGGCCACCAGATTAGGCACGGCATCCGCGATGCGGCGGTACTCGGGCCCAGTCAGTACACGTTTGGTTCGAGCCAGATTGTAGTGCAGGAATTTGGCATCGGGGAACGACGAACACACATCGACGAAGAACCGTAACAGTTCCGTGTCGTTCAACTGCCCCCAAGAAGGGAGCGAGATTTGGAAGTCGCGGAAGCCGATCTCGTACGCGATACGAAGACGCTCCCGATACTGAACTGTGGAGAGCGCGATGACGCCGATTTGCGCTCGCACCCCATCCACGCTGGTTTCCTCGCGAAAGACCTCGGCTACGCGCCGGAATCGTGGGAGATCGACGGCGTAGCCCTCGCCGGCAGTGCCGAACGTGTACAGGTGTCGGAAGCCCGACGCCAGCACGTGGCGAATTTCATCGCGGAAAACTTCCTCCAGCAGATTGTCCTGCTCGTCCCAAGGAATCTCACAACTGATGAGGATGGCTTGCGGATATCTAGGCGTCACGATGTGTCCTTCGATGCGAATTCGATGAGTAGGCGGTCTGCACGAGCGTCGATCTTATTCTCCGAAATTCAAGTGGGACCGCACACATTCGGCTGCGGTGCCGACTTCATCGCCCGCCAAATAGCGCAGATACCGCTCGTGATGAGAGTGCAACAACTCCGCGGTCATGCCTTTATGGCCAAGCCGGAAAGCCGATACGTACGTGAAGTAGGGCCGGCAGACCCGGGATAGTGCGGCAGCCAGCCAAACGTTGCCGGACAGGTCCCAGATTTCCTGGTGGAAATCTAGCTCGGCGCAGGAGCAGTTCGACGCACCTCCGAGGGCATAGGCTTCGTCGATTGCACGGTGCTTCAGGGTGAGGCGGGCCAAATCAACGGTGGTCACCACGAGGCGCGCGTCCTCGAGCGCTCTGATCTCCAGCGGCTCTCGGACCTTCACGATTTGGCGCATGTCCTCGCGGGTGAGGCGTGGGATGCGGAAGCCGCGGTTGTGGTCGTGGCGGAGGACACCTTCCTCCGTTAGGATAAGAAGCGCCTCGCGGACGGGACCGCGAGAGACCTGAAATTCCGCCGCGAGCACTGAGTCAGAGATCTCCTGATCTGGCTCGAAGCGACCGCTGAGGAGTGCGCCACGGAGCGCGTCAAGGACGTTCCGCCGGATGGCGGCAGGGCGCACACGTGAAAATGAACCGAGCACACTCAAAGATACTGCCTCTCGTTACAGCCGTCAACTGTTGACATTTAATTGAAAACAGGATAAAGTTCACGCCAGGAGTTTCCGGGACCTCCGGCTGGCCGGTAGTGAGGTCTGGCTGACCCACTCATTTCATCGAGTGCGAACCGCGATCCACCTGGCCGCGGGTTCAGGTGCCAGGAAAATGAGAGAGCAACCGGCCAAACATTCTTGAAGCGAGGCGACCAATGTTGACGCGAGGCATTTTAGTGGCGGCTCTTCTGCCCGTTTGCGTGATGGCACAACTGGCTGAGCTGAACGGGCGCGTGACGGATGAAAGCGGCGCGAGCGTGCCCGATGCCGCGATTCACGTAACCAACTCCGACACCGGCGTGGAGCGGCGGACGGTGACCAATGAGCGAGGCATTTACAGTGTGCCGAACCTGATCCCCGGGCCCTATCAACTCTCTCTGGAAAAAGAGGGTTTCAAGCCGGTGAGGCGGAGCGGCATCACACTATCAGTGCGGCAAACGGCGGCCATCGATTTTACACTGACGGTGGGCACAGTCAGCGAGCGGGTAGAAGTAACGGCGGAAACGCCGCTGCTCGAGACGGCGCGGACCTCGGTGGGCAACGTAGTGGAGAACCGGAAAATCACGGAGCTGCCGCTCGTAGGCCGCCGGTTCCTGGAGTTCGCGCTTATGGGTGCCGGTGTCAACCAAGGCAGACCGGGGGATGTGCGCGCGTCACAGCAAGGCGTTGCTATCAGCGCCAACGGGCTCTACACCAAGAACAACAATTTCATGCTCGACGGAGCGGACAACAACGAGAGCTATCAAAACCAGTTTGGCGTGTCGCCGTCGGTGGACGCGATCGCGGAATTCAAGGTGGAAACGGGCTTGTACTCGGCGGAGTTCGGACGCGGCGGTGGCGCCATGGTCAGCGTGGTGACGAAGTCGGGCACGAACCAGTTCCACGGGGTGCTGTTCGAGTTCCTCCGCAATGATCTGCTGGATGCACGCAACTATTTCGCGCGGGGCACGGACCCCAAGCCGCCGCTGCGCCGGAACCAGTTCGGGGGATCGCTCGGCGGTCCGATCCGCCGCAATCGCGCGTTCTTCTTCGCGAACTTCGACGGAACCCGGCTTCGCAGCAACGGCACGAGCACCTCGGTGGTGCCGACCGAAGCACAGCGGAGCGGCAACCTCTCGTCCTTCAAGGCGGTGAACGATCCGCTGACACGTGCGCCTTTTCCGGGCAACATTATTCCGGCCAGCCGGATTTCGCCCGTGTCGCGCAACCTGCTCGAGTACTGGCCACTGCCTAACGCGGCGGATCCGGCGCGGAATTATCTCTCGTCGCCTCGCACCGTGAATGATCTCGATAATGCGCTGGGCCGGGTGGATGTCCGGGTTACAGACGCCGATACCGTTTATGCGCGGTTTGCGATTAACCGGAACCCGTATACGTCGGCAGGCGCTGCGCCCTTGGCCGGCGGACGTCGCAGCGAGGATACGGCCCACGGAGCCGTGGTGAACTGGACCCGGGTGCTCAGCCCGAACAAGTTGAATTCCGCGTCGGTGAGTTACAACCGATTTTTGCAGGACAGCTTTGGGCAGAACAACGGGACGCCGCTGGCCAGCAGGGCGGGGGTCACCGGGATCTCGTCAAATCCGCGCGACATAGGATTCGTGGAGAGTATCGGCTTTTCGGCGGGCACCGGTTTCCTGAGCATCGGCGAGGCGGCCGTACGCATCCGGCATATCACTACCTACAACGCGAACGACACGTTCAACTGGATGGCCGGCAGCCATTCGATCAAGATCGGCGCTGAATACCGCAACGCGCAGGTGAACGTTTTCCAGACAGCGGGGACGCAGGGACAGTTCACCTTCAACGGCCAATACACCGGCGGCAACGGCTTCGCGGACTTCCTGCTCGGTGTCCCGTCGAGCTCGTCGACGTCGGTGAGTGGAGGCCTGCTGTATCCGCGGCGCCAGGCTATCTCGATGTTCGTGCAGGATGACTGGAAAGCGTCGTCTCGGCTGACCATGAATATGGGATTGCGGTATGAGCTGAATTCGTCGCCTCACGACAAACGCAACCAGCTCTCCAGCTTCGACCACGCCACCGGCACCCTGATGTTTCCCAAAGATGCCGCCCTGGGGGATTTCTTTGCCCGCGTGAGGCCTGACTTGAAAACCGGGCTCTTCCCGGGGAACACGCTCTACAATACCGACATCAACAACCTGGCACCGCGAATCGGCCTGGCGTACCGCCTGACGGATAAAACCGTTTGGCGATCGGCGTTCGGAGTGTACTTCCTCTCGCCGGAGCTGAATTCGGAAGGGAATACGGGCAATTCGCCCCCATTTCAGTTGCGCGTAGACCAGGTGGGCGACCAAGGGACACCGAACCTCTCCTGGAATCTGCCAGGAGATCCGATCCTGCTGCGGAACGCGGAGTTTGGGATCTTCACTTTCAACGCCGACCGCGCCTTCCGTCTAGGCTACGTCACGCAATGGATGGGGGAGATTCAGCACGAGCTCGGGAGTGGGTGGGTGGTGCGCACGGGCTACGTGGGGAACAAGGGCACGGCACTCGATTCGCACCTGGTACGCAATCAGCGGGAACCCGGCCCGGGTGCGGCTTCATCCAGGCGTCTTTTCGCCGGATTTGCGCGCATCCGGTCGTATGAATCGAACGGCTGGAGCAGTTATCATTCCTGGCAAACCACGGTAGAAAAGCGGATGGCGCGAGGCCTGAGCACCCTCGCGACGTATACCTGGGCCAAAGTGACGGACTTCGGTTGGACGCAGGATATTTGCTGCCAGCAGGACATCAACAATCTGGCGGCCGAGAAAGGACTTGCCAGCCACGACCAGCGGCACCGGTTCACGTCGAACGTGATATACGATTTGCCCTTCGGACGTGGGCAGAAGGGGTGGGTGAACAAGCTGATCGGAGGTTGGCGGAGCGGCGGCCTGTTGACCATCACCAGTGGCTTTCCTGGCAATCCGACCGTTTCGGGCAATCCCGACAACGTTCCCGACAACACCGATCGTCCGAATCGTGTTGGGGAAGGCAGCGTAGCCAACCCGTCCCCCAACAAGTGGTGGGATGTGACGGCATTCCAGAAGCAGGCCGCGTTCACCTTCGGCAACTCCGGACGGAATGTATTGACCGGCCCGGGAACGTTCAATATCGATTTCGTGGCGAGCAAGGACACGGCGATCGGGGAAAGCAAGCGGCTGGAGTTCCGCTCTGAGTTCTTCAACCTGACGAACACGCCAAACTTCGGCCAGCCAACGGCGGACATCTCGAACGCCAATTTCGGCAAGATCACGAGTGCCCGGTCAGCACGGCAGATGCAGCTTGGTTTGAAGCTCTATTTTTGATTGCCATGAATCGTCGCGAGTTTACGTTTAGCCTGCTGGCGGCCCCGCTCTCCGGGGCCGCCGCGGTCAATTCCAGCGACCTGGTGGAAAGCATCGAAACCACCACGCTGTTCCGCTACGAAGATTACGGCAAAAGCTGGTTTACACCACGTGCGTGCGTAGTTCCGGGCAGGCCGCCGAAACTGCTGATGACCATGCAGCAGGTGACCGGTAGCGACGTGTTCCATCACGTGCACTGGCTGGAGTCGGCCGACGGTGGGCGGACGTGGTCAAAGCCGCAGCCCATCCCCGGCATGGGCCGGCGGCAGATGGGTGATGGTCTCGAAGAAGGCTACTGCGACACTGTGCCCGAATACCATGCCCGCACCCGCACCGTGCTGGCAATGGCGCACAACGTCTACTACAAAAATAACGTACTCACTATGCCGTGGGAACGTCGGTGGCCCGTGTATGCGGTGAGGACGGCGAAAGGCGTATGGCTGCCGCCGAAGAAACTCGAGTGGAATGATCCGGACGCTACGGGTATGTATTCCGCCAACTGCTCGCAGCGGGTCACGCTTGACGACGGTAGTCTCATCGTACCGCTCACCTACGGCCCGCTGGGTCGAGCCGATCATGGGGTGACATCCGTGCACTGCAGCTTCGACGGCGAGCGGATGACCATCCTCGAGCGCGGCACCGAGTTGCGGCTGCCGGTGAAGCGCGGGTTGCTCGAGCCATCGGTCACGCGACGGTTGAAAAACCGGTTCTGGATGACCATCCGGGCCGAAGACAATCGCGGGTACTTCACCACCTCCAAGGACGGGCTGAGCTGGGAGAAGATCCGGCCGTGGACGTGGCAGGACGGCACTCCGCTCGACATGTCCACCACCCAGCAGCACTGGGTAACACATAGCGACGCGCTGTACCTCTCCTACACCCGAAAAGCGCCAGGCAACGAGAAGGTGGTCCGGTGGCGAACGCCGCTGTGGATGGCGCGAGTGGATGAGGAAAAGGGCGCCCTGATTAAGGACACCGAGCGGGTAATCCTGCCGCAGCGCGGGGACGGCGGAGCGAATGGGTATGACGCCTGGCTCTCCGGGAACTTCAATGCGACCGCTCTGAACGCACACGAATCGATTGTCACAGACGGGCAGACCAACGTGGCCCGCGGATACACGGGCGATGTGCTGCTGGCGCGGATCAAGTGGAAGAAGCCAAACCGGTTGATGCTGTAGCCGTTGCGGGCTTCGGCACTTATCTATAGCTTTTCTGGCAATGAGATTCGCGCCAGATAGATAGCGGTTCTTCCCTCATGAGAGCTGTAGTAGAGAGTCCACAGCAGGTTGTCATGGAAGGCGAAACCCGGATAACTGTTGTCTCCGCTGCTGGGCAGCGCCAGCACGGGTTCATAGTCGGCCAGGGTCATGCGCCCGATGCCGGTTTTGGCCGATGACGGCTTGCCATCCTTGTACCAGCGCCCGCCGGCGATCATTCGACCGTCAGGCAAAACGATGAAGTTCGGGCCTCCGATGAAGGAGCGAGTCTCCGACCAGGACCAAGCTTTGTAGGGAGCCTCGGCCACACCGATAATGCCGTTGGCATCACCGCTCTGTAGCCGGCGACGCATCAGCGCCACCATGCGGCCATCAGGCAGGAACCGGACGGTGGCTTCATCGCCGCCTGGAACGTTCAGTTCCTGGATAGTGTCCCACCGGACCCCGTCTTTACTCCGTACGAGGTTGACGCGGCGAGGGTCTTCGGGCAGTTCTTTCCCCGGGGACCCGTATTTTGAAATGCCCCAGGCTTCTCCCTTATGCCAGGTTACGCGCCATAGCCAGTGCCCGCGTTCCAAAACTTTCCGCGGCTCGCTCCAGTGGACGCCATCGGACGAAAACAACACCCGGGGTTGCCGGCCCTTATATACCCCCTTGGGATATTCCGAACCACCGGCCACCATCATCAGGCGCCCGTCGGCAGTTACGGAGAGATGCGGATCCCGCAGATCGATGCCGGGCTCGGAAATCAGTGCTGCGGATTTCCACGTGTCGCCATCCGCAGAGTGGATGACCCGCAGTTTTCCATCTGCCTGTGTACCGGCTCCAGGGACGTGGTTTTCGCCTTCGCGGAAAACGACGAACCATTGATCGTGAAACCGGATGATATCTCCGAAGGCGCTATGCGCGGCTTCGCCCCATATGCGCTTTACGCTCACCACTTGGAAATCGGGGGCCGCGGCAAAGGCCAAGCAAACGGAGAAGACAGTGCCAGCAATCAGCATTCAGCGATTATAAAGACGCAAAGCCGAGACAGTCAACGGTAAACAGAATATAGTTGACAAGAACCGCCTCCGAACGTAATCTGAGGGTGGCTTTCAACGAAAGACGACGTTGCATGAAGACGGAAGAAACAAGTCCCAAGATCACGGCTAGCACTTTTCCCGCAATCCGCCCCGCCTCGCTCCGCGGCAATGTGGCCGATGTGCTGCGTGCGGCGCTTTTGGATGGCCGGTTCCAGCCCGGGGAAGAACTATCGGATACGCGGCTGGCAACCGAATTTGGGGTTAGTCGCGGACCGGTCCGGGAAGCCCTGTTGGTGCTGACCGAGGAAGGTCTAGTGGTGCACCATCAGAATCGCGGCTTCGAAGTGCCACGCCTGGAGCGCCGCGATCTTGAACAGATTGCCGTGGTCCGGCGCCCGTTGGAAGTTCTGGCGCTCGAATCGGCAAAAGCCCGTCTATCCGAGGCGAGCCTGGAGCGGCTGGTCGGGCTTAAAGAAGATCTGCTGTCAGCCTTTCGGCAGGGTGGGATCCGCGTGTGCGCCCGGCCCGATTTCGCCTTTCACGCAGCGGTATGGGAAATGGCGGACAACCCATGGCTACAGGCGGCCCTAAAGCGTATTTCCATGCCTTACTTCGCTTATGTTTCCGCGTTCAGTCTGGGGCGTCCCGACCATTCCGCTGAACTGATGGAGCGAATGCACGATTCGTATATCGCGTTCGTGTCTGGAACCAGCGCCGAGACGGCAGACGAGTGCGTGGCCTTCCACCTGGGGCTCGAGTGACGGCGCGCGCCGCTTGGGCGGCCGTCGTTTGCCTGTGGGTGGTCGCGATTCTGAACTATGTTGACCGGCAGATCGTCTTCAGCCTCTTCCCGGTCCTGCGCACTGACCTCCACATGTCGGATGTGCAACTGGGCCTGGTGAGTTCCGCTTTCTTGCTGGTCTACGGTGCAGTGAGCTTGTTTGCCGGGCTGCTCGCGGTGAAGTGGGGGCTGCGCCGGACTATTCTTGTCAGCCTGGCGATTTGGTCGGCGGTAACTCTGGCGAGCGGCGCCCTCCAGAGCGGCTATCAGCTCATTGCACTGCGTGCGGCGATGGGTTCCAGCGAGGCGTTCTATATGCCGGCGGGATTAGCCATGGTGGCCCTGCTGCACGGCGAGGCTACGCGCAGCCGCGCCACGGCTCTGCACCAGAGCGGCAACTATGTGGGAATGGTGGCCGGAGGAACTCTGGGTGGCTGGTTCGCCGAGAACTGGGGCTGGCGTTATGGTTTCTATCTGCTGGGTGTAGTTGGACTTCTCTATGCAGGGTTTCTGGCGTTTGCACTGCGCCGCCTCGCACCGGAAGGGAAGCCGTCCGCCGCTGCCAATACGAGCGTGGTTGCACTGGGGGCCAGTTTGACCCGCGTACCAGGGTATGGCTCGTTATTGGCTGTCTTCTGTCTCTTCAGCGCGGCCGGCTGGATCGTTCTCACCTGGATGCCCTTGTATTTATATGAGCGCTTCCACATGGGGCTGACCGAGGCCGGTTTTTCGGCCACCTTTTATCTAAATGCCGGTGCGTTCTCCGGCATATTTCTAGGTGGGTGGATGTCGGACCGCTTGCGGAGAGAGCACCCTTTAGCCCGCATCTATATCCCCGTTGCGGGGTTTCTCTGCTCGGCGGTATTTCTGTTTGCCACGGCGGCTGCGGAGTCGCGGCTGGTGGTGCTGGCCGGGCTGGCGATGTTCGGTTTCGGCCGCGGCCTGTTCGACTGCAACATCCTGCCGCTGCTGTGCACGCTGGCTCCGCCCGAGTTGCGCGCGGGAGGCTACGGGGTATTCAATTGCGGAGGCTGCTTGATCGCCGCAGTGATGACGGTCGTGGCGGGATTGCTGAAATCGACCATGGGACTGGCCGGTTCGATTCAGGTCAGTGCGCTCGGACTCGTCGTGGCGGCCTGGCTGCTCTGGAAGCCGATCGCCCGCGCTGTTGACTTAAGCGCGGTACGCGTTAAGGTTTGATGGCGTACTCCCGCCGCGGGTGAGCGCGAGGCCGGCGGAAGCGTGGTAACGAAACCACCGGCCCGAGCGCCCGCGCGTAGCGCCCGAATCAGGAACCACTTGCTGGTCTGTTCATCGGTGCGCGAACTCCTGCGCCAACCGCCACAGTGCGAAGGCACCTAGTGCCAGCCCAAGATCGCGTAATGCCACGTCCAGGTACGATCCCATCGTCAGCAAGTTCAAAATGATCAGGGAGAGCCATGCTCCGACGATCGGGGCTCCCAAACGCGGCCTGACGGCGACCAGTATGCCCGCTGCCATTTCAATCACCCCTACAATCAGCATCAGGTTGTGGCCGCCTACCGGCGAGAGGCCGATTACCCATGGTGCGAGATATTGATCCCAATTGCAGAGAAAGTGAAAGTACTTATCGACACCCGCAACAATGGGGGCGACGGTGAAACCCAGATGCAGGATCTGATACGCCTGGTAGGATGGAACGCTGCGCTCTGCCGAGGTGGCGTCGCTGCCAAAAGTTGTGATTGTGCTGCTCATATTGCCTCCACCACAACAGAGCCACGACGACGCAATCCGTTGCAGACCCGAGGAACTGGCGTGACCGCCAGGCAGGCGCGGCGCACTGTAACCTTTTGCGCGCTGGCTACTCTATATGGACATGCTGCTACAGGAGTGCCGGGCTGTTTCGGACGCTGATGTCGTAGCGCTGGTTCGCGCCGGCCAAACGGGGCTGTATGAGATGCTGATGCGCCGCTACAATCAACGGCTTTTTCGGGTGATCCGCTCGGTAGTCACCAACGATGCCGAAGCCGAGGACATCCTACAGGAGGCCTGGGTCCGCGCTTACGAGCACCTCGGTCAATTCGAGGGCCGCGCCGCCTTTTCGACATGGGTTACCAGGATCGCCTTCCACGAAGCGTTGGCCCGCACCCGAAAAGGCAAGCGTTGGACACAGTTGGAGAATCCGCAAGGAGAGATCATGCCCGAAGTAAACCGGCGACAGGCTACGTCAGAAACGCCTGAAACTCAGGCTATGCGTGACCAGTTGGGACAGACGCTGCAAGCCGCGGTGGACGCGCTGCCCCAAACCTATCGTGCGGTGTTCGTGCTTCGGGAGATCGAGGAAATGAGCACGAGCGAGACGGCCGAATGCCTGGAACTCTCGGAAGAGGCCGTAAAAACCCGGCTGCACCGCTCGCGTGCGCTGCTGCGCCGCGAACTGGAAGACCGCCTTGGCCCCGCCATTACCGAGGCGTATGCGTTTCTCGGGACTCGCTGCGACCGAACCGTGGCCTGCGTCCTCAAGCGAATCGGCGCATAATACATCGGGTCGCAAGCCGTCCCGCGAATTCGGCGCGAGATGCCTTGAAGCGGTTCGCAATCTCACGTAATAGCGTACCTTGGCTGCCGAAAACCGTTGACCCAGCCGCAGGCCGGTCTTACTATCATCCTGTCGTACAGGTTGCCTATGAAGCCCGAGGTTCTGATGACGCCGGTTCGTTCCAACCGGCTGTACGAAGGTGTACTCGAACAGCTATATAGCCTGATCGCCAGCGGCCAGGTAGGTTGCGGCGAACGTCTTCCATCCGAACGCGAGCTGTGCGACGGCTTTGGGGTGAGCCGCACCTCTGTCCGTGCGGCCCTGCGCACGTTGGGGGCGCTGGGACTGGTGGAGACGAAGAACGGCGGGGGAACCTTCGTTACCCGGGGATCCCCCGAGAGCCTGGGCGAGATCCTGTCTGTGGTTCTATTCCACGATTTTAGTGACCTGGAGCAGATCTACGAAGCCCGGCGGGCCATTGAGACCTGGACGGTGTATCTTGCAGCGGGCCGCATCACAGCCGGAGAACTTGGCTGTTTGGAGCAATTGGCCGATCGGCAGGAACGCGAGGTGCGCGGAGGGGAAAGCGGCATCGAAACCGATTTCGCGTTTCACCTTACGATCGGCAAGGCGGCCCGAAACGAAATCATCAGCCGCCTGTTGTATTCGATGATTACCCTGATCTTCAAGGGCTTGGACCCTTCCAAACGCCCCGCGAGCGATTTGGCCATCGCGGTCGACCAGCACCGCGAAATTATCGGCACGTTACGGAACAGGGATGGGATAGAGGCTATGCGCCTGATGTGGAACCACATCCGCGGTGGGCCGGAGTCGCCCTTCGCTGTGTCCAGTCACCAAACCGGCGATTAGCCGGCACCAACAAAGGGGTTCTGCAATGCATAGGGGGGATGTGTGTCGTTTTATTGCGGCCCTGTGCCTCTGCGGCTACGCAGCGGCGCAGCAGCCTGCCGCCAACATTCTGGGTACGGTGACGGATTCGACGGATGCCGTGGTCCCGCAAGCCGCCGTTAGTGCAACCAACCTGCAAACGGGTCTGGTGAGGCGAACCATTACGGACGGCTCCGGGCACTACGTGATTCTGAACCTGCCCATCGGCGCGTACAAAGTCGAAGTGGAACACCCCGGCTTCCGCCGTGCGGCACTGGAAAATGTGACTTTGGAGGTGGACCAGCGTGCGCGCATCGACGTGCAGCTCCAGGTGGGCGAGGTCACCGGCACTGTGGACGTGCTGGCCGAAGCGCCCCTGCTACAGACCGCGGATAGCTCAGTCGGCCAGGTGATCACCAATCGCACCATTTCGGAACTGCCGCTTAACGGCCGCAACTTCTATCAGCTTGCGAGTCTGGCTCCGGGTGTGGCGTTCGTCTCAAGCGGCGCGCCCATCATCCGTTCCAACTACATCAATGTGGTGATGAACGGCTCGCGTGGTCACGCCACCAGTTTCCTGATGGACGGAGTGGATACCAGCGAGCATCACGCCGGTGGCACATATGTGCGTCCGACAGTGGACGCCATCGAGGAGTTCAAGACCATTTCAAACAATTTTTCGGCACAGTACGGCCGGTCGCCCGGGTTGATCACCACCGCGATCAAAGCGGGAACTAACCAGTTCCACGGCAGCGCATGGGAGTTTCTGCGAAACGACAAGTTGGATGCTCCTAACTACTTTGCCAAAACGGCGCCGCCTTTGCGCTACAACCAGTTCGGCGCCGCCCTTGGAGGCCCGGTGAAACGCGACCGCACGTTCTTCTTCGCCTCGTATGAAGGCACACGCGTTCGCGAGGGGCTCAACTTCAATACCCCCCTCCCCACGGCAGCCAACCGCGCGGGCGATTTTTCCAGCCGAGCCATCTTCGACCCCCGCACCACGAGCGCTGTGGAGGGCGGCGGTTTCGTGCGCGAACCCTTCCCGGGCAACGTAATCCCGCAGGACCGTTTCTCGCCGCAGGCCCAGGCGCTGCTGCAATTCATCCCATTGCCTAACACCGCTGGCGGCACACTGCTCATTGCGCCCTCGCGCGCCACCACGGGAGACCAGGTGATCGGGCGCGTGGACCAGCGTATCACCGACCGCGACCAGCTCTTTGTGCGGTATGCGCTGAACTACGACCGTATCCGCGACCCCAACCCATTCCCCACCATCGATGCCATTCCGCAACTCGCCAAGGGCCAGAACGCAGCCGTGCGCTATACCCGCACCTTCCGTCCCAATCTGCTGAACAGTTTTACCGTGGCGTACAACCGATCGCGGCTGTTCCTCGACAACGCCCCTAACGTGAAAGGGACCGACTACACCAACGCCGCCGGGATCCGCGGCTTCGAGCAGACCGCGCCCGAGTTCCCTGGTCTTCCTTACGCCTCTATTGCCGGTTACGGCACCCTCAATGACGGCCTCGATCAGCCGAAACAAAACGTCATTGACAGCAAGCAGATCGCTAACGACCTGAGCTGGGTCCGTTCCAGCCATACTCTGAGAACCGGCGTGGAATACCGGCGGCTGCGTGCGATCACGCGTGACACGGCATACAACCGCGGCCTGTTTTCGTTCTCCGGCACCTTCACGCAAAACCCTGCTGCTCCCACCGGTACCGGCAACGGCTTCGCCGATTTCCTGCTGGGTCTTCCGGCCTCCGCGACACGCAGCTTCCCCATCGAAACCAACGGCACCTATGGGAATTACTGGGGTCTGTATGTGGAGGACTCCTGGCGCGTGAACCGCAGCCTCACGTTAAACCTGGGACTCCGTTATGAGTACAGCCCCTTCTTCACCGGGCTGCGAAACGTGCTGGCGGGCTTCGATCCGAGCACCGGGGCGATCATTCTGCCCGATCCCATAGACCTTGCGGCGCAGCCGGTGGCGGCCCGCGCATATCCGTTTTACCAGGACACCATCGTAACCACCAGTTCGCTCGGCCTGCCGGCTTCGGTCACGCCTTCCAGCAAAACCAACTTCGCCCCACGAGCCGGATTCGCCTGGCAACCGCAGCAGCGCACCGTCGTGCGCGGCGGCTGGGGTGTTTTCTGGATCTATCCCATCAACGACATCCTGGGAAACAATTTTCTGGCGCCGCCGTTCATCATTTACGACACCGCGTTGAACAACTCTCCCGTCCCCAATCGCAATTTCGGCGATTTCTTTCTCGGCGCGCCCATTCCTTCGGCCTTCGGCACGCCATCCATTTCGGCCGCGCCGCTTCACGGCCGCAACGCCTACACCAATGAATGGAACCTGAGTCTGCAGCGCGCACTGACCTCCAGCCTTTCGGTGGAGGCCGCCTATGTGGGCCAGAAGGGCACCCATTTGCAGCGCCGTCAGCCGGTGAACCGGCCCGATCCCGGACCCGGGGCGGTGCAGGCCCGCCGCCCCTTCCCGCGTTTCTCCGATATCTCTTTGGGCGCCTGGGATACCGATTCGAATTACCACGCGCTGCAACTGCGCGCGGAACAGAGGCTGGCGCGCGGGCTGACCTTTACCGCGAGCTATGCGTTTTCGAAGAGCATCGATAACAATTCCGACTACTTCTCCGGCCCTCTCGATTTCCGCAACCTGCGCCTGGAGCGCGCAGTTTCGAACTTCGACGTACCGCACCGCTTTGTGGCAAGCTACGCGTATGAACTCCCGTTCGGTGCGGGCGGGCTGCGGCTGGGTGGTCCCGTCAACGCCCTGGTGGCGGGATGGCAGCTGAGCGGCATCCTGACCGCCCAGAGCGGTCTGCCCTTCACCCCCGGCGTTTCGGGCGATTTCGCCAACATCGGCTCCGGCAACCGCCCCAACCGCATCGCTTCGGGCAAGCTGGATAACCCCACTGTAGACCGCTGGTTCGACCCCACCGCCTTCACGCTGCCCGCGCAGTACACGTTCGGCAACTCGGGCCGCAATATCCTGCGCGGCGACGGGCTGTTCAATTGGGACTTCTCCGCCTCCAAGCTCACACGGCTCGGGGAACGCGCCAGCCTACAGTTCCGCGCCGAGCTCTTCAACGTTTTGAATACCGTGAACTTCGGCGCGCCGGTGTCCACCATCAACGTGCAGACAGCCGGACGCGTGCTGGGCGCGGGAGCCGCGCGCATCGTGCAGTTCGGGCTGAAGCTGCGGTACTGAGGACAACGACGTGGAAAAGATCTTGAGGCGTGATTTTCTGCGCGGGGCGGCCTTGCTGGGTGCGGCACCCGCGTTGCTATCGCCCGCCGGCGCCGAGAAATGGCCGTGGCTGCGTACCTCCCGATTGGTGCTGGCAGAAGGGTATGTGCCGCCTTTCTACCCTCACCTCGAGTGCACCGGCAAAGGACTGGCCGAACTGGCCGCAGCCATGGGCGCCGACGTGCTGCGCTTTCCCGCAGTCTCCCGCTACGCGCTCTACCCGACACAGTATTACCCGCAGCACCCGGAACTCGGCGGGCGCGACCTGCTGCGCGACACCATTGAGGCCTGCCACTTACGGAAGATCAAGGTGATCCCCTACATCGCCGTCAACGTCAGCGTGTGGCCGGAGAACGTCGGGGGCGAAATCGCGAACTGGATCGGAGTGAACTCCAAAGGCGAGCCCACCACGTCCACGCTGTTTTCCCTTGATAATCCGGAGCGCTTCCTGCAAGCCTGCTTGCTCTCCCCCATACAGGACCGCATCAAAGCCTACATTCGTGAGATCACGCGCAACTACGACGTTGACGCGGTCTACTTCGACGGTCCGTATCCTTACATGTCCAATCAGAAGTGCTACTGCCGCTTCTGTCAGGCGGCCTACCAGCGCGATCGCGGCAAGGCTGTCCCCCTGCAGACGGACAGCCTCTCGCGCGAAGAAGAACGCGAGTATTACGAGTGGTTCGCCAACGATGTGGTCCGCAAGTTGATGACTGAGATCCGGCAGATTGTGACCGCCGAAAAAGACCTGCCGCTGATCTTCAACCTGACGCCGTTTCTCTTCACCCGCGCGTATGCCACGGCCCAGGCAAACATCTGCGATGCGTTCATGTTCGAATCGCGGCCCGGGCCGATCACCAATAAGATGTATCACCTGGTGCTCGGCCAGACCACCGGAAAGTACCTCTGGAGCTATCTGAGCACGCCGCACCTTGCCTCGACCGACCACCTGGTCCGCAAACGCCTGGGTTCGTGGTACTCGGAGGGCGTGGACGGCCCGGAGGTCGCCATGCAGGGTTTCGCCGTGATCGCCTCCGGCGCCGCGCCCATCTATTGGGGGCTGAACAACCGCTATCGCGCGACCGGCGACCTGGAGCACCTCAAAGCACCGTTTGACTTCCTGAAGCGCAACGGCGCCGCGCTACAGCACCTCCAGGCTAATCGTTACGCCGGCATTCTCACCTCCAGCAGTTCCATCGACTGGTACCGTTATCGCCCGGGGGGCGAAACCGGCTACAGCAACGCCTTTTACTACGGCGCATACACACTGTTAAAGGACGCGCATGTGCAGGCCGAGCCGTTCATGGAATCGCGTCTCACGCCGGAGTGGCTGGCGCAATACCGTCTCGTCTACCTGCCCAATGCCGCTTGTCTGAGCGAAGCGCAGGTGGAATGCATACGGCAATACGTGCGAAACGGGGGCGCACTGCTGGCCTCCTACGAGACTTCACTCTATGACGAACGGGGCAACCGCCGGCCTGACTTCGCCCTGGCCGATGTTTTCGGCGCACATTGGAAGCAGTCGCCGGACTGGTACACAGACCTGTTCTTGCATTCCACGAGCGAGCCGGATCTGCCGCAGGATCCCGATGTCACCCTGGTCGAGGCAGTGAACCCCGGGGAGGTGGCCGCCCAAACGGTGGAGGCTGCGCGCAAACGGACACTGGGGCCCGGGCTCATCGTGCGGCCATTCGGAAAAGGCAAAGTGGCTTATCTGGCGGGCAGCCTGGAGGCGGTATATTACGAAGCGCGGCTGCGTCGGCTTCCCGGCTTTATGCGGCGGCTTGTGGAATCCCTGGCTGACGAAGCCGCGCCTTACAGGCTCTCGGCGCCGGTGGGCGTTTTCGGCCACCTGGCCCAGGATCGCAACAGCCGGGTGCTGCACGTGCTCTGCGACGTCGGCAACAAGTGGAAGCTGCCGGTGAGCCGCGAGGAGTATGCCCCCGTGTCGCGCGTGACGGCGGACATTCAACTGCCGCAAGGTGCCCGGCCGAAGTCGGTACGGCTGTTGCGGCGCGGCACGCCGGCTCCTTTTCATTTCGAAAACCGGCGGGTGACAGTCGAACTGCGGGATGTGGAGGTTTACGAGGCGATTCACGTCGAATATCTATGAAACCTGAACAGATCGGTTGCTCGCCCGGTTACACCTTCGCTCATTACGGCTTGGATTCCACCCTGGAGCGGTTCCTCTGGAGCCTGGACCGGCTCGGGTCCATGGGGTACCGTAATTTCGGCCTGGAGATCCTGGAGCCGGTGCATACTTGCATCTACCGCACTCCGGGCGCCATCGAGCAGTTGGGTGAGCGCAGCCGCGCGGCCGGGGTTGCCTTGAACCACTTCACGATCTGGCATTGCACTACCAACCTGCACAGTGTTGATCCGGAGCGACGCCGGCTCGGGGTACGACAATTTACCGAGGGCTGCGAAATCGCGCGCGACCTGGGCATTCCGCTGGTCACCGTGGGATCGGATTGGCCGCCGGAATGGGTGAGCAGCTACCGCGGCGAATACGAGCACGCACCCGCGGCGGAGTTCTTCGTGGCCTCGCCGGCTGAATACAGCGACGTGTGGAACGGCTATGTGGATGCTATGCGTCGTTGCCTGGAGACTGCCGCCCAAAGGGGCGTGAAACTCGGGGTGGAGCCGCGCGCGAATTCTCTGCTCGCCACCTCCGATTCGTTCCTGAGGCTGTGGGACGCCGTGCGCTCGGACAATCTCTACTGCGTGTTGGACGCGATGCATGCCGTCTATCACCGCGAGAATCTGCCAGCCGCCATTAAGAAGCTGGGCCCGCGACTCGTTACCCTGCAGATCTCCGGCACCGATGGCGCCAGCCTCAACCACCTGCCGCTGGCGCCCGGCGATCCTGTGACTACCTCCGCTGTTCGCGCGCTCGAAGAGATAGGGTTCCCCGGCACGGTGGATGTGGAGATGTACGGCATGCCGGCCGTGGAGGTGGACGAATGCTACCGGCAGGCGCGCGAAATCCTCGAGCACACCTGATTGGGCGCCGCGGTGTGGTGGCCCTGCTCCTCGCCGCCACTACCATCAACTACGTCGACCGGCAGACGCTCTCAGTCCTGGCGCCACTCTTGCAGCGCGAAATGCGCCTCACCAGCCTGGATTACTCCTACGTGGTGAATTCCTTCCTGGTGGTGTACTCGATTTGTTACGTTCTGGCGGGCGCCATGGTGGACCGGCTAGGTACACGGCGCGGGCTGGGCTACGCCGTTGTGTGGTGGTCGCTGGCCGAAATGCTGCACGCCTTCGCCACCGGTCTGGTGAGCCTATGCGTAGCCCGCGCGCTGCTGGCCGTGGGCGAAGCAGCCATTATTCCGGCCGGAGTGAAAGCTATCTCGGAATGGTTCGAGGACCGCGAGCGCGGCCTCGCCGTGGGCATCTTCGAAATGGGACTGAGCATCGGGCCCATTCTGGCGCCTCCCCTGGTGGTGTGGATCGCGATGCGGCAAAACTGGCGCTACGCGTTCTTGTGGACCGGCGCCACGGGACTGGTGTGGGCCATACCCTGGCTCCTTCTGTACCGCCGTCCGGCCGTAGCGGCGTCGGCCTCCGCGAGCGACGTCCCCTGGGCCAAAGTGGCGCGTTCCCGCTCTGTGCTGGCCGTAGGCCTGGCACGCTTCTTCGGCGATCCTGTCTGGTATTTCTACCTCTTCTGGCTGCCCAAGTACCTGGCGGACGCCAGGGGGCTGAGCATGGCCTCGATCGGCGCTTTCGCCTGGATTCCATTCGTGGCGGCGCTTGCGGGAGGACTGGCCGGGGGCGGCATCTCGAGCCGCCTGGTGCGGGCCGGGATGCCCCCGGTACGCGCGCGCCAGGCAGTGCTGCTGGCAAGCGGCCTGCTGGTTTCGGCCGGCGTGCTCTCGGTTTACGCCGCCAGCCTTTTCGGCGCCATGCTGGCGGTGAGCGCAGGGGCTTTCGCGATGCAATGCTGGGGCGCCAATCTCGATACGCTGCCCACGGACCTGTTCCCCTCCGAACAGGTGGCCCGCGCGGTGGGGCTGTGCGGCCTCTTCGGTTCCGTCGGCGGCATTCTCTTTATGGCCGTCACCGGCTACCTCGTGCAGCACTACTCCTATACGCCCGTCTGGATTGCCACCGCGGTGATGTATCCGGTAGGGTACCTGCTGCTGCGGGTACTGCTCCGAGGCTATGATCCGAACCCGCACAAGCCGCGGCCGCGGCTCAGCTCAGCCCTTTGACTTTCCACCCAGCGCGGTACCGGCTGCGAATGTGCCGTGAAGCTTCGGGCGAGTTACGGAATTTCAACTTGGCAGCGTTCCACTCGAGCGTGGCATGTGGGAAGCGCGTTGCGATCGGCCCAAGCAGGACGGACTCCGTCAGGGGACCGGAGTAGTCGAACGAAGCGGAGGTCTTGCCAGTGCCCATCACCGCATCCACGAATTCGTGATAATGGTTGACGCTCTCTGCCGGCGGCATCGGGAAATCCTTGAACTGATTCTCCGGGAATAGTAGCGGCTCGCCGACGTGCGGCAGCAACAGGTTTCCCTTGGTCCCGACGAAGATGGAGCCCTGACCCGGTATGGCTTTGGGGCCCACCAGAGCCTGGATCTCCTGAGGTGGGCGCTCGTCGCCGTCGTACCAGTTGATGCGCACGGTCTTTTCCTCCGTGTATGGCGTACCCGGAAAGACGTAATGGATGACGGCGTTGATCGCCCAGTGCGGCTTGACTGGTGCGGGGCCGTCTGAGCGTACGGAAATCGGCGCAGTCAGTTGCAAGGCTCCAAACACCGGGTCGAAGATATGGCAGCCCATGTCGCCAAAAGTTGCGGTCCCGAAATCGAGTTGCTTGCGCCAGTTCACCGGGTGGTAATACTTGTTGACGTATGGTCGCTTCTCGCAAACGCCCAGCCACAAATCCCAATTGAGAGTCGATGGGACCGGGTCGGACCGGTCCGGCATGGGACTCGGGTCGCCCCACTTCTTTTCACTCCAGGAGTAGACTTCCTTGATCTTACCGATCGCCCCTTTCTGCACCAGCGCGATTGCGCGCTTGTACTCGGCACGGGAATGGACTTGAATACCCATTTGAGTAACGAGCTTTTTCTTCCGGGCCATCTCCGTGAGGCGTCGCACTTCGTAGATATCGTGTGCCAGGGGTTTTTGACCATAGACGGGCAACCCGAGTTGCATGGAACTCATGGCCGTTGGCGCGTGCATGTGGTCCGGCGTGCCTACGCAGACGAGATCTAAGTTCTTGCGTTCTTTGTCGAGCATTTTCCGCCAGTCCTCGTACACTGCGGCGGCGCCGAACTGGCTTTTCACCTTACCCAGCTTGGCGGAGTCGACTTCTGCGACGCATACCAGTTTGACCTTGGGATGTGTGGCCAGCGTTCGTAGCGTGGCGAACGCCATGCCATCCGCCCCGAAGCTAGCCAGGCGCACGACGCTGCTCGGCGGAGCCGAAATCAGATTACGAACGAAGAACGGAGCGGCCAACGCCGTGGCCGTGGCGGTCCGAAGAAATGAGCGACGGTTAAATTCTGAGGATGTGTGCATATGTGAGCACGAAAGGGAACCCATCATTATAGAGCCTTTGTGCTCCGCGCCGGGCGCAACGCAGGCGCGATCGGGCCGCCTGGTGCCCCGCGAAGGTTAATGCGACGATCCGAATCAAGCCGGGTGGGATCGACAAGTTCCATGCACTGAGTTGGCTGGTCGGGTCGCAGGAGCCGAGTAAATGCCTGCGGCTCGTACCGGGTCGACAGCGGCGTCGCAGAAATTTGCAGCAGGCCGCGAGGGCCGCATTCTGATGTTGCTTATCCGAGGCGCACCCGCATCCGTCTACTTCGCAATCTCGCCGAACAAGCTGAGCAGGGTTCGGGTGATCTTTATCGACGATTCGCGTTCCAAATCATTAGTGCCGAGCCATGTTTCGTATCCGCCAAGGTCGAAGTGGCGCGGCGTCGGCAAATACCCGTAATGCCCGTTAGCCAACTCAATGGTGAACGTCGGCCGGAAGGGGCTCAGCTCCTTCAGAGTGAGACCAATCTCGGTAAACACCTCGCACGGAATGGCCGCGATACCCAGACCGCCGACCCGCAGAGCTTGCAGCTTCAAGTCCGCGAACTCCGGTCCGTCATTCAATTCGACAGCCCTTTCGGCATACGCCTTCGCGAGCCGTGGCAGCTTGGATTCGTCCTTTTCCTCCAGCGCCGCCCGCGCGAAGCGGAGTTGTTCCGGAGTTGGCCGGCGGTAGCGCAGGCGCAGTTCTTGCTCGGCCATACGAATCGGCGCAGCCTCCTGATACCGCATGCCACGCGCAGCCTCGGCCGCATATCCGGCCAATTTGCCGGCGACAAGAGCAATGCGTTCGTACGGCTGGGCGCGCGGACGGGGGTGCACGAAATCGACGTTGTTCACATCGCCGCTGGTGCCGTTGCTAAGCATTGCCAGGAAGGCTGGATCTCCAGGCGCCAACAGGGAGGCCACCTGTTTCGAAAACTCGCCGAAGTAGTCGGCCGAGATTTCCGGACCCGGCACACCGCCGATATAGTGCAGCGAGTAGTTGGCGAGCAACGCAAGCGGTTTGCCGTCCGTAGTCTGGACCGAAACGACGGAGAACCCTGGATCGGTGCCGCCCGCCGGATGAATAAGGTCGTTGGATCCCGCCGGCGGATTCATCCGCGCCTTCTCGCCCTTCTCACCGAAGGGATTGGGCGGAATCGTGCCTTCGCGCATGAACCAACGGCGATTGAACAACTCCTCAGGTACGGGTCTCACCGCCCACCCGATCCTAGCCGGCGCAAGCCTGCTGTTGGCCTGCGCAATGGCTTCCGCGGCCTGCGTCACCAACCTCTCAACGTATCGCTCTTCAAGTGCATTACCCTTTTCCGCCCGTGATGGCGGTGCCGAGTGCGTGTGCGTGGCCGCCATCAGAATGCGATTCGCGGGAATCCCCGTGCGTTTGGCGGCCAGTGCCTTGGCACGATCCATCTCCTCGCGCTTGATCAAACAGTTGTCAACCAGCGCGATGGCAATCTTTACGCCGCCGTCCTCCAGCACGATCGCTCGCGCGTGCAGCGGATCGTGGGCGGATTTCGCCAAAGTTAATCCGAAATTGCCGATCACGCGGATAGGCCATTCCTGCGGTGTGATGTCCGCCGCGGCGGCGCCGGCACGGAGTCGGGCATCGGCGGCGGGCGCGGCGCAAAGTAGGGCGAGGACAAAAAGCGTAAGTTTCATTTCAGCAAGGTGCTCCAGTCTCAATGGTCGGGCGGCATTTTGCCGCCTGGGCGAGATAATATCACGGCTGCGTTCTCCCGCACCTGCGCCGCGCTACCTGGTGCTGGACTCGTTTCGCGGGGCGGTGGTGATCGTCCTCTTTGGCACGAGTTTGTCTTGGATCGAACGTCACGATCTGTTCGGCACTACTGAACAGTGCCCAGTTCTTCAGCACACTCGCGGAGCACGCGCGGTTCCGGGTGATACAGATACAGCTTCGACTTGCGCTCGCTCTGTCCCAGGTAGATGGTGTCGTCCTTGCCGATGGCCACCGCGTCGATGACGTAGGCATGCCACGAATAATAGGGACGTCGGTTAACGTCGATCATGCCGAGCATCTCATAGACCCCGCGAGCGGGTTCGTAGGAGAACAGCCTCGCCATCTCGTCATCATCGCCGCCCACGCCATAGAGTTTCCCGTTCCGACCGGAAACCAGCCCACGGATGCGGTATTGATTCAGGGGTTTACCGAGGTTCTCCATTGTCGCCGATTTCGGGTCAAGCCGGAACAGGTAGCCATCCGACGTGCCGCCGTAAAGCTGGCCGGTTTCGGCACGCACCCAGGCGTCCACGCCGTTATAGGGTTCGCGGCCGCGTACGGTAGGAGCCGCAACCGGTAGCTTCTCGAGCGCCTGCCTGGTGACGTCGAAGCGGAAGATGGCGCCATCCTCGCCGGAGACGTAGGCACGGCCCTCCCCGTCGAGGACGATCGCCCGCCCGAGGTTCTTGTAGCGCTCGAACCGCTCGCCGGGGATGTTCCGCTCCGCGATCCTGCCGTGCACCGTGAACCGCGCCTTAGCCACGTCGTAGCTGAAGAACTCGCCGCCCGGCGCGGCGACGCCGTAGATGATGCCGGACCGGCGATCGATCGCCAGCGCGTGAATGCCACCCTCGGGAACCGGAGCGCCGAGGTCGGCCGCTCCGCACTCCTCATCTGTGCGGATGGGGGTGTCCTCGTCCCGCTTGGGCGTGTACCTGTAAAGCCGGCCGCCCGGACCCGCCGCCCCGATGTACACGTCGCCGTTCGCCGAGATTACAAGCGATCGTCCGACCGACGTGACACCTTTCAAGTAGCCGAGCGGCTGCACGTAGCCGTGTTGCGGAAAGAGCGCGAATATGTGGCTCCGCTTTCCGCTGGTGATGCCGTATAGCGCCCCATTGGGAGCCACCGCCAGCGCCCGCACGGCCGACTCACCGGAGGGGATCACGTCCGCCGGTGGATAGCCGAGGTCGCGCATGTCGATGCGCACCTGGCTGACGACCGAACGGTCGTGTTGCAGGGTCCTTTGTGCCACGAGCGGCGCCGCGCAGACCATGAGCAGCGCAACAGCAGTAATCCGAAGAGTCACCGCGAACCTCCCTTGCCCGGCCGGTAAATCAGCAGCGCCAGCCGGTAATGCACGTTCCCGATCTTTCCCGCCGCTTCGACGGGCTTGCCCGCCTCGGGCCGGACCTCGATCGCTCCCACCATGTATATAGCGCCGTCGGGGCCGGTATCCGCGGCGTTGGTGCCGAGCACGCGCCGGCCGTCCTCCAGCAGCATTTCACCCAAGTCCTCCGTCTTTCCGGTGTTGAGGTCGTGCACGACAAGGTGCGCGGTGGCGAGCCCGGTGCTGCCCGCATAATCGAACTCTCGACCTGAAGCCCCGTAATACAGCTTGCGATCGTGCCCCATGGTGAGGCTCAGAGTTGCGTACGGGATGTCGCGGCGGTCCGCGAACCCCGGTATCGCGAGCTGCCCGAGGCGGCGGATCGTATTCTCCCTCGGGTTGAAGGAGAACAGGATGGTCGCGCTCTCTTCCACTCCGTAGAATTGGCGGGTCTTCGGATCCCAGACGACAGTGCGCCAAGCGGTCTCGGATTTGTTGTAGTCGCGGCCGAGCGAAATGCCTTTCTCGCGGATGGGGAGCCGCACGTCGAGTTCCGTGATGCTGTCCGTGCGCGGGTCGTACTTGAATATCTGACCCATCCCAAAGCTGCCGTAAACGTTGCCCTCATCGTCTATGCCCAAGGTGCGACAGATCGACTCCCAGTTGTTGATCCGGCCTTGGTCCACGGACTTCCGGCTCTTTACGTCGTAGTAGACGAAGTGCGCCCGCGGATGTGTCAGGCCGTAGAGGCGGTTGAACAGCGGGTCATACGCGCCGGTATTAACGCCCTCGTTGGGCACCCCCAGCCCGAAGTCCTCGACGCGGTTCGTTTTCGGGTCGTACGCCATCCAGTGCGCGCCTGGGTAGCCTTCCCTGGTGGCGAAGCGCGAGTAGTTCCACCACCAGCCGCCGTGCGTGCCGAAGTAAATTCGGCCGTCCTTGCCTTCGCCGAACTTCGCATGGATCTTCGACTGCGGGCCGCGCTTCAGGTTTGATTCGCCGGAGAGTTCGGTGAGGTTGCCCGCGTCGTGCATGCGGTCGCTCTTCGAATCGTAGTAGACCAGGTGCCCGTCGCCCCCGTGAAAAGCGAGCCCGGCGTAGACCTTTCCGTCGCTCGCGGCCATGAGAGCGGCCCAGTTGCCGTCCATCTCGTGCAGTCCCGGAAAGACCCGGTGGTCCACCCGTACTGCACGCTCCGCAGCGGAGGCGGTGAGCAGTGCGCCGGAAACGAGAACCGCGCAGAGCAGTTCAGAAAGAGATGACCGCGACATGGTAAACCTCCAGTGAAGGCAACTCGAACCGCACCCGGGCCGCTTCGGTCGTAAATTTTAACCGCTCTCTGATGTTCCGGTCGGGCGAGATCAATTCGACCGCATGGACCCGTTTTCCGGACGGTACCGCCACCGTGACAGTGGACGGCCCGGCCGGCGATCCCAATTTGTAATTCACCCAGTGCAGCACACGCTCGCTGTCGTCCTTCTTGTCCGTCAACTCCATAACCGTCGTGAGCGGCGCGTTCTCGTACTCGATCGCGAACGGAGCGCCAGCGACGTAACGGATAGCGGCCACTATCTCATCCGAGTTCCGGGGCAGCTTCCAGTAGCGCCGGCCGAAGCCGGATGCTCCGGTAGGGGAGTTCGCCGCATCACCGCCCGTAATGTTCCCGATCGGATCCGCCGGCGTTACCGCAGGCAGATACGCGGTGCGCCCTTTTACGAACGAGCCTCTCCGCACCGGCGGGCGGGCGGAGCCGCGCTCCAGTCGTAAATCGAGCACGTCCGCGAGCCCGTAATCGTTCCGCCTCCGCCGCCAGTCGTTATACAGCGATGTGCGCCCGGTTGCAAGCAGGCCTCCGCCGCCGCGGACGTACTCGCGAAGCTGTTCCACCGCCCGGTCGGAGAGCGACTCCTGGTCGGCCAGAATCACGGCGCGATACCTCGAAAGGTCGCCGAGGTCCTTGTCGAAGATCAGCCGGAATGGGATCTTGTACTGGATCAGCAACTGCTCCATCAAGGTTGTCTCGAGGTGCGGACCGAGGCTATTGTATGCCATGGATGGGAACGAACGCAGCAGTGCTACATCCGCCACCGGCTCCGTCGCGGCGTAATGGCGATTGTTCTCCAGGTAGAACCGGATGTACCGTTTGGCATCTTCGGGCAATTCTGGCGCGGAGAGGGGAGACCCTACGTCACCCAGGCAGTTGCGATTGAAGGCCATGGACTCGGCCATGAGCAGCCGGTAGGAGCGGTGCGCCGGGTCCGCCCTCTGCGGCCCGGTGTAGCTGAACATGGTCTGGTTGAGGCTGCGCGCGAGCTTGAAGGACCGGATTTTCGAGACCAGGACACCATCGGCGTCCACATGCGCCTCGTTCGGCTCCTCGCTCCAGAAGACGGACCCGTGCGGCACCAGGCGCGCGTGGTCGACGCCGTTCAGGAACATGCGATTGCTGCCGTAGATCCCGTGGGGGTTCAACTCCACCAGCACGTTCGGGTTCAGCTTATGGATGTATTCGGCCACCTTGCCGTAGTATTCGGCGAAGTCCTCGCACCGGAAGTCGATCCACTCCTGGATGAGCGGGTCCGTGATGGGCGACATGGCGGCCGGACGCGCCACATTGTGCCAGGTCGGGACGGTGACTGCGCTGATGTCGGAGAATCCGAGCCGGCTTTGGAGCTGCACGGGCGTGTACTTCCGGGTCAGGAAGGCGCGAAATCGGCGATTGATCTCGGGGGTATTGCCGGTCCAGGGAGGGGCGATCAGGGCATGGTTGTCGAAGTGGATCAGGTCCGTCTTCACCTCTTCGACTGCTATCCGGGCCACCCGTTTCATGTACTCGACGTAGCCGGGATGGTTGAAGTCGGGACGATAGCGGTAGGTCTGATCGCCGTAGCGAACCGGATTGCCGTATTCGTCGTAGCGCACCCATTGCCTGGCTTCGGGAACATCGCGCAGCAGCGTTTCGGCGAAGATCGTTCCGCCGATGTAGGTGCCCAATTTCATCCCGTGCTTGTGGCAGAGCGCGCTCAGTTGCCTGGCAAGTTCCACGTCCTCCCGTTCGGCCTCCAGCCCGGCCTTATAGAAGTGCGTCAGAATCATGTTCACGCCTAGCTTCTTGAGTGCGAGCACGGTTTCCTCGGTGTGCTCGCGCCGGTAACGCTCTTCCACGTCAACCGGAAGCTCGCCACCGTTACGCAGGCGGAAGACGAGTGGCTCCCAATTCCCGACGAATACAACGCCGCGATCCCACCATGCGGGTTCGGTGAAATTACTCACCACCGGCGCGGCCCAGGTCACATTGCCGATCTGCGCGCCGAGAGGCGGCGCCGCCAGCATGAGAGTGAACACCAGCAAAGCTTTCATGATCGTTCCTCTATACATTCGCCCTATGGCGCTACACCTGGGCTACCAGCCGGCGACCGCGACAGATGGTCAGCCGGCTTACAATTCGGCGTGACGCGGTCACCGCATTGCGCTGCGAATCGATCAGCCGAAACTGCCCCTCCTCGACCGCCAGCAGCGCGATATCCGCAGGCGCGCCCACCTCCAAGGTGCCCAACCCGGGAATGCGACCAATAACCTTAGCGGGGTTCGCGGTTGCGCGCAGAAGCACATCCTCAAGCCCCATACCCAGGTGGAGGAACTTGGAAAGCGTGGTCGGCAAGTCGTAGACCGGACCGTTCAGATTCAAGTTGTAAAGGTCCGTCGAAATCGTGTCCGGCAGAAAACCGGCATCCAAGGCCTTGCGCGCCACTTCGAAGTTGAAGCTGCCGGCGCCGTGGCCCACGTCGAACAGCACGCCGCGCGCCCTCGCCTGCGTAACGGAGGGCTTCGGCTTTCCTGCCGCGTCGAGAATGCCCAATGTATGGGCGTTGAAGCAGTGCGTGACGACGTCGCCCGCCCGCATCAGTTCCATCACTTCGGGCGTGTTCGGAGGGGCGAAACTGATGTGCGCCATCATGGGCACCTTGAAGCGGTCGCACAGTTCGCGCCCGGCCTTCAGGAAATCCAGGCTGTAGCGGCCGTTCATGTTCGATCCCACGTAGACCTTGATGCCCAGAATGATGTCGCGGTTCGCCTCGGCCGCGGCGCCCGTGCGGCGAATCTCGTCGTGCGCGTACTTTACCGGATCGACATCCGGATTGCGCATGTTCGGGTACTGGTGGATGAAGCCGAAGACGCGCGCCTGCTGGGGCCGAACGACGAAGCGCCGGAACCCGTCCGCCTGGTCCGCGCCAAAGCTGCCCGCATCTACCCACGTGGTCACTCCGGAGCGCGCCGCAATGGGGTCCGCCTCGATGCTGAGGCCGGTCATCGCGTGGCAGCAATGCGTGTGGAGGTCGATCAACCCGGGGACGACGTAGAGCCCGGTGGCGTCGATGACATCCGCCGCGCCTCCGGCCGGAAGGCTGTCGTCCAGCGCCGCAATCTTGCCGTCCCGGACGGCCACGTCGGCGCGCTTGCGAATGCGCCGGTCGGGATCGAGAACCTCTCCGTTACGGATGAGGGTGTCGTAGCGTGGCTGCGGTGGAGCCAGCGCCGGGAGCATCGCGGGCGCAGCCAGGGAACGCAAGAAGTCTCGGCGGATCATGCGGATCATTATATGCGGCGCGGCGCGCCGTGGCATTCGGCGTTGCCTGGATTCGCGCCGGGCTGAGGACTGCTACCAGCCCAGTACCACCGCACTGTACACCTTCAACTCCGGCAGCGTGAACTCCACCATGCCCTCGGCAACCTTTGCGCTCAGGGTGCGGGAGCCAGGGAAGTCCGGCGACACCAGCCGCGCTTCCCGGAAGCGCCCGCCCTCGGGAAGGCGATACCTCACAGGAATCTGCTTGATCGAGGGCGTCTGCCTGTAACCGTAGTTGACCAGGTGAATCACGGTCTGCCGCCTCGACGGGTGCGCCGTCAGGTTGGCGATCAGGTACTCCGGCCCGCCGACTTCAAGCGGCACGCCGCCCCGCGCCGCCCATCGGACCGCCTTCGCGATCTCGCGCCAGTTCGTCGGAGCCTTCCAGAAGTGGCGGCTGCTGATGGTGAAGTACGGCTCCATCTCCGGCAGCGGCCCATCGAACGGCACCGCGGGAAAATACACCACACGTCCCCCGCCATATTGCGAGCGTGATGGAACGCCGCTCTCCTCCTCCCGCTCGACTTGCTCCTGGTAGGCGCGCGCGGGTCTTTGCCCCGCCACCATCCCTGCCAGTCCCGGGGTGACCCGCAGGCGCCGCCAATGGTCGTAAAGCCCCGCCATGCCGGTGGCCACCAGGCCGCCGCCGCCCTCGACAAACCGGCGGATCGCCACGAGTTGGGCGTCGGAGAGGCACTGCGACTCCGGCAGAATCAGGACGCGATACTTCGTGAGGTCCTGCAGGTGCTCATCAAACACCAGGTCGAACGGGATTTTGGCCTGAATCAGCGCCTGCTCCACAAGCACCGCCCCGAGTTGCGCCCTGGCGTTGTGATACGTGATGGAAGGATAGGAACGCAACAGCGCGACGTTACCCGCATCCACCGCGCGCGAGTACAACTCGCGGTTCTGTTTATAGAACGCGATGTAGCGGCGCATGTCCGGCGCGCCGGGGTCGCCCACGGTGCCCAGGGTCTGGTTGAATGCCAGGGCCTCCGCCATGGCGGCCTGGTCCAAAGCTATGTAAGTGAACAGGGTATTCTGGAAGGCCCGCGCCAGCTTGTAACTACGAATGGTGGAGATGATGCGTCCGTCCGGATGCACCGCCGGCACATTACGTTCCTCGGACCAGAAGGCCTCGGTGTACCGGAGGAAGCGTGCGTGGTCCAGGCCCGCCTGCCAGGCCCGGTTCCCGCCCGTGATCCCATGCGGGTTTACCTCCACGGCAACCTCCGGGTTCAGGGACTTGATCAGCCTCGCCATAGTACCGAGCGCATCCGCCATCGACTGGCAGCGGTAATCAATCCACTCCTGGATCGCAGGATCGAAGATGATCTCCATCTCCTCGGGCGGATTCGACCGGTTCCACCTCGGCGGGTTCACGTAATCCGTGTTGGCGAAGCCGAAGCGCTCCTTGCGCCCGGCATCCGTATACTTGCGGCGCAAAAACTCGCGGAATCCCGCCACACACCAACGGCAGTGGCACGATTCCGGTTCGGGGTTCAGGTCGAAGTTGTCGAAGTGGATGAGATCCGTCTTCACTTCCTCCACGGCAAAGCGAACAATCTTCTTGAGGTAGTCGAGATAATCCGGGTTCGAGAAGCACGGGCGGTAGCGATAGGACTGCTGGAAGCCGTAGATCAGCATGATTGGCTGCCCGTTGGCATCGCGCTGGATCCACTCCTGCGCGCGCGGCTCCTCGACAAAGAAAGGCTCGTAGATCATGGTGTCCCACTGGATGTAGCTGTCGACGCGCAGCCCATGCTTGTGTGCGATAGCGGCCACGCGCCGGGCGTCCTCCATCTCGGCGCGCTCGTGCGCCATCCCGGCGCCCTTATAAAGGTGCGTGTGGAACACCTCGACGCCCTCGTTTTTCAAGCGCCGGATCAACTCCTCGCTTTGCGCGTGCTCGTATTCCTGGCGCGCATCGAGCCGCTGACCGCCGCGGCGGACCACGAAGGTGTAAGGCTCGTGCGAGCCCCCGGCATCGATAATGCCGTTTTCGACCCACTTTGCGCGCGGCAGGGGCGCGATGCGAGGCGCTGCAACCTGGACCGCCGCGCGGACGGGGACTCGAAGGGCCGCCAGCGCGGCCAGCTTTGCACAATCTCGGCGCGTCATTGAACTCACTTTACCGCCTCCGCCGTCCGGAAGCGGAACGGCCGGCTCCAGGCGCCCATGTCGCCGCGCTGATTGAGCGCCCGGACGTTCGCAGGATCTTCGTCCAAATCTGAGGTGTGTTGTGGACGCGGCCCCCGCGGATGTACTCTGGTCGCAGTTCCTTATCCGGAGCGGACCTATTTGCCATGAACCGTCTTCTTGCCTTGTATTGTTTTGCCCTGTCGCTTGGAACCGGCGTATCCGTTTTCGCGCAAGCGGGCCGGGGCTCAGACCCGGTGTCGGCGGACTCGACTGCGGGCACCGCTCCGTTTCCGGGGGCCAGGTCTAGCTGGAAGGGCTTTGGACGCTACGACTTCGAGTTCGCCGGGCGCATGGTGACGGTAGTCGCGCCGGCCAGCAAAGCCGCTGGTACGCCATGGCTGTGGCGCGGAGAATTCTTTGGCGCGTTCGCGACCGTGGACGAGGAACTGCTGAGGCAGGGCTGGCATGTGGTTTACATGGCGTGCCCCAACACGTTTGGCAGCCCCGATACGATGGAGCGCTGGGGGCGGCTCTACACCCACTTGACGGGCCGCTACGCATTCTCGCGACGCCCCGTCCTGCTTGGCATGAGCCGAGGTGGAGTTTATGTTTATCACTGGGCCGCCTTCCATCCGGACCGTGTGGGCTTGATTTACGGCGATGCACCGGTCTGTGATGTGAAAAGCTGGCCCGGCGGAAAGGGCAAGGGTAAAGGCAGCGTCAACGACTGGACCCTCTTTAAGAATGTTTACGGTCTGACCGAGGAACAGGCCCTGGCCTGGAAGCAGAATCCCATCAACATCCTTGCGCCGATCGCCAAAGCCGGCATCCCGATCATCCACGTGGTGGGCGACGCCGACGACGTCGTGCCCTACGACGAGAACACGCTCGTGTTGAAAGAGCGCTACGAGGCCTTGGGCGGCCACGTGGAACTCATCGTTAAGCCCGGCGTAGGGCATCATCCGCACTCGCTCGAAAACCCCACACCGATTGTCGATTACATTCTCAAGAACCGGCTCAAGGACAAGGGCGAAGACTGACACATTGGCAGGCCGGCTTGAGCCCCACCGACTGTAGCGGAACTCACTGAACAGGAATATGCTTTGACTGTCGGCTACGGCGCAGTACATCGCCGTAAAATTGGAGATATGGGTTGGCGAATTCTCCTTGGGCTGCTACCGGTATTTTCCCTGTTTGGCGCGGGTGACACACCGCTCGACCGCTCCACGCTGCGGGGGCTGAAAAGTTTCAGCGTAGTCGTGGACCGGCTCGACCCGGAACTGGAAGGCGCGGGTGTCACCCGGGACAACCTGCAAGCACGGCTCACGCGGCGCATGGAAACCGCGGATATCACGGTGGACGCCAAAGCTCCCGAGTTCCTCGGGCTGCGCCTCATGCACGTGCGACGCAGGCGGGGGCCGTATGCCGTTTGCCTCACTTTGGCCGTGTACCAACCGGTTACACTGGTGCGCGACCGCCAGGTGAAGACCGCCACCCAGACCTGGGAGTTGCAGACGGTCCTGATCACCGATCCCAAAGGGCTGACCGATGCGATTATCCGGGCCACTGATGAACTGCTGGACGGCTTTGTGACTGCTTACAGGTCGACCACGCCGGCGGGAGCCGCCACCGAGACCGCGCCGAGCAAGTAGCGGCATCCCGCGCATATCCTCGTGGAAACCAAGGCCACTCGTGTGGTTTCATATCGTTAATGACCGGACAAACGGCAACTGTGCCCGCACCTGCGCCGCGCTACCTCGCGCTGGACGCGTTTCGCGGGGCGGTGATGATCGTGCTGGTTTCGCACGCCTTCGGTTTGGCCGGTGTGCCCGGGCTGGCAACGCAGTTCGACCACCGCGCCTGGGAAGGTTTAGCCTTTTGGGACCTGATTCTGCCGGCGTTCTTCTTCATTGTGGGTGCGGCCATGCCGTTTGCCCTGGCACGGCGCGGGGCTTCGCTGGGACGCTCCGCGAAGCGCTCGGCCAAACTGATCGTGCTGGCCGTGATTGTTTCTTCCGCACCTTCGGGCCGGCTGCATTCGCCGGTGATGGAGGTGCTGTTTCACATCGCGTTCACGTACTTCTTCTGCTATCTGATCCTGCGGCTTCGATTCCGTTGGCAGGTGGCGTGTGCGGCGCTGATTTTGGGCGGCCATCTAGCGCTGTTCCTGCTATACCCGGGCGCGGCGGGGCCGTTTTCGAAGGGCGATAACATCGGGGCCGTACTCGATAAGGCCGTGCTCGGTAGCAGCCATCCGGGATTCTACGCATCGCTAAACATCGTGCCGGGAATCGTTTCCACGCTCTTCGGCGCCTGGACCGCTCTGCTTTTGAAGAGTGGGCGCGCGTGGCGGCAGAAGTTCGCGATTATGGCTGTGTGCGTGGCGGCGGCGCTTGCCTGCTCGATGGCCATTTCACCCTGGGTCCCGGTGATCAAGCGAATCTACACGCTCTCCTACACGCTGCTGAGCGCAGGCTGCATTCTGCTCGTGATGATCGCCTTCGCCTGGGTGATCGAAGTGAAAGGCTACCACCGCTGGACCTTTCCGCTGACCGTGGTGGGGGTGAACTGCATTTTCGTCTACGCGCTTTTCGAGATGTTGGGCGGGTGGCTCAACCGCGCGGTGGGCGCATTTACGGGTAACTTCACAACCCTGGGCATACTGGCGCCTGTCGCGCAGAGTTGCGCCACTCTGGCCGTGATCTGGTACGTGTGCTACTGGCTATATCGCCGGAACATCGTTTTCAAGCTGTGAGCATGTGCAGGTGGTCGCCGGCGCCCTGCACGGGAAGGCGGAACGAAAAGCATGCGCCGTGCCCGGGTGTGGATGTGGCCCACATGTCGCCTCCGTGATCTACGATGGCCTGCCGCGCCAAAGCCAGGCCGAGTCCCAGGCCGGACCCCTTTCCGGAGGTTACGAAAGGCTGAAACAGCCGGTCACGGATCTCCGCTGGAATGCCCGGCCCAGTGTCTTGAACCTCGACCAGTACCGAGCCTTCCCCGGCCGTCGCCGTCACGGTGACCGTTCCCCCCTCAGCCATGGCCTGTAAGGCGTTTCCGACAAGGTTCGCAAGGGCCCGCCCAATACGGTGCTCGTCGATCAGAAGGTCCACACCTTCCGGTACGTCCACCAGTACTCTCATAGACTGCGCTTCGGCTGTGGGGGACAGGGACTCCGCTACGCGAGATACCAACTCCCGCAGATCGCAACGGCGTCGTACGCCTGACCTGCCGCGGCCCAACTCCAGCAGATCCTGAAGCAGTTCCTGGATGTGCTGTGAAGCCCGGTACATGTTACGTGCGAGCCGCCGAATCTGGTGTTCGGAGAGCCCCGGGTCCATCAGCATTTCCGCTCCTCCATAGATTGCCGCTAACGGATTGCGCAGGTCATGGACAATCGAGGTAGCCAGCCTCCCGATCGCCGTCGTGCGCTCTGAGCGGATCAGCTCCTCGCGCGCCTGGCGAATCGATGCGCACATCGCGTTGAAGGTCGCGGCCAAGCGCCCTAGTTCGTCATCGCTGGACACGCGCACCTCGTAATCGTAATTCTGGCGCGCGACTTGAGCGGCTGCGCGGTCCAACTCCTTCACCGGCTCGATGACTCGCCGCGCCAGCAGGTAGGTTAGGGTCAGGCCGGCTGCCATGGAAAGAAGCCAGAGCAAGCTGATATTGCGCTGGAGCGCCGCGATCTCCCGGTTCGCCGCTTCATACGACCGCAGAATGACCAACTGCCCAGCCTCGCTTCCGTGGATGTCCGCGAGGGGCGTAATTAAAGGGGCATACTCGCTCGATCCCGAGCGAACCGTCGAGTTGGAGCCGGAGAGTTGCGATGCGATGAGAGCCTCGTCCGGGCCGTGCAGGGTCGATGCAACCACGCGTCCGCGAGACAGAAACAGGAACTCGCTCCCCCCGGTGGCACTTTTGAGCCTCTCGGCGACGCCGCGATTGATGGCGTAACCCGCCACCAGTACATTCAAAAGTGCCGTCCCCCCTGTGGTTTGTACATATACGGGAGTGATCGTGAGATGGTACATCTGGTCGCCCCAGGTCACGAACCCGGATGCCTGCCCGGGGAAGCGGGAGGAGGCACCACGGACGACCAGGAGCTCAGCCGGAAGCGAGTCCCTCGGCAAACCTCCGAGCGAAGCGATCACGATTCCCCGGGGGTCCGTTACCAGGAAGATCGCCTCGTCATCGGATACCCTCGTCCAGAGCTCCGAAGCGGTATCGCGGATGGTAGCCTCGTCTCCCGTTCCGAATGCGGCTCGCACGTCGGACATGGCGCTCAGGATGGAGGTGATTGACGCCAGCCGGTCGGCGCGTGCTTTCCAAAGGGACTGATAAGCCTGGAAGCTGGCCTGAACCTCGTGCTTGACGCTCGCGGAGGTAGCATGCGTGGCGCTTTTCACGACGATCCAGCCGGTTGCGGCGAACAGCAAGGTGATCGCCACCGACGTTGAAAGCATGATCTTCCGGAGCAGCGTGTGGGGACGAAGCATCTTGATCATCTCTGTCGGACCCCGTAGTCGGAATGATCCGTGGAGTCGGGAGGATAGTCGTGGCCGTACTTGTTCTTGTGCGGCCCTTCGACGAATCCAGATTCGGAGAGAAGGATCACGGGAAGGGACAGGTCCTGGTGCGTTACGGTGATGGTCCGCTCCAGCGCCAGGAGCGTCTTGATGGCGGCGCGCTCATGAAATACTTTCAGCCGGTATTCTCCGGGAGGTACATCGGTGATCCGGAACGCGCCCTTGACGCCCGTGACAGCGAACCAGGGGTTTTTGAGGACCATGATGACAGCGCTCATGCTGGGATGAATGTTGCAGAAAACGCGCACGACTCCCGTGCGGTTGAAAGAGACCGTCCGGCTGGTTCCCGGCGCGTAAAGCCCAAGATCGAAGACCTGCCCGCTGAAATTTGAGAACGCACTGTGGAACAGGGGATCCAGGTTTGGGAAATGGACCTGGCTTCCGGCTTGGATCGCGAGCACGTGTGGAACGAACTGCTTGTCCTTCTGCTCCATGCGCGCTATCACCCGGCGGGCCGGCGCAGGTGGCCCGTCTCCCGGATGCAGCGGTTCAAGCCACACGATGACGCCCGAATAGTCCTTGCCGCTGCGCACCGCCGAGACCTGGGAATCCGACAAGCGCACGCTGCCGGTTACGACCGCCGCGGCGGCGGCCGATGCCATCAGCAAGCTAAAACAGGTACGCCAGGGCCAAGTCATAGCGGTTGCTCAAGAACGTGCTCCCGCCGATGTAACGCGCGCGGGTTTGGGATGTTTCGAGACTTCCAAGCACGTTCGGAGCCAGGCGGAAGAATAGATTTGCGCCGTACGCCAGATTCTTACCGACGCCGCCCGGCCGCAAGTCTGAGTCGCGATCATCCTGCTGGCCCGTGAATAGGTTAAACCACAAACGCGACGTTGCGCGATATGTGAGTTGCCCCCAGCCTCCGGCGCTGCGCACAGCCCAAGCTTGCCCCGGGCCTGCCACAACTACACCTTGCCGAAGGCCTCCCGTCCCGAGTGGAGTCACATTCTTTCCTGCAAAGGCTGCGCCGGTGAACTCGAATGAGCGGCCCAGGCCCATCAGCCAGTCCAAAGACACGATTTGCGATGGAATAGACTTCTCCGCCACATGAGAGACGCTTCGGTGGAAACCGGAAGCTATTTCGAGGCGAGGATTTCTTCCACTGAACAATTCGAGCCGTGCTTCGAAGCCGGGGCGCCACGGTTCGTAGTAGGTGGCTAAGGAAGCTGTCCCGTCGCTTCCGTACGCGGCGGCGGTTTCGCGAGTCTGGACGACGCCGAGCTGGATCCGAGCGCCACTTTGCTCACCGATGCGGAGTTCCTGCTGAAAGCGCACCTGAGGAAGCCACAGCCAGAGATTGCCGGCGCCGCTCAATGGCGCGACGGCGACGTGGGCCAGCGACTCCGGTTCCCGCGGAGACATAATGGGCTTTGATACGCCGGCGAGCAGGCTGCGAGATTTCCAGTCGAGCCCGATGGTGGCAGTCCGCAAACGAAGCGTAGGGTACGGTGATTGCGCGCTTACGCCATACGTTGGCTGCCCGCCATCTCCGTAGAGATCTAGCCGCAGCGTCCCACTGAGCTTGGCATCCCAGACCGAACGGGGCCCGTTGAAGTCCAGCCCGATTATAGACTGACGGAATGTACCCCCGCCGGTTCTCGTGCCACTGGGCGGTTCAACTGAGGGTTGCCGCGTGCGCACGCCCCCTCCGGTATCGAGGTACGCATTGAAAAGCGCCATTCCGGTCAAACGAATAGGGAACCGTCCGGCTGCTTCGACCTTCGTCTGCGCCTGCTCCGCTGTGCGGTTCTCCTGAACTGCCAGTCGCTCCTCAAACGTGGGTCCCGGTTCGGTTTCGCCGCGGGCAACGGCGAGTTCCTGCCGGAGTGTTCGGACCTCGGCGGAGAGAGTGCGATTCTGCTCCTCCAGGCGGTCGAGGCGCGTGAGGATGGCCTGAAGTTCGGTTAAGGTCTGAGCCTGTGAAGGTAATGTCGAAGCCAGAAATGCCGCTGCAACCCAGCCGGGAACCCGCCCCAGCCGACGGCGCTGGCGACGAAAATTATCCAGAGAGTTGAGTCTCATCAAGAAGTTCCCCCAATCTCCGCCGAATTGCCGCCGGCGAGAATGGTTTGGAGAAGAAGGCGTCGGCGCCCAACCTGGATGCGCGCTCCGGAGTCTCCGGGTCGGTGTCAGCAGTGACGACTATAATCGGCGTGGCGGCATGTTTTCGATCGGCTCGCATAAGCCGAATCAGCTCGAAGCCGTCCATGCGCGGCATTCGGATGTCCGTAATCACGGCGCAGATCCGGTCGCTATCTCGGAGGATGCGCACGGCGTCCAGAGGCGATTTGACACCTAGCACGCTGACTCCCGGGACTGCGGCACACGCCTCCTCCAGCGCGGCGCTGCTTGCCGCCGCGTCGTCTACGATGAGAATCGTTCCCAAGCGCGCCCTACCGCCGCGGGGCCCTTCGCCACGCCCATCTGGATGGTCCATACGGGTTTCCCCATCAGGGATTTACGGCAAGAATCGATAGCCCACACCGTGCACGGTCAATATGTGGCGGGGGATATTGGGATCGGACTCCAGCTTCTGCCTCAACTTGAGCACGTGCGCATCTACGGTCCGGGTGTTCGGCATGAAATCGTAACCCCAAACAGCGTTGAGAATCATATCTCGCGTCAGCGGGCGGTCGGGGTGCTGGAGGAGGTAAACGAGCAGGTTGTATTCGGCCGGGGTGAATTTGATTTCTTCATCGTCACGAGTCACTACTCGCCGTCGTTCAAGGTCGACGACGATCTCGCCGACATGCATGATTTTCTGCGACTCGTTGGAGGAGCGGCGGAGCACTGCGCGAATCCGTGCGATCAACTCACGTCCGCCAAAAGGCTTGACCACGTAGTCGTCGGCACCGATTTCAAGCAGCAGCACTTTATCGATCTCGTCGCCCACGGCACTGAGGACGATGATCGGGGTGGGCACCGAGGCTGCACGCAACTGCTTGCATACCTCAACTCCGCTCATTCCAGGAAGCCGGAGATCCACCAGGACCAGGTCAGGCTTGAGCATCAAGGTCTGCTCGTACCCGGTGCGACCTTCGGCAGCTACCGTAACGCGATAGCCCTCTTTTTCGAGCATCAGCGCGACTGTGTCGCGGAGATCCTCGTCATCGTCGATCACGAGAATGGTTTGCACGCGTGCGGGGGTCGTTCCGGGGCGCAACGGCGCGACTGCCGGGCTGTCGCTCGGCCGGCCGCCCCCTCTGAAGCCGGCGTCCTCGCGAATGTCACCCGAAGCCGTTGATCTCATAATCGATATTGGATGCGCCACCCGAGGTAGCCGATTTCCATTATTTTCGCCCGCGGGCCGGGACTTGTCGCAATTTTGTTAATTTCCTGCTAAGTCACGCTGTGGGGAAAGCGGCTCAGCGCCGGGCGAACCTCCAGTGCGGCTGGTAGGTTATGCGCAGCGTGGCGGCGACGTCACGTCGCGGGCCGCCCAGCAGAGGAATGAAATAGCGCTCGTATTGAATCGACGAGTCGATAAACCAATTCTGCATGATTTGCAGGGCCCCCGTCACGGAGCCGTTGTTTTGGGTCCCTCCCCCGGGGAGGAAGGCGGATCCAATCCGGTTCTGCCGGTAGCCGAATTCCAACCGCGATCGGGCGGTATGCCAGTAGGTGGCCTGAACGAAAAGCCCGCGGCCGTCCCGTCCCACCCAGTTCCCCAACAGACGCCCCGAGTTGGTGTTCGCGCTGTTGTAAACGTTGTTCCAGTACAGGAAGGTGCCTCCACGGTCGCCGCCGGCGAGGCGTGTGGAGGGAGCCTCGACCCGGAGGTCCCAGCGAGAGAGCTTTGGCAAGCTCGCCAAGTAGATCCCGGGGCTGAATGCGGAGCGGCGGGGGGATGCCAGCGGGGA
>DATMYF010000120.1:0-18176 GCA_035561075.1 Bryobacteraceae bacterium
GCCCTCCGCCGGCAGTGGCTTGTGCTCCGAGTATGTGATCTCGCACGTCAGCCCGAAGCCGCCCGGCGGATTGCAGTGCGGGCTCGCATTCCCCTGCACGAAAATGCGGTGGAACACGGTGTCCTCCGGGTAGTAGATCCAGTGCTTCTCCGTGAGCTTCTCGCGCCCTACCCCGATATGGACGCAGCGCACGGATACGTGCCGCAACGCCTTCGCGGCCGCGGCGATCTCGGGCGGCGCCTCGCTCCCCATCGCCCGCACCAGCACGGGCAGCGGCATGGTGCTTACCAGTTGCTCATACCGCAGCACGCTGCCGTCCCCTAGCGTCACGGTGCGCTTCGCCGGGGAGATCGCCACCACCCGGCTGTTCAGCCGCAACTGCTCTTTGACGTATGGCAGCCAGCCCTCCATTAATGCCTGGAAGCCGCCCCGCAGAGGATAACCGAACCGGGCATTGGGCCCCATCGGCTTGGGCGAGGGCGAGAGCGCGCCTTCAATCATCTCTTCCAGATCCGGCAGCGGCACACGCCCGCCCAGCCACGACGTTTCCATCTCGCTCAGCGGCACCGCCCATAGCTTGCGGTTGTACGGAATCGCGAAGTGTTTGGCAATCCCCGCACCCCACACCTTATAGATGAACTCCTCGAAATTGCGCGGCTCTGCGGCTTTGCCGTCCACGGCCTGCGCTTCGGCCAGCGGCGCCGAGGCCTCCAAGATGCCATCCGCGCAACAATCCTTCACTGCATCTGTTTTGCAGACGGCGGCTCCGTTGCCATTGGTTTTGCCGTTGGTCTTCCCGTTGGCGTGCCCGTTGCCGCCCGGCGCGGGTTTAGCCTTCTGCGGGCCGAACCGCGCCTCGATGGCGCCCATCACGCACTCCTTGATCACGTGCGGCGGCAGCCCGTAAAGCGAGCCCTGGAAGGGATACCGCGTGTAGACGTTCTTGCTGTAGATCCACGCTTCGCGGTCCTGCCAGTGGACGTTCTCCCCCAACAGCATGTTATAGAGCTGATGCACGTACGGCTCATTCGAGAACATGATGTGGCCGGCGTAATCGAACGTGAAGCCGTTCACTTCAATCGACCGGCACCATCCGCCGACTTCGTTGTTCTGTTCAAGCAGCAGCGCGTCCTTACCCAAGTGATACGCCGCACTCAATCCCGTTGGGCCGGCGCCGATCACCAACGCGCGCGCGCCTTCGGGTTTCTTTGCCACCGTCGCGGTACTGCCCTCCGACTGCTCGGGCCGCTTCTCGATGGTCTTCACGATCTCCCGGCTCATCGCCTGCGCGGTCGCGTCCCATGACGTGCGAGACAGCACCTGCCGCATGCGCCCGATGCGCCGCCTGCTCTCCGTCTCCGATGCCGCCAGCGCCCGCTCGCATCCGGCGATGAACTCCTCCGGCGTGCTGCCCAGGTAGACGATATCGCCGTATGGTTCGGCCACGTCCGTAATCGGCGTACTGACAATCATCTTCTCCGCGGCCATATATTCAAGCGTTTTGGTGGGGCTGATGAAACGCGTCGCGTCATTGCGGGCGAAAGGCAGCAGACACACATCCCAGCCCTTCAAAAAGGCCGGTAATTCCTGGTATGAGCGCTGCCCGAAGTAGTGGATATTGGAGCGCTGCGGCAGGGCGTCCGGCTCAATCTTCACTACCGGCCCCACCATCACGATCTGCCATTCGGGATGCGCTGCCGCCATTGCGTCCAGCAGCGGCAGGTCCGCCCGCTCATCGATCACCCCGAAGAAGCCCAGCCGTGGATGCGGCAATTCGGCCTGTTCGGGAGCATCTGCCCTGGCTGAGGAAAAATGACTCGCGTCCACGCTGCTCGGAAAGCAGAAGACGTTGGGGTGCCTGTCCTTCTTCGCGCGGAAAAGGCTGGGCCCGCCCGTGAATACTACATCCGCGAGTTTGAGCAGATGCGCTTCGCGCTCCAGAAGCTGGCGCGGCGCGTTCAGAAAGGCCGATAGCTCGTCCATGCAGTCGTAGATCACGGCCTGCGGATTCAGGCCTTCGATCAGCGGAAGAGCCATCGGGGTATAGAACCATACGACGTAATCGCGAATCTCTTCTTCGGCCAGGAGGTTGTGGATGAGGGGCTCGAGATGCGGGAATTGCTCATCGTTGAAGCCTAAAGCTTCAACGGGGGTGTGAGGGCGGCAAACCAGAACATTCGGCTCCGGCGTGAGGCGTTCCATATACGGGCGGGCTGAGTCTTGGATGGGTTCCTCTATAAAAACTACACGGTGCAGGCGCGCCAACCGCGACAGCAAGTGCTGCGGGCGCTGATACACGAAGTCCCAACGGAGGTGGGAAAAGGTCACAATAATAAAGTTCTCTTGCATTGCTCCTCCTGCTTTCTAGGTTGGTGGTGTGGCGCTCGCTTTCTGCGTGCGGTGTCACTACGAGAGCACTTAGCCATCCAGTGTGCGTTACTTAGCGGGATGCCCAATTGTGCGTATCGGGACGTCGATCTGCGCTCCGATGCCGCTCTAACTCGTCCCGTGGCGATGCACTTGCACGCGTGCCCGGCATGACTGGGCCGGCCGTCCTGGCCACGGATCCCCTTGAAAGCGCTGAAGCCGCGGGGTTGCGCTACGTCCGCGATACCGGCGCTTGCATACGCCGCATTCGCTGCGGCCGCTCGTTCCGTTATCTCCGCCCCGACGGCAAACCCCTGCGCGACCCCGACGAACTCATTCGGATCCGCGCCCTCGCCATTCCTCCGGCGTGGACGGATGTATGGATTTGTCCCAGTCCCTACGGCCACCTTCAAGCCGTCGGCTGGGACGCTAAAGGGCGCAAGCAGTATCGCTACCACCCGCTCTACCGGCGCGTGCGCGACGAAGCCAAATTCGGCCGCATGATCGCATTCGGTACGGTCCTTGCACTCATCCGCCGGCGCGTGCGCGATGATCTTGAGCTCCCGGGTCTGCCTCGCGAAAAGGTGCTCGCCGCCGTGGTCCGGCTGCTTGAAACTACGTTCATCCGCGTCGGCAACGACGAGTACGCGAAAGAGAACGACTCCTTCGGCCTCACCACGCTTCGCGGCAGGCACGTCCGGATTTCCGGCCCCACCGTCCGCTTCCGCTTTCGCGGCAAGAGCGGCATGGAGCACACCGTGGCGTTCACCGACCGCCGCGTGGCCCGCATCGTGAAACAGTGCCAGGAACTTCCCGGCTACGAGCTCTTCCGCTACGTCGGATCCGACGGCGAGCTCTGCCGCCTCGACTCCGCCGACGTCAATCGCTATCTGCGCGACATCACCGGCCAGGACTTCTCCGCCAAGGACTTCCGCACTTGGGCGGGCTCCATCCTCGCCGCCCGCGAGCTCAGTTCCTTTGGCCCCTGCCGCAACGAGAGGGAAGGGAAGAAGGCAATCGTGGCCGCCATCAAACGCGTCGCCGCCGAACTTGGAAACCGCCCCGCCACCTGCCGCAAGTACTACGTTCACCCCGCCATTTTGGAAGCCTATTCGAACGGCACCCTCCACGAAGCCATGCGGAACGGCGATGCGCAGAGCACCGCCTACCAGGGCCTTGGACTCCGGCCCGAGGAGTATTCCGTTCTGGTTCTCATCGCCGAGTACCAGGAAAAACAGGTCGCCCAGGCACGCGCCGTGATGCGCGGCCGGCGTCGCTCCGCACTCGCCATACCTGCCTGAAAAGGGGCCTCGCGCAGCCTGTTATCATGACTATACTCGAAGGGCATCATCATTCGAGAGTTTGAGGTACTCTGCCGTGTGTCTTGCCGTACCGGGGAAGATCGTCGAGATATCCGATATATCGGGAGTCCGCATGGCGCAGGTCGATTTCGGCGGGATTCGCCGGGAAACCTGCCTGGAATATTTGCCCGAAGCCGTTATCGGCGATTACGTGGTTGTGCACGTGGGTTTCGCTATCAGCAGAATCGATGAGGCCGAGGCCGCCCGCACGTTGGAATATCTGAAAGAACTCGACGCGTCCGCGGCGGAGCAGGACGATGAAGTACCTTGACGAGTTCCGCGACCCGGCGCTCGCCCGCGCGATCCTCGACGACATTCGCCGCATCGCCACCCGGCCCTGGGTTCTCATGGAAGTCTGCGGCGGCCAGACCCACTCGATCATCAAGCACGGCATCGACCGCCTGTTGCCGGACGCTATCGAACTCGTGCATGGCCCCGGCTGCCCCGTCTGCGTCACGCCGCTCGAGATGGTCGACCGCGCCCACGCCATCGCCGCACGGCCCGGCGTAATCTTCTGCTCGTTCGGAGACATGCTGCGCGTCCCCGGTTCCCACGCCGACCTGTTCCAGCTTCGCGCCGCGGGAGCCGATGTGCGCGTTGTCTACTCGCCCCTCGATTGCCTCAAGATTGCCCGCGCCAATCCGGATAAACAGGTGGTCTTCTTCGCCATCGGCTTTGAAACCACTGCCCCCGCCAACGCTATGGCAGTGTGGGTAGCGCGGCGCGAGCGTCTGCGCAACTTCTCCCTGCTCGTCTCCCACGTGCTGGTGCCACCTGCCATCAGCGGCATCCTCGAATCTCCCGCCAACCGCGTCCAGGCCTTCCTCGGCCCGGGCCATGTCTGCGCGGTAATGGGGTGGGGCGAGTATGAGCCCATCGCGGTGCGTTACCGGATCCCCATCGTGATCACGGGCTTCGAACCGCTCGACCTGCTGGAGGGTATTCGCGGCGCCGTGCGGCAGCTTGAAACGGGCCGCGCCGACGTCGAGAATCGCTATAGCCGCGCTGTCACGCGTGATGGCAATCTGGAAGCCCGCCGCCGCATCGCGGAAGTCTTCGAAGTCACCGACCGTGCCTGGCGCGGTCTCGGCGTCATCCCCCAAAGCGGCTGGCGTCTGCGTGAGGAGTTCCGCGAGTACGATGCCGAGCGTCTCTTCGACGTCGCTGGTATCCGTACAGAGGAACCCGCCGTTTGCATCAGCGGCCGCGTCCTGAGCGGCCTCGCCAAGCCGCACGAGTGCCCCGCGTTCGGCACCGCCTGCACCCCCCGCACCCCGCTCGGCGCTACCATGGTTTCCGCCGAAGGCGCTTGCGCCGCGTACTTTCAATACGGCCGCCATTAATCCATGCCAGACGATTTCTCCCTCTCCTGCCCGCTCCCCATCACGGAGCACAAGACCGTGGTCATGGGCCACGGCAGCGGCGGCCGCCTCTCCGCCCAGCTTATTCGCGACCTGTTCCTCCCGGCCTTCGATAACGCAATTCTCCGCCGCCTCGACGACCAGGCCGTCTTCGATATCGGCGGTGCGCGCATCGCCTTCACCACCGATTCCTTCGTCGTCACTCCGCTCTTTTTCCCGGGCGGAGATATCGGGAAACTCGCCGTCCACGGCACCGTCAACGACCTCGCCATGAGCGGCGCACGCCCGCTCTATCTTTCCTCGGCCTTCATCATGGAGGAGGGTCTGCCGCTCGAAGACCTGGCCCGCATCACCGCGTCTATGGCCGAAGCAGCCGCCGCCGCGGGCGTCTCCATCGCCACCGGCGATACGAAAGTGGTGAACCGCGGCTCCGCTGACCGGCTTTTCATCACCACCTCCGGTGTCGGCCTGGTGCCCCCCGGAATCTCCATCTCCGCGTCGAATGCCCGCCCCGGCGACGCCATCCTGCTCAGCGGCACCATTGCCGACCACGGCATGGCCGTCATGTCGAAGCGCGAGGGCCTGGAGTTTGAAGGCGCCATCCTCTCCGACACCGCACCTCTCAACCGCCTCGTGGACGCCATGCTCGCGGCAGGCGAAATCCACGCCCTGCGCGACCCCACCCGCGGCGGTCTCGCCACCTCCCTCTCGGAAATCGCCGAAGCCTCCGGTACGGGAGTGGAGATTGAAGCCGCCCGAATCCCCGTCGCCGAACCGGTCCGCGCCGCCTGCGAAATCCTCGGCCTCGACCCGCTCTTCGTCGCCAATGAAGGCAAGCTCGTCGCCTTCGTGGCGCCCGAATCGGCTGAAGCCGTCCTCGCAGCCATGCGCCTCACCCCGGACGGCCGCGATGCCGCCATCATCGGCCGCGCCGTTGCCGACCATCCCCGCATGGTGCTTCTCAGGACCGAAATCGGCGGCACCCGCATTCTCGATCTTCCCTTCAGCGAACAATTGCCCCGTATCTGCTGACGTTCGCTGCGGCACCCTCGCCGGTTGACAGTATTCGCCCGCTTTGGCACATTGCAGAAAAGCGGGTCACCCCGGGCTATTCGTCGCCAATGAATGCAACTTTCCGCCTTCGTGGCGTCCGAATCGGCTGAAGCCATCCTCGCAGCCATGCGCCTCACCCCGGGCGGCCGCGATGCCGCAATTATCGGTCGCGCCGTTGCCGACCATCCCCGCATGGCGCTTCTCAGGAATAATTGCCCCGTATCTGCTGACGTTCGCTGCGGCACCCTCGCCGGTTGACAGTATTCGCCCGCTTTGGCACATTGCAGAAAAGCGGGTCACCCCGGAGGAGAACGAACGATGGCTTCCAATCGAGGTGTGGTCTATATGGGGCCCGGCAAAGTCGAAGTCCAATCGATCGACTACCCGAAACTCGCCCTCGGTCCCCGGAAATGTGAACACGGCGTGATCCTCAGGATCGCCGCCACCAACATCTGCGGCAGCGACCAGCACATGGTACGCGGCCGTACCACCGCACCCGCCGGCCTGGTGCTCGGGCACGAGATCACCGGCGAAATCGTCGAGGCCGGGCGCGACGTCGAATTCCTCAAAGTCGGCGACCTCGTCTCCGTGCCCTTCAACATCGCCTGCGGCCGTTGCCGCAACTGCAAGGAAGGCCGCACGGGCATCTGCCTCAACGTGAACAACTCGCGCCCCGGCGCCGCCTTCGGCTACGTGGATATGGGCGGCTGGGTCGGCGGCCAGGCCGACTACGTGATGTGCCCCTACGCCGATTTCAACCTGCTGAAGTTCCCCGATCGCGACCAGGCGCTGGCCAAGATCAAGGACCTCACCCTGCTCTCCGATATCTTCCCCACGGGCTATCACGGTGCCGTCACCGCCGGCGTGACCACCGGCTCAACGGTCTATGTCGCGGGTGCCGGACCCGTAGGCCTCGCCTGCGCCGCCACCTGCCAGTTGCTGGGCGCCGCCGTTACCATCGTCGGCGACCTCAACCCCGACCGCCTTGCCCAGGCGCGCAGCTTCGGCTGCGAAACCGTGGACCTCACCAAGTCCGCGAACATCGCCGAGCAGATCGAGCAGATCCTGAAGGTGCCGGAGGTGGATTGCGGCGTCGATTGCGTAGGCTTCGAGGCCCGCGGGCACGGCCGCGATGCGGCCCAGGAGAAGCCCGCCGCCGTGCTCAATTCCCTCATGGAGGTCACCCGTGCCGGCGGCGCTCTCGGGATCCCCGGACTTTACGTCACTGACGACCCCGGCGCAAAGGACGAGAACGCCCGCCAGGGCAGCCTCTCCATCCGCCTCGGCCTCGGTTGGGCCAAGTCCCACAGTTTCGCCACCGGCCAGTGTCCCGTGATGCGCTATCACCGGCAGTTAATGATGGCCATTCTTCACGACCGCGTCCAGATTGCAAAGGCCGTCAACGTAACAGTGATTCCCCTTGACGAAGCCCCCCAGGGCTATCGTGATTTCGACAAAGGCGCAGCCAGAAAGTATGTGCTCGATCCGCACCGCATGGTCGCGCGAGCCTGAACCGGAAGGAGCCTGGCAATGGCAGTGAAACCGATTCCCAATGACTATCACACCGTCACCCCGTATCTCACCGTCCGCGGTGCCGCACAGGTCGTGGAGTTTCTGAAGGAGGCGTTCGGCGCCGAAGAGCGCTTCCGCATGAACGGCTCGGACGGCACCGTGGCGCACGCCGAGATGCGTGTCGGCGATTCCATGGTGATGGTGGGGGAGGCCAGCGAGAAGTGGCCGCCCATGCCCGCTTCCCTCTACGTCTACGTGCCAGACGCGGATAGCATTTACCACCGCGCCATCGAGGCCGGAGCGGTCTCCGTAATGGAACCCGCCGACCAGTTCTACGGCGACCGCCACGGCGGCGTGCGCGACTCCGCAGGCAATGTCTGGTGGATCGCCACCCACAAGGAGGACGTTTCCCCCGAGGAGATCGAACGCCGCGCCCGCCTCGCCATGGCAAAGGGGTAGCGGCGAATCACGGGGGCGGACCTGCTGGCCGCCCCCGGCCCAACTCTACTGTCCGGCGCCGCTGAACGTCTTGCTGAAGCGCTCTTTTTCCGCCTCCCGGTCGATGTAGGGGATGCCTTTCCGCATCCACTCCGGCGCCGGCGCACCCTTCAGGAAGTGGTCGAAGAACTGCTGCATCCGAACCGTGTAGTCCTTCTGGTTCTGCCGCTGCCGCAGGTTATGTACCTCGCCGTTGTAATTGAAGAGGTACGCTTCTTTCCCCAGCCTCCGCAACGACAGGAACCATTCGATCCCCTGGTACCATGGCACCGCATCGTCCTGGTCGTCGTGGATGATCAGCACCGGCGTCTCCACCTTGTTGACACTGAAAATCGGGGAATTCTCCAGATACTCCATCGGCCGCTCCCACGGGGTCCCGCCGATGCGGCTCTGCGACTGTTCATACAGGAACTGCCGCGGCATCCCGGATCCCCACCGGATCCCGTTATACGCCGAAAACATGTTTGCCACCGGCGCACCGGCTTCCGCCGCGCGGAACCGCCGCGTGTGCCCCAGCATGTATGCAATCTGGTACCCGCCCCAACTGTGCCCTTGGATCCCGATCGCGTTCTCGTCTATGTATCCCTGGTCCGCCACCGCCTGAATTGCCGGCAGCACCGCCTTGAGCGCGCTCTGCCCCGGAGACCCCACCGTGTACACAATGTCGGGTGTCAGCACTACGTACCCGTTGCTCACGTAGTAGGAGATGTTGATCGACGTCCCCGGCCGCGGGTCCACGAACGTGTGGACAGTCTGCGACATCCGCTCGTAGAAATTCACCATCAGCGGATACTTCTTCGCGGGGTCGAACCCTTCCGGCTTATAAAGCGCCGCCTGGAGTGCCACGCCGTCCGTGTTCTTGTAACGGATCAGTTCCCCGCGCCCCCACAGCAGGCCCGCCTTCTGCGGGTTGGCATCCGTCACTTTGTCGAGCTTCGCGAAAGTGCCGTCGGTTATTTGCAGGTCCGGGAACTCGTGGAACGTGCTGGCCGTCAGTGCGATCACGTCCGCCTCCCTGGCCTTCACCACGGTGCGGAAGTTCTTCGCTCCCATAATCAGCTTTTCCGGAGCAGCGTCGCTGTTCATCCGGTCGCGGAAGAACCCCGTCTCGCGTGTCTCCAGGTTCTCCGCGCGCAGCAGCACCGGCTTCTCCGGGTCGATCCCGCGCCGCGGCTCATCCTCTTCGCTGTCGAGGCGCACCACCCGCAACTGCAATTTGTTGCGCCGGCCGAAGCCCTCCGTCACGTTGCGCGCCGTGCGCCCGTCCGCCGCCACCTGCCATACGTCGTAACGGTCGTAGAGCAGCACCCACCGGCTGTCGTTCGTCCACCCCGCCCAGCCGTAGTTCGATGCCGGCTCCGCCCGGTCGTCGTCTTCATTGAAAAAGGCCGGCTCCAGCGACGACGTGATGGTAGTGAGGGTGCCCTCCGGAATCGAGAGCGTATGCCACTGCTTGTCGCGGAAGAATGCCGCGTACTTGCCGTCCGGCGACCACTGCGGCGTGGCCGCGCGCATCTTCTCGATCACCCGCCGCCGCGCGCCCGTCCTGGTGTCCACCACATACTGGTCCGCGTAATGACCGTCGTAGTCCACCATCCGGCGATAAAGGCTGTCGTCCGCCCCCAGCGCGTACCGCCCGTCGTCACTCGGGGACACCGTCCGCATGGTCCGGTCTGCAAGTTGCAGGAACTTCTTCTCCGCGATGTGATACACCGCCGTGTAAGTGCGGTCGCGCTCGCGGCGCGCCAGTACTTTCTGCATCGGCTGGATCAGGTCGTCGCGCCAATGCCACAGGTCCGCCACCACCTTGTTTTCAGCCGGTGCCGCGGAGGTGTCCGGCTCCGGCTCCCGCGGCGGCGCACAGCCCGCGAACACTCTGCTACCATCGCGTGAGAAAGACACCGCTGCCTTGTCGCTCAGCACGTACCCTTCGCTGCAAGCCGTGGCCGCGGCCATTGCTGCCGCCTTCGCTGCCCGCCGTTCCCACAGGTACAGCGCCGGCCGGGGCTGCTTCGCCGCCGCCTCGTCCCGGTCGCTCAGGAACGCCGCCCGCTTGTTCTCCCGGTCCCACGCCAGCTTCGAGTACTTGCCCTTGCCGTCCATGACCGGCACCGGCGCGCCGCCCCCCGCCGTCTCCACCGCGTACACGCCGTTCTCTTCCTCTTTCCGGGAGGACACCGCGTAGAGCATCGTTGCGCCGTCCTTGGCCAGCGCGTATTCCATCACGCTCGCGAACGTCCGCTCCCCGCCCTCGGTTTTCTCCAGGTCGCGAAGCACCAGCTCGGAGCCATACTCTTTCTTGTTCGCGCGCGCCGCCGGAGCCGCGGCCTCGGCCTTCTTCTCCTCCGCTTTCTTCTCCTCCGCCGAGGCCGGTTTCGCTTCCTTCAGATAGGCCACCAGGGCGCCGCCCTTTTCGGGCACCTGCATGCTCTTGACGTCCGCCACTCGCGTCGCCGCGCCGGTCGAGGTGTTTACGATCAGCAGCCCGCCCTTGGGCATTTCCTCGGGCTTCTTGCGCGCCTTCCGGGCAGCGGCCAACTCGCCTTTCGACGGGAACGTGGTCGATACCAGGAAGCGCCCGTCGCGCGTGAACGCCAGCCGCACGCCCCGCGGCGTCCTGTCCGGTTCATCGGTCGTGCTGGCCGGAGGCGGCGGCAGCGCACCGGCCGCTTCGCGCCATTCTTTCCCGGTGGCGAGTTCCCGCACCACCACCAGCCCGTCGCCATCCTGCGGAAACAGACCATACGCCAGGAACTTTCCGTCTCTTGAGAGTTGCGGGCTTGAAATCGACTTCCACCCGTCGTAGTCCCCGTGCGCCAGCGGCCGCTTGCCTTGTTGCGCGTAAACCGCCAGCGCCATGGACAACACCACCGGCACCAGCCCCAGCCTCGGTCGAAACGTCATAGAACACGCATTATAGCGACCCGCGTGTCCGATGTTCGCCGCGTCACACCGCCTCCCGGCCCCGCACGTAAACTTACTGCGGTACCTTTCGCCCGCACTCTAAACTGCTCGGTAACGTCGTCTGCGCGAATAAGGAAGAAAGCCATGATCTATCACGTAAAAGAGCTACAATTCGACGCCCGAGTATCGGGTCCTGACCCCCGTTTCGCACGCCTCCTGCTGGAGCAGTTCGGTGGCGCAAATGGCGAGTTGAAGGCCGCCATGCAATACTTCACCCAGGCCTTCACCTGCCGCAAACCTTACCCCGACAAGTACGACATGCTGATGGACATCGCCATGGAGGAGTTCAGCCACCTCGAAATTGTAGGTGCTACCATCACCATGCTTCTATCCGGCGTCAATGCCGAGCTGAAAAACGCCACCGAAGAGGCCGACCTCGATCAGTTGATCAAGTCCAACAAGAACCGCGAGCACATCGCCCACACCAGCGCCCACTTCCTGATTCACTCCGGTGGCGGTCCCATGTGCACCGACAGCATGGGTAATCCCTGGAACGGCTTCTTCGTCAATGCCAACGGCGATCTCACGGTGGACCTGCGCTCCAACGTTGCCGCCGAAAGCCGCGCCAAGATCACCTATGAATACCTCATGCAGTTCACCGACGATCCGCACGTGCGCGAGTCCCTCGGCTTCCTCATGACCCGCGAAATCGCCCACATGAACATGTTCACCGCCGCCCTCCAGGACATCCAGCCCAACTTTCCTCCGGGCATCCTTCAGGGCGACCCCCGTGCCACTCACACCTACTTCAACCTCTCTAACGGCCACGATGTCCGCGGGCCGTGGAACCAGGGACAGGGCCCGTGGCCCAAGGGACAGGAATGGGATTACATCCAGAATCCCGTCGAGCAGGTGCGTGAAACCCAGGGACAGCGCCAACAGCCCATCACCGGCGGAGAGCGCCCCCTCGACGAGCTTCAACGCATGTCCGAGGAACTGGCCGAAATGCGTTCCCGGCAGATCAAGAGTGCCGTCCCTGCGGCCGGCGAGCAGGCCTGGTCCGAATACCCCACCTCCAAGAAACCCGGACCAGTCGGATCCCGCCGCTAGTTCACGCCGCCACCAGGTTGTCGCGGTTCCGATTCCCCATCCCGGAACCGCGACAACCTGAAGATCAGTCTCCGGCTGGGGCACTCCTGCGCGCGCGCCGTAGCCGCCTCACAATCACGGTATACCAGGGTCTCGTCTCTGCACCGCCGAGCGACGCCGAAGCTCCAGTAGCCAAGTGAAGCTCAACCTATCGCGGCGTCCGGGCGGATGTCACCCTTACCGGCGTCCCTTCGCGGGAATGCCCGAACCACCACCTAGTCTTAATGAGCGCCGTCGCGGTCATCACTAGTTACGTTCCATGTACACGTTGACGAACTCATGGCTGGACTCCACTTACTCCCAACTATTACCCGTACGTAAGAGAATACTCTTACGTCTCCGTAACTATTAGCGTAACTATATAAGAATAAAGAAGATATCCGTTGACACGAGCCGGCGTCGGGAGTAAAATCAGGTCAGGGTGAGATGAAAGAGTCTGGGCGTTCCGGGGCTCTCGAAACGAGCCCCGAAAGGAGGTGCGGTCGATGACGACCGTACTTATCGGCTTGACCGCCCCTCGCGGATGGCGGATCGTGTCAATGCGCTTCCGTGAGGACGGTTCGGTCGAAATCGTGCTCCGGCCTAAAGGAGCCGGAAAGCACCGCCCCGGGGCAGCTGTAACTGTTCCGGGGCACCTCTAGTATTGAGGAATTCCCTTAGTAAGTCAAGGTTTAGGGTTGTCAATCGCACTCTCCGATCCCCCCTCTACTCCGCCGAAAACCTGTACACCGTCGTCGTCGCGTACTTCTCCCCAGGCCTCAGCACCACGCTTGGAAAGGCCGGCCGGTTCGGCGAATCGGGGAAGTGCTGCGTCTCCAGGCAGAAGCCGTACCGGTGCCCGTACACCTTGCCGCCCTTGCCCTTCAACGTGCCGTCCAGGAAGTTGCCCGTGTAGAACTGCACCCCGGGCTGGGTCGTCAGGACCTCCATTACCCGCCCGCTGCCCGGCTCCTTCACACGTCCCGCCGGCGCCAGGGTTCCGCCGCCACTATTCAGCACGAAGTTATGGTCGTAGCCTCCGCCCCGCACGAGTTGCTCGTCCTTCTCCCCGATCCGCGCCCCAATCTCCACCGGCTTGCGGAAGTCGAACGGAGTGCCTTCCACCTTGCGCGGTTCGCCCGTCGGAATCAGCCCCGCATCAACCGGAGTGTACCGGTCCGCATAGATCATCATCTGATGCTTCAGGATGTCCCCGTTCCCCTGTCCCGCCAGATTGAAATACGAGTGGTTGGTCAGGTTCACCACCGTCGCCTTATCCGTGGTGGCGCTGTAATCGATCCTCAGCTCGCCCGCTGCCGTCACGCTGTACGTCACGGTAACCGACAGGTTTCCCGGATAGCCCTCCTCCCCATCCTTGCTCACGTAGCTCAGTTCCAGCCGCGGCGTATCCGCCGTCGACACGTCCCGCGCCTTCCACACGGCTTTGTCGAAGCCCTTCACCCCGCCGTGCAGATGATTCTCGCCGTTATTGCGCGCCAGCGTATACTCGGCGCCGTCCAGCGTGAACCGCCCCTTGGCAATGCGGTTGCCGTACCTCCCTACCACCGCGCCGAAATACGGATGCGTCCCGGTGTAGCCCGCCAGGCTGTCGAACCCCAGCACCACGTCCTCGTATTTCCCGTTGCGGTCCGGCGCCTTGAGCGACGTCACGATGGCGCCGAAATTAGTGATCGTCGCCTCCATGCCCTTGCCGTTGGTCAGGGTGAACAGCTCCACCTGTTCGCCGGCGGCCGTCTTACCGAATGCCTGTCTGTTCACTTTGCCCTCCCTCCTGGCCTCTTTCGCCGGTCCGCCGCAGCACGTCGCCGCCATAGCGGCAGCGAGCGTTCCCGCCAACATGAAACGATTCCGCATGAGCACGATCCCCTTTCGAATTTGAACCTTTATGATTAGCAGATCGCGGCGCCCCGGCGCGAGCCGGCGCGATTCTGCTAAGATGCACCTCAAGTGTCACTCAAAGGGCGCATTACCGAGGACTGGCTGGCGGTATTCACCGGCCTCTTCATCTTCGTTCTGTCCCTCGCCGTCTTCCTCGGCGCGGACCTGCTCGGCTGGGCCGTCACCACGCGCGTGTGGACCAACATCTCCACCGCCCTCGCTCCCGCCTCCTCCGCCTACGCGGCGCTTAATCCCTTCGTGTCACTCGTCGCGACCTGGCTGTTCCTGCTGCTTGTCCTCGCCCCTGGCGCCCGCGCCTTGCGGGCGGACATGCCCCGCTTCGTCACGGGTTTCACCGCGGTGTTCTTCCTCAGTTATGCCTGCTGGGTTGCCGGGAGCTGGGCAAATATCGCCGCTACTCCCGACAAGATGGCGCAGTACGGCGTACGCTGGTCCCTCAATCTCACCGCCGAAGCGGGCTTCATCATCGCGCTCCTCGCCGGCCTTGTCATCGGCAACTTCCTCCCCGGTGTCGCCGCTTTCATGAAGGAGGCCATCCGTCCCGAGCTCTACATCAAGACCGCCATTGTGATCCTGGGCGGCTTCCTGGGGGTCACCGCCGCCGAGCAGCTTGGGCTCGCCACTTCCGTGATGTTCCGCGGCCTCTGCGCCATCGTCGAGGCCTATCTCATCTATTGGGCGCTGGTCTATTACATCGCCCGCCGCTATTTCAAGTTCAGCCGGGAATGGGCCGTACCGCTGGCCTCCGGCATCTCCATCTGCGGGGTCTCCGCCGCCATCGCCACCGGTTCCGCCATCCGCGCACGCCCTGTCGTGCCCGTGATGGTCTCTTCCCTGGTCGTGATCTTCGCTGTCGTCGAGCTCCTCTTGCTCCCCTTCCTGGCCCAGCACTTCCTCGCCTCCGAGCCCATGGTGGCCGGCGCCTGGATGGGCCTCGCCGTCAAAACCGATGGCGCCGCCGTGGCCAGCGGAGCCATTACCGACGCCCTCATCCGCGCCAAAGCCGCAGGCAGCGGCGTCTATTACCAGCCCGGCTGGATCATGGCCGCCACCACTACGGTGAAGGTCTTCATCGACGTCTTCATCGCCGTCTGGGCCTTCATCCTCGCCTGGATCTGGTCCGCCAAAATCGACCGCCGCGAGGGCGAAAAAGTCCGTGCTATCCAGATTTGGGAGCGCCTCCCCAAGTTCATCCTCGGCTATCTCGTTACCTTCGCCGCCATCCTCACCCTGGGGGTGTTGTACCCGTCGCTGGTCGGGCGCGCCAAAGCCGCCATGGCCCAGGCCAACAACTTCCGCTCCATCTTCTTCGTCATGACCTTCTTCACCATCGGGGTGGTCTCGAACTTCCGCAAGCTGTGGGAGGAGGGCATCGGACGCCTGGCGCTGGTCTATGTCCTCTGCCTGTTCGGGTTTATTATCTGGATAGGGCTGGCCATCTCGTGGCTCTTTTTCCACGGGGTGAAGCCGCCCCTGGTGGCGGGGTGAAGCACATGCCTGAGGATCCCAGGTTCTCCGACGAAATCCGCAAAATGGAGTACGAGCCCCTCCTCCCTGTGGAGCTTACGCTTGTCCGCTGGAGCATCGGACTCGGAGTGGCGTTGATCGCCCTGCTGGTCTGGGTCAGCCATACGTTTTTCTAGCCCTTGACGATTTCCGCCTCAATCCCCTATACTCTAGTTGGGTACGGGAGATTCCGGCCTAGTGACTGCAATGAACATCTCCGTTAAGGGCGAATACGCGCTCGAAGCTTTGTTTGACTTGACCGCTCACCAGACCGGCGAGCCGGTCAAAATTGCCGATATTGCCAGGAGGCAACGCATCCCTCAGAAGTTTCTGGAACTCATCCTGGCCAGCCTCAAGCAGGGCGGATTCGTCGAATCGCGCCGTGGCGCGGAGGGCGGCTACCTGCTCGCCCGCAATGCCGATTCCATTACCATCGGGGAGGTCCTGCGCTTCATCGAGGGCCCCCAGCAGGCCAAGTCGCGCGCCCGCCGCAAAAACGAGTCGCCGTTCTCCGAAATGTGGAGCCGCGTCGATGAGGCCGTTTCCGGCGTCCTCGACCACACCACCTTCGCCGAGCTCGAACACGCCTGGACGGAGAAACATTCACGCTTCGTTCCGAATTGGGAGATCTGAGTGATTTACGCCGACAATTCCATGAGTATCGGGCGCACACCGCTGGTGCGCCTCAATCGCGTAACCGATGGAGCCACCGCTACCGTACTGGCAAAAATCGAGGGCCGCAACCCGGCCTACTCGGTCAAGTGCCGCATCGGGGCGGCCATGGTCTGGGACGCCGAAAAGCGCGGCCTCCTCGGGCCCGGCAAGGAAATGGTCGAGCCTACCAGCGGCAATACCGGCATCGCCCTGGCGTTCGTCGCCGCGGCGCGAGGATACCCCATTACCCTCACCATGCCCGAAACCATGTCCATTGAGCGCCGCAAAGTGCTCAAAGTGCTTGGAGCGAAACTCGTTCTTACGGACGGGTCGAAGGGCATGGCCGGGGCCATCGCCAAGGCCGAGGAACTGGTCGCCTCGGACCCCCGCCGATACGTCCTGCTCCAACAGTTCAAGAATCCCGCAAACCCCGACATCCACTACAGCACCACGGGTCCCGAAATCTGGGACGATACCGAGGGCGGCATCGACGTGCTGGTCTCCGGTGTCGGCACCGGCGGCACCCTCACCGGCGTTTCCCGCTACATCAAGCAGACCAAGGGCAAACCCATCGTCGCCGTGGCTGTCGAGCCCACTGCCAGCCCCGTCATCACCCAGACCCTGGCCAAGCAGACCGTAAAGCCCGGACCGCACAAAATTCAGGGGATCGGCGCCGGCTTCATCCCCGATAACCTGGACCTCTCGCTCGTTGACCGCGTCGAGCAGGTCTCGAACGACGACGCCATCGAGATGACCCGTCGCCTGGCGCGCGAAGAGGGCATCCTCAGCGGCATCTCCTGCGGGGCTGCCGCGGTTGCGGCCGTGCGGCTGGCCCGCCAGGATGCCTTCCGCGGCAAGACCATCGTCACCATCCTGCCGGACGCTGCCGAGCGCTACCTCAGCACTGTGTTGTTTGAAGGAATGTTCGAAGAGTAACTTTTGGGAAGCGGGCGCTATCGATGAAAAGGGGTGAGTAGCGCCCGCTCGTCGTAACGGGGATTTAGCTACAGGGCGCACATCCTAAGTCCCCCGTTACACCCCAGGCAGGATTTTTTTTCCTGCCACTCGGGTACAATCGTTCTGGATGAGAGCCGCGTTTCAGGTGGGTCTGGTACTGGCCTGCGGGCTGGCGGCGCAGGAAGCTGAGAAACCGCTCCTCCAGAACACCGGAAAACCCATGCTGGTGGATTTCGCGTGTACCGCGGAAGACATGCAATGGGCCGGCCTCGGCTGCACCGACGACCAACCCTGCCCCATCTATCTGGAACTCTCCGGCATCGAGTCCGTAGGCAACAAGATCTTCACCGCCGGCAACATCCACTCCGGAAGCGGTACCCTCTACTCCATTGTGCTGGCCAGTGACGACTCCGGGAAAACCTGGCGCGAAGTCCACGACCGCATCCGTGGAGGCACCCTCGACCACTTCCAGTTCATCGACTTCGAAACCGGATGGATCAGCGGACAGGTCGTTTACCCGCTGCCGCAGGACCCCTTCTTTCTCATCACCTCGGACGGCGGCAAGACCTGGCGCCGCCGCCCTGTGTTCTCGGAAACCCGCTCCGGCTCCATCCTGCAATTCTGGTTTACGTCCCGCACGAACGGCAGCATGGTAGTCGATCGCGGGCAGGCTGGCGACCTGGGCCGCTACGAACTCTACGAATCCCCCAACGGCGGCGAGACCTGGATGCTGCGCGAAGCCAACGAGAGCCCACTCCGCATCAAGCGTGCCGCGGCCGGCCCTGTGGACTGGCGCATCCGCGCCGACGCGGAAGCTAAAGCTTACATCCTCGAGCGCCGCCAAGGCGAGCGCTGGGCCGCCATGGCCGCGTTCGCCGTAGCCATGCGGCCCTGTAAGCCGCCTCCGCCGCCCGAACCTCCCGCCGAACCCGCCCCGGCGGTCGAGGAGCAGGCC
>DATMYF010000121.1:0-21587 GCA_035561075.1 Bryobacteraceae bacterium
CCCCTCACCAATCAGGTCCGCCCCTCTACCGTCAAGGACCACGACCGCCCCGCTCCCGCCGCCATCGCGCCCGGCCCCGAGCCCGACACCCGCTACGCCATGCTGCTCGGCACCTTCAAAGCCCTCAGGCGGGTGGATCCCTACTCCCCCACCGCCCCCACTCACATCGCCCGCATGTTCGACGAAGCGCGCGAACTCCCCGAGGCCCGCGTGCGACGCATGTTCGAGCAGCTCCTCACCTCACCGTTCTTTCCCAAGGTCGCGGCCATCATCGAGAAGCGCCTGGGACGCCCGCTCGAGCCCTTCGATATCTGGTACGCCGGCTTCAAGCCCCGCGGCCAGTACACCGAGGCGCAGCTCGATGCCATCACGCGCAAGCGCTATCCCACCCCGGACGCCTACCACCAGGACATGCCCCGCATGTTCCAGGCACTCGGCTTCACGCCCGAGCGTGCCCGCTACCTGGCCGATAATATCGTCGTGGAGCCCGCCCGCGGCTCCGGCCACGCCTGGGGCGCGCAACTGCGCTCCGCCCCCGCGCGCCTCCGCACCCGCGTCGCCGCCGAGGGCATGGATTACAAGGGCTATAACATCGCCGTCCATGAAATGGGCCACAACGTGGAGCAGACTTTTTCGCTAAAGCAGATCGATCACTGGCTGCTGAACGGCGTCCCCAATACCGCCTTCACCGAAGCCCTCGCTTTTGTCTTCCAGGCCAAGGACATGGAGCTTCTGGGCCTCTCCAGTCCCGGCCCCCGCGACGAGGCCCTCCGCAACCTCAACGACTTCTGGGCCACCTGCGAAATCGCCGGCGTCGCCCTTGTCGACATGGCCGTCTGGCACTGGATGTACGATCACCCCGATGCCACCCCCGCCCAGCTCAAAGAGGCCACCATCGGCATCTCGACTGATGTGTGGAACCGCTACTTCGCCCCCGTCTTCCGCAAGCGCGACGTGGCTCTCCTGGGCATTTACTCCCACATGATCGAGCGCTACCTCTACCTGCCCGACTACCCCATCGGGCACCTGATCGCGCACCAACTTGAAGAGCACTTCCGCAAGGCCGGAAAGCTTGGCCCCGAAATCGAGCGCGTCTCCCGCCAAGGCCGCCTCGCTCCCGATCTCTGGATGAAAGGCGCCACCGGCGCACCCGTCGGCCCCGAAGCGCTTCTGGCCGCCACTGAGCGCGCTCTCAGCCAGGTCTCGGCATCGCAGCCGTAACCGTCACAGGTGCTAACTTATGGCCCGGGCCAGCCCATCCGACATTATCGGCGCACCGCCCGCGCCGCCCGATCAGGGCGGCTACGGCGGCGGCGATGGAGGAGAGAGCCAATGGGGCGGCTCGCGGCGCGCGTCCTTCACGGGACTGCTCGTCGCCATAGCCGCCACCACCATGGTCTTCGGCGCCCTCACCAGCGCCTACCTCGTCCGGCGCGACGTCTCGGCCGGCTGGATGGCCGCGCCCCTCCCCGGAATTCTGTGGCTCAACACTGCCGTCCTGCTGGCCTCCAGCGCGTTTCTCGAAATCGCGCTCTACTGCCTGAAAACCGGCCGCCGCACCGCCTTCAACCGTTGGTGGACCGCCGGCGCCGCATGTGGCGTCACCTTCCTCGCGGGACAGGGCGTCGCTTGGCGGCAGTTACGCGACGCCGGTCTCTACATCTCCGGCGACCCAGCCGGCGCGTTCTTCTATCTCCTCACCATTGCGCACGCCGTCCACTTACTCGCCGGCATCACCGCCCTGGCCTACATCTGGGTCCGCGCCATCCGCTTCGAACTCGGCCCCGCCCGCCGCACCGGCGCCGAACTCACCGCCATGTTCTGGCACTTCCTCGACGCCCTCTGGCTCTATCTCCTCGCCCTCTTTTCGTTCTGGGGCTAGCCCGCGCCGGCCGCTCAATGCCAGTTTCCGCAAAGCCCATCTCCCAACCACGATAGATTCCTCCCGGCCAAGGCTTATTGCCTCGGTAGTAGATTCTCTAGCCGGTCCGTCCCCATGCTGATCATGTGCCGCTGGTTGGGGTTCGGCTCATAGGTGGGATCGTGCATCATGTGGAGGTTCCACGCTTTTCCGGCGCCGGCGATCGGACTGAGGAAACGCACTTCGTACTCCTGGGCGCCGTCGCGGAACGAGACCACGTTATCGCGGATGGCACCCGACGGGACGAAGCCATCATGAGGGGCCAGGGACAGAATGTACCGGCCCTGGTCGGGGAAGGCGATCCAGAACGTCACGCCGTTCTTGCCGGTGAAGCCGGAAAGGCCGGAATACTTCCGACCGTTTATCCAGATGGCGATGCGCTCGGCATCGAAGCGCACAGGCCCGTCATCCAGAGTGAAATCGCGCGGCTCGGCGGTGACGTTTGCGGCTCCCGGTTCGGGTGCCTGCGAAAGGATTTCAATGTAATCGGTGAGCTTCTGTTTACCATCGGGGCTGACCATCAGATCGAGCACGATCGTATCGCCGTCGTGGACGACCATGGGCGGCGGATATTTTGGAAGCGGCAGGTACTTGAGGGCCGTGCCCCGGCTGTTGCGCTCTGCCTCGGCCGGCGGCCGGAAGGTGATCAGGTACCCGTTCTTGTCGTCGCCCGCCCCGACGACCAGGTCATAGCCGAAATACGATCCGGTGGAGCTATCGACCATTTCGCGCCGAATGCCATCCGCGACTCCTGTGATTCCTCCCTGGCCGAGTCCCCTCCCAATGTCATAGGGGGATACCGCGGTAGAGGCCAGAATGGATTTGAACCGAATGAATACACCGGATTTCAACGTTGTACTGCCGGCGATGATCTGCCGCCCCGGTTGCTGCGCCACGGCCGCCGCCGCGAACAGGCAAAGAACGCTAATCCTGAACATGTACACTCCTGATGATCCTAGGCCGTAGCTCTGCTACGGGCTCCAGTGCGCTAAAATCACGTGCCGTTCTAGGGGCGCGCACGATGCGGTCGCGATAGACCGTTCTCGTCACCACCTCCGTCTTCACTACCGGCACTTCCACACGCTCTGTCTTCATCACGACACGCCCCACGCCTGGCACCATCCATCTCCACCCACCGAGCGCCAGTAGGAGCGCCAGGCAGCACGCCACCGGCACGGGAACACGGACGGAAGTACTCCAAAACCTCCGCCACCAGGGCTCGGTATCCTCCGGAAAGATCGCCGCCCGCAGGTGCGTCGGCGCCGACGGGACTTTCCACTGCGGCAGCAGAGCGTCCAGTTCGCGGTCCGAAAGTTCCTGTTCCTGCTTGTCAAACGGTTCCATGTGTATTCCCCACGTTTCGGTACGGTGCCAGCGCCCGTCGCAGCCGCTCTCGCGCACGGTGCAGGCGTGATTTCACGGTTCCGACATTCGCCGCCACGATCTCCGCAATTTCCTCGATCGTCACGCCTTCGTACTCAAACAGGATCAGCGCCTCCCGCTGAAGTTGCGGCAGCGCGGCCACCGCGGCGGCCACGGCCGAAGAGACTTCAAGCGACTCGCGCGGAACGGTCGCCGCCGGGATGTCGGCGTCGTCCAGCGCCTGCTCTCCGCCGTAATCGCGGTGTTCTTTGAGCGCCAGGTTGCGGGCGATCGCGAACAGGAACGTCTTCATGCCCGCCCGGGCCGGGTCGTACCGTTGCGGCGAACGCACCAGGACCAGGAAGCACTCCTGAGTGATGTCCTCGGCGAGATCCGGGCGGCCCGTCAGCCGGTAAGCGAACCTGTAAACGGCCTCGTGATACTGGTCGAACGCTTTCTGCGGCGTCACATTCCGTACCTGGCCATTATTACCGCGAGAAGACCTCCAGGATACGGGTGCCTTCTTTTTTGCAGAGACGTCTGCTTCTGACCCACCAAACGCACCCGATCGACACTTCTGTGCTGCTCTCCGCGGCCTTCTGCATTGCGCCCGGCGCATGCACGGGAAACTCCGCTGAGCGTACGGGCCGCTGGGAACCCCAGAACTGAACCTGTTTTCGCTGCCTCCCAACGAGCACGGACCACATTGCTAACGAAGAAATGGCCTTCGCGGAAAGGTGGTAGCTCCCCAAGCATTGGCGGGCTTCACTTTTCGCAAAGCCCGCTCTAACACTCTTCGGCCGTGGACCGCGCACGATCTCACACGGCCTGAGTGAGTACAACGAGCACCAAGAACAAAGCAGTTGAAGAGATGGAGCCGCCAAGCGCGAATCCGTAGCTGTCGCGATCATATTGCGGGGCGTCTGCCTTGTGACTACCGCCATGGCGTAGTTGAATCATTCTGATGACGCAGAATAGCGTCCAGGTGATCTGAAACACAGGAACGGCAAACAGCGTGTACTGAAAGCCGGCCCAAAGTCCAATCAAGACTGCGGCCGCGTATGCCGCGAGCGAAATCAACGTTGCCTTCCAGAAGTTTCGTCGCATGAGATACAACATCCTTTCACCGCTTCGATAGTGTATCAGCCGGCATATCCGCTTGACGGTAAATGGCGATTCCGGAAGCTTCTATGACAGTTGTCCTGATTACGAGCGTTACCTTTTGTGGTGCGCCTCTCCCTCCGCGCGGAAGAGGCCAGCAAGGCCGCAAGTCCCGAAAAACCGGTGCTGCAGAGCGTGCCAAGATCGGCGAACTTTTCGCCCCGATACCACTCAAGGCTCTTACAGATCGGCGCGCTGAGCGGCAACTGGGCTGGAAAACATGCGCTACGGCGTCATGCGCGGCCCATTCTGCTCGATTCGCCGCAGCGTCATTGCGATGTCCTCTACGCTCCGGGTGATCCGACCGATGCAGGAGAACAGGAACCAAACAACCAATGCAAGTGGGACAACAAGAGCGATTAGTGTGGCGTCTCATAAATCTCTTGACCGATGGGCCGAGTAGGCGCATACTGATGGAGGTATGTCTCGCGCTCCTGCCTCCGCCCTGCTCGTCAAAGACCGAGATCGCAGGGAACTGCTCAAGGTGATGGCTTTGCGGAGCGTCCCCCAAAGCGTCGCGTTGCGGGTCAGGATCGTCCTTGGCGCCTCCGAGGGGATCGCCAACAAGGTCCTGGCGCGGCAACTGGGTACCAGTCTGCCGACCGTTTTGCTCTGGCGAGGGCGCTTTCAATCCGATGGCCTGCCGGGAATTCTGGAGGACAGGCCTCGCTCTGGCCGACCCAAGCAGATCACTCCGGAACAGGAGGCGGCCGTGGTGGAGAAGACATTGCATTCCAGGCCCCGCAACGCGACACATTGGAGCGTCCGTCTGATGGCGCGGGATCAGGGCCTCAGCCCGGCGACGGTGCAGCGAATCTGGCAAAAACACCACCTGCAACCGCATCGAGTGGAGGCATTCAAATTCAGCACGGACCCGCAGTTCGTCGCAAAAGTCAGAGACATCGTGGCCTGTACCTGAACCCTCCGGACAAGGCGATTGTGCTGAGCGTCGACGAGAAGAGCCAGATTCAGGCGCTCGATCGCACGCAGCCAATTTTGCCGCTCCGGCCCGGTGTTCCGGAGCGCCAGACCCACGACTACGAACGGCACGGCACGACCACGCTATTCGCCGCGCTGGACGTAGCGGTCGGCAAGGTCATCGGGCACTGCCAAACTCGGCACCGCCACGAGGAATTCATCCGATTTCTGGACAAGGTTGATGCAGAGACCGATCCGGGACGACCGGTGCACTTGATCCTGGACAACTACGCTGCCCACAAACACCCGGCGGTGAAACAATGGTTCGCCGATCACCCTCGCTACCAACTGCACTTCACACCCACGAGCGCTTCTTGGCTAAATCAGGTGGAACGCTGGTTCGCCGAGATAACCCGCAAGCGCATTCGGCGCGGGACCTTCCGTTCGGTCCGAGAACTCGAGCGGGCCATCCGAACCTATATTCGCGATCACAACAAGGCCCCACAGCCCTTCCAGTGGGTCGCCACTGCCAACACCATCATCAAGAAGGTGCGCAGATATAAACGAACTTCAGAGACAGCACATTAGCATGAAAGACTGTCCTATGGCTGCCATGCCGGCACCATAACACTGAACATCGGCGCGGGCCAGTAACTCGGCTGAGCGCGTTTTCCAGGTAGCCGCTAACGTTCAGGGCCGAACGACATGGCTCGACATGGAGTTTCGGAAAGTAGCTGCCGGTCCGGCCGCGTAGAAGTTTGTGGCCCCATCGAGGGACGCGTACGCGTATAATTGCCGCATCATGAAATACTCGACAGTTGTCCTGATTACGGGCGTTACCCTTTTGTGGTGTGCCTCTCCCGTCCGCGCGGACGAGGCCAGCAAGTCCGCAAGGGCCGAAGAACTGGTGCAACTGATGCAGGGCGACCAAATGATAAAGATGATGGAGCCGATGATGAAGGGCATGGCGGGGATGGTCAAGCCGGACATGCCTGCTGAGGAACGTGTCAAGATCGGCGAAATGCAACGGAAGCTCATGGCGCTGGTCGCCGACCGTCTTAGTAAAGCCAGACCCGCGCTCGCGAAGGTCTACGCGGACACTTACACGGAAGAAGAGATCGACGGCATTTTGGCATTCTACAAGTCGCCCGTCGGAAAAGCCTTTCTCGAGAAGATGCCGGAGGTGATGCAACGCTCGGCACCCATGATGATGGTGTTGATGCGTGGCCTGCAACCGGAAATAAGAAAGATGATGGAAGAAATGAAGCAGAACTCCAAGTAGTAGACTACCTTACGACAGGCGGTCTTCCGGCTTTCACTCGGGCGGAGAAAGCTTCCGCAGGATGTGTGTTCAACCGCGAGCGCATAATGGTGATCGATTGGCGAGAATCAAATATCGACGTTTAGAACGGCTTCCGTTCTCGGCGGCACAGGTTGGCTACTAGTTCTGTTTCCCCGTTTTTTGTAAACTACGATCTGGTTGTCTCAGGTGATTGATCCGGCTGCTTTATAGGTTCTTCTTGACCGATTCGAGAATAGGTTATTCTGCCGCGGTCCAGGTCGCCTTCCTCGGCTTGCAGATAGCGCCGTTGGCCGCGGCTGCGGCATTTGTTCCTATCTAGCGTGAAGCCGCGGGATCCCCGCAACCGGGATCTGGCTTGTGTCCGCTAAGGGATGCCGCAACATCCCTTAAGGGCCGGAGCGATCATGAACGGCGGGCTTTTCTGCAGTTGGGCATTGTTGTTCGTAATCTTCGCCCTTACGAAATTCCCTTTACGCAGTTCCTTCACACACGCTATTGCTGGACTGATCGCGGTTGAAGTATCTCTATTCGCGGCGCTGTCCCTGTATAGCGTATGTCGCCACTGGATCGCCTCCGGTTTTGTATTCGGACCGGTGCGTCTCCTGGTGGACGCGCCGTGGGCGCTGATGCTCCTGTTTCTCCTGACCATCAGGCGAGAAGGCGGTGCGGTCCGCCCGATCTCGTGGTGACAGACGGGGTTACGGGAAGCAAGCTCGACCGCTCGCCCTAGCGCTTACCCCGCCGCCGCCATCTGGCGCACCTTCGCCGCGAGCCCGCGCAGCCCGGGCAGCACGTCCCCTATCGCCGCGGGCTCCGAACCCGGCCGCCCCATCGCCAGATACAGCTTCCGGTACCACCCGTAAAGCTGCTCGCAGGCGGCATTCTCCCGCGCCTCCGGCTCGATCACCCGGTACCGCGGGCACAACGCATCCTGCGCCTGCTCGACCGTCTCAAACGCCCCCGCCGCCATGAACGCGAAGATCGCCGACCCCAGGCTCGTCACCTCGTCCTCCGGCACCAGCACCGGCTTGTTCAGCACGTTCGCGTAGACGCGATTCAGCGTCTCGTTCTTCTGCGGAATGCCGCCCCCATTGATCACCCGCCGGATGGGGACCCCGTACTCCGCCATCCGCTCCATGATCACGCGGGTATGAAAGGCCGTGCCCTCGATGGCCGCGAACAACTCGTCCTGCGCCGTATGGCCGAGGTTCCAGCCGAAGGTAACGCCGCCCAGCTCGGGGTTCACCAGCACCGTGCGGTCGCCGTTATCCCAGGTGAGCCGCAGCAGCCCGGTCTGGCCCGCGCGATACTGCTCCAACCCCTTCGACAGCGCCGCCACGTCGGTCCCCGCACGCCGTGCCACCGCCTCAAAAATATCGCCCGACGCCGAAAGCCCCGCCTCAATCCCGTAGTACCCAGGGTGAATCGACCCCTTCACCACCCCACACACCCCGGGAATCAGGTCCACCTGTTTCGCGATCGCCATGATGCAGGTGGAGGTGCCCACCACATTCACGACGTCGCCTTCCCGCACCCCGGCGCCGATGGCGTCCCAATGCGCATCGAACGCGCCCACCGGGATGGGGATTCCCGGCTTCAGGCCGAGCTTCGAGGCCCACTCCGGCGCGAGACGGCCGGCCACCTGGTCCGACGTCGCGTAACGCCCGTCAAGCTTCGCCCTCACCCCCGCGAACAGCGGGTCCACAGCGGTCAGGAACTCTTCCCCGGGCAGCCCGCCCAGCGACTCGTTCCACATCCACTTGTGACCCATCGCGCACACGCTCCGGGGTGCCTCCCGCGGATCCGTGATCCCGCACAGCACCGCCGCCACCATGTCGCAATGTTCCAGCGCCGTGGTCATCCGTCCGCGCGCCGCCGGATTCCGCCGCAGCCAGTGCAGCAGCTTCGAGAAGCCCCACTCCGACGAGTACACCCCGCCGCACCACTGGAGCGACTCCAGCTTCTCGCGCCGGCCCGCGGCGGTTATCTCGGCCGCTTCCCGCGCCGCGCGATGGTCGCACCATACGTAGTAATCGTCGAGCGGTTCGAGGTTTTCCCCGACCGGCACCACGGTCGACCCCGTCGTATCCAGCGCAATCGCTTCGATCGCCGAGCCCGGCACCCCCGCCACGTCCAGGGCCCTGCGCGTGGCTGACACCAGCGCCCCCATGTGGTCCCCATGGCTTTGGGTAGCGTGGTCGGGGTCCTCCTTTTTGCGGATCAGCGGGTATTCGGCGGTCGCCGATCCCAGCCGACCCCGGCCGCTGTCGAATATGGATACCCGGACGTTCAACGTCCCGAAGTCTACGCCTGCAACGATGGCCACTCGCTCAACTCCTTTACTGCATGATACTCACTTCACCACGATCGTGTACGGCTCTATCCGCAAGGCCTCTCCGCCCCGCGGCCGCACGGCGGCGGCATCGTCCCTAAACTTAAGCAGCAAGGCGGCCGTCTTCGAGCAGGCTCCAGTATACGTGCCCGGCTTCTCCATCCACAGCGCGTCAAGCACACGCAGTTGCGGCACCCGCAGTTCGTCCTGCACGAAGCGTGCGTAGGGCTCGCCCGGCTCGGCGTCCCCCGGGAAGACGATTACCCTGCCCTTCCAGGCAAGCCCGCAAGCCTTCCATCCAGTTTCCAGTTCGCGGGCCGGCACCGAGCCCTTGCGCGGTCCCGCCGGCCTCCCATCGCGCGCCCTCAGCCCCCGGCGGGAGGCCCGCCCCCGGCCCGCGACGATCCATTTCTTAAATCCCATGCCTGGCTGCATTTCTCAGTTGCAAGCGATATGCAAGTACGCGATAATCAACTTTCGCGTAATTCGGGACCTAAAACGCAGTTCTTCTATAAACCATGCACCCTACTTGCTATTCGTTTGCTCATTTTCCGCCGCTGCGAAACTTCGGCAGGACCTTTTGTGCCGGCGCCCTTCTCTTGCTCACGATGGCGGGCGGATCCCTTGCCGCCGAACCTCACGGCTCGGTCACCGGGCAGGTATACGACCCGGTCGGCCGGATTCTCGTCGGCGCGTCCGTACGTCTGGAATCCCAAGGGGAGTCTCCAGAAAAGCTTACCCGCACCGACGAGCAGGGCCGCTTCCAGTTAGCGGAACTACCTCCGGGAACCTACTCGATCACCGCTTCGAGCGACGGGCTGCTGCCCCAGACACAGCACTTGACGCTCTCCTCCGGTGAGAGCCGCAGCCTCAACCTCCACCTGCCGCTAGGCACCCTTTCCCAGCAGGTGACTGTGACCGCAACCAGAACCGCCGAAGCGATCGTCGCTATTCCCGGATCCGTAACGGTGATCGGTGCCGATCAGGTGCAGGACGTTTCCGCGGGGACCGGCCTCAACGATTCTCTCGGAAAACTGGTTCCCGGTCTGGCGCTGTCGAGCCAAAGCACCAGCACCTTCAGCCAGACCCTGCGCGGCCGCAATTACTCAGTCCTGATCGACGGCATCCCGCAAGCCACTTCGCGCAACGTGTCTCACGACCTGACCACCATCGACCCCTCCGCAATCGAACGCATCGAGGTCATTCGAGGCGCTACCGCGATCTATGGCGACCGCGCCGCGGGCGGCGTGCTGAACATCTTCACGAAACGGTACGAAGACGGGACACCGCATTTCACCACCGATATCGGTGTCGATGCGTCGATCCCGCATCCGTCCGGCAGCCTCGGGACGATTGTCCGGCAGAAGATAGGGGGCCGCCACGACCGCTGGGACTACCTTTTCAACGGATCCTTCACAGGGACAGGCGGCTTCTTTGATGCCGACGGGAATCGAATCCCTCCCGATCCCCACGGCCAGGGCGGTCTCGCGGATACCAGAACGTATAACGCGCTCGGGAAAGCAGGTTACCGCTTTGGACACCAGTCGCTGGTTGGCACCCTCAATCGCTTCGACAGCTCGCAGCACACCGAGTGGACCACCGATCCGGCCGTCAATGCGCTTCCGCCCGGCAGCGTCACATCGCGCGCCATCAGCGGTCTCGACCAGGATCTGCCGCAGGGCAGCACCAACACCCTGGTCAGCCTCGATTACACGCACACGCGACTTCTGGGCAGCCGGGTTCACGGCCAGTTTTACTGGAAGGACTATTTCACGCGCTTCGCTCCGTATGACGGGCGCACCCAGGCCCTCATCGGAAGGCAGGTAATCCAGTCCCGCCTCGAATCCGCCAAATACGGCGGGCGTGTAGAGATGGAAACGCGCGCGCTGGATGAGCGCGCGACCCTCCTTTGGGGCCTCGACTACTCCTCCGAAGACACGTCACAGCCGGTAGACATCATGGACCCCCTGGCATATGCAGCGAGCGGCGGCCGAAGGTTCAGCAGGATCGGCGAGCGCATCTGGGTCCCGCCCGTCGACCAGCACAATCTCGGGGTATTCGCGCAGCTTGAGTGGCAGGCGGCAAAACGGTGGATCCTGCGCGCCGGTGTGCGGCACGAGCGCATCCAGGCACGGATCGACGACTTCACCACCCTGGCGGACGCCCGCATCACGGGCGGAACGCGCAACTACGCCGGCACCGTATTCAATGCAGGGGCCGTCTACACCCTCACCGGCGCGACTTCCCTATTTGGCAGCTTCTCCCAGGGCTTTTCCGCCCCGGATCTCGGTCTCGTGCTGCGCGGCGCACCCGAGGGCTCATTCGTGAACAGTCTGCCCTACGCCGCGCAGCGAGTGAACAGCTATGAAACCGGGTGGCGGGGCATGTGGCGTCCTGTGCAGACGTCCGTGGCCGTCTTTTACTCCACTTCGGACCTGGGCACGAGTTCCGGAGGCTTCAATCAACCCGTGGTTCGCGCCCCGGAGCGCGTCTACGGCGCAGAAGCTTCCGTCGACGGCACCTTGTCGCCGCGATGGCGCGCAGGGCTTCAGGGCACCTGGCTCGAAGGCAAGAGCGACCCGGCGTTCAACGGACGGTATCGCTACCTGAACAGCTACCGCATCCCACCCCTCAAGCTGACCTCGTACGTGGACCACCAGATGACGGCACGCTGGCGCAACCGGCTGCAACTTGTCTTCTCCGGCTCGCGCAGGCGCTTCGGCATCGGAAGCACCGTGTTCGGCGAACTCCCCGTCACCAGCTTTGCCACACTCGATTGGGCGAGTACGGTCGAACTAGGCCGCGGACGGCTCCGCTTCTCGGTCGAAAACATGCTCAACCGGTTCTATTACCCGACGGACTCTCAGTTGATCCGTTCCGGGCGGAACGACAGTCACTCAGCCGCGCGCGGCGCCGCCTTGACGGTCGGCTACACCGTGAGCTACTGATTTGCGGTGGCCAGTGCGCGAAATCATTCGCCGTGTCCACGGATATGTTGGGTTGGCGGCCGGCCTGTTGTTGTGTCTCACGGGTCTGACAGGTTCGCTCCTGGTCTTCTCCGCGGAGTTGGACCGCGCGGCCAACCCTCACCTGTGGCGCGTCCCTGAGCGGCGGGAGCGGGCTTCCCTTCAGAGCGTGTTGGACGAGGTGAAACGCCGGCTGCCGCCGTACGTGCCTGAAACGGTTCGCATGCCGGTGGAGCCGGGAGAAGCCTATGAGATCACCCTGAACTCCCCTGACCACCGCCGCGTGTACGTGGATCCCTACACCGGCCACATTCTCGGGTGGCGGAGCGCCACCTCCTATTTCAGGGGATGGGTCTTCGAACTCCACCGGCGGCTCCTCGCCGGCCACCACGGAGAGAACCTGACCGGTGCCGGGGGAATCGCGTTGGCCGTCCTCTGCGTCACGGGCCTGGTGCTCGTAAGCTGGAGTTGCGGGATCGCAAATACAATCCTCATCTGCTGGCGCGCACGGGCTGCCGCGTCGGTGTTTCACTGGCATGTCGCGACAGGAATCGCCGGCAGCGTTCTGCTGATTCCGATTGCGCTAACGGGCGCGGCGCTCATCTTCCATGCCGGTCTGGATCGCGTGGCCGTCGCCACCACCGGATCGTCGTTACGCGTATCTCCCCCGCCATACTCCCGGCCACCGGGAACGTCGGCGGTCACTGCGCCGGTCGATGCGATCCTCGAGACCGCCAACCATGCACTGCCGGGAGGGCTGATTACGTTCATCAGCATGCCGCCAGGCGCGGGATACGTCGTCGTGCGCAAACGTTTGCCGGGCGAAATGCACCCCAACGGCCGCAGTATGGTGTATGTCGATGCCGCGGCATTGCGCGTCGTGATCGTCGAAGATGCCCGCCGGGCGCCCTGGCCGCGACGGGCCTTCAACCTGGCCTACCCGCTGCACATCGGCCAGTACCTCGGCTGGTTCGGTCGCGCCATGCAAATGGCGGCTGGCTTCCTGCCTACCATTCTCTTCGTGACAGGTTGGATTCTGCGCGGCCGATGCCGTTCCTCGCGGCGATGACCCTACATAGGCACGTCCGCCCCAACCCACAGGTTCATCGTATTCAACTCCTCGCGGCCGCAGGCCTTGAGATAGAGGAACAACTGCATCCGATAGGCAGCATAGTGGCACAGCACCAGCCGGACAATCCACGAGCCCCGGCTCGCCCTCGTTCCGAACATCTCCATCTCGGTGCGGAAGTCGCTATCGGAGCAGGAGGCTAATACATCCGTGAATAGGGCAGGCTGCTTCGCAATCGCGTCCTTCACCTGCTGTAGGTTCATCGTTTTCACGGCTGCCTCCTCCGTGTGCCACATATCCTCCCACGCCTTCATGTCGAACGTGCTTGCGGTGGCGCCGCGAAGGTGGATCGGCCCCATGATCACCATGTACTGCAGTAGCTCCAGCATGCTGCGCTGTTTCGCGGTAGGGCGGTAATCGAGCATCCCGGGCTCAACCTTTGAAACCAGGTGAAGCAAAACTCGTACTTCGTCTTCAAGCGATTTGATGAGTTCGTCTTTGGTCAGGACCATCTATGTCCAGATGCCTGCCAGAACCGGGTGGAAGCCGGGCATCTGGCGCCGTGAGAGCGTGAATTGTCCGGAAGATCGCTGAACTGCCGGGCACTCAGCCCGCACCGTTCGTATCGGATTACACATGTCTCCGGTTGGTATGGCGACGCGTTTGCAACCAGGTACGTTATGCGAATTCTAATCGCTGTGGGCAGAAACTCGGAGTGCGCCGATCCGGTTGCCGCCGTGGCCTCCTTACCTTGGACTGCCGATACCGTGTTCTCGGTTCTAACGGTTTCGGAGGTTGTTCGAGTTCCTTCCATCGTCGAACTGGTCCCCGGTGCGGCCGACGTACCCGACCTGCAAAAGAGGGCTGACGCTTCAGCGGGGGACATTGCGACTACTGCCGCCGCCCAGCTTAGGGACCGTGGATTTCAGGCCGATGGGGTTGCCAGGCAGGGCGACCCCAAAAGCATCATTGTTGACTATGCCAGTGAATGGGGCGCCGACCTGATTGTGGTCGGCTCGTGTGAGAAGTCCCGCATTGAAAAGTTCGTTTTGGGCAGCGTGTCCGAAAGTGTTGTCAAGCGCGCTCGGTGCTCGGTGCTCGTCATCAAACCCGGGACATAGCGTGTACGAGGGCTTGCGGGCGGCAAGCGAAGTGGTCCGCCCTGGCCCCTGCACTTAGCAGCACTTCGGCCGCGTATACTTCGCTCCCAGCCGCTCCTCGGAGAACCGCCGCCACTCCTCCCCGGAGTGCTCGCGTCCGTGCGCGGCAAGGTGCCTTTTGTAGGCGCTTTCGTCGGAAAGCTCCCGCAGGATCCCCATTACGATCCGCCCGAAACTGCGCACCCGAGCCCTCATACTTCGTCCGCCCTGAGGTTAGACAGCACGTAAGGCGCCTCCACTACCCGGCCTTCGCGCGTGCCGCGCAGGATCCCGGTCCATATCCGGATGGAGTCGATCAGGATGGTCGTTACCAGGACGATGAAGATGCCGCACACAATCGCATCCAGCCGCGAGTTGAAGATCACCGCCTGGGTCTGGGCGATCTGCGCCAACGGCACCGTGCCCGCCGCCAGCGCTCCCTCCGCCCGCGAAGCCGCGGCCAGGAAACCCAGCGCCGGATCGGGCGAGAAGATCTTCTGCCACGACGCCGTGTAGGTGACGATCACCAGCCACACCAGCGGCACCGTGGTGATCCAGAGATACCGCGCCCGGTGCATCTTGATCAGGATCGTGGTGGCCACGCACAGCGCCACGGCCGCCAGCAACTGGTTCGCGATGCCGAACAGCGGCCACAACGAGTTGATCCCGCCCAGCGGATCCCGTACCCCCTGGTACAGGAAGTAGCCCCACGCCATCACGATCGCGGCACTGGTAAGGATCACCCCGGGCATCCAGCTCGTGCGCCCAAGCGGCTTCCACACATGGCCGAGCAGGTCCTGGAGCATGAAGCGGCCCACCCGCGTTCCCGCGTCGATGATGGTGAGGATGAACAGCGCCTCGAACATAATGGCGAAGTGGTACCAGAAGCCGAGCACCGCACGCCCACCGCCGCTCTGGGCAAAGATCTGAGCCATCCCCAGTGCCAGCGACGGCGCCCCGCCGGTGCGGTGGAACAGCGTATGCTCCCCAACTTCCTGCGCCAGCCCGTTCATCTCATTCACCGTAACCGGGAAGCCCCAATTGGTGATCGTCTGGACCGCGATTTCCGGTGTCCCCCCAACCACCCCGGCGGGAGCGTTCACCGCGAAGTACACGCCCGGCTGCAGCACGCCCGCAGCGATCATCGCCATGATCGCCACGAAGCTTTCGAGCAGCATCGACCCGTAGCCCACCGGCCACGCGTGCCCTTCCTTGGCGATCATCTTCGGTGTCGTCCCCGAAGAGATCAGGGAATGGAACCCCGAGATCGCCCCACACGCGATGGTGATGAAGCAGAACGGGAAGATTTTGCCCGCGAAGATCGGGCCCGTGCCATCCACGAAGCGCGTGAACGCGGGTAGCTGCAATTCCGGCCGCGCGAACAGGATTCCCACGCCCAGCATCAGCACTACCCCCAGCTTCACGAACGTGCTCAGGTAGTCCCGTGGAGCCAGCAGCAGCCACACCGGCAACGCACTGGCCAGAAATCCATAAAGGATCACAAGCAGCGCCAGCGTCACCGCCCCGAAGGTGAACCAGGGCGCGATTGTCGGGGACCCCGCCACCGCCTGCCCGCCGAAGATGCTCGCCACCACCAACAGGAACCCGATTACCGAGCACTCCAGCACCTTGCCCGGCCGCCAGAACCGCAGGTACAACCCCATAAAGACAGCGATGGGCATGGTGGCCGCAATCGTGAAAGTCCCCCAGGGACTGCCCTTCAGGGCGTTCACCACCACCAGTGCGATCACTGCCAACAGGATGATCATGATCAGCAGCACCGTCAGCAGCGCGGTGAACCCGCCCACCTTACCGATCTCCTCGCGAGCCATCTGGCCCAGCGATTTGCCGTCGCGCCGCATGGAGGCGAACAGGATGATGAAGTCCTGCACCGCTCCCCCGAGCACCGCCCCGATGATGATCCACAACGTGCCCGGCAGGTACCCGAACTGCGCCGCCAGCACCGGCCCTACCAGCGGCCCGGGTCCGGCAATCGCGGCAAAATGATGGCCGAAAAGGATCCACCGATTGGTGGGCTCGAAGTCGTGCCCGTTGCGCAGCCGCTCCGCCGGGGTGGCGCGCTTGTCATCGAGCGCCAGCACCCGCGCAGCGATAAACTTGGCATAGAACCGGTATCCCAGAACGTAGGTGCAGGAGGCCGCCAGCACCAGCCAGATGCTATTGATATGCTCGCCCTGGTGCAGCGCGATGCCGCCGAGACAAGCCGCCGAAACCACGGCGACCCCGGCCCATAAGAGATGGCCCAGCAATCTTTTCACCAGAACAGCATAACGCGCCGCAGCCCTAGAAGCGCCGCAGCTCGCGCAGCATGGCGAAGGTGTTGCCGCCGCTCCGGAACGGAACCGCGTGCACGGGCTTCCAATTCGAGTCCAGGGTCCCCACGTAGAAAGCCGACTTGCGGTCGCTGCCCATCAGGATGACGGTGTACGCCCGTTGCGGATAGGTCAGGGCGCGGTATTGAATCTCTCCCGTCTCGGACATCCAGCGGTCGCGCTCCGGCTGCCCGAGTTTCGCGACCACAGCGAAGAAATCATCGTACGCCCTCAGTTCCAGGTAGGACTGGTCTTTGGTGGTGTAGTTGATTCGCGGGCGTAGCACTCCCTCGCGGAAAAGATTCGCCATCACGAAATATGCCGCCACCGCCACCACCAGGGCGATGCCGATCAGCCGCAGGATGCGGGTATCGGTGGCGAATTCCGTGCGGCGGACCTTGGGAGCCACTCCAGCCGGGGTAATCCCGGGCTGCGAGGGCGGCGGGCTCCCCACGGCCGCGGGCATCGAAATCACCCGTCGCTCGTGGGGCCACACCGCCCCGCCTTTGAACTCCAACTCCTTCACCAGCCCCACAATCACCACTGGCTCATCGATACTTGAGATTTCGCCCAGGTACCGCCGCGAAATCCAGATATCGTCACCGCTCCTGGCGTTCACTACCTGGAACTCCGACCAGGTGGCTTTCCGGAACCGCCACTCGTTGTGCTCGACGTTCAGGATCGGCGGATAAAACGAAAACGACCGGCCCTCCAGGGTTTCGAGCGGCGGCGGTGAGGGGGGCTGGGGCATCAGGTACTCACTTTGCGTATAGTGCGGCTAGGGCTTCCCCGGTAGCATTCTCCACACCGGCGTGCAGGCTGTTCCCGTGGGAGTCCATGGTCACGATGGCGGCGAAATCCTTTACCCGCAGGTGCCACATGGCCTCGGGAATGCCGAACTCGAACAGGTGCACGCCCACTACTTCCTCGACCGTGCGGGCATAATACTGCGCCGCCCCGCCGATGCCGTTCAGGTACACCGCCCCGCACTCCTTGAGGGCGGCCAGCGTCTTGGGCCCCATCCCGCCCTTCCCCACTACCGCACGCAGTCCGTAGCGCTTGATCACGTCGGCCTGGTAGGGCTCCTCGCGGCCGCTGGTGGTTGGACCCGCCGCCTTCGTCGTCCACCGATCCCCTTCCTTCAGCATCACCGGCCCGCAGTGGTAGAGCACCGCGCCGTTCAAATCCACCGGCGGCGGATTCTTCATCAGGTAGGCGTGCACGTTGTCGCGCCCCGTGAACAGGTCGCCCCGGATGAGCACCACGTCCCCCACCTTGAGCGACCGCACCATCTCCTCGGTGAGCGGCGGCGTCAGCACCACTTCGCGCCCGGTGAGCGGGAAGCCTTCGCCCCGCGCCATGCGCGCAAGTGGAGCCGACGGGTCGCGGTAGAGCCAACTCGTAATCCCGCCGGTCTTCGCATCCAGCCGCACCACCAGCCGCCGGAAGGCCCAGCAGCCGTACGCCACCGACACGAAGAAGCTGGCCGGCAGACGGTTCGCCGCAGCCACCTTGCAACCGATCAGCGATACGTTCCCGCCGAACCCCATGGCCCCTATGCCCAGCCGGTTGGCTTCGTCCATCACCTCGGCTTCGAGTTTCGCCAGCACCGGATCCGGATTCGTATCGTCGAGCGTGCGGAACAGTTGCTCCTTGGCCACTTCGTAGCCGTGCGCCCGGTCGCTGCCGATGCACACCCCCAGCGCGCCCGGCGCGCAGCCGTGGCCCTGCGCCTGCCAAACCGAGTGCAGAATGCACTTCTTCACCCCTTCGAGCGTGCGGTCCGCGCGCCCCAGGTGGTCCAGATTGGCCGGCAGCGAATACTGGATATTCTTGTTCTCGCACCCGCCGCCCTTGAGAATCAGCCGGATTTCGATCTCGTCCTCCTCCCACTGCTCGAAGTGAATGACGGGAGTTCCGGGCCCAAGGTTATTCCCACTGTTCTTTCCGGTGATGGAATCGACGGAATTGGGGCGCAGTTTGCCCCGCCGCGTGGCCTCCGCCACGGCTTCCCGGATGGCCAGCCGTATGGGGATCTGGCTCACTCCCACGGGAGTGCGAACCAGGAAGGTTGGCATGCCGGTGTCCTGGCAGACGGGGGCCTGGTCGTCCGAGGCCATGTCGATATTCTGCAGCATGATATCGAGGGCCTGGGAGGATTGTGTCCCGGGGATCTCGCGGCCGGCGGCGGCCGACATGGCGGCCCGCACGTCCGGCGGGAGGTTAGTAGAGGTCTGGGTGACCAGTTCGAGGAGGCTGTTACCGAGCAGTTCCATAATGTCAGCCTCCATTCTAATCTAACCGCTCGTGCCACCCGCCTTCGTCCGCAAGGCCAGAGCCCATGCCAGCGCGGGCACCAGCATCAAGAGCCCCGTGGCCGATGCAAAGACCCTGGCCGGCAGCCCCCAGTCGACCAGCGCGCCGGCCAGGTAGCTGCTGAGCGAGATGGTCAAGGTGAGCAGCCCCACGTCCGCGGCGAAGACGCGCCCCCGGAACCGGTCTTCGGTATAGATTTGCAGCAGCGTCGTGGAGAAGACCCACACCGCGGAGGAACCCGCGTGCGCGAACACCACCGCCGCGATGGCCGCCCAGGCATAGGGCGAGAACCCCAGCGCCATATATCCCGCGGCGGCCAGCAGGAACCCGCCCAGAATACCCAGTCGCAGCCGGCCTTCGTTCTGCCCGGACCACATCCCCGCCACGAACGGCCCCAGCAGCGAACCGGCGCCGCGCGCCCCCATCAACAGGCTCATCCCCAGCATGGCGCCGCGCTCGGGGCTCAGGCCCTCCAGGCGCACCGGAAACACGCGTTCCCCCAGTATGGGCAGGATTACGTTATTCGAGCCCATCAGCCCCAGCCCGAACTTCACGAACACCGTCACCAGCACGCGGCGGTCGGAACGTACGTACCGGATGCCGTCCAGGATGGGGGAAAAATCCACCAGGTCACGGGCGAGCAGCGGTGGAGCCCCCTCCGTGTGGGGCTCGGGGAAGCACATTCGGCGAATCAGGGCCGCCGAACCCAGGAATGAGAGCGCGTTGAGCACGAAGACGGCGTCCCGCCCCGCTAGCGCCGCCACCACCCCGCCCAGCATGGCCCCGATCGCCAGGTTGAACGACCACGTGGTGGAGGAGAGGGTGTTCGCCACCATCAACTCCTCCGGGCTGGTGATGTTGGGGACCACGGCATTGCGGGCGGGTTCGAAGAACGCCACCATCACGCTCTCCGCGAACAGCAGCGGGTACACCATCCAAATAGTAGAGGGGGATCGCGCCAGCAGCATAAACAGCACGATCAAGGCCCGCGCGATATCCGCCCAGATCATCACCCGCCGGCGGCTGACGCGGTCGTTCACCACCCCCGCGGTAGGACCCGCGAAAGTCATAGGGAGCAACTGCAGCACCACCGCCAGCCCTACCGCGGCGGCGCTGCCTGTGATTTCCAGCAACAGCCCGTAAACCGCCAGGGTGTAGAACCAGTCGCCCAGCTCGCTGATGACCTGCGCGCCCCAGAGGCGGCGAAAGTTGGCATTGCCCCGGACCAGCCGCCAGTACGAGCGCAAAGAGATGGGGTTCGGCTGCATGCGGCCTAACGATTCGGAAGCATCATGCTATGCGTACAACCCCATCCGCTCCTTGACGAGCTTTACGGTCTCGTTGGCGATGGGCTCCACCCGGCAGGCGCCCTCCCGCAGCACGCGGTCGATGTAGCCCGGCTCTGAGGTAATCTCCCGATAGCGCTGCTGGAAGCGCTCGATGTGCTCCACCACCATGGCCGCCACCTCCTTCTTCAGGTCGCCATAACGCATCCCTGAGAAATGGGCGCGCATCTGCTCGTCTGTCCACTCGGCGAACGCCTGGTAGATGGTGAGGAGGTTGCGGACGCCGTCGCCCAGTTTCTCGTAATCCACCGCGGGGTTCGAATCCGTGGTGGCCCGCATGATCGTCTTCCGGATCTTGTCCGGCGGGTCGAGCAGCGCCACGCCATGGTACGCGCCGGATTCGGACTTGCTCATCTTCACTGTCGGGTCGTCGAGCCCCATAATCCGCGCCCCCACCACCGGCAGGCTGGTCCCGGGCACCACGAACGTTTCGCCGTAGAGCGAGTTGAAGCGCTGCGCAATATCCCGCGTCAGTTCCAGGTGCTGGGATTGGTCCTCCCCCACCGGTACGATAGCCGCCTGGTAGAGCAGGATGTCCGCCGCCATCAGGACGGGATACTGCAGCAGCCCGTCCCCCACGGATTCCTGCTTGGCCGACTTCGTTTTGTATTGAGTCATGCGTTCCAGCCATCCGACCGGCGTGGCGCAGGTGAGCATCCAGGCAAGCTCCGCGTGGGCCGGCACCATGGACTGCACCATAATGGCGGACTGCTGCGGGTCGATCCCCGCCGCCAAATACAACGCCGCGATCTCGCGGATTTTCCCGCGCAGTTCCTTAGGGTCCTGGTACACCGTGATCGCATGCAGATCCACGATGCAGAACACGCACTCGTATTGGGACTGGATTCGCACCCAGTTTCGCAGCGCTCCCAGGTAATTCCCGATGTGCAGATTGCCGGAAGGCTGCATTCCGGAGAAGACTCGTGCTTTCATGGAAGTAGGAAGGTAACCTTTATCGTACAACGCGAGTTCAACCTGACGGTGGAAAAGCTGGTTTACGGCGGCGACGGCCTGGGTCGCGCGGAAGGCAAGGTAGTGCTGGCGCCCTTCGTTTTGCCGGGTGAGGAAGTGCGCCTCGAGACCACCATCGAGAAGCCCGGGATGGCGCGGGCGCGCCTCATGGAGGTGCTGAAGTCCGCCCCGGAGCGCGTGGAGGCGCCGTGCCCGTACTTCGCCCGCTGCGGCGGCTGCCATTACCAGCACGCGCCCTACGAATACCAGGTGGAGGCCAAAAAGGCCATCCTGGCTGACCAGTTGCGGCGCATTGCTCATATCGAAGCCCCGGCCGAGATTTCCGCGGTAACCGGCGAGCCCTGGAACTATCGCAACCGGTCCCAGTTCCACGTGGAGGGCCGGGAGATGGGATACCTGGAGGCCCACTCCCACCGGCTCTGCCCCGTCGCACAGTGCCCCATCAGTTC
>DATMYF010000122.1:0-12715 GCA_035561075.1 Bryobacteraceae bacterium
CCCCTCCGCCGCCATTCGTATCGCTATACCAGGCATCATCGTGGATCTGTGCCGTGATCTTCACCGTGCGGTAGTTCATCCCGGGCGCGATCCGCAATACTCGGAAGGGCTGCTGCTCGAAGCCCTCCTTCAGGTATGTCACCGCGATCAGGTCTCCCGGTCGCAATCCCAGTGCCTTCACACTGGTTTCGAAATCGATATATGTATTCCCCCGGATGGACTTGTCCAGGTGGTACTTCAGAATCCGCCCCGCCTGGTCGTAATTCGCGATCCCCAGCGCCGTAAGCGTTGTCGCGATCTCCTGCCCCGTGCGGGCCGCGTCCTCCGCATCCACCACCGAGAAGCTGTCCTGCTGGTATTCGTTGAACGCGTCCTGAAACTCCACCGAAAACCGATTCGGCGTATCCGCCATGCTCCGCGACCGCACCCGGACACTCGGCTCCCCGTTCGCCTTTCGGAGAATCCCCGACGTCCCGTTCGTCCCATCCCCGAAGCAGTACCCGGGCCACCCGCCGTTAAGCGGCTCCGTCGCATTGCTCCACGCCGGCTTCGACGGCTGCTCGAGCGCCAGCGTGTTTTCCACCTGCAGCCGCAGCAGCCCGCCCCCGCCGTATGTCAGCATGAGCCGCGCCGCGTTCCGGATCCCCCTCACCAGGTCCGCCGCGCTCCGTCGCTTTTGAAGCGCCAGATTGCACTCGAACCGCGGCGCCATCCGCGCGTTCCCGTACACGTCCTGAATCTCGATCAGCTCCGCGCAATACGCCGCCGCCCGCGCGAAACTCCCCACTTCGATCTCCTCCGGCGTCCACCCGCTCCGCTGCAGGATGTCCAGCAGTACCCATGCCGGATTCGCCGTGAACTCGTCCCGCACGTACGCCCCATCCTCCCCGTACACCGGAAGCCGCAGCCCCTCCGCCAGTACCTTCACCTTCGGCAAACTGCTGCCGTCGTTGATCCGGTTTGGCACCACTACCGAAAGGTATGCCATGCTCCCGTACGGGTCGCCCTGTTCGAAATCCAGATTGAACATCCCCGTGCGATTCCCCGGGCTCGCCACGTTGTACCAACCCGTGGCCGTCATCTTCGCCCCGCCCTGTGCCAGCGGAATCTCGATGTCGTTCACCAGCACCTTTAAGACGCCCTGCATCTCGCCCATGCCGAGCAGGACCTCCATGTGCGTCAGGTTCCCGTCGTTCCGCGCCAGGATCACCGGCGGTGCATACCAGACCGTCCCGTACACCAGCGGCACGAAGTCGTTGTACCGCGCGCTACCCTGCACCGCCGCCGCGTGCCAGCCCTGCTCGCCGTAACTCCGCACCAGGGTCGACGACGGCACAAACTCTATCCCCCCGAACCGTCGCGTCGGCCTGCCCGCCTCGTCCGCCCGGAACATCCCCCGCGCTTCGCAGTGCACCCGCGTGTACCCGCAGGAGGTGAACGGCGCCTCCGCGTCCAGGCTGCCTTCGCCACCCGGAATGTCCGCCGAGTACCCGCACCGGAAGAACCGTGAATACCGCCCTCGCGCGCCTCCGTGCATACCTTCTTCCCGCTGTGCGGCCGTGGCCGGAAACTCCCACGGGCACCGCCGCTGAATGCGCACCCCCGGTAGCAGCACCCGCTGCATCCCCAACCGGTTCACCGCGGTGAGCCGCAGCGTCGCCTCGGTGATCTCCTCCGGCGGATTCGCCACCCCCTGGAACAGCACCCTGCTTTCCGTCGCCGCCGTGTTCTCCTTCACGTTGAAGAACACGAACCGCGCCGTCAGCTTCGCGCCTTTGAAACCCGCCGTCCGCTCCAGTTGCGAGAAGTGCGAGTCCGCGTTCGCCAGCGTCAGCGACACCCGCGGGATCCCATCCACTCCCTGCTCCGACGACGCCTCCATCTCGAACAGGTTGTGCCTCACCACCCGTGCCTCGTACCACGCGCCCCCGCACTCCACCCGATGCGTGCTCCAGCGCTCAACCGCGCCGTTCCCCAGCTCGCACTCGAACAACAACAGCGGTGTCTCCGCCGCCGTCTGCTCCTTCACTTCAAAAACGTTCGCCATGGATGATGTCCAACCCGCACTCGTGCCGGCCCGGCCCCGCCGTCGTACAGTACAGCCGGTCCTCCGCCAGCCGCGCATTGGGATAAACACCTCCGCGCGCCGCCGTCTTCTTGTATCCCGACGCCGCGATCTGCGGCTCCACCTGCAACCCGAACACTTCCACCGCCGCGCCGCTCGCCACTTCCAGCCCGAAGCGCACGCTCTCCTCGGCCCCCACCGATTGCGCGGCAAACGTCAACCGCCGCCACTGTCGCGTCACCATCCGCGCCGCCGTCTCGCCGCCCCGTACCAGCGTCACCTGGCCCCCGCCATCGCTCCGCGCATACATGCTCACGCAGTAGTAGAACCAGCCCGGCACGTTCAGTGTCTGAATCAGGCTGCCGTTCGCAACCCGCCACGCCCGCGTCCCCCCGAATGGATCCGCCAGCCCGCCTGTCACTGTCACCAGCGGACCTTTCTCCCACACACCCCGCTCCAGATCCTCGCTCCAGCACAGCAGGTTCGCACCCGGATCCAGAAACGTGAACGTGTGCAGCCGGCCCGCGACGTCATCGAAAAACCGCGCCAGCGTCTCCATCTCGCCATCCGTCAGTCCGACCCATTTGAGCTGCCATTCCGTCGTGGCCGCAGCCGCATCCGGCAGCTTCACGCCGCGTCCGTCCGGCATCTCATTGCTCACGGTTCTCATCCGCCGAACCCGCCGCAATGGATACTGCCCCATGGCACCCGTCTCGAGTTGAGGGAAATAACGCATCTCAGCTCCTGTTCTCCTTCACTACCAGCAGCGTGCCGCCCCTCAATTCGCCCTCCAGCACCGTCTCGATCGAGTCCTGCTCCAGGCTGCAGTTGGGGTACTCCGTCCCGTCCCACGGATCGGTGAACGCGAAGTTTCCGAACGCCCCCTGGCAGTCCGTGAAGAACCCCTCGATTTCCGCCAACTCCCCCTCATCCAGCAGATCCAGCCTGATCAACCACCGCCGCAGGGCCGATCCGAAGTCGCGGTACCGCTGCTCTCCACCATCGACAAACTGCACCACGTCCGTCGCCACCCGCAGTTCCTTGGCTCCCGGATACTGCATCACCGCGCCCGTCTTCAGCACCGGAAACGTCATAGCTCATTCACCACATCGTTGAGCGAGTGCGTGTTCAACATCGCTTCGCGTACCGCCTGCGCGATCTCTTCCTTGTGATCCAGGAACGACCGGCTGTCCATCGCCTGCACCTGCACCGTCACCTGCGGTCCTGCCTCCACGGCTCGCTCCGCTGAGTAGGCCCGCGGCAACCCGTCCTGCGCGTAATCCACGCCTCGCAGGGAAGCCCCCGGCCCTTCCGCCGTTTCGAACCGCAGGCTCGCCGGCAGCGCGTACTTCACGAGGTCCGGCAATTCCTCTTCATTGCCCCCGCCGCCGAACAGCCCCCAAACCGCCTTCGCCAGCGGAACCATCCCCAGCGCATTGCGCAACACCGACGATGCCACTCGCGACGCAGTCCCCTGCCCGTCTTCCCCCTGCACGCCCTGGTACACCGGCGAGTTCGCCAGCACCCGCGTATAACTCCCCAGAATCTCGTCCAAAGTCGTCGCCTGCGTCTGGCTCGCCGAGACCAGCCCCGCGATCTGCCGTGTATTGTCTTCCACCGCGCCCGGCAGCGCCGCATATTCCCGCGCCGCTTTCGACTCCAGCCGCTGATCCCCCGCGACCGCCAGGAACGCCTTCCGCACCATCTCCTCGTAGCTCGAATCCACTCGTCCCCCCTTACTCCATGGCCGTCCGCTGCGCCCACTCGTTCTCCAGGATCAGGAGCGCCTCCGCATCCCTCGCCGCCATATCCCCCACCGGTTCCGCCCCGCCCAGTTTCTTCCTCACCAGGAATGTTTCCACCCACGCCAGGCTCTGCGCTGTGATGTACGACCGCGGGCACTCCGGACTAGAAACCGTTCTCCGCGCCCACACCACGCGCTCGGGCGCCACCACTGACTTCGGAAACCACCCGCACCGCCGACGCTTCTCCAGACCGGATTTTCTGCACGTGTCGCACTCCCAACCGGCCTGGTTCGCAAATTGGAAATGGAAGGCGACCGTCAGTTTTTTCGTTCTTCGTCCGAAAGCCCGCACTCGCGTTTCACCGCATCGAGCGCCTCCCGGAACAACTCCTCCGGTCCCGCTTCCGCAAGTCCTTGGGCCGTCGCCGGCACCCCGTCGAGAGCCAGCCCCTCCACCCGCTCCACACCCCACTCCACGTAGACACGGTCGATCTCCGCCCGCAGCAGCCCGGCGTCCATCTGCTCCCCAACCCGGTCCCCAGCCCGCAGGAACTGCGCAGGCCGAGCCAGTTCCCGGATACGTCGCATCAGCTCCACTCGCCGTGCGAACGACATCCTCCGCAGCACCAGCCGCACCCCCGGCACAGCCGCCGCGTCCACCACCGTTACGCTTGCGTATTCCATGTCTTATCCGAACGCCACCGCGATCTCATCGTCCGCCGTGCCCTGCGCCCGCGACCCGCTGAACTTCCATCGCAGCCGCGCCTCGCTGTCCTCGAACTCCGGCACCTCCGGCGTCACACTCTTCAGGTACACCCCCATGAGCTGCCCCTCCTGTTCCCCAAGTTGGAACATCACGCTCACCGGCGACCCCTGCCGCGCCGCCTGGTACAGCCCCTTCGTGGCGTCGTCATCGAGCCCGTACAGCTCGAAGTCCACCGTCACCGACCGCTGTCCCGGCGAGATACACTTCGGCACATTCGACCCGAACTCCCTCGCCCTCAGGTCCAGGTTGTTGTCCAGCGTGAATGTCGCGCTCGTGATCGTGTAGAACTGTGACGGCGTACTCCCCAGCCACGCCTGCCCCATGTGTCCCGGGATAATCGAGTAGTCGAACTGCTCGAGTGCCGGCTCTTCCGGAAAGCTGTCGAGGGCGCCTAACCCCGCCGTGAAGCTGCTGCTGTCCAGCAGATCCTGCGCCAGGCCGCTGAAGTGGAACTCGTGGAAGTCGCCGTTCACTGCCACTTCCATCCGGTTCACCGCCGCGCCGCACAGGATCCTCTGCACCGCCGTAGCCGGGCTCCAGTAGTCGAAGATCGTCGCGCTCGGCAGTTCAGTCGCCGGGAAGTACGTGCATGTGGCACCGATGGCGGCCCCTGCTCCTGGCGTGATCGTAAACGGCGCGTTCACCGTCACCGTCGTATCGTTCACCACCGCTTCCACAAACCGCATCTCGCCGTTCGAAGTGACCGCCTGTCCCGGCACCAGCCCGTGCGGCCCCGTGAACACCACCGTGTTCCCGCTCGATCCCGCGCCCGCCACGCCCACATCACCGATCAGTGGTGTAGCTCCCAGGCACGCCTGGAACATCGGCCCGTACCCCGGCTCCTGTGTCGGATCGCTCCACGTCGTCATGTACGTCCGCAAGTCGAACTGCGTCCGCCGCCGGCCGCCCGGCGGCAACCCCACAAACGTCCGGCTCCCCGTCTTGTCCTTCCGCTCCGCCGTCCGCATCTGCTGCCGCGCCGACAGTTTCACCGCTGGGATCCGGTTCGCCGCGCTCACCGCCGCAACCTGCCCGAACCCGCTCTCCACCGCCGTGTAGAACCTGTTGGCCTTCGAAGATATATACGCCATGTCAGCTCCTGCTCACCTCGACCTCGAACGTTACCCTCGCCACCTGCACGAAGTTTCGGCCCCCGCGCTTCACCGCGCCGAACGCCACATCGTACCCGCCTCCGTAGAACATCCCGTCTCCCCAGTCCCCGAGGCTCCCCTCCAGCACCCGCGCCACGGCATCCGCATACCCGCGCACCCGTCCTTCGATTCCCTCCAGCCGGTCTTGCGAGTACCGGACTTCCACCGCCATCTGCGCCTTCCCCGAGAACGTCCGGAACTTCTCCCTCTGGCTGTTCGACAGCCGCTCACAGTACACGTGCACCGCCGGATACTGCACCTCGCTGCTGCGCTCCGCCAGTTCGATGGCCACGTTCTGCGCCATCATCTGCTTCGCCCCCACCTCCGCCAGCAGGGCGCCGGTGCCGCTCGCGATCGCTGCCAGTTGTGCGTTGATCCCCACCGGCGCGCTCAGCAGTTCCAAAGTCTTCCCCGTCGCCGAATCCGCCACTCCCGTCATCGCTAGCCCCTTTGAAAAGTGCGCGGCATCGCGCGCAGATAGCTAGGAGGCTGCCCGCTCCCCGGCTGCGGCCCGCCTTCCGTCACCGGACCCGTCTGCGTCCACACTTCCGAGACAGCGAGCGGCGCCGTATTTTGCCGGCTCAGCGCGTCAACGCTCGTCCCCACGTACACATTCCATCCCGCGGCAGGCGCCGGCGGACGCACCGGCCCTACCACCAGCGCATTCCAGGCGGGCACAACCATCACGTCCCACGGTCCCGCCGCTCCCTCTTCGCCCTTTGCGTTCACCCACGCGATACTCGCGTACAGCGTCGCTTCAACCGTGACACTACCGCCTCCAGCCACGCTCAGCGTCGGAGCCTCGGCCCGCGGCACCGGGTCCGCCGTGATCCCCAGGCCCGTTTCCAGCAGCTTCCCCGCCGCCCACTGCGCCAATTCCCGGTACTGCTGCCACTTGCCCTTGTACCGGTCATTAAGCTGGTTGTTGTACGCATCGCGGTAGACCAGCTCGAGCGAATGGAACACGTGCCAGAGCCGCAGCGGAGCCGTTATCACCACGCCCTGCAGGCCCGCCGTCTGCGGCACCATGGCCAGTAGTTCCACCCCCAATTCGTCCTGCGCCAGCCCCAGCTTCACCGCCACATCGATCCCTTCCGTCCCCGCCACACCCAACAGCCCGGAATCGTGTGCCGCCAGTTCGGACACCGATGAGATACTCCCGTCCGTGAACAGCGCCATGGCCTACTCCCTCGACCGCGGACTCCGCAGGTTCCGCAGTTCGCTCGACGGGATCACCGTCACCTGCATTCGGCTCGCCGCCGCCAGTTGATCGGCCTCCGCCTTCGCCTCGGCCTGCTCCTCCCGGAACGCCTGCGCCTCTTCCTCCGTGGCCGCCCGCGCATTTCCGTCGACGATCATCTTCGCCCCGATCGCCCGCGGAACCTCCATCCGTACCCCCGCTTTACCTCCGTTCTCCGTCGCCCGGCTCACCAGCACGCACGGCTCGGGAAGCTCCGCTTCCGTCTCGCGAATCTTCTCGTAGTAGATCTTCAGGTCCATCCCTCAGCCTCCCCCTGAACCGGAGCGGGTGCGCTTCCGCTACCGCGCACCCGCCCCACGCTCACTTGCCTACGACTGCACCTGCAACCCGAACTCGTTCCGGATCACCGCCGCGCCGTACAGCACGTCCACCGTGAACTGCTGCGCCAGCGTGTTCGGCTGGTAGCTCATCACCACCCGCATGCCGAAGTTGCCAAACTCTGCGTAGTGGGCCACGGCGCCGGTGCCCATTAGCGGCTGCGGCATCCGCCGCATCACCAGTCCGATGGCATTCTTCGTGAACGCCAAATTGTGCGTCGTCGGCGTAGCCCCCGCGGTCTTCGAAATGAACTGGGAACGGAACACGTAGAAGTCTTTGATCTTCCCCACCGTGCCATCCACCAGAGCCCGCAACCCGGCTTCGCCCGCCGACTGGTACTCGCTGAATCGCGGTATCTGCCGCAACTGCGAGTAGGTGGCTGCGTCCACTACCAGGTACTTCGGCTCCGCGGCCGGCACCTTGGCCGAGAACAGCGCCGTCTCCGCCGCGTCGATCACACTCTCCGTCACCGGGGTGCCCGGCGTGCCCACCGGCAGATTGGCCGTGAACTGCCCGAACTTCGCCAGCAAATCGCTCTCGATCCGCTCCGCCAGCGCCGTCACGGCCGGCTGCATGTAGATCCGCAGCAGGTCCGGCACCGCCAGCACCTTTGTCACATCCGGAATCTGGAAGGTTGCCTCGGCGTGCGTGTCCAGCACGATCTGCGCGTTCCCCAGGCTCGGGTTCTGCGCCTGCACCGTCCCGCCTTCGGCCAGGTTGTTCGCCACCAGCGTCGGCGGAATCGGAATGTTGATAGTGTCGCCGGTCTGCGCCAGCACCGGCTCGTAATCGCGATTGACCAGGTTACCCATCACCAGGTTCCCCATCAGGGCCGGCAGGGCATCCGCCGCCACCAGCTTGACAATCGCATTCGCTACGTTCGTTGAAGTGATCGCTGCCATTCACTCTCCTCTAAGTTGCAGGGTCTTCCCCTGCCAGTTAAACGTTCCCCAAAGTCTGCGCCGTCACCCGCAGGATCTCCTGCCGCACGCGCTCCATATCTTCCTTGCTCATACCGGGTCGAATCTTGTCCAGGTCCACCCCCTCGCGGCTCCCGCCGGACGCCTTCTGCGTGGCCGTCATTCCTGTTCCCCCGGCCATCCGGGCCGGCAGAAACTCCGGATTCTCCGCCACGAAGCCGGTCAGGAAATCTTTCAGCCCGACCTCGCCCGTTTCCGTCCGCGCAACCAGTCGCCCGTCATCGGTGCGGACCACCCCGTCCTGCACGGCCTTGTAGGCCAAATCGACCTTGGCCACTCCCAGCCGCTGCAGTTCCGCCCGGATCGCCGCGCCACGCTCGATCTCCGATGCCTGCTGCCGCGCCCGCCGATTCTCTTCCACCAGGGCGTTCATCCGGCGTTCCAGTTCCTCCCGCCGTTTCCGCTCCTCGACGAGCTCGGCCTTGTAAGCCGGCTCGCTCTTGGCCTGCTGTTGTTCCGCAAACTCCTGAACAACCTGCCTAACTACTCCTGCCAAATCCGTTTCTGCCATAACCCTCCAGTACCCTCGCTTTCGACTTACTGGCTGTCTATCTCCCGTGCGATGTCGTTCTTCACTTCCTGCCGCACATCGCACAGGTATTTGAAGGCCAGCTTCTTGAACACCTGCCGGCGCAATGTTTCCGACGGGATCCCCATCTTCAACAACTGCTCCGCATCGTCCAACTCCGTCCCGAAGTCCCCTATGTCGAACTCATCCAGGCCCGACACATCGATCCGCAACGCATCCTGCCGCGCGCCCGCAATCGCCCACAGCACCTGCTTCATCGATTCCTTCACGGCATCGCCGTAGGCCCGCAGCACCTCCTGCGTCACGCTGAAGTCCCGCTGCTTGCTCAACCCCGACTGCCCCACGCTGGCCGCCGGACTCGCCGCCTGGTTCATCAGGTAGCAGACCCTGTAGATCTCGTCCTTCAACCGCACCAGGTTGTCCGCCGCGATCTGGTAGACGTTCCCCCCCGGCTCCGTCCACCCGAACCGGTCCTCTTTCCCCAACTGCAGGTAGTACGACTCCCCCACCACCTGTTTGAACTCTTTATCCGAGAAGACTACCGGCATCGCGAACAGCCCCATCGTCAGAGCCCATGCCAGCGCGTTCGATTTATTAAAGTGCTCCAGTTGCAGCAGCGCGGCCTTGTTCATCAGCCACAGCCCCTCGCTCACCTGCAACTGGAACAGCGGTACCCGCCGCTGCCCCGCCAGCCCATGCCGCCCCTCGTCCACCAACTCGATCTTTCCTTGCTCCGAGACACGCCGGTACACCTTGTAGTTCTCGCGGTCGTAGTAGATCCAACGCGTCTCCCGCTCCGTCTTCGTGTCCGTCACCTTTCCCGGCGACAGGCACGACGTCCGGATCACCACCCACTCCATCCCGCCCCCCGGCTCGTGGCTCCAGTTGATGACCTCCTCCGGCGAGTAATCCACCAGGTACCCTCGCGACCGCCCCAGCGCATCCTCCTCCGCCCGGTTCGCTGCAGGCCGCTCCACTCGCGGGAAGTCCACCACCATGTAGCTCCGCCCGTACACCAGCGCCTGCACGAACCGCTGTCTCAGGAACTCCGCGAAGTTCGTCCCCTTCAAATCGCAGTTCTCAGAGAACTCGTTGAAGAACACCTTCGCCGGCTCATCGTTCCCCTCGAAAAGCATTACCGGCTCGCGCCGCATCAGCGTCGCCGCGAACCAGTCGATAATGGCGCCCGCATAGTTCTCGTAGAACACCCGGTTCACGCGCTCGCTGTAGATGTCCAGCGGCTCCTTGTGACGCCGCACCAGGTACTCCGCCGCGTTCTCGCGCAACTGCTCGCCACCCGCGTACAGGTCCTTGTACTTCTTCCACATCGCCGCTTTCCGTGTGTATTCGGGATGCTCTCGATTGATCGTTTCCATGGCTATATCAGGCGCATCACGCGCTCTCCTATCTCCGCCGCCGGCCGGCACTCCTGCCAAACCAGATACCCCAGCGCGTCGCTCACATGCGTCCGCCGCCGGTCCCTGTCTTTATCCACCTGAGTGCTGTCCGCCTTATACGAGACCTGCTCGAAATCCTTGATCAGCTCTTTGCACTTGCCGTCAACCAGCAACTGCACCTGCCCCGCCGCGTTCCGCAATTTTGAGTTCACCAGCATCACCCGGTCCCGCACCGCCGGATTGCTCCGCGGCACCTTGTAACTCACGGGCGCCCCCGAGTGCCTCGCGAAATGCTCCTTCACCACTTCGTAATCCGTGCTCCCCGTCGTCTGTCGCTGGTTTCCCGACGCGTCCCCGTAGACCACAACTCCTTGCGTATGCTTCGGGAACCGCCTGCAGAATTCCTCGCAGGCTTCCTGCGTGCTCGCGTGCCGCAACACAATCTCGTCCAGTACGTGGACCGCTCCCCCCAAAACCTGCGCCACCACCGACGCCATCGGATCCACGTTGAAATCCAGCGCCCACAGCAGCGGTGCCCCCGGTGCCACCGCCAGGTCCGTCACGTGCTCCGTGCGCCGGAACGCCGTGTACACCAGCCCCCCCAGCAGGCTCAGGTATTGCCCCAGCACCTCCTGCCGGTACAGGTTCTCGTCGTAGCTGTTCTTCAGCCGCTCGTAATAGTCCGGCACCTTATCCAGCAGGTGCCGGTTCTCGAACGCCTGTGCGACAACCGTTTCGTACCCCTCCACCGGCTCGGCCAGGAACCTGTCGTACACCCACTCGTACCCCTTCGGCGTCCACACCGCGAACCCGCACAGCCTCGCCGCCCGCGGGTCCCGCAACCTGCCTTCCAGGCGCAGCCACGCCGCCTCCGGCGCGTACGTCAACTCGTCCACCCCGAACCATGCCAGGTTCGTGCCCCTCAGCCGCTCGTAATCGTCCACCGCCCGGAACACCACCCGCGACCGTGTGTCCAGCATCGTCAGCACGTTCTCGGCTTTGTTGTGCTCGAACGGGATCTTGTTCCGCTCCAAAATCTCGAACAGCGTCGCCTGCGTGGAGTCCCGCAGCATCGGATATGTCGGCGCCCCCACCAGCCCCATCCGTCCCGGATTCAGGTACGTCAGCCGGATCGCCTCCTGGCACAGTGCCTGGCTCTTCCCGCTGCCAATCGGACCTGAATATCCTTTAAATCGCGCCGGGCTCTCGTGAAACTTTCTCTGTGAAGGCAGCGCCTCGTACCGGATCATTCGCTCGACTTGTCTTCGACCCATTTCACCTGGACATCCCGCGGCTCCTCCGCCTCCAGCTCTTTCCTGATCTGCAGCAGCCTGATCAAATCCCCGTACGACCCCTTTACCTCGTCCGTATCCAACTTGCTCTCGATGTTCTGAATCGCCTTGTCCACCAGCCTCTTCGGGTTGGTTTTCCGCAAGCGTTTCCGAACTCCCTTCGGCTTCCCTGCCGTTTTCATTCGAGCCCCCCGTGCAAGTGCCTCACCCGACTCAAACCTATCACCGCGCCTCTCCCGGCCCCGCCGCGCCGCCCGTCGAACCCCAACAAAACAAAACAAAAACTCTCCGGTTTTTGCGCGTGAACGCCATTTCAGGCGAAGATGGAACCATGCCTTCCCTGTGGAGCCTCTGCCCCGTCCTCGCCGCCGGAGCCCTGCTCGCCATTCCCCTCATGGCCCAGCCCCAACTCGCGGACTCCGTCTCCAAGCTCGAAAAGGAATTGACCGCCCAGTACGGTGACGCCCAGCGCCCCCGCATCGTGCGCGGCCTCCGCCAGGTCTCCGGTTTCTGGCGTCCCGACGATGGTGACGCCGCCGCCTTCGAGACTTTCGTCCGCCGCAACTTCGCCGGCACCCAGCCCGCCGTCGATGCCCTATTCGCGCGCTACGAACAGCTCCTCGAGCAGTACGACGGCCACATGCTCGAGATCCTCGTCAACTTCCGCATGCAGGTCGATCTCGACCGCGGCCCCATCGCCCCCTACGACGAAATCTTCGCCGGTTACAACCCCTCCGCCCACGGCACCGAGGATTTCTTCCGCAACAAGCTGGCCTTCGTCGTCCTGCTCAACTTCCCCCTCACCACCCTCGACGAGCGCCTCGCTAACGGCGACCGCTGGACCCGCCGCCAGTGGGCCGAAGCCCGCCTCGCCCAGAACTACTCCCGCCGCGTCCCCGCCGAGGTGAATCTCGCCATCTCCGAGGCCGGCTCCCGCGCCGAACAGTACATCGCCGAGTACAACATCTGGATGCACCACGTCCTCGACGATCGCTCCCAGCGCCTCTTCCCTGCCGGCATGCGACTGCTCTCCCACTGGAACCTGCGCGACCAGATCCGCGCCGACTACTCCGAAAAGGACGGCCTCCCCCGCCAGCGCCTCATCGCGACTGTGATGGACCACATCGTCCGCCAGACCATCCCCCAGGCCGTCATCAACAACCCCACCGTGGACTGGAACCCCCTCACCAACCAGGTCCACCCCTCTACGGT
>DATMYF010000123.1:0-53958 GCA_035561075.1 Bryobacteraceae bacterium
GTCCCCCGTCCCCTATCCCCCGCCGCACCCGCGCCGCCAGAGGCGGCGCGGGTGCGGCTTTGGTACTATGGTTTTTCATCGAATGAAGGCCTTACTCGAAACCCTCAAGCCTGGGGAGAAGGACTGGGAACTGGCGCGCGCGCTGGATCCCGACAGGCTTCCGGCTCATATCGCCATCATCATGGACGGCAACGGCCGGTGGGCGGGGCGGCGGCATCTGCCGCGCGTGGCCGGTCACCAGGCGGGGGTCGGGCCGGTCCGGAGCACGGTGGAAACGTGTGCCCGGCTGGGGGTGCGGGACCTCACGCTCTACGCGTTCTCCTCGGAGAACTGGAAGCGTCCGCGCGCGGAGGTGGATACGCTGTGGCACCTGCTGCGGTATTACCTGCGCAAGGAACTTCCGGAACTCCATAAAAACGGCATCCGGCTGCGTGCCATCGGCCGCGTGGATGCCCTGCCGGAAGAGGTGCGCAAAGAGCTGCTGGCCACGGTGGAATCGACTCAGGGAAATAACCGCCTGAACGTCAACCTGGCGATCAACTACAGCGGCCGCGGTGAGATCGTGGACGCGGTGAATGCCGTGATTGAAGCGGCGCGCGCCGCCGGAGGGCTGGACGACTTGCGTATCGACGAGGCCGCCATCGCTGCCAACCTTTACACCGCCGCCTCGCCTGAACCCGACCTTTTGATCCGCACATCCGGAGAGATGCGGGTGAGCAATTTTCTGCTCTGGCAGATCGCCTACGCGGAACTCTACGTCACCGAGACACTGTGGCCGGACTTCGGCCGCGCGGACCTGCTCGCGGCCATCCTGGATTACCAGAAGCGCGAGCGCCGCTACGGCGGGCTGAGCCCTTCGCGCATCAATGGCGGCCTACGCAGCAGCGTGACGCCCCTCCTCGAACTTCCCTCCCAATGAAACGGGTTTTGACCTCGGCCGTACTGGCGCCCTCCGTCGTGTGGGTGGTGCTTGGAGGGCCGGCTTGGCTGCTTTACGCAGTGATCGCGGCGGCGTGCGTGCTGTGCTACCGGGAGTACGCGGGAATCGCGAGGGCTTACGGCTTCGGCTCCCTGGGTCCGGTGGGATACGGGGCGGGAATTCTATTGCTGGCGTCGGGGGACGGCCTGTTGGTGGGGGTGGCCTTGGTTGCCCTGGCCGTAGCGCTCTCGATGCGGGCGGAGAACCTGGCCACCGCGCTGCCCAGGGCGGCGCTGCTGGTAACCGGCGTCTTCTATGTGTTCGGGCCGTTCCGGTGCGCCATCCTGATGCACTCCGTGAACCCGCACTGGCTGATGTATGGCCTGTTGACAAGTTGGATCGGCGACACCGCGGCGTTTTACGTGGGCCGGCGCTGGGGGCGGCACAAACTGGCGCGGCGCGTGAGTCCGGGGAAATCGTGGCAGGGCGCGGTGGCGTCTGTGGCGCTGGCGGTGGTGGTTGGGGTCCTCTATATGGGCCGGTTCCTGCCGGGGATCGCGTGGTGGCAGGCAGCGGCACTGTCGGCGGCGGTGAACGCCGCCGGGCAAGTTGGGGATCTCGCGGAATCCACCATGAAGCGCGGCGCGGGCCTCAAGGACAGCGGGAACCTGCTGCCCGGCCACGGCGGTCTGCTCGACCGCGTGGATAGCACCCTCTTCGCGCTCCCCGCGGTGTACCTCTACTTACGGCTGACGCAGCTATAAACCCCGGCGCGGCGCATAGCGTGCTATACGGGAAGTAGTATGCGCAAACGCACCATTCCGTTGCTTCTTCTGTTGACAGTGGCGTTCTCCTGCTCACGGCGCAACGATGCCCGGCCCGGCGAACAGACCAGCGGACTCTTCATGATCCGGCAAGGCGGCAAGACCGGCTTCATCGACAAAAAGGGGCAGGTGGTGATCGCACCGCAGTTCGATGCCGCCGCGCCGTTCTCCGAAGGGCTGGCGGTGGTCGAGATGGCGAGCCGCGCCGGATATATAGACGAGCGCGGACGGGTGGCCATCAACCCGCAATTCGAATCCGGCGCGCCGTTCCAGGACGGCTTGGCCGCGGTGCGACTGAACGGCGCATGGGGCTTCATCGACAAGAAGGGCAGGATGGTGATCAACCCGCAGTTCCAGGACCCGGGGCCGCTGCCGATCGGGTTCGCCGAGGGACTGGCGGCGGTCCACCACGGGCCGGGAACTCCCATCGGCTACATCGATAAAAAAGGCAAAGTGGCGATCCCGGCGCAGTTCCAGGCGGCGCTTCCGTTTCGCGAAGATCTCGCCCTCGTGGGGATAGGCGGCGCTTATGGATACATCAACCGCGAAGGCAAAGTGGTAGTCCAGCCTCAGTTCGACGAGGGCAGCAGTTTCTACGACGGGCTGGCGGCGGTGCGGATAGGGGACCGGTGGGGCTATATCGGCAAGGACGGGAAGTACGTCATCAATCCGCAGTATCCGGCGGCGCGGGTCTTCTCAGAAGGCTTGGCGTTGGTAGGTACGGGAGAGCGGGCCGGGTACATCGATAAATCCGGCAAGTTCGTAGTGGCGCCCCAATTCGACGCCGCGGACGATTTCCGCGACGGCATGGCCGCTGTGCGGGTGGGAGAGCACTGGGGCTACATCGATAAGAGCGGGAAGCTGGCCATCAATCCGCAGTTCGACGAGGCGCGCCCGTTTTCGCTCGGGCTGGCCCCCGTAGGGGTGGGGGACGCCTGGGGGTACATCAACAAAGAGGGCAAGTTCATCTGGAACCCGACGATGTAGCAGGATGGGGGCGCTGTGGCCGCCCCCATGGGATCGTCCTTACCGGACGGCTGGGATCAGGTCCGGCTGGCGCTTGGCGACTCCGGATTGAGCTTCTTCGAGAGAGACTCCGTACTTGGGCAGAATGCGCCCCAACACCACGTCCATGTTGGCCCGAGCCCTGCGGTAGGCACTCAATGCCTGTACTTCAGCAGCTTGGCGGGCCACCGCGTCACGCTGCACGATGACCACGTTGAGGAAGCTGGATGTGCCCAACTGGAATTTGCGGCGTTCCCCGGCAAGAGTCTGCTCCTGGAGCATCCTGGCTTTGACGCTGGTATCGTAGGCCGCACGTGCCTGAGCTGCGGCGGTCCGGGCGTTCACCACGTTCAACCGGATGTTGTTCTGGGTCTGCCGGTCGTTGATCTGCTGCTGGCGGTAGCGGATCTGGTCCTGGATGAGGTCGGCCTGGGCGGCGCGGTTGGTCAGGGGAACGCTCAGGCTGAATCCCACGGCATAATCCGGGAAGTTGCGGCGGAATAGCTGCGAGACGAAGCTACCGTAGCCCCCCAGGAAAAAGGGATTCAGCCCGGCAATGCGCTGTGTGAGCAGGGCCTGGCCTTCGGGGCCTTCGGGGACTTGCGTGTTCATCTGCCCCGCCAAGCCGTTGTTCTGCAAGCTGCCGAAGACGCTCAGGGTGGGCAGCATGGCATTCTTGGTGCCCATCAGGTTGAGGCGGCTGTTCTCCATACTGATCGCGCTCTGCTCGATTTCGGGACGCGCGGCCAGTGCCTCCGCGATAAGGTCCTGAATGGGTTCGACGGGCTCCTTCTGGGGCACCTCGATGCGGGTGGTGGGGACCAGTCGCGCCTCGGCCAGCATGATGTTATCGACGCCCCCGCGGGTGAGCACGTTCTTGAGGATCATCTCCTGCTGCAGCACCTGGGTTTCGGCGTTGGTCACGTCCTGCTCGCTGGCGGCCACTTCGGCCTCTGCCTGCACAATGTCGATGGGGGCGATAGCGCCCAGTTCCGCCCGGCGCTTGTTGTCTGTATAGAGCTTCTGATTGAGTTCCAGGGCCTGCTGCCGCACTTTCAGGAGTTCATCGAAGGCCACCAGGTCGTAGTAGAGGTCCACTACGTTGGCTACCGTAGCGATCACCTGGCTTTTGAAGTTCAGGTCCGCGGCGCGGCGGTTGTTCTTGGCGATGGTGATGACGCGGCTGTTGAGCGCGACACCGAAGCCTTGCAGAAGATTCTGGCTGATCGTGAAGCCGAGGCTGCCGCTAGTGACAGGACTGAAGTCGTTGCGCGGCGAGTTTTGCCCCAGGTTCTGGCTGCTCATATCCAGGGTGATGCTGGTGCCGGTGAGGAACCCCTTGCGAACGCCGTAGGTGGTGCCCTTGTAGTTGCTCACCAGATAGTTGGTGCCCGTGGCAAAGCTGTTGGTGAGGGGCTGGGTACTGTGGCCGAACTGCGCGCTCACGAACGCCTGAGGGTCCAGGTTGGGAATCGCCGACCCGGCCAACTGCACGGAGACGCCGCTGAGGATGCCGCCGGAATTGGAACTCCCGGCAGTGGAGCCGGTGGAAACACCGCTCACGCCCGCCAGCGCACCGCTTGAGGAGGACGGTCCTTGCCGGATGTTGTTGGACCCGAGGTTGCGCAGCAGTTGCCCTGCCTTGGCGCGCATGATATCGCTCTCGGCGGATTTGGTGTAGAAGCGCGCGAATTCGATATCGAGGTTATTCTCAAGCGCCAGCGCGATGGCATCATCGAGCGAAAGGTAGATGCGCCCGGCGCGCATGAGCTTTTCGAGCCGGGGGGAATTGGCGTAACTAACCGCCGGCGAAGGCCGCGGCAGGTACCGGGCTTTGAATCCGGAAAACAGCCCGGTGCCGGTGTAGCCCTTGGGTTCAGGGGTCTGCGCCGCGGCGGTGAGGCCAAACTCCGGGACGCTCAGCAGAAACACAAGCACGGGAATCAGCTTTTTCATGAATTTCCTTCGTTCTACCCGGGCAACCGCGAGGCCACTTCCCTTCTCCGGCTAAACCGCTGGGATGATGGAGCTTCGGCTGCCGATCCGCCTTCACAGGTGTCCGCTTCCGGCACAGCTCGATCCGCAAACGAACACCCGCGCGAAGGCTAAACTACTCTTACGCCCGGCTAGTCGTAAAAGTTCCGCTTCCAGGCGTGGCTCTTGAGTTTGGCCAGGGTTTCCGGGGAGAGCGGCCCTTTTCCGGGCACGGCGCAGTTGACTTCCACGTTGCGCCGGCTGCGCATCCCGGGGATGACGGTGGAAACCGCGGGGTCTGAGAGGCAGAAGCGCAGGGCCACTTCGGGGAGTTCCCCGTCTTTCAGGCCGAGGTCGCGCCGGAGGGCGCCTACGCGTTCTACCACCTGGCGCTTGCGGTCGCCCTGGAAGTAGTGGTTGCGGAAGTCGCCCGGCGGGAAGGTGCTATCCTCGGCGATCTTCCCGGTTAACGAGCCCTCATCGAGCGGCACCCGCGCCAGCACCCCGATGTTGCGCTCCCGGCACAGCGGCAGGAGGCGCTCCCCGGGGCTCTGGTCGAAAATGTTGTAGATCACCTGGACGGTGTCGATGAGGCCGGTTTCAATCAACTCGAGGGCGGAATCGGGCTGGTGGTCGTTGATCGAGACGCCCACGGCCCGGACCTTGCCGGAGGTCTTCAGGTCCTCAAAAGCGCGGCGCCAGTCGTCGCGCCCGATCCACTCCGGATTCCAGACGTGAAGTTGCTGCAAGTCAATGGTTTCGAGGCGCAGGTTCCGCAGGCTGGTCTCGGTGGACTGGATGATGTAGCGGTACGGAAAAACCTGGTCGATCGGGATCCCGGGGCTTGCCGGCCAGAGCTGGTTTTTGGGGGGCACCTTCGTAGCCACGTAGATCTTGTGGCCGGTGTCGCGTACGACCTGCCCCACCAGTTCCTCGCTGTGGCCATTTCCGTACGCCAGGGCGGTATCGATGAAGTTGAGTCCCAGTTCGATGGCCCGGCGAAGGGCGGCCAGCGATTCGTCATCGCGGCCTCCCAGCCACTGGCTCCCGCCGATACCCCAGGCGCCGTATCCGATTTCGCTGATTTCGAAGTTCGTTCTGCCCAGTTTGCGGTATTGCATGTCAAGTACATTATGGCGCGGCGCGGTCCTGCGGATGAAACCCCGGCGGGGGTAGACTAGTCCCAGATAATATGCGCAGGTTACTCCTGGGGCTAATCCTGGCCGCTGCGGCGGCGCTGGCGGCAGCCAACGTGAAGCTGTACCTCAAGGAGGGCGGCTATCAGCTCGTCAGGGAATACGAGGTAAAGAGCGACCGCGTGCGCTTTTACAGCGTGGAACGCGGGGCGTGGGAGGAGATCCCTCTAGAACTAGTGGATCTCGACCGCACCAAACGCGAGCAGAGCGACCGCAAGCAGACGCTTGAAGCCGAGACCAAGGTCCTGGCCGAGGAAGATCGCGTGGAGCGCCAGATCCAGGACGAGATCGCCAAAATCCCCCAGAACCCCGGCGCCTACTACCTCGAGAACGATAAAGCGGTGAGGATCAAAGCCGCCGAATCCACGGTCCGGACCAGCAAGGGCCGATCCGTGCTGGGCGCCCTCAGCCCCATCCCTGTGGTGCCGGGCAAAGGGACGGTTGAGCTGCAGGGGAAGAAGTCGCTGAACATCATCCGCAATCCGGAGCAGGAGTTCTACCTTCAACTCTCGACGGAAGAGCGCTTCGGCATCGTCAGGCTGACGCCGAAAGGCGGTGTGCGGATAGTCGAGAACATCACGATCATCCCGATCTCGAAGGAGGTTGTGGAAGAACCCACCGAGGTCGAGATCTTCCGCAAGCAGCTTACGCCGGACGGGCTCTACAAGATCTGGCCGATGCAGCCGCTCACACCCGGCGAGTACGCCGTGGTGCAGTTCACCCCTGGGAAGCTGAACATCCAGGTGTGGGACTTCTCTGTGGAGCCGGTTAATAAGAAGTAACGCGGCGCTCTCTCTCGATTAGAGCGCGTTTTCGTTCCCTGCCCCACCGGTAGCCGCCCAACTCGCCAGTGCCGCGAATCACGCGATGGCACGGAATCGCAAGCGCCACACGGTTCGAGGCGCAGGCTCGCGCTACGGCCCTGGCGGCCTTCGGCCGTCCCACCCCCGCAGCGACCTCCGCGTAGGACTGGACGGTGCCGTAGCGGATCGACTGCAGATACCGCCGCGGCTCTGTCCGCTCAAGCAGTGCTGCAGGGCCTTCACCCAAGCCCGAAGATGCTCCGGATAGGGCGTGGCCACGGGCTCAATGAGGGCGGCCGGATACTCGGAGTGGAGCGTGCCCCGCAGTTCCTCGTCGGCGCCGCCGAACCACCCAGGAGATCGCCACGTCCTTGCCGCGACGGCGATACTGCGCGGGAGTCATGCCAAGCCGCGTGTCGGCGCGCTCGTAGACGCGGCTTCCGGAGCCGAAGCCGGCCTCGTAAATGGCGTCCGTGACCGAGCCCGGGAGTCAGTCCCACCACTGCCTTGAACACTCTCTGGAAATAAAAGGGGCTCAACCCCACGTGCCCGGCGATGCGGGCGAGGTCCGGGGCTTCCTGTGCGTGAGACCGGATGAAGTCGCACGCTTCGCGGATGCGTCCTGCGTCCATAGCGACAGTATGGTGCGGCCGGGCTGGCGCGGCCATCCGATTCTTGCTCCGCGGGTCAGTTCAGGAAATACGTGCGGTAGAGCGTGTCCCGCTGCCTGGGGACAAAGCCGGCATCGCGGATAATGCGCCGAAGCTCTTCTTCGGATGCGCGGTAGTGGGCCCCGGCGGCCGAGACGACGTTCTCTTCAATCATGATGCTTCCGACGTCGTTGCCGCCGAAGCGCAGCCCCACCTGGCAGGTCTTCAGCCCCTGGGTCACCCAGGAGGATTGCACGTGTTCCACGTTCTCGAGATAGAGCCTTGAGATGGCCAGAGTCTTGAGATACTCAACGGCCGTGGCCTCTTCCTTAACCGACCGCGCGAGCGAGGTATTGGCGCGCTGATAAGTCCAGGGGATAAAGGCGGTGAAGCCTCCGGTCTCCTCCTGAATGCGGCGCACGATATCGAAGTGGTTCATGCGCTGCTCGAGCGTTTCCCCGCAGCCGAACATCATGGTGGCGGTGGTGCGCATCCCGAGCTTGTGCGCTTCGCGGTGCACCTCCACCCATTCGGCGGTGGAGCATTTCAGGCGGCTGATGCGGCGGCGGACGTCGTCATCGAGGATCTCGGCGCCTCCGCCGGGTATGGAATCGAGGCCCGCATCCATCAGGCGCGCGATGGTGTACCGGATACTGAGGCCGCTGACTTCAGCGATGTTGGCCACTTCGGGCGCGGAGAGGCAATGGAGATGAATGCGGAAGCGCTGCTTGATGGAGCGGAAAAGGTCCTCGTACCAGTCGATTTTGAGGTCGGGGTGGAGGCCGCCCTGCATGAGGACGCCGGTGCCGCCGAGGTCGATGGTCTCCTGGATTTTCTCGTAAATCGTTTCTTTCGGCAGCACGTAGCCTTCGGCGTGGCCCAGGGGACGGTAGAAGGCGCAGAAGGTGCAATACTCGGTGCAGAAGTTGGTGTAATTGATGTTGCGGTCGATGATGTAGGAGACGATGCCTTCGGGGTGCAGCTTTTTGCGGAGGGCGTCGGCGGCCATGCCGATGCCGATCAGATCGTCGGACCGGAACAAATCGAGAGCTTCCGTACGTTTCATCATCAGAGAGAACCCAGAGTACTCATTACGATAACAGAATGAGCGATACCTATAAGCATTTCATCGACCTCGCCGCGGAGGTGCAGGTGCCTCCCGATGGCATTTTGAGCCGCACGCTGCACAATGACGACCACGTGCGGGTCGTGCTCTTCGCCTTCTCCCAGGGGCAGGAGCTGACCAACCATACGGCACCTGTAACCGCGATGCTGTATTTCGTTCGCGGTGAGGGGGAACTGACGCTCGGCGGAGACAAAGTAGAGGCCAAACCCGGCACCTTCGCCTGGATGACGCCCAAGCTGAATCATGCCATCCTGGCGAAGAGCCCGCTGATTATGTTATTGATGATGCTCAAATGAGCGAGAGCGCGCCCGCCCGCGAGCGGTTTACCACCGCCGATTTCCGCTTCCTCCTGGTCTGCCTGCTGCTGCTGGCCGGAACCATCTGGTTCTCCGCGCGGTACTTCCACCGCGCGTTTCCGGAGGCGTCGATCGACTTCCGGGTGACGCGGGCGGAGGCGCGCACGGTCGCGCAAGGGTTCCTGGCGGCAGAAAAGCTCGGCACCACAGGGTACCGGGAGGCGTCGCGGTTCGCCTTCAACGAAGAGGCCAAGACGTTCCTGGAGCGCGAACTGGGCCTGGAACGTGCCAATGCCCTGATGGGGTCGGAGGTGCGGTTATGGCGCTGGCAGTGGCGCTGGTTCCGTCCGCGGGAGAAGGAAGAGTTCCGTGTGGACGTGACGCCGCGGGGCGAGGTGGCCGGCTTCTCGCACCAGATTGCCGAGCATGCCGCGCGCCCCAGCCTGCCGCCGGACGGCGCCCGCACCCTCGCGGAGCGGTTCCTGCGGGAACGCATGGGACGCGACCCCGGGGGGCTCGATTTCGTCGAGGGATCCGCGCGGGTGAGGCCCGCCCGCACGGATCACGTACTCACCTGGAAATTGCGCGGCTTCGACGTGAAGGACGCTACTTACCGGGTTGAGGTGACGGTGCTCGGCAGCGAGATAGGAGGCTACCGGGAGTACCTCAAGGTGCCGGAAGCCTGGCTGCGCGGCTACGAGAGGTTGCGCTCGCGCAACATGGCGGCGCAGTCGATGGATACCGCGCTGGTGCTGCTGCTGGCGGTGGGGCTGCTGATCACGATCCTGCTGCGGGTGCGGGCGCGGGACGTGCGATGGCGGCTTGCTTCCATCGTCGGGCTGGTGGGGGGAGTGCTGTACTTTCTTTCAGCGCTCAATTCCCACCCGCTGAATGAATTCAACTTCCCCACCACCGATTCCTACGGCAACTTCCTGGCGAGCCACCTGCTGCAGTACGCGCTGGGGGCGCTGTCGAGCGCCGGTCTGCTGTTCGTCCTGACAGCCGGGGCGGAGCCGCTGTACCGGCAATACTTCGGGCAGTTCGTCTCATTAGGCAACCTGTTCCAGCCGCGAGGGCTGCGCACCAAGAGCTTCTTCAAGGGCGCGGTGCTGGGGCTGGCGCTCACCGGGATCTTCGTCGCCTACCAGACCAGCTTCTACTTGGTTGGCGCACGGTTTGGGGCATGGTCGCCCGCGGAAGTGCCGTATGACGACCTGCTGAATACGCGCTTGCCGTGGCTGTTCGTGCTGTTCGGGGGCTTCCTGCCGGCCGTTTCCGAGGAATTCCTGTTCCGCATCTTTGCCATCCCATGGCTGAGGACGCTGGTGCGCTCGAAGTGGACGGCGCTGGTGCTGGCGGGCTTCATCTGGGGCTTCGGACACGCGGGGTATCCGCAACAGCCGTTCTGGATTCGCGGCGTGGAGGTGGGGATCGGGGGCGTGGCCCTGGGATGCGTCATGCTGCGATGGGGCCTGCTGCCGTTGCTGGTGTGGCACTATTCGGTGGACGCGCTCTACACGGCGCTGTTGCTGCTGCGGTCGAACAACACGTATTTCGTGCTCTCGGGAGCGGCAAGCGCGGGGGTGATGCTGCTGCCGGTGGCGATCGCGCTGGTCTTCTACCTGCGGCGCGGGGGCTTCGAGCCGGACGACGCCATCACCAACGCCGCGGAAGGCACGGCCCGTCCGCTGCCGGAGCGCGAAACCGAGGCTGCCGCGCCGGCGATGGCGTACCAGGGGTGGTCCGGGCGAAAGCGCCTGGCGGCGCTGGGGATCGGGGCGGCGGGGTTCGCCCTGCTCTTGGCGCCGGTGGAGCGCTTCGGTGACCAGCCGCGCTTCGCTTTGACCGCGGAACAGGCGCGCGCGGCGGCCGATCGGTTCCTGAGGGAGCGCGGCATCAAACCCGGCGACTTCCAGGCTGCCGCTTTCCCGCTGAGCCGCTGGGAGGACGAGGGCGGCTTCTGGCAGCCGCCCGAAACGGCGCGCTATTTCCTGGAGCGGCGGCCAGTGGCCTACGCAGCGGACGCTTTCACAAGACTGGTGCCGCTGCGGATCTGGTCTGTGCGGTATTACCGGCCGCTCGATAAAGAAGAGCTGCGAGTATCGGTCCACCCCACTACCGGGCAGATTACGGGCTTCATGCATGCCCTTCCGGAGGAGCGCGCGGGAGCGGACGTGGCACCCGAGGCGGCACGGGAGATCGCGGGGAAGTACCTGGCGGCCCATGGCTTCGACCCGGCCTCGTTCGAACTGAAGGAGACCAATAGCGAAAAGAAGAAGGCCCGCCGCGATCATACCCTGGTGTGGGAGGCACGGCCGGGCGACGTGCGAAATCTCGACGAAGCGCGTTATCGCGTGCGGGTGGAGGTGGCGGGTGACCGCGTGTCGTCGTTCGCCGCGTTCTGGAAGCTGCCGGAAACCTACGTGCGGGCGCGCGCCGAGCGCAACGCGCTTTCGACCGTCCTGATGGTGCTGCGGATCGCGCTTTTCTCTGGCGGCATCGTGTTGGGGCTCTGGCTGCTGATCCACTACACGCGCCGGCGCGAGTTGCGGTGGCGAACCGCCATTCTGCTTTCGCTGCCGGCAGCGGCGATGGGGATATTGGCGTCGCTATCCAACCTGCCCCTGATGATGCGGGCCTACAACACCGCCATTCCGCTCGAGACCTTCCGGGCGGTGATAATCGCCGGGGCGGTAATGGGGGCGATTGGGATCTGTCTGGGGATGGCGTGCGCAGCGGGGCTGTTGCTGGCCTTGCATAACGGCGCTGTCGCGGCGTTGCGCGCTCCGGGACGGCGGACCGCCGTCTGGGACGCGCTCTGTGCGGTGGTGCTGGCGGCGGGACTGGCAACCGGGGTGACGCAGTTGGGTGCGCTGTCGCGGGCGCAGTTCCACGCGCAGGCGCTCTATTCCCCGGGAGTGCCGGGAGCGGCCGGGGCCATGGTTCCGGCGGTATCCCTTGCGGGCGGCGCGGCACAGGAGACCATGTTCAGCCTCGCTGCAATCGCGCTGGCGGTATTTGCCGTCCGATGGGCGTCACGGCGCCGCGGACTGCTGGCAGCGGGTGCGGCAGCGGCCATGGTGGGGCTCGTTTCCGGGCAGGTCCACACGCCTGGGGAGTTCGCTCTTGAATACGTACTGGTGCTGGCCGGGGCAGCGGCAACAATAGCGTTCGCATGGTTCGCCCGAAGCAACTACCTGGGGTGGATTCTGGCGGCATGGACGCTGGCGGCGGGGGAGCGCGGCCTGTCGCTGCTGATGCAGCCGGCGGGGGCCCTTCAGGTGCAGGGCTGGGCGGTGCTGGCGTTGTGGGCCGCCACCATGCTCTGGGCGGCGTGGCCCGCGTTTCACGGCGGCGCGGCGCAGAGACGCGAGGCGGTCCCGGCCGCGTGAGCCAACACGAAGACGTGCGGGCGGCCGTCGAGCGATTTCTAGCGTCCTGCCGCCGTCCGGCGCTGCTTGAGCCCGGCGAAGACCTGATCGAACTCGCGGACGACAATTGGGCGCTCGAAACCCGCGGCGCCCGGCTGGTGCTCCAGGCTTGGGACCAGCGGCGCAACCTGGTGCGGCGTGTGAAAGCCGTCCGGGTGGAGACGCCTGGCCGCCTGGAACTGGTGGTGGAGCATTTCGCGCGACGGGAGGGCAAGCTATTCCTGCTTGACCTGGACCGTCCGGCGGGTTTCGACGCCGAACGCCGCAGCGCGCGGCTGGTGTTTCGCGAGCGCTTCCGGCAGTTCCTTTCGCGGCAGTATCCGGGGTGGAACATCGCGGAGCTCACGACGGAGCCAAACCTTCAGCACAGTCTGTCGCCCGCCTACCCGCGGGGGCTGGTCAAAAAGGGGCAGGTGGGGATCGCGGCCATCGCGGTGTCCGAACCTACCGAGGCCGACGGCGTCCTCAGCTTCGGGCTGATCTGGCTCGATTACCTGCGGCGGCGCGAGCGGCGGATGGTGATCGAGCGACTGGCGCTGTTCGTCCCGGCAGGCGAGGAACGCACTACCTGCCTGCGGATGCGGTACCTCAACCCGGAAGGCGCGCGCTGCGAGTTGCTCTCTTATTCCTCGGGCGGGTACGTGGCGCAGGTGGATCCGGACGACGTCGGGAACCTGGACACGCACCTCGAAACCTGCTGCCGGAGGGCGTTGTTGCCGGGATCCCTGGAACCGCTCCTGGCCGTCGATGGGGTGGAGCGGATGGCGCGGCTCGACGGCGCGGTAAGCTTGCGGGTGCACGGGTTGGAGTTCGCACGGGCGGACGCGAACGGAATCCGGTTCGGCATCGCCCAAAAGCTGGCCGCACACGAACGCCACGCGGGCGAAATCGAGCGGCTGGCGCGGGACCTGGCGCGGGTACGGTCGGCGGATGCCGACGATCACCAGCATCCATTGTGGCGCCACGGCCCGGAGGCGTGGCTCGAATCGCAGGTGCGCGCAGGGATCGAAACCGTGGATGCCTCGCTGTGCACGGAGCCGGTCTACTCCCAGGTGCTGAACTTCGCGGGCGGCGAACGCGGCGTCATCGATCTGCTGGCAGTGGACTGCACCGGGCGCCTGGCCATCATCGAACTGAAGGCATCGGCCGACCTGCATCTGCCGCTCCAGGCACTCGATTACTGGATGCGGGTGCGCTGGCATCTGGAACGGGGCGAATTCACGGACCGCGGCTATTTCCCGGGCATCGAGCTACGCCGCGAGCCGCCGCGCATCCTGCTGGTATCGCCGTCGCTCGAATTCCACCCTACCTCGGAAGCCATTCTGGGCCATTTCGCACCCAATGTTCCGATTGAGCGGATTGGCGTGGGGTTAGAATGGCGGAAAGGATTGGAAGTGATGTTCCGGTTGTCGGGCGCCGCGCGTCCGCAGTGAGGCTCGATCCGATGATTCTCGCCACGTACAGACAGATCCGCTCCGCCGTCTCGTTGCTGAACTCCGACCACGTACGGAAAACGTGCTCCGAGCCGCCGGTGATCGGCCTTGTGGCCGCCACGCCCGCGGGTTACGCCGCTATGGAGGACTTCCTGATTCCAGCCGCGGTATCGCACGAGCGCCGCGTGGAACTGATGGAATACGTGCATCGCGCGGGCGACCCCGGCGCGCCTGAGAACGTGGAAGTGGTGCTGTTCGAAGCCGGAATGCCCTGCCCCAGGCCGTGTTTCGTCTGGTATCCGGATGATCCCGGCCGGACCATGCAAGAGATCCTGGAAAAGCGGCAGGACCTGGCAATCGCACTGTCGCGCTTCTTCCTGGCCTTCCGGAAGCCGGTGGTGGACGGCATTGTGCAGGGGGTGTGCCGTGAAAACGGGCTCTTCGCGCTGGCCACGGCGCTACCCAACGTAATTCCGAGCGTCTTCGAGTTACCCTGGGCGGTGGGTGAGTTTGCCTCCGATACGGCGTTCATCACGCTGAACCAGGTGCGCATGGCATTCCTGATCGCGGCCGCCACGGGGAAGAAGATCGGGTTTTCGGAGCAGAGCACGGAGGTTGCGTCAATCCTGATGGCTGCACTGGGGTGGCGGGCCATTGCACGCGAACTGGCGGGGAAAATCCCGCTGGGCGGCGGGCTGATCGCTAAGGGCGCCATTGCCTACGCCGGAACATTCGTGATCGGCAAGGGCCTGGAGCGTGTCAATAATGGGCGTCGCCCCTTGACCCGGGTAGAGCGGGATGAAGCCTTCCGGGAGGGCCTGGAAAAAGGTCGAGCGATCGCCCAGGACGCAACGGATGCGCCGCCGGCGGAAGCTTAACTACAACTTTGCGGCTCCGGCGCGCGTCGTAGAAGTGAGGAGGATATCGGTATGCGCATTGTTTATTCGCTGCTTGCACTGGCATTGGCAAGCGGCTTGATGGCAGACACCCTGACGCTTCGCAGCGGCCGGGTGGTGAACGGCACTTATCTAGGCGGCACTTCGCGCCAGGTGCGGATGGAAGTGGGGGACCGCATCGAGACGTTTCAGGTGGGCGATGTGGCGACGCTGGAATTCACAGCCGGCGCCAGCACGGCGGCACCGGTTTCGGCGCCGGCCGCGGCGGTGGAGCCGGCCCGTCCCAGACTGCAGCGTAGCGAGAACGTGATGCGTCCGGCGCGTCCGGCGGCTCCGGCTGCCACGGTTTTAACCACCGGGATCGAGATCCCGGCGGGCACCGAGATCACGGTCCGGATGATCGACTCCGTCGATTCGGAAAAGAACAACGTGGGGCAGACGTTCCAGGCGAGCCTCGATGATCCCATTCTGGTGGCCGGGAAGACGGTGGTCCCGCGCGGCGCGGACGTGGTAGTAAAACTGGTTGACGATAAGGAATCCGGCAAACTGACCGGGCGCGCGGAACTGGCGCTGGATCTCGTCTCCCTGAAAGTGGACGGCCGGGTGGTGGACATTCAAACCCAGGCGATCACGCGGGCCAGTGAATCGCGCACCGGCCGGACGGCCCAGATGGCTACCGGGGGCGCGGCGCTGGGCGCGATCATCGGGGCGATCGCGGGCGGCGGCAAGGGTGCGGCGATCGGTGCGGTTTCGGGCGCCGGCGCGGGTACGGCCGTACAGGTGGTGACCAAGGGGCAGAAGGTCCAGATCCCGTCGGAAACGCGCCTGACGTTCACCCTCGACGTGCCGGTGAAGCTGTAAGGCTCACGGCCGCGAAATCTCGAAAGGAATCGACAGGTACTTGCCTAAACCAACTGCCGTTGTGACCGGTGCCAGCCGTGGCATCGGTCGCGCGATCGCGACGGAACTCGCGAAGACCCACCATGTGATCGCCACCTACCGGGGGCGCCGGGACGCCGCGGAAAGCCTGCAACAGGAGACCGGGGCGGAAATCTTCCAGTGCGACATCTCCTCCTCCGCCGACCGGACGGCGCTCCTGGAGTTCGCGCGCGGCCGGTTCTCGCGGCTTGACCTGCTGGTGAACAATGCCGGGATAGCGCCGCGCGAGCGCCGCGACGTCCTGGAGGCCACCGAAGAGAGCTTCGACGAACTGATCGCTACCAACCTGAAAGGGCCGCACTTTCTGACGCGTGAAGCGGCGAAGTGGATGCTGGAGCAGGGCGAGGGCCGCATCGCCTTCGTCACCTCGATTTCGGCCTACACGGCTTCCGTGAATCGCGGAGAGTATTGCATCTCGAAGGCCGGGCTCAGCATGTCGGTGGCGCTTTATGCGGAACGGCTGGCTCCGTGCGGGGTGAAGGTGTTCGAGATTCGCCCGGGCATCATCCGTACGGACATGATCGCCAAGGTGGAGCAGGCTTACGACGAGAAGATCGCCGGAGGGTTGCTGCCGCAGCGCCGGATGGGCGAAGGCGCTGACGTGGCGCGCGCAGTAAGGGCCATCGCCGACGGGCTGCTGGATTATTCCACCGGTCAGGTGCTCAACGTCGACGGCGGGTTCCACCTGCGGAGCTTGTAGCCGGCTACCGCGCGGTTTCCAGTTGCAGGCGCTGCTGTTTGAGCCATCGGAGGCGGCTCTGGTGCTCTTCCCACAATGTGGCGAAGCCCGCCCAGTAGTATCCGAACACGAACAGGAGCAGGAACGGTACCGCAAAGTAGTTGAACGTTGTACAGGCGAAGACCACCATCAGGAGGAAATACGTCCCGATGCCGATTTCGATGTACGGCAGCATGCCGCTGCGGCGGCGGTACTGCTTGTGCTCCAGGTTGATTTTGCAGTCCCCGATGGCGTACTTGGGAGTGCGGACGAAACTGGTCTGGATGCCGAACAGCGCCTCGAGCACCGCGCGCGTATTGATGACCGTGAGCCCAACCCCCACCGCGATCAGCATGGGCAGCAGCAGGATGGAGCGCTTCCAGGTCTTAGGGTGCAGTTCGCGCTGCGCCACCACATAGAACGCCGAAATTGACCAGAAGGAAGCCGCTATGAGTGGCAGGTCGATGAACACGACCTGCCATACCCCCATATAGAACCGCACGATCATGACCGGTAGGGTAAGCGCCGATAATACGATCATGAGCGGATAAGCGATGTTGGGGGTCATGTGCATGACGGCTTCGAACTTCAGCCGCCATGGGATATTCGAGCGAAGAATCGTGGGCAGCAGTTTTTTGGCGCACTGCGTGAGGCCCTTGGCCCAGCGCGACTGCTGCACCTGAAATCCGTGCATCTCGACCGGCAGTTCCGACGGGCAATGGAGCCCCGGCAGGTAGACAAAGCGCCAGCCCTTCAGCTGGGCGCGGTAGCTGAGGTCCGAATCTTCCGTGAGGGTATCGTGCTGCCAGCCGCCGGCGTCCTCGATCATGCGGACGCGCAGGATGCCCGCGGTGCCATTGAAGTTGAAGAAATAGCCGGCGCCGGAGCGGGCGCCGTGCTCCAGAATGAAGTGCCCGTCAAGCAGCACCCCTTCCACTTCCGTTAGGAAGTTGTAGTCGCGGTTCAGGTAACTCCAGCGCGTCTGCACCACCCCGACCTTGGGATCGGCGAAGAAGTGGACCGTGCGAGTGAGGAAATCGGGCGGGGGGACGAAATCGGCGTCGAAGATGGCGACCAGTTCACCGGTGGCGGTCTCGAGCCCCTTCTGCAGAGCGCCCGCTTTGTAGCCTTCACGATTAGTCCGGTGGCGGTATTCGATGGGGTAGCCCAGGGCGTAGTAGCGCGCCACCAGCGCCTCCGCGAACGGATGGGTGTCGTCGGTGGAATCGTCGAGCACCTGAATCTGCAGCAGTTCCTTCGGGTACTCGATGCGGGTGACCTCTTCGATGAGCCGCTCCACCACGTATCGCTCGTTGTACAGGGGGAGCTGGATTGTCACTCGCGGAAGCTGCTCGAAGCGCACGGGCGGCTCGGATGTCTTCTTGTGGCGGTGCTTGAAATAAGTGCGGATGATATCGTAGCGGTGCAGCCCGTAAACCGACAGGATGGCCAGGATACTGAAGTAGGGGATCAGCATGGCCCAGTCGAACCAGGCCAATTGGTGGATACCCGCGAAGGTATCGTCGAACAGGCTCCGAACGAAGCGCGTGGTCGGGGAAACCGGCGCCACTAATGCGAACATCAGCGGATTATCAAGCATAGGCCTTTGCCGCCCGGAGCCGCAAGCACGGTGGTTCGCGATGCCTGCTGCGCCTCCAATGCCCACCCGCCCGGGAGGTGTACGATTCAGCACGTTCCGGTGCTTAGGTTAAGCACCACAAATCATAGCAGAATACGTGCCACAGCGCGAGAGTGCACTGGGGGGTTGCTCACTTCCCGAGATCGGCCGCGGTGAGTTGGTACTTCTCTTTCAAGGCGGTGATGGCCGGTTCCAGGACGTCCCGCTGCCCACGCGGGCCCGACAGGCGGTCGTTGAGTTTCGCGAGACCGCCCGGATAGGTATCCGCGGTGTAAGTGCGGTCGTTCCGGAACTGGAGAAAGGCCGGCGCGGTCTCCTGGAGCATGGTGCGCACCTCCTGCAGGTATCGCTGGCGCTGGGCGAACTGGTCGATCAGGGTGCTGCGAATGCTGCGGGTGCCGTCGGACTCCAGCTTCTCGTTGTAGACGGCCTGCCGGATGCGTCCCAACCGGCCGCTGAGGACGTCCGCTGACTTGGCCAGTTGCCCGGCGGTCTCTGCATTCCGGTCGAGTTGGTCGCCGCGCCCGGCCCCATTGGCCATCACGCCGGCGCACCAGGATTGCGCACCGTCAAGAAAGCGCGTCTCCTGTTCCGTGAAGGCGGTGAAGTCCGCGCGCTGGTTTTCGAGAACCTTCCAAAACCGGACGGCCTCCGTCCGTTCCTGCCGGCCGCAACCGCACAGCATGAGAGCGCCCACCACAAACCAGAAGCGCAAGTACACGGCGATACCCCCTTTTTAAGTCCAAACGGTCAGTATATGCCCGTTGGGGGCGGGCGTCTACGTTGCCGTGGCTGGGGAGCCCCCGCCGGTCAGGCTTCCTCCTCCGTTTGTGACGCCAGACGCGACACCACCCCGAAGTCTTCCAGCGTGGTCACGTCCCCCTTCACCTCATTGGAGGTGACGATCTCGCGCAGGAGGCGCCGCATGATTTTCCCGCTGCGCGTTTTGGGAAGTGCGTCGGTGAAGCGGATCTGCTCGGGACGGGCGAAGGCGCCAATCTCGTGCCCCACCCACTGGCGCAGGTCCTCGGCGAGTTTGGCGTGATTCCAGTCCCCCTTCTTCAGGGTGACAAACGCAGCCACGGATTGGCCGGTAATCTCGTGCGGTTTCCCCACCACCGCGGCCTCGGCCACGGCGGGATGCTTCACCAGCGCGGACTCGATCTCCATGGTGCTCAGGCGATGTCCGCTCACGTTCATAACGTCGTCAACACGGCCCAGGACGTGGTAGTAGCCGTCCTGGTCGCGACGGGCGGCGTCGCCGGTCATGTAGACGCCGTCAATGCGCTGCCAGTACTGAGCGGCATAGCGTTCCGGGTCGCGCCAGAGGGTCCGGAACATGCCGGGCCACGGGCGCCGGATGATAAGGAAGCCCTCCTTGTCGGGCCCGACGGGGTTTCCGTGGAGGTCCACGACGTCCGCCAACACTCCCGGAAGCGGCAGGGTGGCCGAACCAGGTTTGGCAGGCACCGCCCCGGGCAGCGGCGCAATCATGATGGAGCCGGTTTCGGTCTGCCACCAGGTGTCCACGATGGGGCAGCGCTCGCCCCCAATCGTCTTGTTGTACCACTCCCAGGCGGCGGGATTAATGGGTTCACCCACCGAACCGAGCAGCCGGAGGCTCGAAAGATCGTGTGCCGCGGGCCACTGGTCCCCCATCTTCACGAAGGCGCGGATGGCCGTCGGGGACGTGTAAATGGTGTTTACCCGGTACTTCTCGACGATGCGCCAGAAACGGTCCGGCTGGGGGTAGTCCGGGGCGCCCTCGTACATCACACTGGTGGCGCCGGCCGAGAGCGGGCCGTACACGATGTAGCTGTGGCCCGTGACCCAGCCGATGTCGGCGGTGCACCAGTAGGTATCCTCTTCCTTGAGGTCGAAGACCCACTTCATGGCCACGGTGTTCTGGAGCAGGTAGCCGGCGGTGGTATGGACGATGCCCTTGGGCTTGCCGGTGGTCCCGGAGGTGTAGAGGACGTACAGCGGATGCTCGGCGTCCAGGCGCTCAGCCGGGCAATCCTCGGAGGCCGCGGCGTCGAGATCCTGCCACCAGTGGTCGCGGCCGGCCTGCATGCTGATGTCCCCGCCCGTGCGCCGGTAGACGATCACGTCGCGGACGGAGGGGCACTCGGGGAGCGCATCGTCGACTGCCTGCTTCAGGTTGACCTCGCGGCCCCGCCGCCAACTGCCATCCGCAGTGATCACCACGGCGGCCTCAAGGTCCTGGATGCGCGCCTTAAGGGCTTCCGACGAGAAACCTCCGAACACCACGCTATGGGTGATGCCCAGGCGCGCGCAAGCCAGCATGGCGACAGGCAGCTCGGGGATCATCCCCATATAAATCACCGCGCGGTCTCCGGTCTTCAGGCCGCGGCCCTTAAGCACGTTGGCGAAGCGGCAGACCAGCCGGTGTAGTTCCTGGTAGGAAATCATGCGCTGGTCGCCGGGCTCCCCCTCCCAGAGGATCGCGACCTTGTTCTTGCGGGCGGTCGAGAGGTGACGGTCCAGGCAGTTGTACGAGGCGTTGATCTTCCCCCCCACGAACCATTTGGCGAACGGCGGATCCCATTCGAAAACGTGGGACCACGGCTCGAACCACTCCAGCTCGCTTTTCGCCAGATCCCCCCAGAACTCCTCGGGACGCTCCTCGGCGCGGCGGTACAGTTCCCGGTACTGTTCCAGGCCCTGCACATTGGCGCGGTTCACAAACTCAGCGTTGGGTAGGTAGACTTTTTGGTCGGACATATTTGCCTATCCCTATATCAAACCCCGGCGGAGGCACTTGCGCGTACATTGCACAAGGCCGAAGTGTGGGGTATAGGACATTTGCCGGAACGTTGACCGGCCCGCGCTGGATTAGCGAGAATGGGGGTCCATGCTGCGCTGGCTCTATCGCTTCGCCGACCGTCTGCGGCAGGGCGCCGCGGATCCGGGCGCCGCCGCCACCGGCAGCCACGGCGAGGACTTGGCGCATCGGCATTTGCAGGCCCACGGCTACTGGGTGGTGGCGCGGAACTACCGTCCGCCCTCCGGCAGGGGCGAGATTGACCTGGTGGCGTGGGAGGGAAACACCTTGGTATTCGTCGAGGTGAAGACCCGCTCCAGCGAGGAGTTCGGGACGCCGGACCGTGCCGTGGACGCGGAGAAGGAACGGCTTCTCGACGGTGCCGGCCGCGACTATGCGCGCCGCGCCGGGGTCGCCGCGGACCGCCTGCGGTTCGACCTGGTGAACGTGGTGATGAGCCGGCCGCCGCGGGTGCAACTGCTGCGGGATGCCTTCCACCTGACGCAGACGATATAATCACCGTTCCGGCCATGGGAGGATAACAGCCAATTGCCCGAACTGCGTAAGGACCCCATCACGGGTCGCTGGGTGATCGTCGCCACCGATCGCGCACGACGCCCATCGGACTTCAGCCGCGAGACCGTGCCGCCGCCGAGCATGCGCTTCTGCCCGTTTTGCTACGGAAACGAACAGAAGACGCCTCCGGAGGTGCTGGCCTTCCGGCACGAAGGCGCGCCCAACCAGCCCGGCTGGTCCGTGCGGGTGGTGCCAAACAAGTTCCCCGTGCTCGGGATTGAAGGCGAATTAAGCCGTCAGGGCGAGGGCATGTACGACAAAATGAGCGGCATCGGCGCGCACGAGGTAATTATCGAGACGCCGGACCACAAGCTCACCCTGCCGGAGATGGCCGAAAAGAATGTAGAGGAGGTTCTGTGGGCCTTCCGCGACCGCATCAACGACCTCAAGCGCGACCGCCGTTTCCGCTATATCGTAATATTTAAGAACCATGGGGAGTCTGCCGGCGCCACTCTGGAGCACACGCACTCGCAACTGATCGCGCTGCCGGTGATCCCCAAGCGCGTGCGCGAAGAGGTCGACGGCGCGCGGACATACTACGACTTCAAGGAGCGCTGCATCTATTGCGACATTGTCCGGCACGAGAGCCAGGCGGCGGTCCGCATGGTAACGGAGACGGACCGCTTCGTGGTGCTGGAGCCTTATGCGCCGCGCTTCCCGTTCGAGACGTGGATCGTACCCAAGCGGCACGAGTCGCACTTCGAGAATGCCGAACCGGCCACACTGCAGAACCTGGCATGGGTATTGCGCTCGACGCTGCGAAAAATCGACAAGGTATTGGAACGGCCGCCCTACAACTTCGTGCTGCACAGCGCGCCGGTTCAGGAAGCCGCTCTGAATCACTATCACTGGCATATCGAGGTGATTCCCAAACTGACGAAAGTGGCGGGATTCGAATGGGGTACCGGCATCTACATCAACCCGACCCCTCCCGAGGAATCGGCGAAGTTCCTGAGGGACGCGGGGCTTGGCTAGGCTGCGGCCGGGTTGCACAGGTGCGCGCGGTCTGCTATAAGGTCTCTCCAGAAGTATTTCCGGGTGGGAGAGCGACACATTCCGTGGCAAGCGATGAGGGAACGGCGCAACAAATGGCTCTGAAGAAAACCAAACCGGTGCCTGCGACCACGGGGAAGGCCTCGGCGGGCAGCAGCAGTCCCCGGCCCGCGGCCCGCAGCGGCAAGGCCGTAAGCGCGTCCTCGGGAACGGCCGCGGTCACCCGGACTGCGGCGGCTCCCAATCAACTACAGTGCTATGAAGCCGGGATCCGGCTGTTCCACTCGTGTCGCTATGCCGAAGCGCACGAGCTGTTCGCCAAGGCCGCCGCGGGAAACGACCGCGGCATCGCGCACCGGGCCGAACTGCATGCGCGCATGTGCGCGCGCCGCCTGGAGGAACCTGGGGCGCTGCCTCAAAGCGCCGAGGAACACTATAACTACGGCGTGGCTTTGATTAACTCCCGCGAGTTGGCCGCGGCGCGCGAACACCTGGAAGCGGCCCTGGCGATGACTATCGACGCCGATCACGTCTACTACGCCCTGGCGCTCTGCTACGGACTGGCCGGAGACTTGCAGGCGGCTTACGAGAATCTCAGACGCGCCATCGAATTGCAGCCTCGGAACCGCATTCAGGCGAGGCAGGACGCCGATTTCGCACCGTTTGCGGCCCAAGCCCCGCTCGATCGCCTGCTCTACCCCGAAAAGAAGAGCTCGTTTTGAAGATTTTGGGCACACCCGATCCGGGGAATCGCGATGGCTAACCCGCTGCGGATCGTGGTGATCGGTGGAGGCACAGGCCTCTCGGCCCTCCTGCTGGGCCTGAAGCGGTACGCCGACCAGGATGCCGCAGGCAACCTGCCGCGGGTGGACATCACCGCGGTGGTGACCGTGACCGATGACGGCGGCTCCTCCGGGCGCTTGCGCCGCGAGTTCGACGTCCTGCCGCCCGGTGACATTCGCAACTGCATGGTGGCGCTCTCGCGCGACGAGGCGCTGCTCTCGCAACTCTTCCAGTACCGCTTTGAGTCGGGTCGCGGCCTGAAGGGCCACAGCTTCGGGAATCTGTTCCTGATGGCCCTGACGCGCGTGATGGGGGATTTTCCCGAAGCCGTGAGGGCCTCCTCGGAAGTACTGAAGATTGCCGGGCGGATTTATCCTTCGACCAATGCCAACGTGTCGCTCGAGGCGGTGCTCGACGACGGCTCCCGTGTGGTGGGAGAGACCCGTATCAGCCGCACCCGCCGCCGGATCGAGCGTATCCGGCTGGTGCCGCCGAGGGTGCGTCCGCTGGCAGCCACACTGGCGGCGATCGCGGATGCCGACCTGATCACGCTCGGGCCGGGCTCTCTGTACACCAGCGTGGTCCCCAACCTGCTGGTGAACGGAATCCCGGCGGCTATCCGGCGGTCCCGTGCGCTCAAGGCGTACTTCGTGAACCTGATGTGGCAGCCCGGTGAGACCATGAATTTTCGCGCCTCCGATCATTTGAAGGCCATTCACCAGCACGCGCGCGGAAAGCTGATCGACTACGCCGTGGTGAACATCCGGCCCATCCGCCCGGCCCTCAAGAAGCGCTACGCACGCACCCTGGCGATGCCGGTGGAGAACGACGTGGAGGAGCTGTTCCAGATGGGTGTGCAGGTGGTGGCCGGCAACCTGCTGCACCAGGGAGAACACGTGCGGCACGACCCGGAACAGATTGCCGCGGTGGCAGTAAGGTTAGCGCGGGAAGGCCGCCAGAAGCGCACGGCGCTCGCCGCTCAGGCAAAATAGAAGAGAACCATGGACACACCTATTACGGTCGCCATTCTGGCGGCGGGACTCGGCACCAGAATGAAATCCCGGCACGCGAAAGTACTTCACGAGGCGGGCGGCAGACCGCTCATCCAGCACGTGGTACGGACGGCGCTGGCACTCGCTCCGGCGGAGCGAATCTGCGTTATCGTGGGGCACCAGGCCGAGAAAGTGAAGGCCGCGGTCACTACGCCCGGCGTCCGTTTCGTGCACCAGGCGGAGCAGAAGGGCACAGGTCACGCCCTTATGGTCGGACGCGAAGTGATGCAGAATTTGCCCGGGCTGCTGGTGATCCTATACGGCGATTGCCCGCTGATCTCGGCGGAAACGCTGCGGCGGCTGGTGGACGTCCAGCAGCGCTCGGGTGCCGCGGGAACGCTCATCAGCGCCGAAATGCCCGACCCGACCGGGTACGGCCGCGTGTTGCGCGACGATGCCGGCGCGGTACGGGGAGTGGTAGAGCAGAAAGCCGCCACGCCCCCGCAGCTCGCAGTACGGGAAGCCAACATGGGGATCTACTGCTACCGCGCGGACCTGTTTTGGCGGCACCTGGGCGAGATCCGGCCTGAGAACCCGGCCGGGGAGTATTACCTCACTGACATGGTGGAGATCCTGCTGAGGGCGGGCCACACCATGGAAGCGATGCTCGTCGGGGACGCTCGCGAGGCGCTGGGTATCAACAATCGCGTCGAGCTGGCCGAGGTCGACCGGCTGCTGCGGGAGCGCAAGGCGCGCCAATTGATGCTGGACGGGGTCACCATCCGGCAGCCCGAGACCGTGACTATCGACGTAGACGCGCAGATAGGGATGGATACGGTGGTGGAGCCGTTCGCCCAGATACTGGGCAAAACAACCATCGGGGAGAACTGCCGGATCGGGGCGTGCTCCATCGTGCGGGACTCGCAACTCGCCGACGACGTCGAACTGGGCCCGTTCACGATCGTGGGGACGTCGCGGCTGGAGCGCGGGGCGCACGCGGGTCCTTTTTCGCGGCTGCGCATGGACAATGACGTGGCCGAGGGCGCGCACGTGGGCAACTTCGTAGAGCTCAAGAAGACACGCCTGGGACCCGGGTCGAAGGCCATGCACCTGGCCTACCTTGGGGACTCAAAGATCGGCGCCAAGGTGAACGTGGGCGCGGGCACGATCACGTGCAATTATGATGGTCGGTCGAAGCACGCGACGCACATCGGAGATGGCGCGTTCGTGGGCAGCAATTCCACGCTCGTGGCGCCGCTCGAAATCGGCGATGGCGCGTATCTGGCCGCGGGTTCCGTGATTACCGAAGATGTGCCTGGCGGAGCGCTGGCGGTGGGTCGTTCCCGGCAGGTGATAAAGGAAGGCTGGGCGAAAAAGCGGGCGGAGAGGAAGCAGGGGATGGGAGATAGGGGATAGGAGATGGGGGGTGATGTCGCGGAAGTGGAGGCGTTAACTCCTATCCCCCATCTCCCATCTCCCGGCTGAACTTACCCTGCTGCGGCGGCGGTTCCCTTGCGGCTCTGGAAGCACTCCCGGCAGTAGACTGGGCGTCCCTGGGTCGGCTTAAACGGGACTGTGGTTTGCCGACCGCACTGGGAACAACTGGTCAATGTTTCGGTTTTGTTATACCCGGGAGAGGGGCCCCCCTGGCGTTTCGTTTTGCAGGCTTTGCAGCGTTTGGGCTCGTTCTTGAAGTTCTTATCGTGGAAGAAGTGTTGTTCCCCCGCGGTGAAAATGAACTCTGCTCCGCACTCGGAACACTTCAGAATGCGGTCCTGAAACTCCGGCATACGAACTTGGCTCCGCGCCCCGTGACTGTCATGGGTGGTTGAGAGCGGGCGGAAACGCTGCGGTACGCATTCCCGCCCACCAGATTACTCGATCTCCCGGCGTGATTTTTTCCGGTTCCTCTTGCGGGCAAGCGCCTGCTTGGCCCGTAACTTCTCCCCAGGCTTCAAGTAGAAGGAGTGTCTCTTGACCTCCTTGATGATGTCCTCTTGCTGGACTTTACGCTTGAAGCGGCGGAGGGCGTTTTCCAACGTTTCGCCTTCCTGGAGTCTCACTTCAGCCAATACTAACACCTCCCAACTAGACCGAAAATTTCCCACGCTACGCGGGGAAGGTACTGATATCATAGGTGGTTGTACGACAAAGTCAAGCCGAAAATTGCAACGTTCGGTACAACGGCGCCAGCCAACTCAACCTAACTGCTTTAGTTTACAGGAATATATAGGTAAATGGAAAATGTCCTGGCAATCCTGCTCGCGGGTGGCGCGGGCGAACGGTTGTACCCGCTGACGCGGAACACCGCCAAACCTGCCGTATCGTTTGGAGGCGCTTACCGGATCATCGATTTTACACTATCCAACTGTATAAATTCCAACCTCCGGCGCATTTTTATCCTAACACAGTATAAAGCGCTCGACCTGATCCGCCACGTGCGCGATGGCTGGAACATCCTGTCCCCCGAACTAGGCGAGTACATCGAGATTATTCCACCTATGAAGCAGATGGGTGAGGACTGGTACCAGGGCACGGCCGACGCGGTTTTCCAGAACACCCAGAGCATCCTGGCGGAGAATCCGGAACACGTCCTCATTCTCGCCGGCGACCAGATCTACAAGATGAACTACGATGAGATGCTCGAGTGCCATCTGCATCACCACGCCGACGTCACCATCGCCACCATCCAGGTTGCGCCGGAGGAGGCAGGGCGTTTCGGGATTGCGGAGATCGACGGAAACCACCGGGTCATCGGCTTCGAGGAGAAGCCGCAGCATGGGCACCCTAAACCCTCGTCGTTCAATCCCAAAATGGTGAGCGCGTCCATGGGCATTTACGTCTTTTCGAAGGATGTGCTGCTGGAGGGACTGCGCGCGGACGCGGCCAACCCCGCATCCACCCACGACTTCGGACACGACGTGCTGCCGGCCCTGCTCGACTCGACGCGCGTCTACGCCTACGATTTCCGCGACATGAACGACAAGGCGGCGCGGTACTGGCGCGACGTAGGGACGCTGGACGCGTACTACGCAGCCAATATGGATCTGGTGGACATCACCCCGGAATTCAACCTCTATGACCAGCGGTGGCCGATACGCACGCACGTGCCGCAGCAACCGCCGGCCAAGTTCGTTTTTGCCCAGGAGGGGCGCCGCATGGGCGTGGCGATGGATTCCATCGTCTGCGCCGGATGCATCATTTCGGGAGGCCGCGTGCTGCGCAGCGTGCTCTCCCAGGGTGTGCGGATCAATAGCTACTGCGAGGTCGAGTACTCGATCCTCATGCCCAACGTGGAAATCGGCCGTAACAGCCGGGTCCGGAGGGCCATCATCGACAAGGGCGTCAAGATCCCGGATTCGACTGTGATCGGCTACGACCTCAAGGAAGACCGCGCGCGCGGCTACGACGTGACCGAATCCGGTATCGTGGTGGTGGGCGCGGGCGCCGAACAACCGCTCGAGGCCATCGGTACCCAAACGACGCAGAGGCGGACTGGTTAAGCAGCCGTACAAGTTCAAGGAGCATTCATACGTGACGACGATCGTTAATGTAGTTGGACGAGAGATTCTGGATTCCCGCGGGAATCCCACCGTGGAAGCGGATGTCTTTCTTGCTGATGGCAGCATGGGACGGGCCGCCGTGCCCTCCGGGGCCTCCACGGGCGAGCACGAGGCTGTGGAACTGAGGGACGGTGATAAGTCCCGCTACCTGGGCAAGGGCACCCAGAAGGCCGTGAATCACATCAACGGCGAGATCGCCGATGCGCTCGAAGGCAAGGACGCCACCGAGCAAGCCGAAATCGACAGCGCCATGATGACGCTGGACGGCACCGAGAATAAGGGCCGCCTGGGTGCCAACGCGATCCTGGCGGTTTCCATGGCGACGGCGCGAGCGGCGGCCGAATGCCTCATGATTCCGCTATACCGCTATCTGGGCGGCGTGGGCGCCTGCGTGCTCCCCGTCCCCATGATGAACATCATCAACGGCGGCGCACATGCCGACAATTCCGTTGACGTGCAGGAATTCATGATCACGCCCTACGGCGCCACGGAATTCTCGGAAGCGCTGCGCATGGGCGCGGAGGTCTTCCACAACCTGAAGGGCGTGCTGAAGAAGCGCGGCTACTCGACGGCCGTAGGCGACGAGGGCGGCTTCGCCCCCAACCTGAAGTCCAATGACGAAGCGCTCGAAGTCGTGCTTGAGGCCATTACCGTCGCGGGGTACAAGCCCGGCGAGGAAATCGGAATCTGCCTCGACCCGGCCTCCAGCGAGTTCTACGAGAACGGCAAATACGTCTTCAAGAAGTCCGACAAGAGCCAGCGGACAAGCGAGCAGATGGTGGAGTTCTGGGCCAACTGGGTGCGGCAATATCCCATCATCTCGATTGAAGACGGCATGAGCGAGAACGATTGGGACGGCTGGGCGCTGCTGACAAAGACGCTCGGAAGCAAGATCCAGCTCGTGGGCGACGACCTGTTCGTGACCAACCCGAGCATCTTCAAGCGCGGCATCGAGAAGGGCGTGGCGAACTCGATCCTGATCAAGGTGAACCAGATCGGCACCCTGACGGAGACCCTCGAAGCCATGCGGCTGGCGTCCACTTCGGGCTACACCGCGGTGGTTTCGCACCGTTCCGGCGAGACCGAGGACGCCTTCATCGCGGATCTCGCGGTGGCGACCGGCGCGGGCCAGATCAAGACCGGTTCGGCCAGCCGTACCGACCGCATCGCCAAGTACAACCAGTTGCTGCGGATTGAAGAGGAACTCGGCGGAGCCGCTCAGTTCCCCGGCAGAAAGGCGTTCCGGCGCTAATGTCGCGTCCCAAACCACTAATCCTTACGATTCTCGACGGCTGGGGTTTTTCCCCGGCCGTCGAGGGCAATGCCATAGCCGCGGCCCGGAAGCCGACATATGACATGTTGCTGCGGACGCACGCCAATACTCTGATCCGCACCTCCGGCAAGGCCGTCGGGCTGCCGGACGGCCAGATGGGAAACAGCGAGGTCGGGCACCTGAACATCGGGGCGGGCAGGATCATCCACATGGATATCACCCGTATCGACCTGATGATCGAAAACGGGGAACTATTCACCAACCCGGTGCTGCTCGACGCCATGCGGCACGCGCGCGGGCACCGCCTGCATTTCATGGGGCTGTGCAGCCAGGGGGGCGTGCACTCGCAGTTGACGCACCTCTACGCGCTGCTCAAGATGGCCAAACGCGAGGGCGTGACGGACGTGTGCGTCCACTGCTTCATGGACGGCCGCGATACTCCGCCCAACAGCGGCATCGAATACGTGCGGGAGATCCAGAAGCAGCTCGCGGAGATCGGGGTGGGCCGCATCGCCTCGGTGATCGGCCGCTACTGGGCGATGGATCGCGATAAGCGATGGGAGCGCGTCGAGCGTGCCTTCGGGGCCATGGTGCTGGGCAATGGCGAAAAGGCCACGGACCCGATTGAAGCCATTCAGCGGTCCTACGAGAAGGGCGTCACCGATGAGTTCATCGAGCCCGTCACGATTGTAGATGAACGCAATGAGCCGGTGGGTCTGATCCGTGACGAGGACGCCTGCGTCTTCTTCAATTTCCGTGCGGACCGCGCGCGCGAGATCACGATGGCCCTGACGGACCCGTCGATCGAGCGGCCCTCCCGGTCGCTGGCGCCGAAGAATCTGCACTTCACCACGATGTCGCGGTACGAAAAGGCGCTGCCTTTGCCCTACGTACTGCCGCCGGAGCATCCCAACAACATCCTGGCCAACGTGCTGGCGCAGTTGAACTGGCGCAACCTGCGGGTTGCGGAGACCGAGAAGTACGCGCATGTGACGTACTTCTTCAATGGCGGCAACGAGAAGCCTTATCCCGGTGAAGAACGGGAGCTGGTGCCCTCCCCCAAGGTGGCCACCTACAACCTGAAGCCGGAGATGAGCGCGTTCGGCGTGGCGGAGGTAGTTAAGAACGCGGTCACGTCGCGCGATTTCGACCTGATCGTCATGAACTTCGCCAATGCCGACATGGTGGGGCATTCGGGCATGATGGAGCCCACCACCCGCGCAATTGAGGCCGTAGACGCCTGCATGGGCGAGATCTACAAAGTGCTGAAGGAGAAGGGCGGCGCGTGGGTGATCACGGCCGACCACGGCAACGCCGAAACCATGGTGGATCCGACCACCGGCGGGGCCCACACCTACCACACCACCAACCCCGTCCCGTTCCTCCTGGTAGACGATTCCGGCAGAAAGCTGAGAGAGGGCGGCGCCTTGCAGGACATCGCGCCCACCGTCCTCGGCGTGCTGGGAATCGACAAACCCAAGGAGATGCTCGGGAACGACCTGCGGATCTAGACACCCCGGCCGCGGGCGGACGCAAGTTCGCCCGCGGCGCTGCTGTATACTCGTTCCCACGAGCGATTATGCGGCACCGAGTACTCCTCCTTTGCACCATCCCTGCACTGCTGCTGGCGGCCGGCGATGACGTGCGGTTCACAGAGGCGCGCGAGAACGGGCGCAGGTTTGAACAGTCCGCGGCCTCCATCCAGCGGGTGTTGAAGGCCTGGCTGGCGCACGCGGATTCGAAGACGCTGCTACTTCCCGACCGCGTCCCGGGGCGCTCTCACGGGCTCAAACCGGGCGACCCGAAGCGGATCTACACGCCACACAACTCGGGCGCGGACCTCTACCCTTACCTGATCCTTACCGCGCATCTCACCGATCCTGATCTCTACTCCGGGGTGCTGATGGAAATGCTGCGGAACGAGATTCGCTACACGACCGTGCAGGAGTCCATTCCCGGCAACCTGGAGATGACCACCGGGGAGTTGGGGCCGCCCAGTCTTTTCGGCGCCGGTGAGTATGCCAAAGACGGCCTGCTCTCGGTCACCGAATACCTGGGCCGTACGCCCTGGTTCTACCGCATGTCGGATATGGTAGCGGACGCCATGAACCGCGCGCCTGTGGAATCGCGTTTCGGCCGCCTGCCCGCCTCCGACGCCGAACTGAACGGCGACTACCTGCAGGTACTCGTGCGTCTTGCGGTGATGACCGGAGACCAGCGCTTCCTTGCCTGGGGCCGCCGGATCGCCGACGCCTATATGGATGAGGTGCTGCCCGGCAACCACGGAGTCCCCAGCGGCAAATGGGATTTTACAAAGCACACCGGCGACGGGCAACTCCGGCTCCGCGACCACGGCAACGAGGCGGTGGTGGGGCTGGTGCTTCAGTTCGCGCTAGAGAATCACATGGGCACCGCGCGGGCGGAGAAGTGGAGGCCGGCGGTGGCCCGGATGCTCGACCGCATCCTTGCCTCCGCCAACGCCGATGGAATGCTCTACAACCAAGTGGACGCGGCCACGCTCAAACCCTTGAACGACCGCCTCTCGGACAACTGGGGCTATGTCTACGGCGCCGTCTACACGTATTACCAGGTCACCGGAGAAGCTCGCTACCGGGAGGCCGTCAGGCGCGTCCTGGGGAATCTTCCGAAGTACCGCAATTACGCCTGGGAACCAAACGCGCAACTGCCGCTGGGGTCGTTCGACGGCTATGCCGACGCGATCGAGAGCGCGCTCTACCTGGTGAACCGCGAGCCGGTCGGGGAAGCGCTCCGCTGGATCGATTCCGAGATGCAGGTGATGCTCGCCATGCAACAGCCGGACGGCCATATCGAGAACTGGTACGGGGAGGGCAACTACAACCGTACCGCTATGCTCTATGCCCTGATGAAGAGCCAGGGGGCGCGGCCGCGGCACTGGCGCCCGGGCATCCGCGTGGGTGCGGTGCGGGAGGGCGGGCGGCTCTTCCTGAGCCTGGAAGCGTCCGGCCCGGAGATCCTTCAGTTCGATTACGCGCGCCACCGCAGGGTGATGAATCTGGACAGGAACTACGTGCGGCTGAACGAGTTTCCCGAATGGTACACGGTGGATGAGAACACCCTTTACCACGTGCGGCCCGCCGGCGGGGGCGAGGGGCAGGTAAGGCTGGGATCGGAACTGATCGCCGGCATCGCCATGCGGCCGGGCAACTGGACCATCGAGCCGGTGGGGAACGCACCTTATGGGACCGCTAAGGTGTTACCCTGACGAGCATGAGCGCCAAACGGAGGCAGCCGCCGCGCCCGGAGAGCGCCTCCATCGATCATGCCGAACCGCGCCAGGCAGTAACCGTCGAGAGCATGCTGTGCGTGCTCGAACGCATGGCCGCTGCAGCGGGCATCGACAGCCCGGAGGCGCTGGACGCCTTCTACGACTCCGTCAGCGAGGAACAATTCGAGCGGGCGCAGGCGGCGTGGATCGCTACCGGTCCCCGGGCTCATGCGCAACACCTGGCGTACCAGGCTATGCTCGACGCCAGGTCCGATCAGGAGGCGGAATCGCTTGCGCGCCGCGCCCTGGAGCTGGATCCACAGTGCGTAGACGCCATGGTGGTGCTGGCGGAATTGACCGCCGAGGACCGCGTCGGAGAGTTCATCACGCGCGTCGAAGAAGCCGTCGAGACCGCCCGGCGCTGCCTCCCCGCCGACTGGGTCTGGTGGCAGTTCGAAGCGCAGCCGTACCTGCGCGCTCGTCACCGTTTGGCCGATGCGTTGCGCGTATTGGGGCGCGCCGATGAGGCACGGCTGCATTTCGAGGCGCTGCTCGAAGCGGATGCGGAAGATCACCGGCGCGTCCGCGAGCCCTTGCTTTGCTGCTACCTCGTGCAGGAGGACCTCGAAAGCGCGCGCGCTCTGCTCGACAGGTTCGACGGTGATGCCTCCGCGGTATTCCCGTGGGGGCGCGTGCTGGAACGCCTGCTTGCCGGCTGTCCCGATGCGGCCGAGGCGGCACTCCGGCCGGCGCGCCGGCAGAACCGTTACGTCGAGCCCTACCTCGCCTTCAACCAGGCGCCGCCGGCATCCAAGCCCGAACGCTATGAACCCGGGTCCAGAGAGGAAGCCGTTCACTGCGTCTACATCCTGGGGCCGGCATGGGCGGCTCACAGCGACGCGATCCTCTGGTTGAGATCGCAATCACACCATCGGCGCGGACGTTCGTAACAGCCTGCGTACTAAACTGGTTGTAGCTTATGCGATCGCGTTTCCTTGTGCCTGCCTTGGCTGTCCTGCTGGCCGGAACTTCCCTGGCCGACGAGGGCATGTGGCTCTTCAACCAGTTCCCATCCGCGCGGGCCCAGAAATCCTACGGCTTCGAGCCCGACGGCAAATTCCTGGACCACCTGCGCAAAGGCTCGGTACGGCTGAATAATGGGGGTTCCGGCTCCTTCGTATCCCCCGAGGGCCTGCTGTTCACGAATCATCACGTGGCCTCGGATTGCATTCAGAAGCTCAGCACGGCCGAGCACAATTACATGCGCGACGGCTTCTACGCGGCCACCCGCGAGGGGGAGGTTCGTTGCCCCGACCTCGAGGTGAACGTGCTGGTGGATCTGGCGGAGGTCACCAGAGCGGTGGAGAAGGCGATTCCCGCGGGCGCCACGCCCGAGGCGGCGAATGAGCAGCGCAAGCGAGCCATCGCCAACCTGGAGAAAGAATGCGCCGACCGCACCGGCAATCGCTGCGATGTGGTCACCCTCTTTTCCGGCGGCCGCTACGACCTTTACCAGTACAAGAAGTACACCGATGTGCGGCTGGTGTTCGCGCCCGAGTTCCAGACTGCGTTCTTCGGGGGCGACCCGGACAATTTCACCTATCCGCGCTATAACCTGGACATCTCCTTCCTCCGTGTGTATGAAAACGGCAAACCCGCCGCCACGGAACACCTGCGCTGGAGCCGCGAGGGCGCCCGCGACGGGGAACTGGTCTTCGTGGCCGGCAATCCGGGCAGCACGTCGCGGCTCGATACGATGGCGCAGCTCGAGTACCAGCGCGACGTGGCCAACCCGCGCTACCTGGACCGGCTGAGCTCGCGCATCAAGCTGCTGCGCGAATATTCGAAAGAGAGCGCCGAGAACGCTCGTGTGGCGCAGGACCTGATCTTCGGCTTCGAAAACAGCTTCAAGGCGATCAGCGGCGAGCAGCAGGGCCTGCGCGACCCTGCACTGATGAAACGCAAGCAGTCCGAGGAGAAGAAAATGCGCGAGGCCGTAGCGCGCTCCCCGGAGCTGAGCAAGACCACCGGCGACGTCTGGCAGCAGGTCGCGGACGCGTATCGCGCGTGGGCACCGCGTTCGGCGGAGTACACCATGCTCGAGGGCGGACCGATGGGCTCCACGCTCTTCCGCATCGCGCGCTGGTCGCTGCGGCTGCCGGTGGAAAAGGCCCGGCCCAATGCCGAGCGGTTGAGCGAGTACCGCGAATCCGGGCTTGAATCGCTCGCTATGCGGCTCTACTCCCCGGCGCCCATCACAGACTCCCTTGAAACCGTTCTGCTGGCACGCCACTTCGAGGAGATGCAGCAGTATCTCGGGGCCGACAACCCCACCGTGAAAGCCGTGCTTGCGGGCAGAACTCCGCAGGCGGCTGCCAAACACTACGTGGGCACCAGCAAACTGAAGGACATCGAGGAACGCAAGCGGCTGGCGGGCGACGCCGCTGCCGGCCGAGCCTCCGAGGACGGCATGATGCAACTGGTGCGCTTGCTCGACGCCCCCGCGCGCGCCATCCGCAAGCGATTCGAGGATACCATCGAGGCCGCCGACACGGTGAACGTGGCCAAGATCGCGCGAGCACGACTGGCCATCTACGGCCCTGAAAACGAGTACCCCGACGCCACCTTCACCCCGCGCGTTACGTACGGCGCCGTCCGCGGCTATCGTGATCGCACCGGCAAACCCATCCCTCCTTTCACTCACTTTGACGGCCTTTATAAGCGGGTAACCGGCAAGGACCCCTACGTGCTGCCGCAGCGCTGGATGGATGGCAAGACCGCGCTCGACCTGAAGACGCCGTTCAACTTCGTGAGCACAGTCGACATCACCGGCGGCAATTCCGGCAGCCCCACCGTCAACGCGCGCAACGAGGTAGTGGGTATCGTCTTCGACGGCAATATCGAGAGCCTGCCGAACGCCTACCTCTACGACGATACGCGGGCTCGCGCCGTTCACGTGGCCAGCCAGGGGATTTTGGAAGCGCTGCGCAAACTCTATCGCACGGAAGCGCTGCTGAAGGAACTGCTGCCATAAGAGGCCTTTGCTCATGCGCCATTTGCTGATCCAGTGCCCGGGGGGCCAGATACGCACGGTTCCCCTTGCCGTCGGAAGCCTCACGGTGGGACGGTCGAGTTCAGCCGAGCTGAGCTTCCCGGAAGACTCCGGCCTGTCCCGCCGGCATTTCCGGCTGTTGCAGGAGAGCCATTCCTGGATGGTGGAGGACCTCGGCAGCAAAAACGGCACATTCCTGAACGATGCGGCCGTGAAGAGCCGGACGCTGCTGCGCCCGGGCGACCGCATCACCGCGGGCCACCTGGTGATCACGTATGAAGCGTCCTCTGCGGCTGCCGCCGGTGCGGGGGCGGGAGCGGCGCACAGCCCGGTGGTGTTCGTCGAGGAGCCCGAGCCGGTGCCCAGTTCCACCGTCGTCACCAGCCTCGAAGGGGTGATGTCCGCGGCGCGCGGCGCACGGCAGGTGCACGCACTGATCAAAGCCGGGACGGAGCTCTCCGGGAATCGCCCGCTGCCGGAGCTGTTCAACGTAATTCTCGACCTCGCCATCGAAGCTGTCGGGGGGCAACGCGGCGCGCTCATGACGCTCGAAGGCGAGGACCTGATCGTGCAGGCGCATCGCGGCCAGGGCTTCCGGATTAGCACGGCGGTGCGCGACCGCGTGCTCAACAGCCGCGATTCCCTGTTAGTGCGGGACACCAAACTGGACGAAGCCCTGCGCGCCCGCGTCAGCATCGTCCAGCAGCGCGTGGCCACCCTGATGGCCGTGCCGCTGCAAACGCGCGACCGCATCATCGGGCTGATCTACCTGGACTCGCCCTCCCTCCTGCAACGCTTCACGGAGGAGGACCTGGACCTGCTCACCGTCATGGCCAACGTGGCCGCGGTGCGGATCGAACACGCACGCCTGGCGGAGATCGAAGCCGCCGAGCGCTTCATCCGCCGCGAGCTGGAGCAGGCGGCGGAGATCCAGCGGGCCATCCTGCCGGCGGCGGCACCGGTTGTGGAGGGGCTCGACCTGGCGGGCTACAACGCGCCCTGCCGGACGGTGGGCGGCGATTACTACGACTTCATCCCCTACCCCGACGGTCGTGTCGCCATGCTGCTGGGCGACGTCTCCGGCAAGGGCATGCCCGCTTCCCTGCTGATGATGGGGTTGCAGGCGCGCGTCCAGGCGCTGGCAGACGAGGACCCGCACGACATGGGCGCTCTCATGACGCGGCTCAACCGCAGCACCTGCGTGAACTGCCCCAGCAACAAGTTCATCACCCTGTTCCTTTGCGTGCTGGAAGCTGCCACCGGTAAGCTGGTATGGGCCAATGCGGGCCACAATCCGCCTATTGTGGTGCGGGCCGATGGCGCTGTGGAGTTCCTCCAGGGCGGCGGTCCTCCGCTCGGAATCCTTAAGACGGCATCGTATCAGCAGGAGAGCGCGCTGCTCGCCCCGGGAGACGCAATCGTGCTGTACAGCGACGGCGTAACCGAGGCCGCCAACCCCGCAGACGAGGAATTCGGGGAGGAGCGGCTGGGCGCGCTGCTCGCTGCCCGGCGCGACCAGCCCGCCGCGGCCATCCTGGATGCCATAACCAGGGCCGTAGCTGCGTGGAACGCCGGCGCGCCCCCGGCCGACGATCTCACCATCGTGGTGGGACGCAGGACGGCATCGAACCAGACGTCTCTGGTGGTAGAATTTTCGTGACATGAAAATTGCCGTTCTCGGTCTTGGCTTCATGGGTTCCACCCATTTGAAGGCCTATGCACAGATCCCCAATGTAGAGCTGGTCGCGGTGGCCAGCAATGTCGAGAAGCAGCTTACCGGAGATCTTTCGGACATTCAGGGCAACATCGGAGGCCCCGGCGGGAAAATGGATTTTTCCGCCGTCAGGAAGTACAAGGACCCGATGGAAGCGGTGAAGGACCCGGATGTCGAAGCCGTGGATATCTGCCTCCCCACACACCAGCACGCCGAGGCCGCGTTGGCCGCGCTGCGGGCCGGTAAGCACGTTCTGGTTGAGAAGCCCATGGCGCTCGATGGCGCCACGGCCGACTGCATTGTCGAAGAGGCCGCGCGCAGCGGCCGCATCCTGATGTCCGCGCAGGTACTTCGGTTCATCCCCAGCTATCGCGCCTCGGCCGACATGCTCCGCGCCGGCACCCTCGGGCCGGTACGCTCCGCGATTTTCCGCCGCCGCTGCGCCGCGCCGGCATGGAGCCAGTGGTTGAGCGATCCCTCCGCGAGCGGAGGCGGCGCCTTCGACCTGCTGATCCACGATATCGATTACTGCATCCAGTTGTTCGGCTATCCGGAGGCCGTTTCGGCCACCGGCCATGAGGACCTCTCGCGCGGCGTGGATTGGATCCTCGGACAGTTGCACTACCCCGGTATCGGCGCCGTGGCCGTTAGCGGTGGCTGGCATCATCCCAAAGCATTCCCGTTCTCGATGGAGTACACCATCGTCGCCGACGGCGGCACTCTGGAGTTCAATTCGGCGGGCGTCCCGCTCACCCTGTACGCGGCCGACGGCACGGCCAGGAAGTTCGAACTGCCGGACGTGGACGGTTACGAGCAGGAGGTCCGCTATTTCGTCGAGTGCGCGTCGCAGGGCAAAAAACCTGAGTTCTGCCCGCCGGAGCAGTCCGCGGTGGCAGTGAAAGTGACGCGCTTCATGGTCGAGTCTCGAAGTACAAACGGAGAAAAAATCGCATGCAGATTCTGAGAGAGCTGCAAATCGGAGTGATGTTCTGGGCGGGTCGCGACCCGCACGAGACCTTGCGCGAACTGAAAAGCCTGGGGGTGACCTCTGGGCAGTTGGGAATCCCGGGCGACTACAACCTGGAAGGCGCCGCCTCCGCCTGGAAGCGTGCCTTGGCCGACGAAGGCTTCCAATTGGTAACTGTCTTCTGCGCCTTCAACGGCGAAGATTACGCCGACATCCCGACCGTCGAGAGAACCGTGGGGTTCATCCCCCCCGCAACACGCGCCGAACGCGAGGCCCGCACCCTCGCGGTAAGCGACTTTGGCGCGGCGCTGGGAGTCGGCAGCATCGCCCTGCACGTGGGGTTTGTGCCCGCGGACGACCGCGACCTCAACTACCTCGCGGTGCGCGATATGGTGCGGCGCGTCTGCGATCACGCAGCCAAAAACAAGCAGACCTTCGCGCTCGAAACCGGCCAGGAGCCCGCACAGACACTGCGCAGCTTTCTGCTGGAATTGAACCGCGACAACGTAGGAATCAATTTCGACCCCGCCAACATGATCCTCTACGGCTCCGGCGATCCCATCGCAGCGCTGGACGTGCTGGGGGCGCATCTGATCACGGTGCACTGCAAAGACGGCGACTGGCCGCCCAAGGACAAGCCCGGCGCACTGGGCGAGGAGAAGCCGCTCGGGCAGGGCGCAGTCGGGATAGAGCGCTTCATCAAGAAGTTGAAGGATATCGGGTACAAGGGCACTCTGAACATCGAGCGGGAAACCAGCGATCAGGTCCAGCGGATGAAGGACATCAAGATGGGCTTGGAACTGCTGCGGAAGATCGTTTAGTCTCAACTTCCCGGCGGCCGCCGTCCGGTATCCGCGGCCGCCGGAAACTCCCTAATCCAGCGTCTTCTTTGCCTTCACCCAGTCGAGCAACACGTCCCTGAGCAGCGGCCCCGTTTGGCTGAATACCAGGCCGGTGGTGCGCAGTTCGGTCCTGGAGCTCTGGTTGGCCGCGCTGAAATCGGAAGTGGCCAGGACGTATTCGCGATCCGGATCGACCGTCTTCCCCGCGGTCACGGTCTCGGGCAGGCGGCTGCCCTTGAATTTCCCGATCACCACTTTGTTGTCGAACGGCATGATGTTCCAGACGTGGCGCGCCATTACGCGGCCGCGCGGAAGAACGTCCCGCACCCCTCCAGCATTCATGAAAGCGAAATCCGCGCCGGTGCGCTCGCACATGGCACGCTCGATGATGGCCCGGGTCTCCGCTTTATTGAATGCGCGGCGCGATTCCGCCACCTGCACGTCCACCACCTTCGAGACCTCGCGTTCCCAGTGGGCCACGGCCTTGGCCACGTCGGAAGCCGGTTTTGCCGGCGCGGCAACGGGGATCTGCCGCCACTTCCAGGATGTGACGGATTTGGCCTTCACGTCCACCTGAAGTTCCAGGCGTCCCAGTTCCTCCGCCACCGCTTTGGTACGCACCAGCACGCGGCCTTCACGCTCCATTGCCGCGGGGATGCCGCGGTGCACGTGGCCGGTAATGATCACCGGCACCTCCGGGGCAGAGGCCAGCAACTCCACTTCCTCTTTGTCCGTAACATGTGCCAGCAGCACTATCAGATCCGCCTTGGCACGCGCCTCCACTGCGTAGCGCCGCACTGTCTCAACCAGCGGAGTGGTGCTCCACTGGCCCAGCAGCACCGGGGTGGTGAGGACCCCAAGATCGTTGGTTACCGCGCCCATCACTGCCACCCGGACACCGTTCACCTTGCGGATCACGTACGGCTTGCGCAGCAGCAGACGGCCGCCCTCGTCGACCACATTGGCGGCAACCAGCGGATATTTGGCGGTTTTCTCGAACTCCCGCACGCGCTGCCAGCCGTAGTCGAATTCATGGTTCCCGATGGTGGCCACATCGTACCCGAAGAGGTTGGCGATGCGATATACCGGCAGCCCGCGGTAGATGGTGGAAACCGGGCTGCCCTGCACCAGGTCACCCGCGTTCACCAGCAGGCACCCCCCGCAGCCGGCACGCTCCTGACGGATAAGGGCAGCCAGGGCGGCAAACCCGCCGCTCCCGTCCTCGTGGGACAGTAACCGCGCGTGCAGATCGTTCGTGTGCAGCAGGGTCACGGACCGCGTTTGAGCAGCCAACCCCGCCACAACGAGCCAGACCGCGATTGAAGCGCGCAAAAATCGCGCTGTAAGATTCCGTCGTGACATGACACCTCACTATAATCGGTGGCGGAAGAAGACGATACTCGACCCGGGCGTTCGGGAAGTGCCTAACATACCCGAAACTCGGAAATGTTACATCCCAGTTCTTTACCGGGTTCGCAACGGCGCGATATGATCGCTGTGATGATCGACGCCCCTGATGAGCAGCCGTCGGTGATTGACGAATTGCGCGAACTACGCCTGCGCGTGGCGCGGCTGGAAGCGGAAGTGGCGGACTACCGCAGCCAGTGCTCCCGTCATAACGAAGAGGAGCTCAGGCGGATCGCCGATGCCGCGCCGGTGATGTTGAGGCTCACCGGGCCGGACGCCGCGTGCTCCTACTTCAATAAGCTCTGGCTTACCTTCCGCGGACGTACCCTGAAGCAGGAACTCGAAAGCGGTTGGACCGAAGGTGTCCACCCGCAGGACGTCGACCGTTGCCTTAAAACGTATCTCACCTCCTTCCCGGCCGAACAGGAGTTCCAGATGGAGTACCGGCTGCGGCGCGCGGATGGCGAATATCGCTGGATGATGGAGAGCGGCGTGCCCCGGTTCAGCACCGGGGGCGTGTTTGAAGGGTACATCCACTGCGGGGTGGACATTCATGATCGCAGGGCCGCGCAGAACAGTACCTGCGTGCCCCTGACCGAACGCGAAAAGCAGGTCATGGTCCTGATCGCCGAGGGCAAGTCCACCAAGGAAGCGGCCGCGATGCTCGGAATCAGCTACAAGACGGCCGATTCGCACCGCAGCAAGATAATGGAGAAGCTGGACGTCCACGAGACCGCCAGCTTAGTGCGGTACGCCATCCGGCACAACCTCGTCAAAGCGTAACAGGGCTCACGATTTCGTGCGGAAGCGCGCCGAGAGTTGCGCCAGTTGTTCCTCCATAGTCGGCTTCTTCTGCTGCGGCTGCTTCTCCGGGGGCCGTTTTCCGGGCCTGCCCTGGCCCTGCGCCGGCCCCATCAGGGCCTTGATCGACAGGCCGATGCGCTTCAGCTTGGGGTCCACCGTCAACACCTGCACTTTGACGATCTGCCCTGCCTTGACGGCATCGTTCGGATCTTTGATGTAGCGGTTCGAGAGCTCGCTCACGTGCACCAGGCCGTCCTGGTGGACCCCCACGTCGACGAACGCACCGAAGTTGGTGACATTGGTAACGACGCCTTCCAGCGTCATTCCGGGCTTGAGGTCGGCGATCTCCCGCACATCGTCGCGCCACACGGGCGCAACGAACTTGTCGCGCGGATCGCGGCCGGGCTTGCGCAGCTCTTCCCGGATGTCGCTCAGGGTGTACATCCCGACCGTCTCGGTCTGGAAGCCTTCAAGCTTCACCTTCTCGACTAGTTCGGGTTTGGCGATCAGGTCCGGCACCGCAACACCCAGGGACTGCGCGATCTTCTCCACCACCGGATACGACTCCGGATGCACGGCGGTCATGTCCAGCGGGTTTTCGCCGCCACGGATGCGCAGGAAGCCGGCCGCCTGCTCGAAGGTCTTGGGGCCGAAACCGGGCACGGCCATCAACTGCATGCGGGAGTGGAACCGGCCGTTGGTGTTGCGGTAGTCCACAATCTTCAGCGCGGTCCGCTCGGTAATCCCGGCGACATAGCGCAGCAGCGCCCAGGAAGCGGTGTTCAGGTCCACACCCACGCGGTTCACGCACGATTCGACCGCGCCTTCGAGGCTCTGCTTCAGCTTCCGCTGGTCCACATCGTGCTGGTACTGCCCCACCCCTATCGACTTGGGGTCGATTTTTACCAGCTCGGCGAGCGGATCCTGCAAGCGCCGCGCGATGGAGATGGCGCCGCGAATGGTGAGGTCCAGATCGGGGAACTCCTGCCGCGCCATGTCCGAAGCCGAATAGACCGAGGCGCCCGATTCGTTCACCATCACGCTGAACACCTTGGCCAGGTTCGCCTGCCGCAGGAAATCCTGCACGAAGGCGGATGTCTCGCGCGAGCCGGTGCCGTTCCCAATGGCGATGGCGCGCACGTTGTGCCGCGCAACCAGCCCGGCGAGGGTGCGCACTGCGCCCGCCACGTCGTGCCGCGGTTCGAGCGGATATATAACGGCGTTCTCGACGAACTTGCCGGTTTCGTCCACCACCGCCACCTTGCAGCCCGTGCGGATGCCGGGGTCGAGCCCCATTACGGTCAGCATGCCCGCTGGAGGCGAGAGCAGCAGATTTTGCAGGTTCTCGCGGAACACCCGGATGGCTTCGTCGTCGGAGCGGTCTTTCAGTTCCAGCCGCACTTCGGTCTGGATGGAGGGGTTGAGCAGCCGCTCGTAAGCGTCTTCGGCGGCGGCGGCGAGGTGCGGCACCCACTCCCCCGGGGCGTGCACCACATGGCCCTTGAGGTACGTAAGCGGCTTCACCGGATCGAGTTCGATCTCGAAGGTCAGGATGCCCTCTTTGGCGCCGCGCCGGATTGCCAGCATCCTGTGGGATGGAATCTTGGACGCCGGCTCGCTGTAGCTGGCGTACATTTGATATTTCTTCTCTGTGTCCTCCACGCCCTCGATGGCGCGGCTGGCGACGATGCCGTCTTCCATCATCATCTGGCGGACGGCCTTGCGGTAGTCGGCGTTCTCGCTGACGCGCTCGGAGATGATGTGGCGGGCGCCTTCAAGCGCCTCCTCGGCGGTAGCCACTCCCAGAGTCTCGCTTACAAACGTGGGAGCGAAATCGGCCAGGGTGGTGCCGGTCTCCTGCTGGTTCCACAGGAAATCCGCCAGCGGCTCCAGGCCCTTGTCCCGCGCGATGGACGCCTTGGTACGGCGCTTCGGCTTATAGGGCAGGTAGAGGTCCTCAAGCTCGTTCTTCTCCAGCGCGGCTTCGATCTTCGTGCGCAATTCGGGGGTGAGTTTGCCCTGCTCGTCGATCGAGTGGAGCACGGTCTCACGGCGGTCCTCCAGTTCCCGGAAGTACTCCAGTTTCTCCTGGATGTCCCGGATCTGCACCTCGTCGAGGTTGCCGGTGACTTCCTTCCGGTATCTCGCGATAAACGGTACCGTCGCGCCCTCATCGAACAGCGCGATTGTGGCAACCAGGCTCTTGAGCGGAACCGAAATCTGCTGCCCGATATGCAGCAGCACAGGAGTGGCGAGTGCTTTGGGTTGAACCATGGGAGTGAGTAACTCCCATGATAAACCAGTGCGCGCCGCGTTACTTGCCGGAGGCAACCACCGCGGGTGCGTGGTGTTTCGGAGAGCAGAAGACCGGCCCGCGCGCCTGATCGAGCGACGCCACCGGAACCACTTCCCGGCCCAGCCGCATGTCCGCTGCCCATACAGCCACCAGGACCGAATTCGGGAAGCAGTGCACGTACACGGGGCCCTTTACACTCTGGACGAACTGGATCAACTCCTCGGTCGGGCGGGCGCGTTCCGAGAACTGCGCATACTTGCGGGTCCAGACCCACCCGCAGTTGTGCAGCAGCAGGATACCCGCGACCGACCCGACGGCCCATGCGCGGCGGCTGCCCGCGCGATCCCACAGGGCCAGCAGCGCCGCTCCGACAATCCAGGCAAGCGCCACGCTGGCAAAATACGTGTGGCGGCTCGGCACGCGCGACATGTAGGTGATGAAGGAATACGGCAGGAAGGTGATCACCGCCCAGGCGAGCGCAAGCACCACCAGCCTTAACCGGCCGCGCTCCCGCCAGACCGCCAGCGCCACCAGGCTCAGCCATCCCCAGATCCAGAACATCCGGGCAAAGCTATTCGCCAGCACCAGTAGGAAGTGCGGCCCCGGGGTGAAGGTACCGTCATGAAAGTGCAGGTGGTCCTGCTTCCCGGAGAAGACCAGCGCGGTGTAGATCAGCGCCGTCGCGGCGAACCCCAGCCACGGCAGCACCCAGCGGCGCAGCGCCACGCGCTCCGTCCACACCGGCAGCAGCGCCAGCCCTACTACCGCCACCCCCGGCTCCTTCGAAAGCAGCGCCAGCAGGAAGGCCGCAAACGATCCCGCCAGGTACGCATGGGAACGGCGCTCAATCCAAAGCACCCACAGGAGGAAGGCCGCGAGTGAGAAGAAGAAGACGGTAGATTCCGGCAGCGCCGCGTACCACACGACCGCCTCCTGGTGGCCCTCATAAATGGCGAAGAACGCCGCCGCCACGCCCGCCAACCGCCACCCGATAGGCCGCCAAACCCCCAGCGCGAACACCAGCAGGGTATTCAGAATATGTACCAGGAGATTGCTGATATTGAACACCAGGGGGTGCAGGCCGAACACGCGCTCCGTCCAGTAGGTCAGGACGATGGAGACTGCGCGACAGCGGTAGAGCGCGTCTCCGGCGAGCGCCGGCCAGCGGTCGAACGGCGCATAGTGCCGCCCCAGCCAGATCTGCGTGTAGTCGTCGGAGATGAGCGGAAGCGTGACGGTCCGCAGATACGGGAGCGTTGCCAATATCGCCAGACCGGCCAATACGACGCCCAGGGTTCGGGATGGTTTCAAACCTTCAGTGTAGAAGCAGGGCGGCTGCGCGCCAATACAGCAGTCGCATTATTTCACGCGGCCCAGAACAGCCCGACGGCACGGTTCGCCACGAACGCGCCCACCCACGCCAGCGCGCTCATGTAGACGAACTGCAGCACCGGCCACCGCCACCCGCCAGTCTCCCGGCGCACCACCGCAATGGTGGACATACACTGCATGGCGAAGGCGAAGAAGACCAGCAGGGCCACTGCGCCCCCCAGCGTGAGGTCCCTTTGCAGTGCGGTGTAGAGACTCGTATCGTGCGTCTCGGCGTCAATGCCGTAGATCGTCCCCAGGGTACCAACGATGACTTCCCGGGCGGCCAGTGAAGTGATCAGCCCGATGCCGATTTTCCAGTTGAACCCCAGCGGCGCAATCAGAGGCTCGATGGTACGCCCGATGGTCCCCGCCAGGCTGTGCTCCACCGCAGGCGCCTTCCCGTTATCGAGCGGCAGGTGGCTGAGGAGCCAGATGATAATGGCGGCCGCCAGAATCACGGTACCGGCCCGCCGCAGGAAGACCTTGGCGCGATCATAGAGCCGCAGCCCCAGCGAGCGCACGGTGGGCCAGCGGTACGGCGGCATTTCCAGCACGAAATGCGCCCGGCCGCTCTTCAGCACCGACGATTTGAGTATCCGGGCCGTCGCCACCGCCGCCGCGAAGCCCAGCAGATAAAGACCCAGCATGGCCGCCGCGCGGCTACCGAGAAATCCGCCCAGTACCGGTTGATTGGGGATGAACGCGGCGATGATCAGGGTATAGACCGGCAGCCGCGCCGAGCAAGTCATAAAGGGGGCGATCAGGATTGTGGCGATGCGGTCGCGCTTGTTCTCGATGGTGCGGGTGGCCAGCACCGCAGGCACCGCACAGGCATACGCCGAAAGCAGCGGGATGAACGATTTTCCCTGCAATCCCACCCGGGCCATAGTGCGGTCCGCAATGAGCGCCGCGCGGGCCAGGTAGCCGGAATCCTCCAACACCCCCAGGAACAGGAATAGCAGCAGGATCTGCGGCAGGAACACCAGCACGGAGCCGACCCCGCCCCACACGCCCTCGATCAACAGGGACCGTAAAACCGATTCGGGCAACAGCGCGCCAACCAGGTCTCCCGACCAGGCGACTGCCGCACCGACCGCGTCCATCAGAGGCGCCGCCGCCGTGAACATCGTCTGGAAGACCAGCACCACCAGGAAGACGAACACCAGCGGGCCGATCACAGGGTGCAGGAACACGGCATCCAGCCGGCGCGTCCATTTCGGGGGTGCGGGCGCCAGATAGGACGCGTTGCTGCCCACGCGCCCGGCCCAGACCCGGCACTTCGGAACGTCGGAGAGCACCGGCAGCGTGATGGGCGTGGGGATGGCCAGCGCGCCGGCCAGGAACTCGTAGATGGCTTCGAGGCCGTCGCCCTGGCGCGCGCTGATCAGCGTGACCGGCGCGCCCAATTCACGCGCGAGCGCCTCGGTTTCCACCTCGCCGCCGCGATGCCGCAGATCGTCCGCCATGTTCAGGATAACCAGGGTGGGGAGCCCAAGCGCCAGCACCGGAGCGGCCAACATGAGATGGCGGCTCAGGTTGGTGGCATCCAGGATCAGCAGCACGGCATCGGGCTTCGGAGTATCGGACCGCAGGCCCTTGAGGACGTCGTGAGACACCTGCTCGTCCTCCGAGCGAGGCGTCAGGCTGTAGATGCCCGGCAGGTCGATGAGCGTGATTTCCCGGCCCCCGTCGAGCACCATTTCCCCAGTGTGCTGCTCGACCGTGACCCCGGGGAAGTTGGCAACCTTCTGCCGCAGGCCCGTCAACTGGTTGAAAAGTGTGGATTTTCCCGAGTTGGGAGGCCCGACTATGGCAACGGTGCGCGGTTTGGCGGAACCGGCTTCAGGCTTGGCGGTGCAGGAGGAGGCGCAATCGTGGCAGCCGCTCAAACCTTTCCTTCCGAAGTGTGACGCCGCACCCGCAGCCGGGCGGCGGTTTCGCGACGCAGGGCTACTTCGGAGCCATCCACCTGGAAAACCCGAGGATCGCCCCCCGGGGCGCTCTGCCCCACTGTAACGGGCAAGCCGGGAATAAAACCTAGTTCCATGAGGCGGCGAGCCTCGCTTTCTGGCAAATCCATCGACTCCAGGATGCCCTGTTCGCCGCGCCGGAGATCCACCAGCCTGGCGCCGGGCTTGGGGCGCCGAACCGCGTCGCCCTGGAGCCTGTTGCCACTCAGTTGCAACATAACCTTGAAGGGATAGTATAGCACGGACGCGGCAAGGGCGATTCAGAAAGCCTCTTGCCAGTGGCTTGCAATTGCCGGACGGGCGTAAAATAAAGGTGCGCAAGCGAGGAGGAGGCATGAACGAGCTTACGTTCAAGGCATCCGAAGCCCATAAACTTGAGGATCCGGAACGCTTCAACTGGCTCCCGCCGGACGAGATCCTGGCGCAGGTTGGACTGCGACCGGGCATGATCGTGGCCGATATCGGCTCGGGCACGGGGTTTTTCGCCATCCCCATGGCTCGCGTGGTGGGCGCCTCCGGCAGGGTCTATGCCGTCGATTTTCAGGACGAAATGCTGGATCTGCTGCGTGCCAAGCTGGCCGCCCCGGACGCTCCCGCGAATTTAGAGCCCCTGAAGGGCGAAGCCGTCGCTACCGGCCTCCCGGACCAGAGCTGCGATCTGGTCTTCACCGCCAATACCTGGCACGAGCTCGAAGACCGGCCCTCCGCCCTCCGCGAGTTCGCCCGTATCTTGAAGCCCGACGGAATTCTCGCGGTGCTCGACTGGCGGCACGATGCCGACCGCCCGCCAGGCCCACCCGCGGCACACCGCATCCCAATGCGAGACGCGATTGCCACTCTGGAACACCAAGGCTGGGAACTGCATCACTTCGGGAAGGCGGGCACGTACACCTACTTATTGCTGGCGGGAGTCGCGGACCAGGGGCAGCAATCGTAGCCGCCCCCATCCGCTCATTCCAGACTACGCGAGGTCGAACTTCTCCTGGTGGAGCTGCGGGTCGCTCTTCACCAGCACGGTGCGCCCGAGAATCTCCTCGATCTCCTGAAGATAGTTATTCTGGGACGATTTCAGGAACTTGGCGACTTCCGGGTTCACGCGCAGCATGACATCCTCACCCTCTACGGCCCGGGCAATCTTCTGCGCTTCCACCAGAATCTCCGAAATCACCGTCCCGACGCTCTTCACATACCCGGCCCCTTCACAATACGGGCACGGGGAGCACAGGCTCCGCTCCAGGCTCTGTTTGACCCGTTTGCGGGTGATCGCAACCAGCCCGAAATCATTGAACTGGAGAATTTTATACGGCGCGCGGTCGCTCCGCATAGCCTCTTCGAGGACCTGCATCACCTTCTGCCGGTTCTTGCGCTCATCCATGTCGATGAAGTCCACAACGATGATGCCGCCCAAGTCGCGCAGCCGGATCTGCCGTACGATTTCCCGAATGGCGTCGGTGTTGGTCTTGACAATGGTGTCTTCCAGGCGGTTCGACTTCCCGACGTACTTGCCGGTATTCACGTCGATGGCCACCAACGCCTCGGTCTGGTTGATTACGATGTAGCCGCCCGACTTGAGCCAGACCTTCGGACGCAGCGCCTTCTCGAGTTCCGACGTGACCGCAAACTCGTCGAAAATGGGCGTGGGGCGGGTGTACAGTTTCACCCTGCCGACCAGTGCCGGCTGGAAGCGCTGCACGAAGCGAAGGACGTTCTCGTAGACCTCCTCGCTATCCACCCAGATACTCTTGAACACCTGGGTGAGTTGGTCGCGCAGGGTCCGCTCCACCACATCCAGGTCGTGGTGAATCAGGGCGGGGGCGGGCCGCTTCTCGGCCTTCTGCCGCATGTCCAGCCACAGGTTGTAGAGGAACATCATGTCGGCGCGGAGTTCCTCTTCCGGATGCCCTTCGCCGGCGGTGCGAACGATGTAGCCGCCCGGGATGCCCGCGCGATGCGACTGCAAAATGCGTTTCAGACGCGCGCGCTCTTCATCCGAGGCAATCTTCCGCGAGACCCCGATGTGGTCCACGGTGGGCATGTATACCAGGAAACGGCCGGGGAGGGCGATGTGGGACGTAATGCGCGCCCCCTTCTGGCCCAGCGGCTCCTTGGCGATCTGGACGATGATCTCCTGCCCTTCCCGCAGCAGGTCGGCAATAGAGGGCGCGGCGCCTTTCTCCCTTGCAGTTTCGGGCCGGGAAGCTGTGCGCTGCTGCTCCTGGCGCGGGGGCGTTCGTTGCTGTGGCGGCGCCTGCTGCTCCGGAGCGCGCGACTCGGGGGCTTCGCCACCCCGGCCGCCCTTACGGCGCATGCGCCTCGAGACCCTGTGCAGATAGCGCGGTCCCTGTTCCCGTAAAGTAGCGGTCAGGCTGGTAATGATGCGTGCCGGCTCGGGTTCGGACTGCTCGTCCCCGGAGGGCTCCCCGGAGGATTCGCCCGGGTCCACGTCTTCGGAAGAGGCCATCACTTCGGCGGCGGCGGCCAGTACGGCCGGCTCCACATCCTGGGCGACTTCCTCATCCTCGTCAGCAGTGAGGGCCGGAGGCTCTTCCTCGGCCTCCGCCTCTTCGACGGCAGGCTCCCCGGCGGGCAGCGGTTCTTTCTCGCCCGATTCCTCTTCAACGGCGTTATCGCCGTCTTCCGGTACCGCACCCGGGAGGTCCATATTCTCGGGAGCGGCAATGCCGATCTCCGCCGCGGTTTCCGAATCGGGACTCAGCCGCACTTCGGGTTGCCCGGCATTATCTTCTTCGACGGCGGGTTCTTCAGCAGTCTCCACCCCGTCCGGCGCGGCGGCCTCAATCGGCTCGTCGGCGTCCACCTCTTCGTCGGTCTCCCGGTCCTGCTCGCCATGTGAATACTTGGCCAGCGACTCGCCGGGCAATACGAAGAAATCATCCGGCTCGGCGGCTTCGGGCTCCTCCTGAGCGGGCGCTTCCTCGCGGTTGGGAGTGTAGTACTTGGATTCCGGGATGCGCGGACCCTTACTATTATTAGGCCGGCGCCGCCGGGAACGCCTCCCGCGACGGTCCCTTCCGTCCCGATCGCGGGCTTCCCTTTCCCGGGCTTCGCGGTCAGGCTGGCGTACTTCAAGCGCCGGCGGCGGCGGTGCCACGGGCACCTCCGGAACTTCTGCGGGCTTCACCGCTGGGGGTACCTCAACGGTCAGCGGCGCCGCAGCAGCAGCCGCGGGGCCACCCTTCTCCAGCCGCAGGATCTTTTCCTCTACGCTGGAGACGATCTTGTCGTATTCCTCGTTGTCCTCGAAAAAGTCCGAGACGTATAGGAATGCGTCCCTGTCGAGCCCGATGTCTACGAAAGCGGACTGCATGCCGGGCAGGACGCGCGTTACGCGGCCCTTGTGAATGCTACCCGCCAGTGAATACTCGTTTTCGCGCTGGAAATAAACTTCGACTACCTGATCGTCCTCGAGAACCGCCACTTTCGTTTCGTGGCGGTTGGACGATATAACCAATTCTTTTGACAATTTCGCCTCCCCGGGCCGGTGCGGCGACTCCGGATGCGGCACCCGGGCCCTTGAGTCACCCGGGCCGGGTGCCACCTGCGCTCTCCATCCTGGGAGGAACGTACACGCCCTGCGTGGCTTACAAACAGTCGCTACTCCGGTTAACCCGGAGCCAACGCCAAACTCGCCAGAAGCTCACGCTCGCCGCAGGCCATGGAGATTCATCTCAACACCGCCCGACGGCCGGGGAACCGTTCCTCGTTCGGAGAGAGCGCCGGTCGCGCCCACCGTTCCGAATCTTTCTACCGGTCTCCCGAATCTTTTTTCAAACAGCTTGCACTTCCCGCCCGGACTTATAGCCCCGGGACGCCGGAAGCATCAGTTCACAAATCTTCTGAGGCGGACACTGTTCACCAACCCCAGCATCATAAAATTCGACCAGATACTCGAACCACCGGAACTCATGAATGGCAGGGGAATCCCGGTCACGGGCATCCGCCCCACCACCATCCCGATGTTCACCCAGACGTGGAACAGCCAAATTGCCGCAATTCCCATGCAGATGAACATGCCGGCTTTATCTGGAGCCGTCTGGGCGTTTTGGACCACCTGCATGATCAGCACAAAGTACAGCGCCAGCATGATTACCACGCCGACGAATCCATGTTCCTCCGCAAAGGCGGAAAAAATGAAATCCGTATGGGGCACCGGCAGGAACCGTAACTGCGTCTGGGTTCCCTTCGTTACGCCCTGTCCCCACATTCCCCCGTTACCCACGGCGATCTTGGACTGGATCGTCTGATACCCCGTCCCACGGGGATCGCGATCCGGATCCATGAAACTGATCAGCCGCGCCTTCTGGTAGTCCTTCAGGAAATAGATCCCGATCGGCAATACCAGGACAAAAACCAAACCAACGGCGATGATATACTTCCACCGCAAACCCGCCAGGAAAGCTCCCACGGCCAGAGCCGGAAGATAGGTAAGGGTTGTACCCAGATCCGGCTGCTTTAGTACGAGCAACGCCGGGATTCCGACCAGCCCCGCGAGTTTCAGCATTTCCCGCCCTTCCAGCTCCTCACTCTTCAACTCGGCTAGAAAGCGGGCTACTAACAATATTATCACCAGCTTGACGAATTCCGATACTTGTAAGTGGAAGCCGCCAGCCACCGGAATCCAGCGGCGCGACCCGAATGCCGACCGGCCTATCACCGCCGTCAGCAGAAGGAGGGCCACGGAGAGCCCGTACATTGTACCCACCCGCTGCATCAACCAGTGATAATCCACCGACATAACGATCCACAACAGCAGCAACCCGGTCCCAATATAAATAATCTGCTTCCACCAGGCATCTGCCCAGATGGTGCTGTCGACCGTGGCGCTGAAAATCTGCAACACCCCCACCCCGCTAATAATCAGGGTGATGATCAGGAGCGTCCAATCGAGATCGCGAAGCGGAAATTGGCGGGTCATTGCTGTGGGCCTGGCGCTGTCTCGGCGCTGGGCGGCTCCGGAGAGGTCTCCAAAGCTTCCTCTACCGGGGCGGTGCCCTGCATTTCAATCATCTGCTGCGCACCTGCCGGCTGCGGTTTGCCCCCATGGCTCGCCAGCCGAACCTTTTTATCGAAGTAGGCCTTGAGCACATCCCTAACGATAGGCGCGGCATAGTTGCCGTGCTCACCGTTTTCCCAGAGCGCCACTACGACGATTTCCGGCGCCTGCCGCGGGGCGAACCCCACAAACCAGGCGTTATCGCGCAAATGCCGGGCACTCTTCCCGCTCAGGAATTGGTTCGAGGCCAACTGTGCCGTGCCGGTCTTGCCGCAAACTTCCACGTTGGGAAGCCGTGCCCTCACGCCTGTGCCTCCCTCGTTCACCACTCCGAACATGCCGTCGATCACGGTTTTCACGTTCTCGGGGTTGAGCGTCAGGACATCCGGCTTTTCTGTCTTGTTGAGATCCTTAAGCAGGTGCGGGTGGTGCCAGGTACCGCCCACCGCGATGCCTCCGATGGCGCGCGCCAGTTGCAGCGGCGTCACCGTGAGGGCACCCTGCCCGATCGAGACCGAGATGGTTTCACCGGCGTACCACTTGCGCCGGTAATTCCGCATCACCCACTGCTGCGACGGCACCACGCCCTCTGCCTCGTTCGGCAGGTCGATGCCTGCCCGTCCGCCCAACCCGGCGTGCTGGGCGTAGTACGCAATCTTGTCGATGCCCAGTTTGTTACCCACATTATAGAAATAGACATCGCACGAGTGCGTCATACCCCTATGCGCATCCACGGTGCCGTGGCCGCGTTTCTCCCAGCACTTGAAATAGCGTCCGTAGAATGAGGCGCCTCCGCCGCACCGGACGCTCCACGCCGGGTCGATGACGCCCGTTTCGAGTCCCGCCAGTTGCATCACGGGCTTAAACGTGGACCCGGGCGCAAGCTGCGCCTGGATCACCCGGTTCAGCAACGGCTTGTCGGGGTTATCGGCGATCTCCCGCCAATCGACGGACCGAATTCTCACGGCGAACTTGTTGGGGTCGAACGTCGGGCGGCTCACCATCGCGAGCACCTCGCCCGTGCGCGGGTCAAGTGCCACCACCGCGCCCTTCCGCCCCTCCATTGCCAATTCCGCTACCGCCTGAAGGTCCAGGTCGAGGGTCAACTGGAGATCTTTCCCGGGCACCGCGTCCTTCAAACCGAGCAGCCGGCGTGGCTGCCCCCGGTTGTCCACCACCACCTGCCGCTGTCCGTCGACGCCCATGAGAGTCTCGTTGTACTGCCGCTCGATGCCCGATTTCCCGATCACATCGCCCGGATTATAGTGCGCGAAAGAAGCGTTGTTCAGTTCGTCCTCGCCAATCTCGCCCGTATACCCGATCACGTGGGCGGCGAAGCCGTTCTGCGGGTATAGACGGCGTTGGGCCGGGATGACCTCCAGTTCGGGGAAGAAATCGTGGTGGGAGTCGACGAAGGAGAGGTCCGCCGGGGTCATCTCCTCCTTCACCACCATGGCTTCGTACTTGGGCCGGCCGCGGTAACGGTTGAGGCGCTGCATCAGGGCGTCGTAGTCCAGCCGCAGGCCCTCCGCAATAGGTTTGATGTGCTCCGGTTTCAGGCCTTCCCGGCTGAGAATCAGGCTGAAGCTGGAGTGATTGTCGACAATGACGCGTCCGTCGCGGTCAAGGATTTTGCCACGCGGCGCCAGGATGGGGATGGATTTGATGCGGTTCCGCTCCGCACGCGCGCTATAGTAGTCCTCATTCTGCACCTGCAGCGCCCAGAATCCGCTAATTAGAAAAAGAAATATCCCAACGGCCGCGTACTGGAACACCGCGATTTTACCCGCGGCAAATTTCGGATCGTCGCGAAGAACCGGCTTCAGTTCCTGCTGCGACGGTTCGACATCCGGCGGGCCTGCGGGCGGAAAGAGCACGTTAAGCGGGGCTACGCTCCCTCTTTGAGTTTATCAAGAAAGTGGAAAAGCGAGACGGCGACAACGGCGTTGAGGGCACCCACCATCACCGTACGCTGCGGGTCGAAGACGACTTGCTGCCCCAGCAACGCGCTCGCCATCACCCAATAGAGAAACTGGTGGAAGAAGTAGAAAAAGAACGCCAGAATCAGGCGCACGAAACCATGGTCCACATCGAAGCGCATCCCCACGGACGCGGCAAAATACCCCACCAGGGTCTTGACTATCCCGAACATCCCCAGCGGGTTTTTCGAAAGCGAATCCTGCACCAGCCCCACCAGCGCCCCCACCAGCAGTCCCGTGACCGGGCTCCGCCGCATGAGCGCGAAATAGACGGTAACCAGCAGCGGCAGTTCGAGATAGCCGAGAAACTGAAAAAATAGCGGGACGTAAACCTGGAAAAGAATGGCGGCCAACGGCACCAGCACCAGCACCCAGGCACGAAACCTGGAAATGCGGCTCTCCCGCTGGTTACTCAGCAGAATGCGGTCACTCGAATAGCTCATGGTTGGTTGGGGGCGGGCGGCTTGGGGCGGGGAGGCTC
>DATMYF010000124.1:0-20379 GCA_035561075.1 Bryobacteraceae bacterium
CATAGAGATAGGGCAGGAACTCACCGAGGGGACCCTCGTATCGGGCCTCGCCGGTGAATCCTCCCAACGGATGGGCCTGGCCGGTGCGGGTAGAGCGCCGGCCTAACGCCACGTGCCGGATGCGGCAGCCGGTCAGTTCGATCAGGGCGGCGCGCCTGGCCATGGCGCGGAAGTCGATGGCCAGGGGGCCGGGGCCATAAAGCGCCCGCAGGGTGCTGATGCGGTCGCGAAGGCGGGCGAACAGGACCGTGAACTCGGGGCGATCCGCCAGGCCGTCGGCGGTTTTGAGCTCCGTAGGGGTCACGAAACGGACCCGCACGGCGGCGGCGGTTCCGGGTTGGTCGAGACGCAATTCGGGCGCGGCGAGCGGTTCCACGGTGAGCAGTTCGGCGCGGCCGCGGCCCGGGCCGAAGCCTTCCCGGGCAAGTTGCTCAAAAGCGCGCGCAAAATGCGGTGCGGCCGGCTGGCGCTGGTCGAACAGGTGTACGTCGAAGTGGAACGTCTCCCCCGGGGCGATGTGGCGGCCATCCAGGTGCGCGGCCCGGAAGACGAAGGGCCGCGGAGGGTCGGCCAAGCCGCTCGGCCCGGCGTGGCTGGGGGCAAAGATCCGGGCATAGGCCTCGGGATCGATGCGCGGCAGTACGATGCCGAATCCGCCCCGCAGGATATTCGCGGACGTTCCCGCGGGAAAATGCAAAGCATCCTGCGCCCGCAGGTGGAAGCGCAGCCGCTCGAAAGCGAACGTCACGGCTCCTTTGTAGCAGGTTCGGGCGGCGTATAAAAGCGGCGTACTTTGCGGGCCGCCGCCGGACCCACCACCCCCGCCAGTGCCTCGTCGGTGGCGGCCTTCACCAACTCGGGGCTGCCGAAGTGCTTCAGCAGTTTCCTCACGGTGGTAGGACCTACGCCCTCAATTTGAGCCAGTTCAGAGGTCAGGCGCTGCGCGTTCCGGCGCGTGCGGTGAAACGTCACGGCGAAGCGATGCGCTTCGTCGCGAATGGATTGCACCAGGTGCAGGATGGGGGAGAAACGGTCCAGGACGATGGGTTCGTCCTCCTGGCCCTGTACATAAATAATCTCCTCGCGCTTGGCGATGGAAGCCAGAGGCTGATCGACGATCCCGATGGCCTCCAGCGCTTCCGCGGCCGCGTGCAGTTGCCCGAGCCCGCCATCGATCAGCACCAAACCGGGCATCGGCAGCCCCTGCTCCTGCAAATGCCCGTAGCGGCGCGTCACCACCTCCCGCATGCTGGCGAAATCGTCGTTACCTTCCACGGTCCGAATGATGAACTTCCGATAGTCGGATTTCTTCATTTTCCCGTCCTCCCACACCACCATGCTGGCCACCTTGTCGGTGCCCTGGATGTGGGAGATATCGAAGCACTCGATGCGGGAAGGCGCAGAGGGCAGACCGAGGGCGTCCTGCACGGCGTCCTGAATGGCGCGCGAGGACGGTTTTAAAACCCTGAACCGCGCATCGAAGCCGTGCCGCGCATTAGTTCCCACCAGATCCATGAGGGCCTTCTTCTGGCCGCGCTGGGGCGTGTGGATCTCCACACGGTGGCCGCGTTTCTCCGAGAGCAGGTCTTCGAGGGCCTCGCGATCCTCGAAATCCACAGGAACGTGCATGGCGCCGGGGATGTACTGCTGGTCGAGGTAGATCTGTTTGATCAGGGCGGAGAGAAACTGCGGTTCATCGAACTCCCCCTGGTCTTCCCAGAAGAACTCCCGGCGATCCACGATTTGGCCGTTGCGCAGGTGGAAGAGGTTCGCGGCCACCAGAGGCGGTTCGGCGTAGACGCCGAAGATATCGACGTCGTCACCGCGGGCGGCGGCCATTTTCTGGCGCTCATCGATCTCTTCCACGGTGACCAGCAGGTCGCGGATCGCGGCGGCCTCTTCGAAGCGCATCTCCTCGGCGGCGGCGTCCCTGCGGCCGCTCAATTCGCGGGCTAGGTCGCTATGGCGTCCCTCCAGGAACAGCTTCACGTTGCGCACCGCGGCAGCGTAGGCGTCGTCCGTCGTGAGCCCCTCGACGCACGGCCCCAGGCAGCGGTGGATGTGGTACTGCAGGCAAGGTTTGAGATGCCTGCGGCCAAAATCCACCTTACAGGAGGGCACCAGGAAATGCCGGTGGATGAAGTGCACAAGCCGGTGCGCCAGGTTGGCCGGAAAGTAGGGTCCGAAATAGGTGGCGCCGTCCTTCTTCAGCCTGCGGGTGACGTAGACCCGGGGGTAGCGTTCGTTCGTGAGCTTGATGTACGGATAGGTTTTGTCGTCGCGAAGCAGGACGTTGAAGCGCGGCTTCCACTGTTTGATGAGGTTGTTTTCAAGCGCCAGGGCCTCCTTTTCGTTGTCTACCGTGATGTAGTCGATGTCACGGGCCTCGGAGACCAGGGTGCCGGTTTTGACGTCTGCCAGACGTTCTTCGGAGAAGTAGCTGCGCACGCGGGCGCGGAGGCTCTTGGCCTTTCCGACGTAGATCACCTGCCCGCCGGCATCTTTGTACATGTACACGCCGGGCGAGAGGGGAAGTTGCGCCACTTTCTCGCGGAGATCCATCGAAATCAGAGGATTATAATCATATTATGGCACGCTGGGCGGCTCTTCTGTTGTTATCGGGACTGGCGGTTGGAGTTGCCGCGGAGGAACAAAAGGCCGCCTCGCAGCAGGAGCAGGAACCTCCCGAAGAAGACCAGAACCTGGTCAAGAAAACCTACGAATTTAACCCCTTACAGGCCACTAAAGAGGTCCAGATCGGCAATTTTTACTACAAAAAGGGCAGCTATCGCGCCGCGGCGCAGCGGTTCCGCGAAGCCACGCGCTGGAATGCCCAGCACGCGGAAGCCTGGCTGAGACTGGCGGAGACCTCGGAAAAGCTCAAAGACCCCAAGGCAGCGCGGGAAGCCTACGCCAAGTACCTGGAACTGGAGCCTCAGGCCAAGAACGCGGCCCAGATCCGCCGCAAGCTCGCGGAAAAGTAGTCGTTTTCCACAGGTGCGTCCGGCGCTGGCCGTCGTAGGATCGTTCATAAATCCCATTATTTGCAGCCCGCAACGTTACCCACTTCCAATTTTGGAATTTTCTTCTTGTTGTGTTCTTCCACACGTGCTAGCATGTGTGAACTAACGCAGCAGAGGAACAGTATGGTGCGCTCCCTCGCTTTTGCCGCCTTGTCGGTTGCCGTGATCTGTACAAGTCCCGCTTTCCGGGCGAAGGGGGCAGACAAGAAGAAGCCTTCGGTCGGGATTTACGTGGATTACGAGGCGCCGCCCTCGGCTCTGGCGGTGGAGGCGATGAAACGGGAAGTGGGAAGCATCATGAAACCCACGGGATTGGGAGTGGATTGGCGACTTCTGAGCGAGAATCGAGGCCAGGAGGCTTTCGCCCGATTGGTGGTTGTGCGGTTCAAGGGTAGCTGCCGGATTCAGCCATCGATGGACGAGGTTGCCGCCGGCCAGTTCGCACTGGCAAGCACCGCGGTGACCGACGGTCACGTCCTGCCGTTCACCGAGGTGGAATGCGAGCAGGTGCGCAAAAGCCTGCAGTATGCCGGTAACGAAGATTGCGACCAGGAGAAGCAGCGCGCGCTGGGGCGTGCCATGGGCCGGGTAGTGGCACATGAACTCTACCACGCGCTGGCCGGAACCACAGCTCACGCCAGCACTGGCCTTGCCAAGGCTACCCAGAGCCTGCGCGACCTGGTTTGGGGTGTGTTGCGTTTCAATCGCGCCGATTCGGACGCGATCCGGCAAGGCGTAACGGCGTCCTTCAGATCCTCCCATTCCGAATAAAAAGAAGGCGGGGGATCGCTCCTCCGCCTTAATCTATGCGGTCGCGGTGCGCCCAAAACAAGATGCGCGCCGAAGAGGTTACCGTTCAGGTTGACCGGGCCGACGGGGTTCGGGAACAGCAGGCCGTTGGCCGGACGACATGAAGAAAGGCGGGGGATCGCTCCCCCGCCTTAATCTATGCGGTCGCGGTGCGCCTAAAACAGGGTGCGCGCCGAGAGGTTGAACTGCCTTCCGAACCCACTGTTCAGGGTGGTCGGCTGGGTTCCGAAGCCTGGAGAGCCGATGTGAGTCCCAGGCAACACAAACCGCGGCGTGTTGGCGATGTTGTAAACTTCGCCGCGGAACTCGAGCTTGTACCGGTCCATCATCGGGAACGAGCGGAACAGCGACATGTCGTAGTTGCGATAGCCTTCGGCGCGGAAAGCGCCGCGCTGGAGCGTGCCAAGCTGGCCAGCGCCGGGAAGCGCGAACGAGCCGGTGAAGCCGCTGCCGTTCACATTGACCGGGCCGACGGGATTCGGGAACAGCAGGCCGTTGGGCGAATTGGCGAACAGCGGATCGGCAGTGACCGTCAGGGGAGGTCCGGACGCCCACGTGAACGTGCCGTTGATCTGCCAGTTGCCGATTACGTGCCCTACCCAACCTTCATTCAGCCGATTGGTTCCGGCGCCGAAGGGAAGCTCCCAAACGTGGTTCAGCGTGAGGGTGTGCTCACGATCCCAATCCAGGTAGCCGTAGTTGGATTTGCGGTCGAACGGGTTGAGCAACCGTCCCTCGGAGCCGCTGGTGTAACCTTTTACGCGGCCGTAAGTATAGGCACCCTGGAAGGACAGGCCCTGTCCGAAGCGCTTGGTCAACATGGTCTGGAAAGCGTGATAGTTGCTGTTATCGCCGCTGGTGTAGAGCGAGGTGCTGGCCGTCCGGCCGAACGCACCGAAGTAGGGAAGCCCGGCGACTCCGGTGCCGGGTTGGCCGACGTTCAACTCCTGGACCATGGGCAGATGCCGGCCCAGCGCGCCGACGTAGCCTACGCTCAACATGAAGCCCTGGGAGAACTCCTGCTGCAACTGTAGGTTCATCGTCTGCACATACGGGGTTTCCATATCGGGCGATACTACGTTAACCGGAATGTTGGGAGCGGTGATGCCGGCGGCCGGGTATGCGCCACCAGTAAAGCCATTGGGGTTAAGCGGGGTGAAGCCGCCGGGCGCTATCTGGAAGCTGCCGTTCACGGCGGAGCCGACTGCAAAGGCGGACGGCATGAAGCCCGTGAACTGGTAAGGCATCTGGAAGTAGTTGATGGCGTAGCCGCCGCGGATTACGGTACGGTCGATCGGCTGGAACGCGAAGCTGACGCGCGGAGCGATGTTGCGGTAGTCCCAATCGCGGGCGTTGCCGCGCATGGGGTTGTTCCCGATTCCGGCGAACTGGAGCAGGTTGGTGGCCGGGTCGAAGAACATGGAGCCGCCCTCTCTCCGCGGTTCGAGGGGACTAAAGAGGTCGTAGCGGACCCCGACGTCGAAGCTCAGCCGGCGGGAGTACTGGATCGTGTCGGAGAGATGGAAGCCGTACCAGGTCTGCCGGATTGTGGGGGTCTCAGCGAATTGAACAGCACTGATGCTGCTGGGTGAGCCGACCAGGAAGGCCGCGAAGGCGTTGGGATAGCCGCCCAGACTGCCGAAGCCGCCTGCCAGAGGAGAGAGCGTCGCGCCGGAGTAGAAATTCGCGGCGCCCATGGGACCGTAGGCCAGGTTATTGAAAAAGCCGTCGGTCCGGAACCGGCGAATATCGGTGCCGAACTTGAAATTGTGGAAACTAGAGCGGTAAGAGCCGTTCCACACTAAGTTGTAGTTATTGTCCACCCCGAGCATGGGGTACTGGAGCGGGTTGCCGAGCGCGGGCAGGCCGGGCACATTGATGAATTGGACGGAACTGGAGGGGCCGAACTGCGGGCCCAGCACATTACCGATGAAACCGCTGTCGGCAAGATTCTGGTTCATGCGCTGCTGGTAACGGTTGTAGCCGAGCCGGAGTTCACTGATGAACGACGGCGTGAATGTGTTTGTGAAATTGACCGCCGCGGTCTGTGCCACCAGGCGTGTGCGAACGTCGCCCAGCGTGGTGCCTGCAACCGACTCGTCAATGGTATGCAGGTTCGAGTAGCCGTAGCGCAGGAAGGCGGACATGCGATCGCCGAAGCGATGATCGATACGGCCGTCAATCTTGTTCCAGTCATTCTTGCGCCACGCATTATACAGGTAATTATTGGTGAACCCGGGCTGGTTGGGCGCGGGGATCTGCCTGGCCAGCGCCAGCGCAGTGGAGTTCAGTTGCCCGGCGGGGATGACGTTCCCGGCGAACGGCTGGCGGCCGAAGCCGGTAGCATCGCCCGTAGTGGGGTTGAAGATCTGTACGCCCGGGATGCCGGAGAAGTTGCCGGCTGCCATCTGGGCCGTCGGGACGGTGGTGAGGACGCTGTTGCGGCCGCGGTTGTAATTGCCTTCGTACGACCCGAAGATGAAGGTCCGATCGGGAACGATGGCGCCGCCGATGGTGCCGCCGAACTGGTTATAGGTGAAGCGCGGTTTCTCAAACGGCTCATTGTTGAAGAAGGGCCGGGAGCGCAGTTCGTTGTTGCTGTGGAACTCGAACAGGCTTCCGTGCCACCCGTTTGTGCCGGGCCGGGTCATGGTGTTCGCGATCATGCCGCCGGAAAAGCCTTTCTCGGCGTTGGAACTTCCGGTGGTCATGTTCATCTGCTGGATGGACTCGACGGGCTGCACGCGAATCGCGGTCCCCCGGAAGGGCTCCCAGTTATGCATGCCGTCGGTCTGCCACATATTGATCACCGGCCGCTGTCCGTTGGTGCTGAAAAAGCGATTTTGCGCCGGATCCACCGCCATCGGGACAGTCGCGGTGGGCGGGGTGACGCCGGTCTGCAACTGGGCGAGTTGCTGGTGATTGCGATCGAGGATGGGGAGTTCCCGCACGGTGCGGCTGGACACCCCGAGGTTGACCTCGCCATTGTCGGTCTGCACAGCGGGGGCGGTGCCCATCACCTCGACCGTCTCCATAATGTCGCCGGGCACCAAACTTACGTTGATGGTGGCCGGGGTTGGAGGAACGAGCTGGACTTCACGTACGGTAGTGCGCTTGAAGCCCGCGGTTTCGACCTCCATGCGGTAGGTTCCCGAGGGAAGGCCGGCCGCCGAGAAGGCGCCGTCGGGTCCCGTCAGGACGCGCTGGGAAACGCCGGTTTCACTATTGGTAATGGTCACGGCCGCGTTGGGCACTCCCGCTCCCTCCGCCGTCGTGATTCTTCCGGAAAGCGTTCCGCTAACAGCTTGGGCCCTGAGCATCGTGGAGCCGAGTAGGAACATCAGCAGGAACGCAAAAACAGTTCTACGCATTCATAACCTCCATAAGACAAACCCTCTTACTTCGGAGCGTAGCAACGAATCTTTTTTTTGTTGGTGAGAGTGGCGACAATGGCGGACGCGATCCGTGGCCTCTGTGTGGATACGCCCTAGGGCCGGGTATGGATGGTCACTGGGCCGGGCTGCCGGTGAGGCAATCGCGCCACTTCGGCGAAACTATTTGCGGAGGTAAGCGTCGTCGCCGCGCTGCCAGTCCTCACGCGCGGGCGAGAAGAGGTCCATCGCGACAGAGTCCTCAAGCGCTTCGACCGAGTGCGAGACGTTGGGCGGAATCTCAAGCATCTCGCCGGCGTGGAGCACGCGCTCCTTGCCGTTTAGAACGAATTTCAGGGAGCCGCTTTCGAGCATCGAGATCTGTTCATTCGAATGCGCGTGGGCAGGCACTACGGCGTATTTCCGCAGCTTGATCCGCGCGATGGTCATGCGCGATGTGTGGATCACCTGGCGCGACACGAGGGGGTTCATCTGCTCTTCCTCGATGCCGCTCCATTTGAAAACGTTCATGGCGCCGTATTGTATCATGAGAGCTGTGAAAAGCGTCGTGCTCGCGGGCGGGGCGGGCAGCAGACTGTATCCCCTAAATACATTCTCGAAGACACCGGCCGGCCAGAACGGCGCTAGTGAAGCTGCGGGATGCGTGTAGCGATCGACGCCACACCCCTGACGCTCACGAGCGGCGGGTTGGTTCGCTACACCCGTGAACTCAGCCTGGCGCTGGCGGCCGGGTTTCCCGACGATCAGTTCGTACTGGTGAGCGACCAGCCGTTTGATCTGCCTCACGGTGCGCCGGCCAATCTCACGGCGGGCAAAGGGCCGCAAAACGCGCTGGAGCGGCGCTGGTGGTTGTGGGGCCTGCATCACGAGATGGAACGCCTGTCAGCCGAGGTGTTCCACGGCACCAACTTCGCGGTGCCCTATATTCCGCGGCGCCCGAGCGTGCTCACACTTCACGATCTCTCCCCATGGATGGATCCGGGGTGGCATCATGCCGCCGACCGCGTGCGGGGGCGCACGCCACTGCTGATCGAGCTGGGCTGCGCGACTGTCATCCTGACCGATACCGAGGCGGTCCGGCGGCAGGCCATCGAATACTTTCGCATCCATCCGAGCCGCGTGGTGGCGGTGCCACTGGGGGGACTGCCGCGAACGGACATGCCGGCGGCAGAGGAAGGGCCGCCCTACTTCCTGTTCGTGGGGACGCTCGAACCGCGGAAGAATATCGACGGGCTGCTGGCGTCGTGGCGCGTAGTGCGGCGGCGGCACCCGGTGGACCTCGTGCTGGCAGGGCGCAGGAGAGAGGATTTCCCGGAGCTGGCGCCCGAGCCGGGCCTGCGGGTGCTCGGGGAGGTACCCGACCAGGAACTGCCGAAGCTCTACAAAGGCGCGCTGGCGCTGGTGTATCCCTCTCGCTATGAAGGCTTTGGGCTGCCGGTGCTGGAAGCCATGCAGTGCGGCGCCTATGCCATCATCTCGCGCGACCCCGCGCTGCTCGAGGTAGCCGGTGACGCGGCCGTGGCGGCGGAGGGAGAGAAGGAACTGGCCGCGGCCATGACAGCCGCGTTGACCCAGCCGGAGCGCGCGCGCGAGTGGAAAGAGAAGGCGGTGCGCCGTGCCCGCGACTTTTCCTGGGAACGCACAGCGCGGCTCACCTACGAGGTATATGAAGAAGCGCGGGAACGATTCGGCCGGTAGCGCGGCACTGTTCCTGTGCCCCGAGGCTCCCTACCCGGTGGCGGGCGGCGGGGCGTTGCGTTCCGCGTCGCTGTTTGAATACCTCGCCTCCCGGTATGCCATGGACGTGGTGTTGTTCCGGGAGCCGGGTACGGCGGACCCGCGGCAGTGGTTTCCCGAGGGGCTGGCGCGGCGCATTTGCGTGCTGGACCTGCCGTACCACCAGCGCCATGCGGGGGCACGCGCCTGGCGCAACGCGAGGCGCATTGTAACCGGGGTGACCCCGCTGGTGGACCGCTTCTCGGGTTTCGGCCGGGCGGTCGAGCGGTTTACCGCCGGGCACCGCTACGAAGTGGCTGTGGTGGAGCACTCCTGGTGCGCGGGTTATTACAAGCAGGCAGCGGCGGCGGCCTCCCGCACGGTGCTCGACCTGCACAATATCGAGTCGGTCCTGCATTCCCGTTGCGGCAGGTCGGAACCGGCGGCGCAGGCGCTGGTGCATCGCGTGTTCGCGCGCGCGTCATTGGCCTTCGAGCGCGAGTGGCTGCCACGGTACGGCTGCCTGCTGGCGGCCTCGGAGCAGGATGCCGGGAAGGCGCGCCGCATTGCACCGGGCGCGCGCGTGCTGGTTTACCCGAACGCGCTGCCGGCGGTGCCGTTGCCTCCGCGTGCGGAGGAGCACGCGCTGGCGTTCTCGGGCAACATGGAGTACCACCCGAACCTCTCGGCAGTGCGTTTCTTCGTGCGGGACGTCTGGCCCGCATTGCGTGCGCGCAACCCCGAGCTGGTCTGGCGGCTGGTGGGGAAGAATGAACACGCGGTGCGCCGGTACGCGGCGCCGGGGACAGGGATCGAGTGCAGCGGCCCGGTGGCCGACGCGGTGTCGGAACTGGCGCGGGTGAAGGTGGCGGTGGTGCCGCTGCTGGCGGCCAGCGGCACGCGCCTGAAGATCCTGGAGGCCTGGGCCGCCGGCACTCCGGTGGTTTCCACGCGCGTGGGGGCGGAGGGCTTGCCGGTCATCGACGGCGAAAACATCCTGCTGGCCGACAGTCCGGCCAATTTCCGCGAGGCAGTAGAGGCGCTGTTAGCCAACCATGAGCTGCGGAGGCGGATCGGCCTGGCCGGCCGCTCCCTTTTCGAAAGCTGCTTTACGTGGCAGGCGGCGTGGTCCCGGCTGGATCTGTGAACGCCTGTGATCAAGGTCTATACTGGATAATTCGGATGCTCTTTGCCCTGGATGCTCACGCTATCGGTCGCCACCTCACGGGGAACGAGGTTTATGCGCGAAACCTGCTGAAGGGTCTGGCGGCGCAGGACGGGGTATCCGAGTTCGTCGCGTACGTTTCGGTAGAGGACACGGAAGCTCAGATTTGCGGCCGCTGGCGCGTGCGGCGCGTTTCGGCGAATCCGTTTCTGCGGCTGGGGCTGGATCTGGCCATGAAACTGCGGCAGGACAAGCCCAGCCTGGTGCACGTACAGTATACGGCGCCGTTGGCGTGTCCCGTGCCGGTGGTGGTGAGCGTGCACGATGTCAGCTTCCTGGAACATCCCGAGTATTTCCAATGGCCGCGCGCGGCACAATTGCGCTGGACAGTGCGGCGCACCGTGCGGTCGGCGGCACGCGTACTCACCGTCAGCGAGTTTTCGCGCTCGTCCATCCTGCGCGCCTATCCTGGGCTGGACGCAGATAAGGTGATTGCAGTACCGAACGCGGCGTCGGCGGGTTTCAGGCCCATTTCACGGGACTCGGCGGCGTCCTTCGCGCGCAAAAAGTTCGGTTTGGCGGCGCCCTTCGTTTTCACCGTGGGGGACCTGCAGCCGCGCAAGAATCACATTGGCCTGATCGAAGGTTTCGCCCGCCTGCTGCGTGCCTGCCCGCAACTGCCGCACGACCTGGTGCTGGCGGGCAAGAATACCTGGTTTTCCGCCCGCGTACGGGAGGCAGCGCGCGCTTCGGGAGTGGAGGATCGCATCCGCTTTACGGGTTTCGTGACGGACGACGACCTGCTGCAACTCTACAATGGCTGCGATCTTTTCGTCTTTCCGTCCTTCTACGAAGGCTTTGGGTTGCCGATCCTGGAGGCTATGGCGTGCTCCCGGGCGGTGGCCTGCTCGAACACCTCGGCGATGCCGGAAGTAGCCGACGGGGCGGCGATCCTCTTCAATCCCTATTCGGCGGACGAGATCGCACGCGCGATGGCGGACCTGTTGCGCGACGCGGAACTGCGGGCGCGCATGGAGCGGCTGGGGTTGCAGCGTTCCGCGACATTCAGTTGGAGCCGGACGGCGGCGGCCGTACTGGACATTTACCGCGATGTGGCAGAGTCGGGCGTTTCGCGAGCCCAAAGTTCCAGGGCGCAGATTTCGAGATCATGACGCTCCCGGGCCCCATCTGCGGCATTCTCTTGGCGGCAGCCGCGGCATGCTGCGCGGCGCAGGCCACGCCCGGGTTTCCGGCCGCCGATGAGAAACTGGAATACACAGTCAACTGGCCCAGCGGTCTGAGCCTGGGGGACGGCCGCCTGGAGGCGCGCCGCGCCGGTGACGGCTGGGAATTTGTCTTCGCCCTGGATGCCGCCGTTCCGGGCTTCGCCGTCAGTGACCGCTACCGCGCCGTTGTCTCGGGCGACCTCTGCGCCCTGGAGGCCGAGAAGGACGCCACGCATGGCCGCCGCAGATCGCGCGAGAAGACTACCTTCGATTACCGGAGGAACGTTGCCCGGCGTGCGACCGTGGGGGGTGGCAAAACCGAGATCCCCATCGGCGGTTGCGCGCGCGACGCGCTGGGCTTCCTCTTCCACCTTCGCCGTGAGCTGGGGCAGGGCAGGGTGCCGGCGCCTCAGACGGTGCTGTTCGGTTCGTCATACCAGGTGCGCCTGGAGTATGCCGGAGCACAGGCGGTCTCGGTGAATGAGAAGAAACAGCAGGCCGACCGCATGGTGGTCTACCTGAAGGGCCCCGGTTCGGACCTGAATTTCGAGATCTTCTTCAGCCGCGATGGCTCCCGGACGCCGCTGGTGGTACGGGTGCCTTTCTCGATGGGGACGTTTTCGATGGAATTGGCGCACTGATGCGAGTGGCTTTTTTCTCCCCTATGCCGCCCTCGAAAAGCGGCATCGCGGATTATTCGCAGGCACTGGTGGAGCCGCTCTCGCGCCTGCTCGACGTGACGGTCTTTTCCGGTTGCGAGGGCACCTTCGATCTGTCGCGCTTCGACGCGGCGCTCTATCAGATCGGCAACAATCCCTACCACGCCTTCGCCTACGAGACTGCGCTTCAACATCCAGGGGTGGTGGTGATGCACGAGGCCAACCTGCATCACCTGGTAGCCGAGCGGACCATCCGGCGCAACGACTGGGACGGCTATTTGCGGGAATGCGAGTTCGACGGTGGCCCCTCCGCGCTGGCCCACGCGAAACGCGTACGGGCGCTCGAAGTGGGGCCGGATTACGAGGGCGTCCCCATGCTGAAACGGTTGCTCGGCGCGAGCCGCGCGGCCGTCGTGCACAGCCGGTACGTGGGGGAAGCGGTGCGGTCCGAGGGCTTCACCGGCCCGGTGGCGCGCATCCCGCACGGCGCCTGGATTCCGGAGGCGGACCGCAACGGCTGGCGGCATCGCCTGGGCCTCGACGAATTGACCCCGCTGGTGGGGATTTTCGGGTTTCTCAAGCCTTATAAGCGCATTGCGGAATCGCTGCGAGCCTTCCGCCGGCTGATCCGGCTGGTGCCCCAGGCCAGGATGATCCTGGTGGGGGAAGCGCATCCGGACCTGCCGGTGAACGACCTGATCCACTCCCTGGGGCTTTCCGCCAGTGTGCGGGTCTTGGGGTTTGCGCCCATTGAGGACTTCGCGGGCTACATGGGGGCGTGCGACATCGTTCTCAACCTGCGGTTCCCCACCGTGGGGGAGAGTTCCGGCAGTATGCTGCGGGCCCTGGGCATGGGGAAAGCCGTGCTGGTTTCGGAAGTGGGGGCCTTCCAGGAGTTTCCGGACGACGTGTGCCTCAAGGTGCCGGTGGGGGCGGGCGAGGAAGACCTCATTTTCGAGTACCTGAACCTGCTGGTGTCGCGTCCGGATGTGGCTCGGGCGCTGGGTGGTCGCGCGCGGCGGTATGTAGAGCGGGAGTGCGGGTGGGAGACCGTGGCGCGCAGGTACGCGGCGTTCCTCGAAGCGGTGGTGGAGGGCCGGACGCCCGACGCCGAGCCTGAGCGTCAAAAAGAACAGACGGCCGAGGCCATTGCTGTTCCTCCGGAATATGTGGCGCGATGGGCCGCCGGGGAAGAGTCCGGCGCCTACGCCGCGACCCACATGACCCGCCTGGTGAAGACGCTCGCGATTACGCCCCCGGGCGGGCCGGAAGATCGCATCCTCGAGATGGGTGCGTACCTGCAAATCACGCCCTCGCTCAAAACCAGGCTGGGATATGGCGAGGTGCGGGGGTGCTACTACGGGAAGGCGGGCAACACTGACCACCGCAGCGTCACCTCGCTTGACGGCGAAACCTTCGAGTGCGAGATCGACCTGTTCGACGCCGAGAAAGACGCCTTCCCCTACCCGGACGCGTATTTCTCGACGGTGCTCTGCGGCGAGTTGATCGAGCACCTGTTTGCCGATCCGATGCACATGATGGCGGAGGTCAACCGCATTCTGAAGCCGGGCGGCCACCTGGTCCTGACCACGCCCAATATCGCCGCGCTGCGCGGGGTTTCGGCTATTTTGCAGGGCTACCATCCCGGATTCTTCCACAACTACATCCGGCCGCCGGAAGAAGGGGAGCCGGATGCGCGTCACAACCGCGAATACACCCCACGGGAGATCCACTGGCTGCTGGAGAACGCCGGCTTTGACGTGGCGCTGCTCGAGACGGGGCCGTTCCTCGACGAGCCGCACCCGGAATACGGCTGGATAGTGCACCTGCTGGAGCGTTATCGGCTCTCGACAGAACTGCGCGGCGACGGCATCTACGCGGTGGGCCGGAAGACCGGGCCGGTGCGGGAGCGTTTCCCTGGATGGCTGTACCGATGAGCGCGCAATACCGGAACATTCAGGTGATGAGATCAGGGGGGCGCGTCCACGCGTCCTTTGAAGTGCGCAACGAGACGGCCGGGACGTGGCGTGGGGCTGAGGGTTTCGCCTTCGGCTACCACCTGTTCGACGCTGGGACCGGCACCTTGATTGTCGATGGGCCTCGGGTGGCGCCGCGCGCGGATGTGCCGCCGGGGCAGTGGACCGCGGTCGCGATGGAGTTCGACCTGCCCGCCGAGCCGGGGAGCTATCAGGTGTTCCTCTCGCCCATGCGGGAGAATGTGCGCTGGGAGTACGAGGCGGGCTGGCCCTTCGTGCTGATTGAGGCGGAGGTGAGCGAGGCAGGCCCGGGAATCGTGCGGGCGCGGGTCGCCACGCGAACGGCGCTGCGCCGCGGGAACCTGGTGCGCTCCATCGGGCGCGCCTTTGTTTTCCCCGCCCGAACGGTGTGGCGCAACCGGAGCCTGATCCGCACCATGGTGCGGCGTGACGTGTTGGGGCGATACCGCGGAAGCTTCGGCGGGGTCTTCTGGACGGTGCTGAATCCGCTGCTCCTGATGCTCACGTATTTTTTCGTATTCGGGGTGGTGCTGGAGGCGCGCTTCGGCAACGACCCCAGCCGCGCGGGCTTCGCCCTCTACTTCCTGGCCGGCATGCTGCCGTGGCTGGCGTTCGCGGAAGCCGCCGGACGCGCCCCGGGAGTCATGTTGGAGCATCGGAACTTCGTCAAAAAGCTGGTGTTCCCGGTGGAGACCCTGCCTGTGAACCTGGTGGTTACCGGACTGGTGAGCCAGGCGTTCGGCCTCGTCCTGTTCACCGCCGGGTTCTTCCTGGTGCGGGGAGCGGTGCCGGCGTCGATTGTGTGGCTCCCGGTCCTAATCGTGCCGCAGATGCTGTTCACCGCCGGGGTGTGCTGGTTTTTGGCCGGCCTCGGCGTCTTCATGCGGGACCTGGGCCAGTTCATAGGGTTCATCCTGACGCTGTGGTTCTTCCTGACGCCGATCTGCTATCCCGAGGCGTCGCTACCTGCCTGGGCGGTGCCGATTCTCTCGAAAAACCCCATCTATGTGTTGGTTCGGGGTTGGCGGGACGTCTTCCTGGAGGGTCGCGCGCCGGCGTTTAGCGCCATGTGGAAACTGTGGCTGGTGGCCGTGGTGGTTTTTGTGAGCGGTCACGCATGGTTCTACAAGCTGCGCAAATCCTTCGCCGACATCGTGTGAGGTCGCGGCACCCGCCACGTTACAATAGCTTCTTGAACAGTATCTGGAACACATTGCAGCACATGGGCGCCACGCTGGGAGCCTGGGGCCCCTGGGGCATTCTGCTTCTTGGATTCGTCGATTCGGCCGGCATCCCCGTTGCGGTGGCGATGGATGTAATGATCATCGCGCTGGCGGTGAACGAGCCGCAGCTCGGATGGCTCGGCGCAGCGATGGGGGTAGTCGGGTCCATGGCCGGCAATCTGGTGCTGTTCGTGGCGGCGCGGAAGGGTGGTTCCCGCTTCCTCGTCCGCAGTGACGGCCAGAGGGGCCGGTTCCGCACCTGGTTCGAACGCTACGGCCTGACCACCGTGTTCATCCCGGCGCTGGTGCCGCTTCCGCTGCCGCTCAAGATTTTCGTCATCTCCGCGGGCGTGCTAGGCACCCCGCTGCGGCGGTTCGCCCTGGTGCTGCTTCCTGCGCGCATTTTGCGCTACTTCGGGCTGGCGTGGCTGGGAGTGATGCTGGGTAAAGACGCGCACAATTTCCTGCACGCGCACGCAGGCGCGCTTGCCGGAGTTGCCGTGCTGCTGTTTGTCGGGATGTACGCGCTGCTGAAGGTCAGCGAGAGGCGCCGGACCGCATAAGCGCGAACCGCCCTTGCTACAATAGCCGCCGTGGCACCCGCGATCTCCGCCGCCGCCGTCGCCATCATCACCGCCGTCATCGGTTTCGGGTCGTTTGCCGTCTTCGGGGTTTTTCTGTGGCAGGGCGGGCTCGACCTCGTGGATCTGGGGCTGGGCCGGCACTCCGCGCTCGCCTGGGGCGCGGCGCTCTGCCTGGTATTCTTCCTGCAACACAGCGGCATGGTGCGGAAATCGTTCCGGCGGCGGCTGGTGCGTTTCGTCCCGGTACATTACCACGGGGTGCTATACACGATTGCATCGGGCGCCGCGCTGCTGCTGCTATCGCTCGGATGGCAAGCCACGAACGTGAACGTGCTGGTTTTGGCGGGACCGGTCCGTTGGCTGCCTCGGGCTCTGGTGCTGGGGTGTGTGGCGGGCATAGTGTGGGGTTTTCGCGCGCTCGGAAATTTCGACGCTTTCGGCATCAGCGCCTTGCTGACACACTCCCACGGTGAACTGCCCCGTCCCGCGCAACTTGCCATCAGGGGTCCTTACTGCCGGGTGCGCCATCCGTTTTACTTCTTCAGCATTGTGCTCATCTGGGCAACGCCGGTGTTGTCACTCGACCGGCTGCTTTTCAACGTGCTGTTTACGGTCTGGATTGCGATCGGCGCCCGGTGGGAGGAGCGCGACCTGGTGGCCGAACTCGGGGATGCCTACAGGGCGTATCAAGGCAGGGTTCCGATGCTGTTCCCGTGGCCGCTGCGATTGAGGGCTTCGCGGACCGCCGCGTAGGCGTCCACCACACCGCCGCAGGCGACTTTGCCTTCAAGACCGGGCAAGCGCTTTGCCGATTCCATCAGAATCTGCTTGACCTGCCGGCCGTCGAGATCCGGCCGCAAGGCCAGAACGAGCGCGGCGACACCCGAAACCACCGGCGCACTATGGAGGTCCCGCCCGTGATGCGGTATGTGCTCAGGCCATTTTGCACGTGCGTGGTGTAATTCTCGCCGATTGCCGCGATGTGGACCCTGGTTTTGCCGAAGTTCGAAGAGCTGATCCGGTCCCGTCCGGCATTCCGGACGAGGCACGACGGGGCGTCGAGATCCAAACCCGAGTTGCCTGCAGCAAGCACGATCAGGACGCCGCGCGTTTCCGCGTAGTCGAATGCTTCCTGAAGCGGCTTCAGGGCGGTGACGTCCTTATCGTCTACGAAGCCGCTGCAGTTGATAACCCTGGCGCCATTATCGACGGCGTAGCGGATGGCCTTCGCGGCGCGGGGGGCAGATGCCTCTCGCCCGCCTGCCGGGCGACCCGCTCTTCACGAATCAGCGCAGCTTCCAGGACCTAAACATTACCCGTGCCTGGGGACTCACCACCGGTTCCCGCGCGGTGATCGTAGCGGTGCTCGACCAGGGCTTCTTCTACCAGCACGAGGACATTCGCGACAACTCTGGCGGAATCCCGGGGAATCGGGTCCGGATGCCGAAGGCCGCCCCAAGGAAACTAACGGGGTGGATGATGATCAACTGGGATGTGTCGCTCATGCTGCTGAAGATCGGGGCGGAGGGCATCCGCAGGAACGAAACGGATGCCGAACAGAAGCTCACGGCCGGCAACAACGCTATCGAGATGAGCAGGAGCGGAACGAGTCGCATACCAAGACGACGCCAAAGCCTGGTACACCGTGGACTGTAACGGTACCGAAACGCAGCGCTCGCTACAATAGATTCAGGGCATGTCCAGGAAGATCGCCATAGTAGAGGACGAGGCGGAACTCGCGTCGCTCCTGGAGTACAACCTGAGCCGCCATGGCTACCAGTTGCAACTCCTGCCGGGTGCGCGGGGCACGTTGCGGGAGCTGGAGACGTGGAAGCCCGACCTGATTGTGCTGGATGTGATGCTGCCCGAGATCGACGGCTTCGACCTGTGCCGGCAGATTCGCCAGTCGTCCGTGCTGGGCCGCACTCCGGTGCTGTTCCTGACTGCGCGATCGGACGAGGTGGACCGCGTGCTGGGCCTGGAGATCGGGGGCGACGATTACATGACCAAGCCCTTCAGCCCGCGCGAACTGGTGGCCAGGGTGCGGGCGCATCTCCGCCGGGATTTCATGGACCGGGAAAGTGACGTCATCGAGTGGGGTCCCTTGCGGCTGGACCGCACGGGACGCCGCGTGTTTTCGAACGGTCGGGAATTAGCACTAACCTCCACGGAATTCCGGCTGCTCGAATTCTTCCTTACACATCGCGGCCGCGCATATAGCCGCGAACAGCTTCTCGACGAAGTGTGGGGCCGGCAGAATTACGTCACCCCCCGGACGGTGGATGTGCACGTGCGCCGCCTGCGTGAGCAGATAGAAGAGCAGCCGGACAACCCGCGGCACCTGACTACCGTGCGGGGTTTCGGCTACCGTTTCGAGGAATCCGCTTGATCGGCAGAATCTTCATCAAGGTGCTTTCCGGAGTGGCTTGCCTGCTGCTGGTGGCGTTCGTGACGGTGGATTTTTTCGCCTCCCGGGCGGCCGAGTCGAACTATATCCAGAACCTCGAGCGGCAGCTCGATCAAAAGTGCCGCATGGCCGCGCTGTCGATAGAGGCCGCTCCGGATGTGGAACCGAAGCGCATCCACGCGCTGGCCGAAGCCGCCCGCGCGCGCATCACGGTGGTGGCGCCGGACGGGCGGGTGCTGGCCGATTCGGATGCGGACGCGGCCCGCATGGAGAATCACCTGCAGAGGCCCGAGATTCGAGAGGCGCTTGGGGGCCGCCATGCGTCGCGCATTCGCCACAGTCCGACCCTCGGGGTCGATTTTCTCTATGCCGCGGTGCCGGTCTCGCAGGGCGCGTTGCGGCTGGCTGTGCCGCTCTCGGATATTCAGCAACAGGTGGCGGAGGTGCGGCGGAAAATTATTGCCAGTACCGCGCTGGCATTTCTGCCGGCTATTTTCCTGGCGGCGCTGGTGGCCCGCTATATCTCCCGCCGGGTGACCTCTATCATCGCCTACACCGGCGAGCTGGCACGCGGCAATTTCCGGGCGCGCCTGGGCGAGCTCGACAACAGCGAGTTCGGGCATCTCGCCCGCAAGCTGAATGAGGCGGGCGAGAACCTGGAACGCACGGTGGCGCAGCTCGAACGCGAGCATGCCGAACTCGAGCGGCTGGAGCGCATCCGCAAGGACTTCGTCATCAACGTCTCGCATGAGCTCCGCACGCCGCTGGCGTCGATCCAGGGTTACACCGAGACCTTGATCGACGGGGCGCTCGAGGATCGCGAAAACAATATGCGCTTCCTCGGGATCATCCGGCATAACGCCGAGCGCCTGGCGCGGCTTACAGCCGACCTGCTCACGCTATCCCGCATTGAACTGAGGCGGCAGAATTTCAGCTTCGAGATGTACCCTGCCAACGAACTCCTCCGGGAAGCTATGGATCTGGTGCGGCCGCTCGCCGACAAAAAGCACATCCGGCTGGTGGAGCAACCCGCCCCGGAGGAGGCCGAGGTTTCCTGCGACGCGGAGGCGGTCTCCCAGATTCTCAGCAACCTGCTCGACAACGCCATCAAATACACACCTGAAGGCGGCGTCATCACCGTCGGGGCCGTGCCGGCAGCAAAGTCCATAAGATTTAGCGTGCGGGACAGCGGCAGCGGCATCCCCGAAGAGGACCTGCCACGCCTGTTCGAGCGATTCTACAGGGTGGATAAGGCGCGCTCCCGGGCATTGGGGGGCACCGGCCTGGGACTCTCGATCGTGAAACACCTGGTGCTGGCGCATGGCGGGGATGTGTGGGTGGAAAGCCGGGCGAACGAGGGGTCAACCTTCTCCTTCACTCTTCCCATCACGCGAGAGTTTAACGCTCCTGTAACGGTTTCGTAACAGCAGGCCCCTAACATGGTACTCGGGCAGAGCCGCCATGAAGAAGATTCTCCTGATTGAAGACGACGCCGACCTGTTCGCGCTGCTGCGCTACAACCTGGAAAAGGAAGGGTTTGCGCTTACCGGGTCGCAAACCGGAAACGGCGCGCTGGAGTTGTGCCGGAAAGAAAAGCCGGACCTGATCCTGCTGGATATCATGCTGCCGGATTCGGACGGGCTCGACATCTGCCGCGGAATCCGCGCCGATCCGGAACTGGCCGCCACCCCGGTGATCTTCCTGACCGCTCGCGCCTCGGAGACGGACCGCATCATCGGGCTCGAACTAGGCGCGAACGATTATGTGGTAAAGCCGTTCTTCGTGCGCGAACTGATCGCCCGGATCCGTCTTCAGTTCCGTACCCAGTCCACCCCGGCGCGGGTGATCGAGAGCGGGGGGATTGAGCTTGACCGGCGCCGCTGCGAGGTGCGGGTGGGCGGCAACCCCGTGTCCCTTACCGCCACGGAGTTCCGGCTGCTGGAATATCTGATGGGCCGCACCGGAGTGGTCTTCAGCCGCGAGCAGTTGCTCAATGCTGTCTGGGGGCAGGACCGTGCCATCACCGATCGCGCTGTGGACGTCTATATCCTGCGCTTGCGCCAGAAGCTGGAGCACGACCCTACCCACCCGGTGCTGATCCATTCCATCCGGGGCTTCGGCTATACGTTTGAACCGAGGGAGAAGGCTTCGGCTGCGTGAGCTTTACGGGCGGGGAG
>DATMYF010000125.1:0-3816 GCA_035561075.1 Bryobacteraceae bacterium
GGCGGCTTCTTCAATTAGCGACGCTTCGGTGACGCCGCGCTGGTCCATGCAGGTGCCGCAGGCCAGGATGCGGGTGCCCCCGGCTCCCAGGCGGCGGAGCATCCAGGGAATGTCCGGCGCGCCTTCGGGCACGGACTGCCCGGCGACGGCTGCGAGAACACCGTCGCCGAGCAGGAATACGGTTACCGTATGGTCGCGGTTTTCGGCCAGGGAGGTAGCCAACCGCAGGGCGTTATAGTCGCGCTCGGAGGCCGCCGGGGCGTCGTTGAGCACGAAGAGCAAAGTCACCCTAGACTTCCAGCTTCCACGGCGAACGGTATTGCAGCTTCAGGTACTTTCTGGCCTCGGCTTGCTGGACAGTGGCCTTGTGGTCGTCCCAATCGAGCCGCATCCCATAGCGCATCGAGATGTTCGCCAACAGGCACGTCCAGGTAGTACGGACACAGGTTTCGATGTCGCTCTGGGGCTTCTCCCGGGTCTTAATGCAATGGAGGAAGTTGGCCCAGTGCAGGTCATTCATAGGCCGCAGGGCGGCGCTGGTTTCAACCACCGGCGTGGCACCCTTGCCCACGGGATACAGCCAGTAACCGCCGCGATTTACAACCAGGGTGCCCTTGGTGCCGTGGAAGGCTGTGCCGTAGCCCTGGTCGTAAAGCGGGTACGGGTTGCATGTGCGGCTCTCATATGTGGCAATGAAGCCGGGGTAGTGGAACTCCGCCAGCATGGTGTCCGGCGTCTCCATGTTGTCCTTGACGTAGAAGCGGTCGCCGAAGGCGGAGATGCCCTTGGGCATGGCTTCTTTGTACGCCATCTGGACGATGTCCATCAGGTGGACGCCCCAGTCGGTCATGGCGCCGCCGGCGTAGTCCCAGAAATAGCGGAAGGTGGACCAGCGCTTGGGCGCGATGCCCCAGCGGTTGGCATTGAACGGCCGCTTGGGCGCGGGACCGAGCCACAGGTCCCAATCGAGGCCGGCGGGGGGATTCTCGTCCGCGGGATTGCCTTCGCCCTCGGGCTTTGCAAGCCCGCCCTGCCATGTGCGGCAGAAGGTGACCTCGCCCAGTTCGCCGCTGCCCACGATTTCGGCGGCCTTCTTAAAGAAGGCGCCCGAGCGCTGCATGGTGCCGGCCTGCACGACGCGCTTGTACTTGCGGGCGGCCTCCACCATTTTGGCGCCCTCCTCCACCCAGACGCAGGCAGGCTTCTCGACGTAGACGTCCTTGCCGGCCTTGCAGGCCTCGACGGTCATATAGGCGTGCCAGTGATCCGGGGTGGAGATGCAGACGGCATCGATGGATTTATCGGCCAGGATCTCTCGGAAGTCCTTGACTCCCTTCAGTTCAAGACCGGCTTTGCGGGCCTGCGCCTGGGCCTTTTCGAGGTTCGGCTGCCACACGTCGCACACCGCTACGGGCTGGATGCCAGGGGTCTTGATGCCATACCCCAGGTTTCCGGAGCCCATGGCGCCCACCCCGATGAAGGCCATCGAGACCTTGTCGTTGGCGCCCTTGACGTTGCCGGTAAAGAGCGATGTGGTGAGAGCGGCGGAACCGGCCTGGCGGAGGAAATCCCGGCGTCCCGAAGGCGGCTGCGAAGGGGGTGAGTTCATGGGGTCCAAAGATCCTTTCCCATTTCTTTTAGCACGGCACGGAGCACGCGGCCGGTTCGCCGTTCTGGGGGAGCGGCGTGACGGGGTCGAGCCCCATCCAGCAGAAGACTCCCAGGAAGTAGACGGCGGCCGAGACGTAGAAGGTGATGTCCCAGTTGGCGTCGGTCCAGCGGAGGATGTAACCGATCATGATGGGGGACAGGGCGCCCCCGATGTTGCCGGCCATATTCATGGCGCCGGAGAGGGTGCCGGCGTAGCGTCCTCCGACGTCCATGCAGGCGCCCCAGGCGCCGGGCATTACGAGATCGTTGCAGAAGCTGGCGAAACCCATGGCGAGCATGGCGGCGAGCGGGCTTGAGAGCTGGACGGAAAGAACCAGCAGGCCGCTGGCGCCCGCGAAGCCTAGATACCCCATCAGGCGGCGGGTTCGGGCGACGCTGCCCGTAAGGCGCTGGAGCGGTGCGGATATCAACCCGCAGAACAGCGACCCGGCGCCACCCAGGAACAGCGGCAGCCCGGCAAGCAGGGCGCCCTGCGTGATCTCCATTTTGCGCGACTCCGCAAGGTAGCTGGGCAGCCAGGTGATATAGAAATACCAGCCGTAGGAGAGGCAGGCATATTGCAGGCACAACAGCCAGACCTGGCGGGAGCGGACCATGGTGCGCCACGGCACGCGGGCATGACCGGAGACGAGCACCTCGTTGGGGCGCAGCAATTCGCGCTCGGCCTCGTTCAGGCCCGGCTTGTCGCGCGGGTTGTCGCGGAACCAGCGATAGAAGACGATGGCCCAAACCACCCCTAGAAGCCCGAAGATCTCGAAGGTGCGCCGCCAGTCGAAGATTTGCAGAACCATCACCACAAGGAAAGGCGTGAAGGCGCCTCCCCAGCGGGCGCTGAGCCACATGATCCCCTGGGCCCGGACGCGCTCATCGGCGGGCAGCCAGTTGGTGAAGGCTTTGGTGAGATTCGGGAAGCAGCCCGCCTCGCCGGCGCCGAAAAGGAAGCGCGTGGCCAGCATGGAGGTGAAGTTCCATGCCCAGCCGGTGGCGGCGGTGAAGACCGACCACCAGATGACGATGCGCATGAGGACGCGGCGCGGTCCGAGCCAATCCCCCAGGAATCCGCCGGGGACCTCGAACATGGCATAGGCCCAGCCGAAGGCGGCGAAGACGTAGCCCATCTGGACCTCGGAAAGGCCCAGGTCGCGGACAATGTGCGGCTTGGCCTGGGAGATGCAGACGCGGTCGACATAGGTGATCACCGCCAGGGCGACCGCGAAGACGATCACCCAGTAGCGAACGCGGGTAGGCCGCTCGCCGGCGGCTGAGGGAATGGAAGCCTGCATGGCGATGAATCGGTAATCAGACCACTATTCCCGCCGCGGTTGCAAGTGGTGCGCGATACTGGGGGATTGTGGACTACAGGGCGGTAGACGGCAACCTGCAGGAATCGTTCCGCATTCTGGCACGGCACGGTCGCTCCGGCGAGCTTCGCGATTACGATGGCACCAGGATCGCCTCGGCGGGAGTAACGTTCCAGATGTTCAACGCGGCCTTCCTCTCTTCCCCCGTGGAGGATGAATTGGACCTGCGGCGGCGGATCGCGCAGTGTGTGGTTCACTTTTCCGCGCGCGGGCTCGACTGGGCGTTCTGGGTGTGCGAGGACTGGGTGCGGGCGGGGCTGCGGCGGCGTCTGCGCCAGATCTTTCGCGACCACCACATGCAACTCGCGGTGGAACTTCCGGGGATGATATCCGAAAGGCTGCCGGAACCGGACCGACGGCTGCCGCGCCTGGAAATGCGGCGGGTGACCGGGGGCTCCGAACGCAACGATTTCTGTGCCGTGGGGTCGGTCTGTTTCGGGGTGCCGCTGCCGTGGTTCTGCGAGGTATTCGCCAATAACGCCGTGTGGGGGGAATTCGCCTCGTGGGTAGGCTACGCGGACGGCGTGCCGGTCTCGACCGCCGCGACAGTAGTGGGCGCCGGAGCTATCGGGCTGTACAATATCGCCACCCTGCCCGGGTACCAGCGCCGCGGCTACGGAGAAGCGGTGATGCGCCATGCGGTAACCGAAGCGTGCCGGGAGCACGGTGTGGAGCGCACCATCTTGCAGTCGACCAGCCAGGGCCTGCGGCTGTACGAGCGCCTGGGATACCGGAAGGTTACGGGCGTGGCGGTGTACGCAAGTTAGGGGACGGGGGACAGGGG
>DATMYF010000126.1:0-26162 GCA_035561075.1 Bryobacteraceae bacterium
TTGCTTTCCATTCAAAACATCTCCATGCGCTTCGGCGCCAGAATTCTGTTCGAAGACGTCACCTGCACCTTTCTTGCGGGCAGGCGCTATGCCATTACGGGCCCCAACGGTGCTGGTAAATCGACCCTGATGAAAATCCTCACGGGCGAGCTGGAAGCGCCCAAAGGTACGGTTACACGCCCCAGGAAATTCGGTGTGCTGCGCCAGGACCAGTTCGCCTTCGACGGGTTTCGTGTGATCGACACCGTGATTATGGGGAATGCGCCGCTCTGGCGGGCGCTCGAAGAACGCGACAAGCTCTACGACAAACCGCACGACCAGCTCACCGATGAGGACGGCATGCGGCTGGGCGAGCTCGAAGGCATCGTGGGGGAAGAAGGCGGCTACACCGCGGAAGCCGACGCCGGCGTGCTGCTCGACGGCCTGGGTGTGGAATCGGCGCTGCACGAACGGCGCATGGGCGAACTGCAGGGCGGCCAGAAGATGCGAGTGCTGCTGGCCCAAGCCCTCTTCGGCAGCCCGCCCGCGCTGCTGCTCGACGAGCCTACCAACCACCTCGACCTCGAATCGGTCCACTGGCTGCAGGATTATCTCCTGAACTACGAAGGCGTATTGATCGTGATTTCGCACGACCGGCATTTTCTGAACAGCGTTTGCACCCACGTAGCCGATATCGACTACGAAACCGTCATCACCTACACCGGCGGGTACGACGACATGGTGCTGGCGAAGACACAGGTCCGCTCGCGCATTGAGGCGGAGAACGCGCAGCGCGAAAAGAAGATCGCCCAGTTGAACGAATTCATCGCGCGCTTTTCGGCCGGCACACGGTCAAGCCAGGTGACATCGCGCAAGAAGGAAGTTCAGCGGCTGCAGACCTCGGACCTGGCGAAATCGAACATCCAGCGGCCCTACATCCGCTTTGAGATGAAGCGTCCCTCGGGGCGGCATCCGCTCGAGATCAAGGGGCTGGCGAAGCGCTACGACGATCTGAAGGTAATCAACGGCTTCACCGCCAGCGTCCCGCGCGGCGAGAAGATCGCGGTGATGGGACGCAACGGTTCGGGCAAAACTACGCTATTGAAATCGCTGGTTCGCAGCGCCACTGGCTTCATCGAGGATGACGACCGGCACTTCGACGTGGACGCGGGAATTGTCGCGTGGGGTCACGAAGTGGCCGTGGGCTACTTCGCCCAGGACCATTCCGAGTCGATCACCCGGGGAATGACCGCCATCGAGTGGCTGCACGACCTGGACCCGCAGGCATCCCAGGAAGAACTGCGCGGCCTGCTCGGCCAGATGCTGTTCAGCGGCGAGGATGCCCTCAAGCGAACCGAGGCCCTCTCCGGCGGTGAGGCGGCGCGCCTGATCTTCTGCCGGCTCATGCTCCAGAAGCCCAATTTTCTGGTGCTCGACGAACCCACGAATCACCTGGATTTGGAGTCGATCAACGCGCTCAACTTCGCCCTTCAAAAGTACGCCGGAACCGTGCTGCTGGTGACCCACGATCACGACCTGATCGACGAGGTGGCCACGCGCATCTGGCACTTCGAAGGCGGACGCATCGAAGACTTTAAGGGCACGTACGCGGAGTACGCGGCCTATGCCCAGGAGAAAGCTTCTTAGGCGAGCGGCTTCACACCCGCGCCGGATCCGGATGCACCCAGGGTTTGCGGTAGGGCCGCGCCAGCAGCCGGTTGGCCTGCTCGTCGCCGGTGATGCGGTGCTTCACCGGGTCCCATTCGAGCGTACGGCCGGTCTGGAGCGCCAGGTTCGCCAGGATGCAGCTCGTGGTTGAAATGCAGCCCTGCTCGATGTCCGCCACCGGCTTGCCGCGCGAGACCCGCGCCGCCAAAAAATCGCGCATGTGACGGCGGATCGCCGGGGCAACGTGCTTCTCCAGGCGCGGCTCGGTCTTGTCCTCGGGATACTCTTCCAACTCGTAGACCACATCCTTGTGGATGGGCGCGGCGCCCTTCTCCATGGGGATGAAATCGTAGCCCATCACGCCCGCCTTGAGAGTCCCCTTGTCCCCGTAGATCGTCGCGCCCCAGGGGTAATCCGGGTCCACCGGGCGGCCCCAGGTGCGGTGCTGCCATACCACTTTCAGGCCCCCGAAATCGAAGGTGGCGGTCTGGGTGTCGGGGATGTTGGGCTTGCTCTCGCGATCCATCAGGATGCCGCCCGTCGATGCCACCCGCAGCGGCCAGCCCAGGTCGAGCATCCAGCGCACCATGTCGAGCATGTGGATCCCCATGTCCCCCATGATGCCGTTGCCGTACTCCATGAACGCTCGCCAGCGGCCGGGGTGCACCAAAGAGTTATACGGCCGCATGGGCGCGGGGCCGGTCCACATCTCGTAATCCAGGTTCGGCGGCGGGGGCATATCGGGCGCGTTGCCGCGGGCGCGCATGTGGTGGTAGCAGTAAATCTCGACCAGCGCGATCTTGCCCAGCCGCCCGGTTTTGAGGTATTGGTCGCGCGCCTCAATCAAGTGCGGAGTGCTGCGCCGCTGCGTCCCTACCTGCACCACGCGCCCGTACTTGCGCGCGGCGGCCAACATGGCATGGGCCTCCACGATATCGACGCTGATGGGCTTCTGGACATAGACGTCCGCGCCGGCCTGGACGGCCGCAATCGCGGGCAGCGCATGCCAGTGGTCAGGGGTCGCGATGAGGACGATATCAAGGTCCTTCGGCTTCAGCATCTCGCGGTAATCCGCGTAGGTACGGGGGGTGCGCTTCGAATCCTGGCGCGCCGCGATCATCCCCGCGGCCTCGGCCAGCATCTTCTTATCCACGTCGCAGAGCGAGACCACGTCCACGGGCGCCACCTGGATGAGCCGGACGAGGTCGCACTTCCCGTACCAGCCGCAGCCGATCAACCCTACCCGCAGCGGTTTGCCCCCGGCAGACTGGGCGGCAAATCCGCCCATAGCGGTTGCCACACCGGTGGCGGAGGCGTGCAGAAACTGGCGGCGGAGCATAATCAATGCAAGTATACTCAAGTGACCGGCCGGTAAGCGGAGGTACGGAACCGCACCGGCCGCGTATCTTGCGGCACCCGAGCCGCGTCCATGAGAATGGAAACTGGAATGAAAACCGCTCTACGCCTGCTGATTTTTCTGGCCCCGCTTTTCGCCGGAGCCCAGAACCTCAAGGAATTCGAGAAGAAAGTCACCGAGTTCACTCTGCCGAATGGCCTGCACTTTATCGTCGTGGAACGGCATGAAGCGCCGGTGGTCTCTTTCCACACCTACGTGAATGCCGGATCTGTGGACGACCCCTCCGGAGCCACGGGCATCGCCCACATGTTCGAACACATGGCCTTCAAGGGCACCCCTACCATCGGTACGCGCAACTGGGGCGAGGAAAAGAAGGCGCTCGCGGCGGTGGAAGCGGCCTACGACGCGCTTGAAGCCGAGCGCCGGCGCGGTCCGCTCGCCGACCAGCAAAAGATTAAAGCCCTCGAAACGCGCTTGCACGCGGAGATCACCAAAGCCAACGCCTACGTGGAGCCGAACGAGTTCCCCCGCATCATCGAAGAGAACGGCGGCGCGGGGCTCAACGCTTCCACCGGCATGGACTCCACCAGCTATTACTACAGCCTGCCCTCGAACCGCATCGAGCTGTGGTTCCTGCTCGAATCCCAGCGCTTCGTCGAACCGGTCTTCAGGGAGTTCTACAAGGAGCGCGACGTGGTGATGGAAGAGTACCGGATGCGAGTCGAGTCGAACCCCCAGGGTAAGCTCTTCCAGGCCTTCCTGGGCACCGCGTTCCTGGCGCATCCGTACCGCGTCATGGGCACCGGCTGGCCGGCCGACATCGTGAACCTGCGGGTGCGCGACGCACTGAATTTCTACAACACCTGGTACGCGCCCGCGAACCTCACCATTGCGATCTCCGGGGACGTGAAGCCGGAGGAAGCGCGGCGACTGGCCGAGAAATACTTCGGGCGCATGCCCAACCGGCCGCCGCCTCCGCTGCTGCACACCAAGGAGCCGCCGCAGGCCGGTCCGAAACTGGCGCAGGTGGAATCGCCTTCGCAACCCGTGCTGCTCATCGGCTATAAGCGGCCCGACCAGTACAGCCCGGACGATCCTGTGTTGGACGTAATCTCGGGCATCCTCTCGAGCGGCCGGACCGGCGTGCTCTACCGGGAACTGGTGCGCGATAAGCGCCTGGCGCTGGCGGCCCAGGCGGGCGCTTCGTTTCCCGCCTCCAAATACCCCAATGTCTTCGTCTTCCTGCTGGCGCCCGCCCTGGGCCACACCGTCGAGGAGAACGAGAAGGCCTTCTACGATCTACTGGAGCGCTTCAAGAGCGAAAAGGTGGACCCGGAGGCGTTGGCGCGGGTGAAGACCAAAACGCGCGCCTCCCTCATCCGGCAGCTCGCCAGCAATGCAGGACTGGCTTCCCTGCTGACGGCCTACCATGCCGATTACGGCGACTGGCGAAAGCTGTTCACGCAACTCGAAGAGATCGATAAGGTGACGGTAGACGACGTGCAGCGCGTGGCTCGCCGCTACTTCGTGCCGGAGAGCCGCACAGTAGCTTACACCTACCAGCCCAAACCCCAAGCCAAGCCCCAGACGGGAGGTGTCAAGTGAAAATCCGGATCGTGCTCGCCCTGCTCTGGGCCACGGCCCTCATGGCGCAACAGCCGCGCCCCGCGAAACGCCCCGCCGCCGCGCCCGCAAAGAAAGTGGCCACCGCCGCCGTACCCTCCTGGCGGGACCTGAAATTCCCGCCGCTCGGCCGCATCCAGATCCCCAACGTCGAGACCTATACGCTGCCCAACGGGATGAAGGTGTTTCTGCTGGAAGACCACGAACTGCCTCTGGTGAGCGGCACGGCGCGCATCCGCGCTGGCAATCTCTTCGACCCTGCCGATAAAGTGGGGCTCGCCACTATCACGGGCCGCGTGATGCGCACGGGCGGCACGCGTGACAAAACCGGCGACCAGCTCGACGAGCAGCTTGAAAACATCGCCGCCACAGTGGAAAGCGGCATCGGGGAGACCAGCGGCTCGGTCTCCTTCTCCGCCTTGAAGGAAAATCAGGACGAGGTGCTGGCCGCCTTCCGGGACGTCCTCACAGCCCCGGCCTTTCGACAGCAAAAGCTGGAGCTTGAGAAGTCGCAGATGCGCAGCGGCATCTCGCGCCGCAATGACGATGCCGGGTCGGTAGCCTCCCGGGAGTTCACCAATATCGTATACGGCCGGGACACACCCTACGGCTGGCAGATCGAGTACGCCACGGTGGACCGCATCGGCCGCGACGACCTGGTGGCCTTCTACCGCCGCTACTTCTTCCCTTCCAATATCCTGATGGCCGTGTGGGGCGATTTCGACACCGCCGCCATGAAGGCCAAGCTCGAAACGCTCTTCGGAGCCTGGAATTACCAGCAACCGCCTGTCCCGGCTTTCCCGGCCGTGAAGAAGGCCGCCGCGCCGGGGGTCTTCGTCGCGAACAAGGAAGACGTTACCCAGACGTTCATCACCGTGGGGCACCTCGGCGGCGAGCTGCGCGACCCCGACTATCCGGCGCTGGAGGTTATGGCGGACATCCTGGGCGGAGGCTTCCGCAGCCGCCTGGTGCAGCGCGTGCGCACCCAATTGGGTTATGCCTACAGCATCGGGGCGAACTGGGGCGCCAACTACAACCACCCCGGGCTGTTCGAAATTTCGGGCAGCATCCGGACGCCCGTAACCGGCGAAACGGTGAAGGCCGTGCGGGAAGAGATCGAGCGAATCCGAACCCAGGAAGTTAGCGACGCCGAGCTGGAGACCGCCCGGCAGAGCGCCCTGAACAGTCTGGTCTTCGCCTTCGACACCAAGGCCAAGACCCTGGCCCGCATCCTGAACTACGAGTATCACGGGTACCCGCGGGACTTCATCCAGCGTTACCAGAAGGCGCTGGCCGCGGTGACCAAGGCGGACGTGATGCGCGCGGCGCGCGAGCACCTGGACCCGGCTCGCCTCACCATTGTTGCGGTGGGGCCCACAGGGGAGTTCGCGCAATCGCTCGGAACGCTCGGCATGCCGGTCACGTCCATCGACTTGACGATCCCGGAAGCCGCCAAATCCGATCCCGCCAGCCTCCAGAAAGGCGCGGAATTGCTACGCAAAGTGCAGCACGCCGTGGGTGGCGCGGAGAAACTCGCGGCCGTGAAGGACGTGATGGAGCAGACCGATTTCCAGGTGGATCCCGCGGCGGGAGGCATGCGGGTCCAACAGACCAACCGGTGGATGGCGCCGCTCCATTTCCGCCAGGAGAGCCGCTTTCCCGCCGGATACGTCGCGGCGTACTCGGACGGCAAGGGCGGGTGGATCGTCACCCCGCAGGGCGCCGGGCCGCTTGCGGGCCCGCAGTTGCGGCAGGTGCAGGGCGACCTCTTCCGCCACTACTTCCGTCTGCTGTTGAGCGACCGCATGCCGGACCGCAAGGTGAACCTGGTGGAGGACCACACTCTCGAAATCACTGGACCGGCGGGCGAGTCCGTGCGGATGGTGGTGAACCCCAAGACCAGCCTGCCCGACCGCGTAATCTACCGGACCGTGAACGTCGCCGGACCGCCTGCGGACGTGGAGGACCACTTCGCCGGGTTCCAGGACGTCTCCGGCATCCAGGTGCCATTCCAGGTCACGATTGTTCAGGGCGGCCGCAAGTTCGCCCAGGTGACCGTGCGGGACTACAAGATCAACACGGGCATTACCGTGGAGGAATTGAGCAAGAAACCATGAAGACTATCGTGGCGGCGTGCCTGCCGTTTCTATTCGCATCCCTCGTACCGGCCCAGACGGCACAGCAGCGCGGCAAGCAGATCGTGGACGAAGCCATCGCCGCGCTCGGAGGGAAGGCGTTTCTCTCGATGGAGGACCGCGTGGAGTCCGGCCGCGCCTACTCGTTCTACCGGGAGCGGCTTTCGGGGCTGTCCGTGGCCACCATCTACACCCGCTACGTGACCCCCGGGAGGGCCCAGGATAAGGTAGACCTCGGTGTACGTGAGCGGCAGGCCTTCGGCAAGGACGAGGACAGCTCCGTGCTGTTCACCGGCGACGCGGGTTACGAGATCACCTTCCGCGGCGCCCGCCCGATCGACGAGGAACGGCTGGCGCGTTACCAGGAGAGCACCCGCCGGAACATCTTCTATATCCTGCGGCAGCGCCTCACAGAACCGGGCCTGATCTTCGAATCGCGCGGCTCTGAGATCGTCGATAACCAGCCTGTCGAGATCGTGGATATTACGGATGCCGATAACCGCACCGTGACGGTCTACTTCAGCCAGGCCACCAAGCTACCCACCCGCCAGATCTATCTGCGCCGCGACCCGAAGAGCCGCGAGCGCGATGAGGAGGTTACCCTTTACTCGAAGTACCGCGACGTCGGGGGCGGGGTGATGTGGCCCTTCGCCATCCAGCGCGAGCGCAACGGCGAGAAGATCTACCAGATCTACTCGGAATCGGTGAAGGTGAACCAGAACCTCACGGACGACCTGTTCACCCTGCCAATGAACATGAAGGTGCTGACCAAAAAGAAGTAGCCGCCCCAGGGCTTACTCCAGAAGGGACTGGACTTTTTCCACAAGGGCCGTCGCGGTGTAGGGCTTCTGGATAAAGCCGGCCACCTGGTCTTCAGAGAACAGCGGCATGGCCTCGGTCTCGCTGTAGCCGCTTGAGACGATCACCTTAACCCCAGGCCGGATCTTGTGAAGTTCGGGGAGCGTCTCTTCCCCGCTCATCTCAGGCATGTTCAGGTCGAGGACGGCGGCCGCGATCTCGCCGGGGTGCCGCTTGAAGATATCGATAGCGGCCATTCCGCTCTCCGCCAGCAGGACCCGGAAGCCAAACCGTTCCAGCGATCTCCTGGCAACCTCCCGCACGATCTCCTCGTCGTCCACTACCAGCACCGTGCCGGCGCCATGCAGGGCACGGCGGCGAGCCTCGGCCGGGGAGATCTCGGCCGTTGCGGTCAGGGCGGGGAACAGCACCGCGAAGCAACTGCCTTTCCCCGGTTCGCTGCTTAGCTGAATCGCGCCCCGGTGCCCTCGGACAATCCCCGCCACGGCCGCGAGGCCGAGCCCCCGTCCCGTGAATTTCGTCGAAAAGAAGGGGTCGAAGATTTTGGACCTGGTGGCCTCATTCATCCCGCAACCCGAATCGCGCACTTCGAGGTACACGTACTTCCCGGGGCGAAGCTCCCCTACGGAGGCCTGTCCGGCCTCACGCGCCTCCACCTGCCGGACGCCGGTCTTGACGGAGATCACGCCTGCGTGGCCGCCGATCGCCTCCGCCGCATTCAGCACCAGGTTCGTGAACACCTGCTGCATCTGCCCGCGGTCCGCTTCCACGCGGGGAATGTCGGGCTCCAGTTCCAGGTGCAGCGCGATCTTTTTCGAAAGAGACGGCTGCACGAGCCCGGTCATGTCCGGCACCAACTCCGAGAGGTCCACCGGCTCCACTACGAACCGCCCCTTGCCCGCGTACGCGAGCATCTGGCGGGTCAGATGGGCGGCCTGTTCCCCGATCTTGACCACCGAAGACAACATCTCGATCGCGGGACTGCCATGCGGCAGCATCTCCTGCGCCAGGCTCGCATTGCCTACAATCCCGACCAGCAGGTTGTTGAAATCGTGCGCGATGCCCCCGGCCAGCAATCCGACGCTCTCCAGCTTCTGGCTCTGCCGCAGGTGCTCCTCCGCGCGTTTGCGCTCGGTGATGTCAAGGTATGCGGCGATCACCCCCCAGGGGCGTCCGTCGGAGTCGAGCATGGGCACGGCGTCGCCGAGCACCGTGCGTCGTGTACCATCCCCCAGGACGAGGTCCATCTCCCAGTTGCGCACGGGCTGGCCGGTAGCTCCCGCCTTCTGCATGGGCAGCTCGGACGGCGGAATCTCTTTGCCATCCTTCATCATCCGGAAGGGCGGCGGTCCCTGGCCCTCGGGTGGAGTCTTCGAGAGGTTGGTACCGTACGGCAGTCGCAGAACCTCATAACAGGTGCGGCTGCCGGCCATTTCGCGGCACTCCGGATCGCGCGAGATGAAGGTAATCACGGGCACGGCGTCCATGAAAGCCTCCAGTTCCGCCGCCCGCGCACGCTCGCGCCGTTCGCTCTCCCGCAGCGCCTGTTCCGCCCGCTTGCGTTCCGTGATGTCCTGCGTGACCCCGACGAAGCGGATGGGGCGCCCCTCGGAATCGAAGTGCACGCGGCCCCAGGCGGACAGCCAGCGCTCTTTGCCGTCCTCAATCCCAATCGTGCGGTGTTCGACCGCGTACTGGCCCCCGCCTTCGGGCCGCAGGACGTCAGCAACAACCTTCTCTACGCGTTCGCGATCGTCCGGGTGGATCCCGCGCCGGAATACCTCGTAACTCACCTCGGCGCCCGGCGACAGCCCGAAATGGCGTTTGGCGAAATCAGACCAGACGAGCTTCCCGGTCGGCGGATCGTAGTCGAAGGTGCCAAGTTCGGGCGACTCGATGGCCAGTCGCAGGCGCGCCTCACTCTCCCGCAGGGCTGCTTCCGCCTGTTTCCGCTCGCTGATATCCTCAATCACCCCGATCGCCCGTAGGAACCGCCCCTCTTGATCCCGCACGGCCGAAACCGTGGTCCGGACCCACACGAAGGACCCATCGGACCGTAGGTAGCGCTTCTCGTCGGCGAACCCATCGCGCCGGCCCTCTATCAGATCCCGGTAGAGCCGGCGGGTTCTTTCGCGATCGCCGGGATGCGTAAGCTCGTGTATAGTGAGGCCCCGCAGTTCGTCCTCGCTACGCCCGACGATCCAACGGAACCGCTCGTTGCTCTCGATAATGGTGCCGGTGTCATCGACCTCGGCAATCCCAACTCCGGCATTAGCGAACGTCGCGCGCAAGCGCTGTTCGCTTTCCCGGAGGGCGTTCTCGGCACGTTTGCGGTCGGTAATCTCGATATTGATCGCCACACCCCCTGTAATTCGCCCTCCGGCATCCCGAATCGGCAGTGCGTAATTCAGGATAGTCTTCCGGCGGCGGTCGAAGGTCTCGATCTCAATCTCCTCCGCAATCGTTTGCGTACCCATCGCGAGCGCCCTGGCCAGTGCCCACTCGTCTCCCCTTAGGCGCCGGTCGCTGTGCGGCAGCCAACCGGCGTAGTCGTCGAATAACCGGGGACCGCTGCCCCAGATGGCCTCCGCCGCGGGGTTAGTATCCAGAATGTTGCCTTTCGAGTCGGAGATGAAGACCCCAACCGGAAGCAGGTCGAGCACGGCGCGGAGCCGCTGCCGTTCCGTCTCCGCCACCGCTCTCTGGCGCTCCAGTTCCTCCTCCGCGCGCTTTCGCTCGGTGATGTCCTGGATAATCCCCACAGAGCGGATCAATTCCCCGGCCGGGCCATGCACAGCGGCGACATCCAGCCGCACCCACACGGGCGTACCGTCTTTGCGGATGTAGCGTTTTTCCGTCCAGTATGAGGGGACCTCGCCGCTCGCAAGCAGGCGGTACTTCTCCGCATCCAACTCCCTATCCTCGGGATGCGTGAGGTCCGAAAAGGTCCGTTCCAGAACCTCCTTCCGGCTGTAACCGGTAATGCGGCAGAACGCCTGGTTCACATCGATGAAGCGCCCCGTGCGTGAATCCACCTGCGCGGTGCCGACTGAGGCCAAATCGAAAAACGCCCGGTAGCGCGCTTCGCTTTCGAGAAGGGTCGACTGGCCGCCCAGAACGCGCCGCCGGTTCCTGCGGAGCACTTCGATGACGACCGAAATCAAAATTCCCTGAAAAGCGAAAAAGAGCACCCGTATGAGGTCCACCGTGCTCCCGACCTCAAACGAATAAGAAGGGTGTAGGAAGAGGTAAACACCCGTCACGAGCCCAAGCGCAGTGGCAAACAGCCCAGCACCAACACCACCGACAGCCGCGGCTACGATGATCGGCAGCACGAAGAAAAGTAGCGGCAGTTCAATGACAAGGAGGTGGCCGAGGCTGTGCCGCATCAGTGCAGCAGCGGCGACGGCGAGGATCGCCACCGCATAACCGCTTACCTTCGACGATGCGAAAGTCTGCGACACGGCTGCACCATTCTACCGCGCCCCCCGGCGGACGGGCTCAGGCCTTCGGGAGTGCGATTTCGACCAGTAGGCCGGGTCCGGCATTGCGTGCCGTGATACTGCCGCCGTGCAGTTCCACGGCCCGGCGTGCGATAGCGAGCCCCAGGCCCGCTCCGCCGCTGGCACGGTCGCGATCGCCTTCTACCCTGTAGAACGGGTCGAAGATCCGGGGCAACGCCTCCGCCGGTACTCCGGGGCCGCAGTCCCGCACCCGCACCACGGCCATGGGATCGCCGCACTCGAGCGTCACCTCCACGCTGGTGCCCGCCGGGGCGTACCGGATGGCATTGCGGATCACATTCTCGACGGTGCGGCGCAGCAGTTCCGGATCCCCCACCACGGTGCACGCCGGGGCTGGGGCGAATACGATTTCACAGCCTCGGGCGCGCGCCTCTATCTCGCCATCCGCAGCCAGATCCCCCAGCAGCAGGTCGAGCCGCACGCGCCCGGAACGTAACGCCGAGGGGTCGCCTTCCGCGCGCGTCACCTGAAGCAACTGGCCCACCAGTTCGTTCAGCCGGTCGGCTTCCTTTTGGATGCGGTCGAGCGCCGCCTGCCGGTTCTCGCCGGAGCGCGCCAGTTCAACCGCCACTCCCAGACGCGCCAGCGGGGAGCGCAGTTCGTGGGAGACATCGCCCAGCAGCCGGCGCTCGGCGGCCAGCAGCGTCTGGATGCGGTCCGCCATGCGGTCGAACGTGCGGGCGAGCTGCCCCAGTTCGTCGCCGCGCTTGGAGTTCGAGCGCGCCGACAGTTCGCCGTGTCCAAAGCGCTCCACAGCCTTCTGCATTTGCCGCACGGGACGGGTGAGATGATACGCCAGCACCCAGCACAGCAGCACCCCGATAGCCATTACCCACCAGTGCTCCGGAAAGAGAAACCACGTGCCCACGCGCGGCCGCCTCGGGATCAGCAGAAACAGCCGGTATTGGCCGTCGTCCGCGGTCCGCACCACCACCATGCCGCCGCGCCGGAACATTACAAAACGCTCGCGCTCTTCGGCTCGGGCCACCAGGTCGGCGCGCGTTCTTCCGGTGACCAGGTCGCGCCCCTGCCGGTCCGTCACGATCATCCTGCCTCGATAGGCGGCGTGAACCTGCGCGAGGTATGCGGCCAGGCCCTGCCGCCCGCCTTGCTCGTAAGCGGCACGGGCGGCCCGCAACTCGAACTCCACCAGGCGGTCGAGCAACGCAGGGCGGTCCTGGTCCCGCATGGTGATCAGCGCCGACCCGATGGTGGTGATGACCAGGGTGGCCCAGAACCAGATCAGGATCTTGGCGAACAGCGATCTCATTCCGCGGCGCTCTCTTCAGAGGTGCGGCAGAACTGGTAACCTACGCCCCGTACCGTCTTGACGATCGTTCTGTCGCGCTCCAGTTTGCGGCGGATGTGGCTGATGTGCATGTCGATCGAGCGGTCAAACGGGGTGGCCTTGCGGTTATAGAGGCTCTCCATGAGGGCGTCGCGAGAAAGCACGCGCCCCGCGGAGCGCATGAGCAGTTCCAGGATATCGAACTCGAAAGTGGTGAGGTCCACTTTGCGGCCGTTCTCCCAAACTTCGCGGGTACCGGGGTCGAGCATCACCCCGTTCACCTCCAGGCGCCCGGTGTGATCGGGCGCGCGCGGCTCATAGCGGCGTAGGATGGCACGGATGCGGGCGGTCAGCTCCCGCGGGTTGAACGGCTTGGGCAGGTAGTCGTCAGCCCCCATTTCAAGTCCCACAATGCGGTCCACGTCCTCGCCCCGGGCGGTCAGCATCAGGACCGGCACGCGGCTGGATTTGCGGAGCTCCCGCAGGATCGCGAAACCGTCCATTCCGGGCAGCATCACATCGAGGATGACGAGATCAGGGGCATCGGAGGCAGCCCGTTCCAGGCCGCGCCGTCCCCCATGCTCGCACGCTACCGTAAAACCCTCGCGGGTGAGAAACTCGCCCAACAACGAACACAGTTCCACATCGTCGTCGATCAAGAGAATCCGCACGGCTAAAAAGGTAGCATGGCAGGTGGAAAGGCGGCGGTAAGGATTTGTAATCCGGGCCGTGTGCGCCGCTTTACACACATTTACTCCGGCAACATACGGCGCTTACACCCGGCCGGTACCTTGGACACACGGGGACACATACCGAACATGAAACACAGACTGACTTACGTTTTCGCAGCCGGCATCCTCGCAACAGGGCTGGCTTTCGCTCAAACCCAGACAGAGCCGCCGGCGAGGCAGGGCCGCCAGGCGGCCAAGGCCAATTGGAAGCAGAACCGGGAGCAGCGTTTCGAGCGCATCGCCACGGCTCTCAACCTGACGCCGGAGCAGCGCGAGCAGGCCAAGGCTCTCATGGACGAGGCCCGGAAGAACTCGGCGCCCGTCCGGCAGCAGCTCAAGGCGAATCGCCAGCAGCTGGTCGAAGCCGTCAAATCGGGCAACCAGGCCGAAATCGACCGGCTCTCGGCCGCGCAGGGCACCCTGATGGGGCAGTTGACGGCCATTCACACCAAGGCGTTCCAGAAGGGCTACGCAATGCTGACACCGGAACAGCGTCAAAAAGCCGAGGAGATGCGGGGGAAGATGATGCAGCACTTCGGCGCGCGCCGCGGCGGGCCGAGGGGCTAAACGCAAACGATGGGCCGGGCGGCGCCGCTCGAAAAAGCGGCGCCTCTCCGCCATTCTCAACACCTTCCGAACGGTCTCACCCTGACTATCCACGAGGAGCACAAGGCGCCCATCGTGACAGTGAACCTCTGATGACAGACGAGCACCGCGGCCGCACTGGCTTCGCGCACCTGTTTGAGCACCTCATGTGGGCGCGCCGGTGCTGCCATTTGCCCTTCCTGGCACCGCTAATCTCGCCGCCGGGATGCTCACGGCGGAAACGAAACCGCGGTCGATGCTCCGAATCGCCGAGGAATCCGGATAACCCTGGCGATCGTGGGGGACACCACCCTGGCCGAGATCCTGCCGACGCTTGAAAAGTTTTTTGCCGCCTGGAAGCCGGGCGACGTCCTCAACCTGACCGTTTACCTGATCGACCGCCCGGGCGCTCCGCAGCGCGTGATTATGGCAGGCCACGTCGCCCCACCGCATAATCCCGAAGAGATTGCACTGGACATATGGCGCCCGGACGGCTTTCGCAGGAGGCAGCTCGATAGTGGATATCGTGCGCCACGGGCTGCCCGATGATTATTTCGACACCTATGTGGCACGTATGCGTGCCCTGACAAACAGCAGGTCAGCACCGCGGCCGAAAAGACCCTCAAGGCCGCTCAGATGGTCTGGGTGGTGGTGGGGATCGGCTACAGCGAACTGCGCATGGTGGATGTGGTGGCAACCCTGCGCGCTAGTTGTGTACGCTCCCCCACGGCCGCGCCAAATGAGCGGGATTTGACAAGCGGCACCCGGTCCCGCTAGTCTTATAGTTCGTAACGCATTATCAGACGGAGACGTGTGTGTCAATGAGTACGGAATTCCCATCCAAGCATGGGATCAATCGCGAGTGGCACCTGCTGGATGCGGATGGCCTGGTCCTTGGCAAGCTGGCCAGTAAGGTCGCCATGATTTTGATGGGCAAGCATAAGCCTACCTATACGCCGTTCCTCGATACCGGGGACCACGTGGTGGTGATTAACGCCGATAAGGTGAAGCTCACCGGCCGTAAGGAAGAGCAGAAGGTTTATCGCCACTTTACCGGCTACCCAGGCGGGCTGGTGGAGAAGACAATCCGCGATGTGCGCAAGACGAAACCCCGGCGCATTGTGGAAGACGCTGTATCCGGCATGCTGCCCAAGACCAAACTCGGCAAGCAGATGTATCGGAAACTGAAGGTTTACGCCGGAGACAAGCATCCGCACGCGGCCCAGAAGCCGGTCGCGCTGGAACTGAAGTAGGAGAGCGACTGGTGGCAGCAAACTTGGTTCAATATCTCGGCACGGGCCGCCGCAAGAGAGCGGTGGCACGAATTTTCCTGCGCCCAGGCAAGGGCGACATCACGGTCAACGGACGACCGTTCGACAATTATTTCCCCACCGAATCGACCCGCGTACCGGTTCGCCAGGCGTTGCTTGCGACCGAGACGGCGGAGAAATTCGATGTCCTGATCACTACTATTGGCGGCGGCGTCGTCGGCCAGGCGGGTGCAGCGCGGTTAGGCATTGCACGCGCCCTGATCGAGTTTAACGCCGAACTGCGTCCCCGTTTGAAAAAGCTCGGGTTCCTCACCCGCGACCCTCGCGCGCACGAGCGCAAGAAGTACGGTCAAAAGGGTGCGCGTAAGCGGTTCCAGTTCTCCAAACGGTAACAGTACATGTTTCGTGTGGCGCGTGGCAGGTGATGACGGCGGTTGGTTGCTCATCCTCTCACGCGCCTCACGTCCTTTTGTTTTCGGCCCCCTGCTTCCCTGCGGCGCACAAATCCCGCTTTGGACGTGCGTACCGGCGGAGGCCCAACTGGGGGTCGAGCAGCAAAGGCGGGGGCAATCCCCGTCTCATTTCTAGGAGGTAGTTTGCCTGCAATATCCATGAAGGAATTGCTCGAAGCTGGCGTTCACTTCGGGCACCAGACCAAGCGCTGGAATCCGAAGATGAAAGAGTATATCTTCGGGGAACGCAACGGAATCTACATCGTCGACTTACAGAAGACTCTTAAGATGTTCAAGGACGCCGCCCGTTTCGTAGGCGAAATGGCGGCACAGGGCAAGAACGTCCTGTTCGTGGGCACCAAGCGCCAGGCGCAGGAGGCCATTTCCGAAGAGGCCACACGCTGCCAGATGTACTACGTGAACCAGCGCTGGCTGGGCGGCCTGCTGACGAACATGGCGACCGTTCAGAAGTCCATCAAACGTCTGAAGGAACTCGAATCCATGGCCGCAGCCGCCGAAACCGGCGGGTATGCGGGGCGTCCCAAGAAAGAGATCATCCGGCTGGAGCGCGAGCGCAAGCACCTGGACCAGAACCTGGCGGGTATCAAAGACATGCCGGGCCTGCCCGACGTGCTGTTTGTGATCGACTCCAATAAGGAATCCATCGCCGTCAAGGAAGCGCGCCGCCTGGGTATTCCGGTGGTAGCCATCGTCGACACCAACTGCGATCCGGACGAAGTCGATTACGTGATTCCGGGCAACGACGACGCACTGCGCGCCATTCGCCTGTTCGCCAGCAAGATCGCGGATTCGATCATCGAAGGCCGCGCGCTGGCTACCGAGCAGGAGTTCGCGGCGGAGAAGATCATTACCGACGATACGATGGGTGAAGAGGTGGAATACACCCAGTACGTCGATCCCAAGTACGCCGAGAAGATCATGGCGGAAACCCTCATGGAGGGCGAACCCGCCGCCGCGCAGCAGCAGGAGCAGCGTAAAGGTCCCGCGTCGGAAACAGGCGCCGAACCGGCAACCGCTCCGGCAGCGACGGAAGGCATCTAAGAACTACGGGAGACAGGGGATGGGAGTTGGGGGATACGGTTGTGCCCCAGTCTCCCAACTCCCGTCTCCTATCCCCCGATTTGTAGAGAGAGGCTATGGCGGAAATTACCGCGCAACTAGTAAAACAACTCCGCGAGCGTACCGGCGCGGGGATGATGGAATGCAAGAGCGCCCTCAAAGAGGCTAACGGCGACCTGACGGAAGCCGAAGTCGTGCTGCGTAAGCGCGGCATTGCCTCTGCGGGCAAGAAAGCCAGCCGTGCAACCAAGCAGGGCCTTATCGGCAGCTATATCCACCACGGCGGCCAGATCGGCGTAATGGTGGAGGTCAACTGCGAATCCGATTTCGTGGCGCGCACCGACGATTTCAAGGAACTGGTGCACGATATCGCCATGCACATCGCGGCGGCCGACCCGCAATTCATCCAGAAAGAAGATGTTAACGAGGATGCGCTCGCTAAGGAACGCGACATCCAGCGCGCCCGTGCGTTGAATGAGGGCAAACCCGAAGCCATCGTGGATAAGGTGGTGGAAGGCAGGCTTAGCAAGTACTTCGAGGAGGTCTGCCTTTACGAGCAGCCCTTCGTTAAGGAAAACACCCTCACCGTCGGGCAGTTGATCAAGACCAAGATCGCGAAGCTGGGTGAGAACATGTCGGTTGCCCGTTTTGTCCGCTTCAAAATAGGCGACACGGCCGCCGCAGAGCCGGGCGAAACCGCGTCGGGCGACGGTGCCGGCGCATAAGCGCATTCTGCTCAAGCTGAGCGGGGAATCCCTCGCCGGCAGAGCCACGTTCGGCATCGACCCCGAACGTGTGCGTGAACTGGCCGCGGAGGTGGCGGAGGTTGCCGCCGCCGGCGTCCAGATCGGACTGGTGGTGGGCGGCGGCAACATCTTCCGGGGTGTCGCCGGCGCCGCCCGCAACATGGACCGGGTCACCGGCGACCATATGGGCATGCTGGCCACCGTGATCAACGCGTTGGCCGTCTCGGACGCGCTCGAACAGGCCGGCGCGACCACACGCGTCATGTCCGCCATCGAGATGCGTCAGGTGGCTGAGCCCTACATTCGGCGGCGCGCCATCCGGCACCTCGAAAAGGGCCGTATTGTCATCTTCGCCGCCGGCACCTCCAACCCCTACTTCTCCACCGATACCGCCGCCACCCTGCGGGCGCTCGAAATCCACGCCGAGGTGATCGCCAAGGCTACCCGCGTGGATGGCGTCTACGACAAGGATCCTCTGAAGTATCCGGACGCTGTGATGTATAAGGAGATCTCCTACCTGGAGGTGCTCTCTCAAGCGCTGGGCGTGATGGACGCGACCTCCATCGCCATGTGCCGCGACAACAAGCTCCCGATAATCGTTTTCAACCTGAACGGCAAAGGCAATATAATGCGTATGTCGATGGGCGAATCCATCGGAACGCGGATCCATTGAGCGCTATGAAAACCGAACATTCCGCCGCCCCGAGCGGCCAGGTATTCAATTCCGCCAAGGACGTCCAGGCCAGCCTGAAGACCCGTATGGATAAGGCACTGACGGACCTGCAGCACGAAATGGCGTCCATTCGGACCGGTCGCGCCTCGCTGGGGCTTCTGGACCACATCCGGGTGGATTACTACGGCACTCCGTCGCCGATCAACCAGGTGGCCAACCTGCACGTCCCTGAGCCGGCCATGATCACCATCCAGCCGTGGGATGTCTCCCAGATCTCCGTCATCGAGAAGGCGATCCGCGCCTCGGACCTGGGGCTCAACCCTTCGAACGACGGCAAGCTCATCCGGCTGCCTATCCCGCCGCTCACCGAAGAGCGCCGCAAGGAGCTGGTTAAGCGGCTGCATCAGATCGCCGAGCACCATCGCGTCGGCATCCGCAACATCCGGCGCGAGGGCAACGAGGCCGTCAAGAAGCTCACTAAGGACAAGAAGATCACCGAGGACGAAGAGAAGCGGGCCTATGACGAGATCCAGAAGCTGACCGACGGGTACATGCAGAAGGTGGACTCGGCCGCCAAGATCAAGGAAAAAGAGATTCTCGAAGTCTGATCCATTCCGGAGCGCCCATGCTACGCAGAACGTTACTTGCCGGCGCGGGCGCTCTGGCTTCCCTGCCCGCCGCCGGCGCCGGCCTGATCCATCCCAAGGCCCTCCGCGCCGGCGACACCGTCGGGCTGATTACCCCCGCCACCTACGTTTCCGACCCCGACCGCCTGATGCTGGCCGAGCGCACCATCCGGTACTTCGGCCTACGGATGAAGAAGGGCCGCCACGTGGGCAAACGCGCGGGCTATCTGGGGGGTACCGTCGAGCAACGCCTGGAAGACCTCCACGGCATGTTTCAGGACCCCGAGGTGAAGGCGGTCTTTTGCATTCGGGGCGGCTACGGGGCCGGGCAGCTTTTGGACCGCATCGATTACGAGCTCGTCTCCCGCAATCCCAAAATCTTCTTAGGCTATAGCGACATCACCACCCTGAACCTCGCGATTTTGAAAAGGGCCGGGCTGGTGACCTTCCACGGCCCTGTCGTACTTTCGAAATTCAGCGAATACACACGGCAGTACTTCCGGAAGGCGCTTTTCGAGGCCGCGCCCATCGGGCCGGTGACGAACCCGCCGGATTCGGACCCGCTGCGCCCCGCCCACCTGCTGCGAACCATCCGGGGCGGCAAGGCGCGCGGGCCGCTTATCGGGGGCAACCTGAGCCTTATATCCGCCACCATGGGGACGCCTTTCGAGATCGAGACCAAAGGGCGCATCCTGTTCCTTGAGGACGTGGGCGAGCAGCCGTACGCGCTCGACCGCATGCTCACGCAACTGCGGCTGGCGGGCAAGCTGGAGGCCGCCGCGGGGATCGTTTTCGGGGAATGCCGGGAGTGCGGGCCGCGGGAGTTTCAGCCGTCCTTCGAATCCACCTTTTCCCTCGGAGAGGTATTGGACGATATCCTGGGCGGTCTTAAGATCCCGGTGCTCTCGGGCATGACATTCGGCCATACCGACGACCAGGCGACTCTGCCGCTGGGCGTCGCCGCCACGCTCGATGCCGATAAGGGCGAACTGGTGATCGAAGAAGCCGCAACCACCGCCTGAGCAGGCCCTCAGCGCTCCAAGCAGGCCGGTTTAAAGCGGAACACCTCGTAGACCGGCCGCCCGCACTCGTCCTTGATGATTTCGAGGCCGTCGGGCGTGTACCCCAACTCTCCCGCCATTTTTCGCAGCCGCGCCCGCGATCCCGGCTGGAACTCGGCCGCCTCGGTGTGGCCCACGAAAATGTGGCGCGGATCGGAGATCCAGTTCCGCACGAGCTGCCATTCCTTTTCTCCAGGAGAAGGATTGCGGAGCGGGTCCGTGGCGATCAGCAACGGCAGCGTGCCGCCGCCAAGCAGCCGCAGCGAGTCGGTCATTCCCCAGTCGGTGAGGACAATCTGCCGGGCACGCGAGGCGGCCACCACCTTGGCCATCGGGAACACGGCGTCGGTGAAGTTCGTACCGGGACCGTAGCGTACCGCCCGGGCAAAGTACTGGTTCAACACCAGCGCGTTCGACCCCGCCACGAGCAGCACCACCACCGCCAACACCGGGATCCCCGCCTTGCCGATCCGTCGGGAAGCTTCCGCGAACACCACGGCGGCGAATAACTGCGGCATGGGCCACAGCAGAATGGTGTGGTGGGCCGCGCCGCCCGCATTGCGCGTGATGGCCATCTGGAACCATGCCACCGCTATGAATACCAGGGCGAACACGGCGGGCGCGCGCGCCGGGCTGCGCCAGAGGAACGGAAGCAGCAGCAGCGCCAGCAGGTACGCCAGCGGCGCGATACTGCGCTGGGGGTTCCCGGATTCCTCCGCCAGCCGCAATGAGGCGCGCTCGATCGCTGCCGAAGGCTGCCGCGCGTATGCGGGGTCCGGCGGGCTCACCATCCAGTCAAACAGCATGGAGCCGTCCAGGCTCGCGTGGAGCTGCCGCGCCTTGGTGTTCAACTCCGACAGTGTGAAAGAGGAATTGCCACGCAGAGTTTCCCCGCGGCTCGCAACGTTGAACAGCAGCAGCGGCAGCGCGCCCAGCGAGAACGCCACGGCAGCAGCAGCCGCGTTCCGAGGGGTAACGGCGCGCCATACCAGGCGCGGGAAGGCAGCCAGGGCTGCAAGGCTCATCCCGCCCAGTGCCCACAGGAACAGCGCCTTGTCCCACATCCCCAGCCCCAGGCAGAAGAACGCCCCGGCCAGCGCCCACCGGCGTTGCGTCCGTTGGTACTCGACGAAGAGCAGCAGCGCCGCTACCAGGAACAGGTGATAGAACATCGCCGGCCCCCACAAGGTCACCAGCAGAAACAAGGCGTCCGCGGCCAGCAGCGCGGCCCCGGCCATCGCCGCCCGAAGCCCGCCCACCCGGCGGAGCAGCAGGAAGAAGAGCCAGATCACCACCGCGCCGGCAGCCAGCATGGGCCATCGCAGCGATTCGAGCGATTCCGGCCAGATCGAGAACAGCGCGGCGTAGAACCAGGTCTTGGTGGCCCCCAGATAACTGAGCAGCATCAGCGGGACACGCTCTCCGAACAGCCTGATCCCGTAGCGGTACTCGTACGGCTGATACATGCCGCCCGCGAAGAACACCTCGTCGTTCTGAATTCCCAGCAGCGGGACAAACGCCGAGCCGGCCAGGAAAAACAGAATTCCCAGCACTACCGGGAAAGCTGCCGGAAACTGGCTGCGAAAACGCATCGCCACGATTGTAGCGCGCGACGAAAAACACAATTCGCAAAGAGCGCGCCGCCGTTTGCGATAATGACGGTTTATGTCCTGGTCTTCCGTGCGGGTTCCTGCGTCGAGCGCCAACATCGGGCCCGGTTTCGACGCGTTGGGGGTCGCGCTGGGCATCCATCTCGAATGCCGTTTCCGCCGTGCCGAGCGGCTCTCCATCCATGCCGAAGGGCGCGATGCCGACTCGATCCCCACCACGGGCGAGAACCTCATCTGGCAGACGGCCCTGGCCGTCGCGGAGAAGATGCGCATGCCCCTGCCCGCCATCGAACTGCAGATTCTCAACCAGATCCCCCTCGGTAAGGGCTTGGGCTCGAGTGCCGCCGCGCTCACCGCGGGGGTGGTCATCGCCGACGTCCTGCTGGGCCTCAAATGGAAGCCGTTGCGCATCCTGGACGAGGCGGCGCGCCTGGAGGGCCATCCGGATAACGTGGCTGCCTGTACCCTGGGCTCCATCGTTGCCAGCGCCATCGATTCGGGCGGCGTCGCCCGGGCTGTGCGCCTCGAGTTGCCCTCGGCCTTCGGGCTGGGCATCGTGGTGCCGGATTTCATCCTCCCCACTTCAAAAGCCCGTTCCGTGCTGCCGGAGTGCTACAGCAAGGCGGACGCGGTTTTCAACGTGCAGCGGGCAGCACTGCTGGTGGCCGCCTTTGCCACCGGCACCGCCTCAGCCTTCCCGGCGGCCCTCGAGGACCGCTTCCACCAGCCCTACCGCGTGCCGCTGGTCCCCGGGCTCGACAAGATCCTAAAGCTCCGCGCACCGGGCCTGCTGGGGTGCGCCCTGAGCGGCGCCGGGCCCTCCATCCTGGTGTTCTACGAGCGCGGTTACGAGCCGGTTTGCGACCTTGTGCGCCAAGTCTTCCAGTTGCACGGCCACGCCTCCGAAATCCTGCACACCTGTATTGCGGACCGCGGCTTCCAGCTCGAGGAAGGTGCCTGAGGCGTTTTGGCGGCACCCGGGACAGGTCCCTCTCGCGCGGAACACATAGGGTGTGTGCCGTGTTAGCGTTATCGAAGGAGCGGGTACCGCTTTTCCGGCCCCGTCTTAGAGTTTCAGGACCGGTTTTGAGCCGTGTGCCGCCCCTTCACACCTGTGGCTGCCCCGACTCGTTGTTGGATCGGTAAGTATTAGGTAGAATAATGCTTTAGCAATCTGCGACCGGCTGTACCGTGAAACTGTTTCCCAAGAAAGTACGTCTGGTAAAAGCGCAGAGTGGAAAGGTATGTTTCGATGAGCTTTTGCAGGCGCAGCAGCCTGAGCCCTTTTGCGGTTTATCTCTGCGCGGTCGGATTGGTTCCTGTCTGGGCCCAGACTCCCGCTGACCCCGCGCCCGCGACTCCCGGTCAGACCAAGCCCGCTCCCGCGCCGTCGCCAAAGCCGGCCAACCCCTTTGAATCCATTCCGGAAGCGCCCGCGCAGCAGGCGCCCAAACCGGCCGAACCCAAACCGCAGTTTGAGACCCCGAAGCCTGCCGAACCGGGAAAACCGGTAGCCGCCGAAGGGCAGGTTATTGAGGTGATCGAGTTCCGCGGCGCGCGCCGGGTTCCGCAGGACACCCTTCGGGCACTGATCTATACCAAACGCGGCGACCTTTACAACGAGGAAGCCCTGCGGCGCGACTTCATGGCCCTGTGGAATACCGGGCGCTTCGATGACATACGGCTCGAAACCGAACCCGGGCGCGAAGGGCTCATCGTACGCTTCGTCCTGACCGAGCGCCGCGTCGTACGTTCCATCAAGTACGAGGGGATGAAGTCGATCACGGTTTCGGAAATCCTGGATCGCTTCAAGGAACGCAAGGTAGGGCTGTCGGTTGAGTCGCAGTATGACCCCAACAAGGTGCAGCGCGCCGCCGTAGTCCTGAAGGAGTACCTGTCCGAGCGCGGCCGGCAATATGCCGAGGTAGAGCCGGATGTCCGGCAGATCCCGCCGTCCTCCCTTGAGATCACCTTCAACGTGAAGGAAGGCCCCAAGGTCAAAGTAGGTGAGATCGAAATTACCGGCAACAACGTGATGGGCGACCGCGCCGTGATCCGCGCCATGAAGAACCTGCGGCCGATCGGGATCCCGTACTCCATCTTCCTCGAAGGCATCTTCTCGAAGACCTTCGACTCCACCAAGCTGGAAGAAGACGCGGACCGCATCCGGGACGCGTACCAGCAGCAGGGCTACTTCACCGCCCGCGTGCTCGATCACAGCGTCACCGTGCGGGACACCGGTGGAAAGGGATTCCGCCTCCCGCTTTTCAAACCCAACCGCCGCGGCAAACGGGCTGACATCGTGCTGCCCATTGAAGAGGGGCGCCAGTACCATCTGAACCACATCAACTTCGTAGGGGTAAAGCTCTTCCGCACGCCGGAGACGCTCATGCGCCCGCTGTTCCAGATGGGTGAAGGCGACATCTTCTCGACGGCCAAACTGCGTAAGGGCCTCGAAAACCTGCGCAAGCTGTACGGCGAGTTCGGCTACATCGATTTCGTTCCGGAACCGTCCTTCGAGCCCATTCCCAACAGCGACAAAATCGACCTCACCCTGACGGCCGATGAAGGCAAGCAGTTCTTCGTGCGGCGCATCGACTTTTCCGGTAACACGACCACGCGCGACAAGGTCATCCGCCGGGAACTGCTGCTCGATGAGGGCGATATGTTCAACACGCGGCTATGGGAACTCAGCGTGCTGCGCCTGAACCAGCTCGGCTACTTTGAGCAGTTGAAGGAGAACGAAGCGGCCGACCTGAAGCGCAACACCCAGACCAACACCGTGGACATTACCCTCAAGGTGAAGGAGCGCGGGAAAAACTCCATCGGGATGAACGGCGGTGTCTCCGGCATCGCCGGCAGCTTCATGGGTTTCAATTACTCCACCAACAACTTCCTGGGGTTGGGTGAGACGCTGTCCATCGATTCTCAGCTCGGGACACGCCTGCGCAGCGTGCAGTTCGCCTTCACGGAGCCGTACTTCCTGGACCGTCCTATTCAGCTCGGCTTTGAGGTGCACACCACGCGCTTCAACTACGACCAGGGCCGCGAAGTCTCCATCCTGGCGGGCCGCGACTACCAGGAACTGTTTAACCAGATGGGCCGCGATTACCTCATGAATTACGTCCAGAACGGGGTGGGCTTCTCGGTTTCCTCCAGCTACCAGTTGCGCCGCACGTTCGCGCGCGTGGGTGTCAGCGTGGGATACGACCGCTCAAATATCGCGGTGGACAACACTTACACCAAGAACTATTTTCAGTACATGAATTTCCAGGGCCTGGCCGGACCCAACTCGCTCACCGGCATCCGCACCGCCTACATCACGCCGTCGTATTCCTACAACACGGTGAACCACCCCATCACCCCGACCGGCGGACGCAGCCTGTTCATCTCCACGCAGTTCTCGGGCGGGTTCCTGGGCGGCAACGTGAACACCATCCGGCCGGTAATCGATGCCAAGTACTTCCGCCCGTCGCCATGGAAGAAGAGCCATATCCTGGCGTTCCACGCCATGGCTTCGCTGCTCAGCGGCTACGGCGGAAAAGTGGCGCCGCCTTTCTCCCGCACTTACATCGGCGGCGAGCAGGATATTCGCGGCTTCGATATCTGGGGCATCACCCCGGTAGTATTCATTCCGAGCGAGACCAGCGTCCAGGTGTACAACGACGACGGCAGCGCGCGCACCCAGAAGGGGCTCGTGGACGGCGTTCTCAAGGACGTCGGGGTCACCCAGCGAGTGCCCATCTACCAGGCCATCTATCCGGGCGGCGATACCCAGATCGTGGGCAACTTCGAATACCGCATCCCCATCGTTGGCCCCGTGAACCTGGCATTCTTCACGGATGTGGGGTTGAACAAGATCCTGCTGACCAACCAGCTCAAGATGGACGTCAGCCGCACCAGCGAGCTGAACGATCTGTTCCCGCAGGCTGGTTTCGACGGCCGGCCGCGCATCGGGCCCGGCACCCAGAAGCCCCGCATGTCCACGGGTATCGAACTGCAGGTGATGCTGCCGGTAGTGAATGCACCGTTCCGCATCTACTGGGCATACAACCCATTGATCGTGCGGGAATATGTACAGCCGCCGATCGTTGCCGACCGGTCTTACTACCCGAATCAGACCACCTTCGTCAACGCCATAAACACATTCGGGAGCGCGATTCCGTGGTACGAAAAGCGATCAACCTTCCGCTTTACCATTGGCCGCACGTTCTAGAAACGGGCCATTGTGTTAGCATGTAAAGACTTAAGGAGTTTCGATTGAAGAACAGTATTTTTGTTGTCCCGGTTCTGGCGCTCACCGCGGCTCTCTTCGCCCAAGCGCAGCCCGCCCCGAGTAAGGTGGGAATCATCCAGATCCAGAGAGCCATCCTGGACACCAAGGACGGCCAGAAGGCCGTAGCTGAGTTGAAAGCGCGGTTCGATCCCAAGCGGGTTGAACTTGAGAAGAAACAAGCGGCGATCGCCGAGTTGCAGCAGAAGCTGCGCAGCGGCAGCGCCACCCTGAGCGAAGATGCGAAGAACAAGCTCGTCCGCGATATCGATCAGCAGACCAAGGATCTGAACCGCTCTACCGAGGATGCCCAGGCGGAAGTGGAGCAGGCCGAGAACCGGGTGATGCAGGAACTCGGGCAACGCTTGATGGCGATAGTCAACAAGTACGCCGTGGACAACGGCTACACCGTGATCATCGACGTCAGCAACCCGCAGACCCCGGTGGTCTTCGCCGCCGAGGCAGCCGATGTCACCAAGCAGGTCACCGAGCTCTACGACAAGAACGCGCCGGCCATGGGCACAGCCGCGCCGGCCGCGAGGCCCGCGGCACCAGCCCCCAAGCCTGCGGCACCGGCTCCCAAACCCGCTTCTCCGGCTAAGAAGTAGCTGCTGCCAAGCATTGGATGTGGGGGGTGGTCTTCCCGCCCCCCAAGCCCCGC
>DATMYF010000127.1:0-38869 GCA_035561075.1 Bryobacteraceae bacterium
GTTCGCAAAGGTGAGGTCCGGCAGGAACGGGGTTGTCGGTTTGCCGGGCAACTTGGTCGAGTAGCCCAGGGAGGTTCCTCCCCATGGCGGATTGTTGTTGTCGTTGCGCGAGCCGATGAACAGCGGATGGAAGTTGTAATAGATCCCGTAACCGCCGCGGATGACCGTTGCATTCAGGAAGCGATAGGCGAAACCGACGCGAGGCGCGAAGTTATTCTTGTCGCCCGCGATGTAATCCAACGGCAGCCCGAGGGCCTGGGTAGTGGTGAACGGGTAGGCGCTGAACAGCGCCTGGGAAGCCAGTGCCGGAAGAGTCGGGGTCGCCGAGTCCTGCGGCAGGGCCAACTGGTGGGTAGCCGGATCGAAGTAGGTCACCGTCCGATCTCGCAATTTCCAGGGGCTCTGATAGGTGTAGCGAAGTCCGTAGTACAGCGTAAGGCGCGAGGTGGCCTGCCAGGTATCCTGGCCGTAGAATTCCCAGTCACGCGAGTAGGCGACCTGGTCCGGCGGCACCAGTCCGGTGCCGGTGGCGCTGGCCGTGCCCAGCAGGAAATCCGCAAACGCATTCCCCTGCGAGGGGGTCACGGTGGGCCAGCCTTTGCCCGCGGTCCACCCGCCGTTGAAGGTGAACGAGCCAAGCGGTGCGATGCCCTGCCGCACATAGTTCTTGTAGCCGGTTTCATCGAAACCGAATTTGAATGTGTGGCTGCCGCGGGTATAAGTAAGATTCTCCGTGAACTGGATGGTGTATTGCGGATTGAAGTCGGAGTTGTTCTTGTCGCTGATCCCGAGGTAGCCGGACATCCCGATGCCCGGAAGACCGCGGTTCGGGCTGGGCGTCAATTGGGGGATGATGCTGCGCGGATCGAAGTCTGTGTTCTGACCTTTGCGAGCACCGGACTGGTCGAACCAGCCCACGCGGAAGTCGTTGATCAGCGACGGCGAGAACACGTGCACGTGCGACAGGCTGGCGCCCGTGACCTTGTGCCCGGCATTCCCATAGTTACCGTAGTTGGCCGGGGTACCCTGCGCTTCGAACCAGGGATCGCCCACGATCCGGTTGATGACCCCATAGATGCTGTCGCTGTTGGAAATCATATAATCGCCGCGGAACGTGATGGTATTCAAGCTCTTGGCGACTGGCACGATGCCGAGATAGTTGCCTTGGTTGTTCGGCAGGCCGGAGACGTAGTTGGCGGCGCCCGGCAGGTAGTTGGGAAGCGGGTAAAAGGCGAGCAGCGCCTTCGCCTGGGGAGTGAACATGCTCGACGGAATCTGATTGTTCGGGAATGGATTACCCGACCAGGGGTCGAAGAGCTGCACCTTGTTGGCGTAAAGGGCCGAGAAATCTCCGTTCCGCATCGCTTGAGTCGGAACATTCAGTTGGGGCTGCGAAACCGTGCGCTGGCGCATCCCGCTGTAATCGAAGAAGAAGAAGGCGCGGTTCGGCACGATGGGGCCGCCCACGTTAGCGCCGAACTGGTTCCGGTTCAACTTCTCCCGTTTGCTCCCAATCCGGTTCAGCGTGAAGGTGTTGGCGGCCAAGGCGGTATTCTGGTTGTACGCGTAGGCCATCCCGTGGAACTGGTTACCGCCCTGCTTCGTGACCATCGAAACGGAACCGACGGCACGGTATTCGGCGCTCATGTTGACGCTGTCGGTCTTGAACTCCTGCAGGGAGTTGACGCTCGGCAGGTTGACGAGGGACAGGCCCAAGGCCGCGCCTCCGTTCCCATTGCCGAAATCATTTACGGTCAAGCCGTTTACGGTAAAATTCGTGCCGCCCCAGTGGGTTGCGCCACCGGTTTGGGGGGCATTGGCGCCCCAGGATGTCTGGGCGCCCGGGCCGAGGTTCATCAACCCGGTAATCGACTGTATGCCAATCGGCAGATCGGCAATCTGGCGCTCCGACAAACTGCCGCTGATAGTGGGAGAGGCGGTCTGCAACAGGGGCGCTTCCCCGGTCACTGTAATCGCCTCGCTGGTCTGACCCATGGTGAGCCTTACATTCTGGCGTAGCGTGGTCGAACTCAGCAGAATGATGTTCTTAGCGACGGCGGTCTGGAACCCTGTACCGCTGACGCTAATCTCATAGTTACCAGCCAGCAGGTTGGGGAAGGAGAATGTTCCCGCGGCGCTGGTGGTAACCCGAACGGCAATTCCCGTATCGGCATTCTTTGCCACTACTTCTGCACCCGGAACGGCGGCGCCGCTGGGGTCCGTTACTTCACCGAGAATCGTACTGGTAATAACCTGCGTGAAGCCCAGCGTTGCAACTGCCAGGGCCAGCAGGAACACACAGACGGTTCCTCTCAACAATTTCATGTTGCTCCTTTGTTTGGTGTTCAGTCAGGCTCGAGCAGAACCTCAAGCGGGCTGTGGCAACCCAGTCGGATCGCCCATCGTTAACAGTTATAACCTGTCTATACAGGCAATGTCAAATACTGTTTGACTGAAGCAAACTTTTGAGGGTTCGTAAGGGACGGCGGGGCGGCGCTCCTCACCGCCGCAGCCGTCCCAAACGGACCGCGGCGGGAGGCAGCACCTGGCTGATTACTGCTTCGCGAACAGTTTGGCCAGGACTTTCAGGGCCACGTCCGCATCTCTCTCCGTGATGATGTAGGGGGGCAGGAAACGCAGGACCGTGTCGTGCGTGCAGTTCATTAAAAAGCCTTCACGCATCGCTTCGAGGACCATCTCCTTGCCGGGTACATCCAATTCCACCCCGACCATCAGCCCGAAGCCGCGGACCTCTTTGATAAAACCGTACTTGCGCGACATCTCGTCGAGCGCGGCCCGGAAATAGGCTCCCACGCGCACGATCGACGGCAGCAGTCCCTCCAGCACGTCGAAAAACTCCAGGGCCACACGGCAGGCCATCACGTTGCCGCCGAACGTGGTGCCGTGCATCCCGGGGGCGATGGCGGCAGCGGCGCGTTCATTAGACATGAGTGCGGCGAGCGGGAGTCCGCACGCGATGGGCTTGGCGGCCACGGCCACGTCCGGCATGACCACCGGCGCCAGCCGCTGGTAGGAGAAGTAGGTGCCCGGGCGGCCCACACCGCACTGAATCTCGTCGAAGATGAGAAGGGCGTCGAAGCGGTCCGCCAGTTCCCTCGCCTTTTGAACGTATGCGGGAGATAACGGGTAGACGCCGCCCTCGCCCTGGATCAACTCCATCACGATCCCGGCGGTGCGCTCGTTAACGGCCGATTCAAGCGCGCCTATGTCGTTCGCGGGTACGAACCGCGCGCCCGGCAGCAGCGGTTCGAAGTCATCGCGGTACTTGGCCTGGCCAGTGACTGACAGGGCACCTAGCGTGCGGCCGTGAAAGGAGTTCTCGAGCGATACGATCTCGATTTTCCCGGCGTCCCGCTTGCGGCCGTGTGCGCGCACCATCTTCAGTGCGCCTTCCATGGCCTCCGTGCCGGTATTGGCGAAGAAGGTGCGGGCCAGACCGCTGACCTCCGACAAACGCTTGGCGAGCGGCCCCTGATACTCGTGGTAGTACAGGTTCGAGGAGTGGATCATCAGGGCGGCTTGTTCGCGGATCACTTTCACAATCCGCGGGTGCCCGTGCCCGAGGGCGTTCACCCCGATTCCCGAGATGAAATCCAGGTAGCGCTTCCCAGTGGTGTCGTAGACGTAAGAGCCTTTACCGCGATGCAGCACAAGCGGATACCGGCTATAGTTCTGCAACACGTACTCGCGTTCGAGATCGATGGTGGTTTGGGCGGTGGTATTCCCCTGCAGGGGAGGTGTGGTGCTGGTCACTCTTCCATCATACTTCGGGTGCGTAGCCTCACGCTTTTACAAGAAGGTCCCGCAGCCAGCCGAGCAGTTCGAGGTCGAGCCGGTCGCGGCACTGGTCGAGTCCATGGCGGCAGCCGGGGTAGATGATAAGCCGCTTGGGTTCGAGGGCGCGTCTGTAGATGTCGTGGGAGCAGTATTCGGGCAGCACCTCATCGGAAGCACCGTGTATGAGAAGGAGTGGCCGTGGACTGAGGTCCGCCACCGCTTCCGTTCCGAAGATCTGGGCGCTCAGGGCGGCCACCCCCGCCACCGCCGGTTCCGCGGCGGCTGCGGCAATCACCACCGCGCCTCCGAAGGAGTGCCCCACCAGCGCTACGCGGGTGCGCTCGCGCTTTTCGAGGTACGCCATGCCGCTCACGATGTCCAAAACGCAGGCCTTCAGGTCGCCCGGACGGCGGTAGTCCAGCCGCAGCGATGCCACACGGTCGGCCGTAAGCCGCTCGGCCAGCCGCACGTACAGCCCTCCCGCCGGGCCTCCGAGTCCACCGCCGGCTCCAAAGACCCAGAGGACCGCCGCTTCCCCTGGAGGGGCGTCATGATAGCGGCAATCAATGGTCCCCCGATCTGTGACGAGCCTCACCTCCTGAACGCCATTCGGGAGGGGGCTTTCTTCGATGGATTCCAAACGCAAGCTCAAACTGCGGGGCATGGGCCTTGTCCTGTCGTCAGGAAAGGCCGCATGCCGGTTACCATTGCGCTGGATTGTCCTTTCGGTGTAGGTGCTACTTATCGGTGAGGGCAGCCACGCCGGGCAGTTCAATACCCGACAGGAACTCGAGGGACGCTCCGCCGCCGGTCGAGATATGGCTGATCTTGTCGGCCACGCCAGCGGATTTGATGGCCTTTTCGGAATCGCCGCCGCCTACCACAGAGGTCGCGCCGGATTCCGCCACCGCCTTTGCGAGCGCCACCGTGCCGGTGTCGAACGGCTTCTTTTCGAAGACTCCCATGGGCCCGTTCCAGATCACCGTCTTCGCGCCTTTGATGACCTCCGCATAGGCCTGGACGGTGCGCGGCCCGATGTCCACCCCGATCTTGTCGGCGGGAATGTCGGTCACGGTCTGGTTCTCGGCGCCTTCCTTAATTTCCGACACCACCACGTGATCGACCGGGAGCACCAGTTTGTCACCCAAACGGCCCATCAGTTCCTTCGCCAGTTCCAGCTTGTCGTCTTCCACAAGCGACTTTCCGACCGGCTTGCCCTGCGCTTTCAGGAATGTGTAGGCCATGGCGCCGCCAATGAGCAGCCGGTCCACGACCTTCGACAGATTCGAGATGACCTCAATCTTGTCCGATACTTTGGCGCCGCCGAGCACCGAGACACACGGCCGCGGCGGATTCCGCGTGGCCATCCCCAGGAAGTGCAGTTCCTGCTCCATCAGCAGCCCCGCGGCGGCCTGCGGCACGTAGGCGATCATCCCCACCGTGGAGGCATGCGCGCGATGCGCCGTCCCGAAAGCGTCGTTCACGTAGACGTCGCACAGGGCTGCCAGCTTCTTGGCGAATTCAGGATCGTTCTTCTCTTCTTCAGCGTGATAGCGCAGGTTTTCGAGCAGCAGCACCTCACCCGGCGCGGGCTTCATCGCTTCCACTTCCGGCCCCACGCAATCGGGCGCCATCTTCACCGGCTTGCCGAGCAGTTCTTGCAAGCGGACGGCCACCGGCTTCAGGCTCATCTCCGGATTGGGCTTGCCTTTGGGGCGCCCTAGGTGCGAGGCGAGAATCAGGCCGGCGCCTTGTTCCAGGGCGTAGCGGATGGTCGGCAGCGCGGCGCGAATGCGCTTGTCGCTGGTGATCTCCTGGCCGCCGGGGGCCAGCGGGACGTTGAAATCCACACGCATGAAAACCCGTTTGCCTTTGAGGTTCAGGTCGCGGATCGATAGCTTGGGCATAGACGTTTCTCCATTCGATTGGGGTTTGAACCTTGAGCTTAGCAGGTCTGGCGACCCGCGGGCATTGCTGCCGCGTTGCTTGCGCCGGGGTTTCGGGTCCTATAGTCTTGAACACCGGAGGCAAACATGACCAGACCATTTCCGCCGATCACGCGCCGCTGTTTCGGGATCTCGCTCTGCGGACTGCCGTTCGCGTTGCCCGGGGTAGCCGAGGGTCAGGAGCCGATGCCCTGGACCGAGCCCGCCGTCGTCGCCAAGGTATATCTTGCGGCAGCCGATGTGCACTGGCCGAAGCCTGGCCTCGACATCCAGGCCGATATAGCCGAAGTGGAGGCGCGGCTTGCCGAAGTGGCACGCAAGAACGCCCGCTACGTGCGCTTTACCGGCGGCGAGTTGCTCCGCGCCGACACAGACGCCGGGCCCTGGCTCGAACGCCACCGCGCCGCCGACGGCGTGCTCATCATCCCGCTCACCAACCCCATGCGTGCGCTCACGCCGCTGGTGAACGCGCTCGACGTGCCGGCCCTCTACTTTTCCCGCCCCTATGCCGGGCATGGCTGGTCCAATATCGCCGCCCTGCGCAACTCCGGGAAGAAGATTGACGTCCTCGCCACCAGCAGCTACGGGGATCTCGATCCCTACATGCGCATCTTCCAGACCGCCCGCCATATGCGCCGCAGCAAGGTATTGATCGTCGGCCGGAACCGCGAAAAGCTGGCGGATTCCTACACCACCCGATTCGGCACCCAATACAAAGTGCTGGACTATCCGGACCTGAAAGCCGCGTTCGACGCCGCCGACGCCCACAAGGCGGAGCAGCAGGCCGCTGAATTCACCCGCGGCGCGCTGCGCGTGGTGGAACCCAAGCCCCGTGAGGTTCAGGACGCCTTGCGCTTTTACCTGGGAGTCACAGGCCTTATGCGGCGCGAGAAGGCCAATGCCATCACGGTCGATTGCTTCGGCGGACTGCTTGCGAAGCAGATGCCCGCCTATCCGTGCGTGGCATGGTCGAAGCTGAACGACCAGGGCCTTTACGGTGTCTGCGAGGGCGACGTGCAATCCACCATGACCCAGATGCTGATCACCTCCTCGACCGGCATGCCCGGCTTCGTTACCGACCCGGTCTTCGACATCAGCCGCAACGAAGTGATTCACGCCCACTGCGTGTCGGCCACCAGGATGAAAGGCATCGACGGGCCGAGCTACCCCTACATCCTGCGCGATCATCTGGAGACCGCCGAGGGTGTGGTCATGCAGGTGCTGATGCCCTCCGCCGAGACCATCACGATGGCGCGATTCGTGGGAGCGGACAAGATGCTGGTCTCGACCGGCGAGGTCACAGGCGTTCCGGACAGCGACCGCGGCTGCCGCACCCAGATCCGCACCCGTGTGGCCGATGCCGAGAAGATGCTGGCGGGCTATGGCTCAGGCCTGCATCGCGTGATCTTCTACGGCGATCACGTACGGACCATCGAGCGCATGGGCCGGCTGATGGGCTTCCAGGTGGTCCGGGAAGGCTAAGGCCGAAATCTAGCACCTCCCCGGTCGTGATATAAAATTGATCTGGCATCCAGCTCTGGATGCTCCTCAGCTTTCACAGCTGCACCGCGGCGGGGCCGGCCGCCGCATAGCGGCCGATCCCAACCACAGGAGTCTAAAATTTTGAAACCCTCAGCTTGTTTTGCCGTGTTTGCGCTGTCCGCGATCCTCTCTCTTCCCGCGCGGGCGGTGACTGTAGACGGCAAAATGATGACCAAAACGGTGCCATCCGGGTGCGCGCTGCCCACTGCCGCCACTTCGTTCAGCACCGCCGACGCCAAGGCGAATCTCTGGTTCATGCTCTCGGATGCGGCGGCCGGCGGCGTGGCTTCGAGCGAATGGCGCGACCCGAACGGAAACGTCGAAACCAGCATTGGCGGTCCCTGGCAGGCGCTTTCGACAGCGGGCACCTTCTGCTTTCACGAGGCGCTCACCATTTCCGGCGGCCGGGGCGCATCGTTTCCGGGCACCTGGACCGTGAAGGTAACCTGGAACGGCGCGCTGCTGTTCACCCTTACCTTCCGCATCGACAAGGAATCCGCCATTTCCGCCCCGGTGATTGAAAGCGGCGGGGTGCGCCACGGCGCCACCTTCGAGCCGGTGATCTCGGCCAACTCCTGGGTGACTATCTACGGGTCCAACTTCACTACGAAGACGCGCGTCTGGGCCGAAAGCGACTTCGCCGGCAACAAACTGCCCACCGAACTCGAAGGTGTGCGGGTAACCATCAACGACAAGCCTGCCTACATTTATTTCATCAGCCCCGGGCAAATCAATGTGCTGGCGCCCGATGACGAGGTTGTCGGCACGGTGCCGGTCCGGGTAATCACGGCGGGAGGCACCAGCGCACCCGCGAACGTGGAGAAGCGCCGCTTTGCCCCGGGCTTCTTCCTGTTCAGCCAGGAGAACAAGAACCCCGCAGCGGTTCATCTGGACGGCGCTTTCGCCACCAGCCCGGAGATGCTGCCGGGCACCAACTCGCGGCGGCCGAAACCCGGCGATATCATCCTGTTGTACGGCACCGGCTTCGGGCGCACCAATCCCCCGATAGCCGCATCGGACGTGGTCTCGACGGCCGCGGAACTTGAGAACGCCGCTGCGGTGCGGTTCGGAAGCACCCGAGCGGAGGTCCTATGGGCGGGGGTGGCCGGCTCCGGGCTGGTTCAGCTCAATGTAAGAGTTCCGGCAGGCCTCAGCGGGAACGCAGCACTCACGGCGGAAGTTGGGGGTGCCAGCACGCCCGCGGGCGCCGTGCTGCCGCTTCAATCCGGCAGCACCCCGCCGCCCTCCACGGGCGCGAAAGGGAAAGCCTCGCTGAAGATTTACGAGGGCTATCGCATCTCCGACGGCCAGGTAGTCAGTAGCAGCGACGACACCGCCGACCTCACCTTCTATCCCGTCACGCGTTTCTACGTACCTACCCCGTATCTCGGCGCTGCGGAGCGCATTAAGGAGTTCGAGACCAAGCCTGACCCAAGCGCTATCTCCACAGCCGAGATCGACAGCTGGAAGAACAGCGTGGAAGCACCGGCCGGCGGCTACTGGTATCTTGTCCGCAGTAAAGCGGGCCGGTATTATCTCTTCCACTGCACCAGCTTCGACAACCAGGGCAAGGCGCAGTCCTACTGGCAAATCAATTTCGAGTGGGAGGAGGTAACTCCGCGGCCTTGGCGCGGCGATGGATGCTAATTTAGGGAGCATGCCGTCGCTTCAACCACACCCGCCGCGTGTGCCTTCCCCTGAGGAGGCGCGCTCACTGCGCCGCGCGTTTGCGGAGTGCGGGTACAACGACAGCAGCCTGGTAGCGAAACTGGGGGGCGTGGAACTGCCGACGCCGCGCTCCCGCACGCTCCCGCGCATGGTGCGGCTCACCGCCGGGGGCACCCCGCTCGACACACTGGCGCGGCTGTTCCTCTTCAGCATGCCGGTGCCGGAGGAGGCCGCGCGCGCCGCGCTGGGCGCATCCGCACTCGAGATCGCATGCCGGTTGGAGCTGGTCCAGGCAGAAGGTTCGGAGGTGGCGGCCACGGCCGTCGTCCACCCTTACGGCGACCTGCTGATCGCCTACGACCTTCCCGCCCAGCATCTGGGCGCCGCTCCAGACGTTGTGATGGGGATCAGCGCCAGCACCATGGACCTGGCCCGCTTCACCGTGCGGCGGCGGGCCCGCAACACGCTGGACATCGGCACCGGCTGCGGATTCCACGCGTTTCTGGCGGCCGAGCATGCCACACAGGTCTACGCCGTCGACTACTCCCGCCGGGCGGTGGCATTCGCGAATTTCAACACAGCGCTCAACGGGCTTGGCAACGTGGAGTGCCTCTACGGCGACCGCTTCGAACCGGTCCGCGGCCGCCGCTTCGACATGATCGTCGGGAACCTCCCCTTCGTCATCGCCCCCTCCAGCCGTTTCCTCTATCGCGACGGCGGCATGGAACTGGACGGCTTCGCCCGCGGCGTGCTCCGGGAGGCCGCGGAGTGCCTGGAGGACGATGGCCTCTGCCAAATCATCTGCGACTGGGTCCACATCGAGGGCCAGGATTGGAAAGAACGGCTCCGCTCCTGGTTCGACGGCACCGGGTGCGATGCCTGGATCGTGAGGCTCTCAACGGCCAAGCCGCTGCTGTATGCCGAGACATGGCTCCGCGAGACAGAGCACGAGGACCCCGCCGAAACGGCGCGTACCTTTGAGGAGTGGGCCACCTACTACGAGCGCCACCGCGTGGAGCGCATCAGCACGGGCCTGATCGCCATGCGCCGCGCCCCCGGCCGCCGCAACTGGCTCCATCTGGACGATTGGCCCAATCACCTGCCCGAGGACTTCAGCGGGCGCGTGTCGCGGGGCATCGCGCTGTGCGATTTCCTCCGCGATGCCGAGGACCGCGACGGCCTGCTCGGTGCGCGCCTCACTGTCAACCCCGAAGTGCGGCTGCTCACCGGCAACCAATGGTCGCCGGATGGCTGGCGCGTGCTTGAAGCGCGGGTGGGCATCGAAAGCTGGCCCGGTCACGAAGGCGCCATCAACCCCAACGTGCTGCACCTGCTCACCATGCTGGACGGCGAGCGCACGTTACGCGACTGCGTATCGGCCCTGGCAGTGCGGCTGCACGGGTCCTTCGAGCAGGTGGCCGAAGCCTGTCTGCCGGTGGTGCGGGAACTGATCGAGGGCGCGTACCTGCTGCCGCGCGAAGCTCAATAGAACAGGTACTTCCGCCACAGCGCGTCGCTGTTGCCCATCACCCGCATGATATGGCGGCTGGTGTGCAGGCTGAACGGGCGCGGCGCACGCAGCAGTTTCATCCCCGCCTCATCAGGAGTGCGATTGCCCTTCCGATTGTTGCAGCGGTGGCAGCAGGCCACCAGGTTCTCCCAGGTGGTCTCCCCGGACCGTGAGCGCGGGACCACGTGGTCGAGCGTGAGTTCTCCCGCGGGCACAGGGCGGTGGCAGTACTGGCACGTGAAGCGATCGCGCATCAAAATGTTCTTGCGCGACAGCGCCCGCGTCTGGTGCGGGATGCGGCGGTATTCGAGGAGCCGGATTACGGATGGCAACTTCAGCACGGCGCGGGAGGAGTGCACGCTGTACACGGATTCCTCCTCGGCGCTCGCCACGCCCTTCAGGACCAGCACCATGGCGCGGCGCGCGGCGCAGATGTTGATCGGCTCGTAGCTCGCATTCAACACCAGCACCGGTCTCTGTAGTCTGTCCGTACTCCCCATGTCTATGAGACTCCTTGCCGTCTCGATCGGTGTATCGCGGTGGCCGCGCCCAAGCGCCGGTCCACACGTGCCAGGGCCAGCAGCGCCACCGACTTCGCGCCCGCCCGTTTCAATACCGCCGCGCAGGCGCTCGCGGTGGCCCCGGTGGTCATCACGTCATCCACCAGCAGAATTCGCCGCCCGGCCACAGCTTCCCTCGCCTTTACGCGGAACGCGTCCGCCACATTGCGCCGCCGTCGCGAGTTGCTCAACCCGGCCTGCACGTCCGTCGCCCGCGTCCGCCGCACAATGTTTTGCACCGGGATTCCGCAGCGCCGCGCCATATCCTGCGCCAGCAACTCCGACTGGTTAAATCCCCGTGACCACCGGCGTCGCCAGTGCAGCGGCACCGGCACCACGAGGTCGAAGCGCTGGTCCCGCGGCAGCGCCAGGCCCAGCAAATCGCCCAGAGGTCCGGATAGCGGGCGCATACCCCCGTACTTGTAAAGATGGATCAGTTCCCGCAGGACGCCGTCGTAGGCCCCATAGCAGTAGGCTGCGTCAAACCCGGCCAGCCCCAGGCGGCACAGCCCGCAACGGCCGGCGGCGTCCAGCGGATAGGGGTTCTGGAAGGGCGTCCGGCAAACCGTGCAGAAGAACTCCGCGTCGAGCGGCTCTGGCTGCCCCAGGCAGGCCGCGCAAATCGGTACCCGGGAGTACCCGTTCAGGGGTTTTCGGCAGACCCTGCATTCGTCAGGGAAGAGGAGGCTGAAAATGCGCGAGGGGAGGTAACTGAATACCGAAAGGGTAGCGGTCGTGATTCGTCTAGTAGCGCTACTACTAGGGAAGACTCACCTCCAGCTAAAACTCCATTCTACACCACGAGGCCGTGCGGGTACTTACCGGTACGCGCCCGCACGCCGTCCCGTCACTTCGGCGAACGGGATATCGAGCACCGGGTACCGCTCCCAGTCCGGCGCGTCAAAGTGCCACCATTCCGTGGGAAGCGGGAGGAAACCGCGGCGCACCATGGCCTTTTCGAGAATTTCGCGGTTGCGGACCGCCTCCGGTGCCACGTCCCTGGCATCGCGGTGCGCCTTGGCGGTGAAGTCGTCGTAAGGGGTGGGCATGGCGACCTCCCTGCCCGCGGCGTCCACCAGGGTGAGATCCACGGAGGCGCCGCGATTATGGCGCGAGCCTTTCGCGGGGTTGGCCACGTAGCGCTCGTCAGGCACCAGCGCCCAGAACTTCTTCTGCACCGAAAGCGGGCGATAGCAGTCGTACACTTTGAGGCCAAGCCCCTGGCGCTTCAGGTCCTGGTCGACGGCGCTCAGTCGGCGCGCCACGTCCGCCTGGAGAAAACACTGCGCCTCGTCATAAACCTGGGCGCGGGTGAAGTTGTTCATGGTGGCGTAGCGGATGTCCAGGCGGATGCGCGGGTTGACATCCCGAATGTCCACCAGGTCCGCGCCGCCCGCCGCGAGCAGCAGCAGAATCGCCGGTAGCATTACGATAGCGCGACCAGCCCCAGCCCCGGGCGGTCCGGCAGAACCAGTTTGCCCCGGTTCACCTTAACGCCCGAGTACGGGTCGTTGGCGATCAGCAGGTTGCCATCCAGGTCGGCGTAATCCACCATCGGGGAGAGGTGCGCCGCCCCGGTGATGGACACGGAACTCGAAATCATGCATCCCAGCATGGTCTTCAACCCTAAAGACTTGGCGATCTGAATCATCCGGAACGCCTCCAGCAGGCCGCCGGCCTTATCGACCTTAACATTCACGCCGTCATAGGCGGTGGCCAGTTTCGGTATGTCGACGGCGCGCTGGCAGGCCTCGTCCGCGATGATGGGGATGTGCACACGCTTCCGAACCCAGCGCTGCTCCTCCAGCATGGCCGCCGGCATGGGCTGCTCGACGAACTCCACGCCCTGCTGCTCCAGCCAGTTGATCTTCCGGACGGCCTCTTCCTTATCCGTCCAGCCCTCATTGGCGTCCACCCGCAGCGGCTTCCTGGTGACGCTGCGGACGGCTTCGATGATGGCCTCGTCGGTACTGAGCCCCACCTTGATCTTCAGCACCGGGTACTCGGCCGCTTCCTTCACCTTGGCGCGAACCACATCCGGGGTGTCGATGCCGATTGAAAACGTGGTGACCGGAGCGTCGCGCGGGTCCAGCCCGAAGTATTTATAGAGCGGCACCCCGAGCATCTTCCCCATCCAGTCCATGATGGCGATGTCGATGGCCGCTTTGGCGGCGTACTCACCCTCCACACGGCGGAAAACCTCCCGCATGTTGCGGGAGAAGTGCCACGGGTCCGCCGCGCCCAGGAACGGCCGCACGGCGCGAATCGCCTTAAGCGCGGATTCCGCGTCCTCGTGGTAGCGCGGGATGGGCGCACCCTCGCCGTGGCCCGTCACGTCATCGGCGGTGTACTTCACGTAAACGTTGTCGCGGTGCTGGCTGGACGACATCACGGTCGTCCAGGTGTGCCGCAGCTTCAGCCGCACCGAACGGGCCTCTACCGTAGCGCGGCCCTGTGCCTGAAGGCGCGCAACGCCGCTCGATACGCCCACCGCGGCCATCGCGCGTAAGCAGTCACGGCGGTTCACTTTGCCCTCCTCGAAGCGACCAGCAGGGCCGTCCAGTGCGGGTCGGCGAGTTCGCTGATCTGCACCACGGGCCGCTCGTGGGTGGTGGCGTGGATGAATTTGCCTTCCCCGATATACATACCGGTGTGGGTGATGCGGCCTCCGTTGCTTCCAAAATAGAGCAGGTCGCCAGGCTGCAACTGGTCGCGCTCCACAGGCACGAGGCCATCCCACTTGGCCTGCGGGCCGGCATCGCGCGGCATCAGGACGCCGCGACGGCGCAGAAGCATTTGGGTGAAGCCGGAGCAATCGTACCCGTAGCTCGAGGTGCCGCCCCAGGTGTAGGGCAGACCCAGGAAGCGCCTGGCAAGCTCGATGCTCTGCGGAATTGAAACCGGCCGGCTGTCGAACTCCACGTCCCCCCGCTGCACCCAGCCGGATCGCCCGTCGGGCAGCTTCACTTCTATCCAGCGCTGGTTGCCAGGGGGCTCCGCGGCCACTTCGAGCCGGGCTTCGAACGGCACTGTAATCAGCGGCTGGTGTTTGGTGACGTCCGGCTCCCGGTAGATGTGGGCGAACATCGACCGCACCTCGGCCACCCGGCCGGAACCGCCATAGGGCGCGCCGGTCCGGATCGACCCCTCCGGCACCCAGCCTGTGTAGTCGTCCGCCGTGCGGATGCGCGCCCACCCGGCCTGCTGTTCCACAATCGCGACATTCGCGCCATAGATAGCCTGGGAAACCACGTCGGCATCCTCGGCGGCACGGGAGTACATGTTGGCAACCGGCTTAACGATCACGGCGTTCCCTGCCGCCGCCACCAGAACCATGGCCAGAAGAGTACTCATCTATTCTATTGTCGCAGACGGCCGCCCGGCCCCCGCTACGCTTCGGCAGCCGCCGCCGACCCAATTGCCGCTTTCACCGCTTGCGCCAGTTGCGTGCCGCTATAGGGCTTCTGGAGGAAACCCGCCAGTTCCATGCCGTTGAGCTGCCGCACGGCCTCCACCTGGTTGAAGCCGCTCGAAAGCAGCACCGGCACGTCGGGGCGGATCGCACGAATTTGTTCGAGCGCCTCTTCCCCGCCCATGACTGGCATGGTGAGGTCCAGCAGCACCAGGGAAAAGTCTTCCGGGCTGTGGCGGAACAACTCCACACCCGCGCCCCCGTCTTCGGCCACCATTACGGTATAACCGTAGCGCTCGAGAACCGCCTTGGCGGTCTGCCGCACCACCAACTCGTCGTCCACCACCAGCATCAGGCCGGTGCCGTGCAACTGCACAGCGGGTTCCTCGGGCGCGCAAGGCCGCGCCGCAGACGCGCACACTGGAAAAAGCAGTTTGAACACCGTGCCGTCCCCTGGTGAGCTGTATACCCGCAAGGCGCCCCTATGCCCTCGCACGATACCCTGCACCGCGGCCAGGCCCAGGCCCCTCCCGGTAAACTTGGTGGTGAAGAAGGGGTCGAAGATCCGGGACAGCGTGTCCCGATCCATACCGCAGCCGGTGTCCGCCACCTCCAGTTCCACGTAATCTCCGGCAGGGATATCCTGCGGGGCGAAGCTGCGGGCGTAGGTGTCATCGATGCAGCGCAACGCCGTCGAAACCCGCACCTTCCCGGTCTGGTTCTCGCCCACCGCCTCCCCCGCGTTGATGATCAGGTTCATGAGCACCTGCTGCATTTGCACGCGGTCGGCCTCGACAGGCGGAACATCGCCCAGTTCCAACTCGAGCGCGACCCTCTTCGATATCGAGGCCTGCACCAGGCTGCTGGTTTCGCGCAACAAGTCCGACAGGTTGACGGTTTCGAGATAGAAGCGCCCCTTGCCGGCGTAGGCCAGCAATTGCCGGGTCAGATCCGCGGCACGCTCGCTGGCACGGATCACCTCGTCCAAAATCTGACGTTCGCCGGGCAGCAGCGGCAGCGTCTCCGCCGCCAGGCTCGCATTCCCCATGATGCCGACAAGCAGGTTGTTGAAATCGTGAGCGATCCCGCCCGCCAGCAACCCCACACTCTCCAGCTTCTGGGTATGACGAAGGTCTTCCTCCTGCCGTTTGCGTTCCGTAACGTCCAGGCAGCCGCCGGTCATGTAAAGCGGCTCGCCCGCCGTCCCCGCGAACGTCTTGCCCTTAAGCGCCACCCATCGCAGGCTCTGGTCGGGCTGGACAATCCGGAATTCGATTTCGAGATCTTCATGGTCTCGGGAAGCCCGCGTCACGGCGGCAAGTACAGCGGCGCGGTCCTCACGGTAGACCAGAGCAAGCCAAGCGTTCAGGTCGCGCGGCGCGGCACCCGCTGGCAACCCGAGGATACGGGTAAGGTTTTCATCCAAATCGAGGGCGCCGGAGGCGAATTGCCACCGGAACGTGCCGGTGCCGGACGCATCCAAGGCAGCCACCAGCCGTTCCCGGCTCTCCCGCAACTCATCTTCGGCGCGCCGCTGCGCCGTTACGTCCAGGGTGGCACCGTCAAAACGCAGCGCCTTGCCCGTGTCGTCGTAAAAAGCCATCCCGATCGAGCGCAACCACCTGACCGGCTGTCCCGGCGGCACCACGCGGTAAACCATGTCGTAGGGCGAACGGCCCTCGATCGCTTGCGTGACGGCCATGCGCACCGCCTCCCGGTCGTCCGGATGAATGCGGTCGTAGAAGAACCCGATAGTAGTCTCTTCGCCTGGCTTCACACCGTAGTGCTGTCTACACTTGTCGTTCCAGACCAGCTTGTCGAACGGCAGGTCGCAATAGAACAGCCCAAGTTCGATCGACCCCACCAACAGTTCCAGGCGCTCACGGCTCAGCCACAGGGCATCCTCGGCGCGCTTGCGCTCGGTGATGTCGCGGTTCATTTCGAGGATGCCCATGGGGGTGCCGTCCTGCCCCCGCACCAGCACCTGCCGGGTTTCCACGATCAGTTCCCGCCCGCTGCTATCCACCTGGACGATCTCGCCGTCCCAGCGCCCATCGCGCTCCAAGGTGGCGTTCAGTTCCTCCATCGGTATCGGCAGCCTGGAGCGCAGCAGGTGATGAATGTTCATCCCCGCGGCTTCCGCTTCCGTCCAGCCGTAAAGCTCCGCCGCCCCGGTGTTCCAACTGAGGATGCGCCCCCCGCGGTCGCGCACCGTAACTGCCTCATGGGCGGACTGGATGATGCGCGCCTGCTGACGGGTGAGTTCCAGCAGCTTATTTCGACGCCCGATGTCGCGGTGAATCGCCAGCGTGCCGCCCGCCATTAGCGCCAGTAGGATGAACGACCCCACCGTCCCCACGGCCCAGGTGACCCGCGCCGCCTGCTCGGTCTCGAGCGTGCGCCGGTCTAACAACTGATACTGCTCGCGCTCGATCTGGTTGGCGAGTTCCCGAAGGGAGCGCATCAGCTCCAGGCCGGAATGCGTTTCCATCAGCGCGGCCGAAGCCGCAAAACCGCGCTCCCGCCGCACCGTTATGTTCTCCGAGAGCAGGTGCAGCCTTTCCGCCGCCAGCGTCTCCAACTGGGAAAACCGCTCGTCCTCGGCTCTTGTGGATGCCAAGGCCCGCAGTTTCTGAAAACTGCCGGGCAGGCCCGCCGCCGCCGCGCGAAAAGGCCGCAGGTACTCATCGTGGCCGGTAATTAGAAACCCGCGCTGCGCCGTCTCCGCATCCGTCACCAGCGACATCACTCCCTGTAGCCGGGTCAGCGTCAGCCGCGTCTGGTCGAACCATTCGTCGCTGTCGCTGAACTTGCGCCACGACTCGTGGAAGACGAAAGCCTCAGCGATCAGGATTGCAATGGCCAGCCCCAGCCAGATCAGGTGCTGGTTGTTACGCAGGGTTCTTTTCACGGGCTTTGGGCGAATCCTTACGAGAATTATACCTGAGCGCCTTCAACACGTACGGAGGAGAGCAGGGCTGTGTTGAATATCCCGCGTCCGAAGGGTACATTAAAGATGGTTAATAGCTCGGCGAGTGACAATGGTGCGCAAAATCGTCGCTGAAAATCCGGCCACCTTGCTGACCTTCGAGTGTTGATAGGGGATTCCGGGTCGTGTCGAGGACCCGAAGTCCCCGTTCTGCGGCATCTGCGGCCGCGGCCCGTCTCCGCGGCGCCGGAGGCCTGCCCGCATGCAGGCTACCCATCTCACAGAATATCCAGAGGAGTACTACAGTCATGTCCGATTCCATCCGCCTGACCGAACCCGATGCGGAGCGCCTCACGGTGCTGCACCGGTTCGTCCGCACGCCTATCGAGGGTGAGCACCTCCGCAGGCTTGAGGAGAAGATCGCGGACGCCGACGTAGTGGAACCCGAGGCCATCCCTGCCGACGTCGTCACGATGAACTCCAGGGTGCTGGTGACAGACCTCGGGTCCGGCGAGGCCGCGGTGTACACGGTGGTCTTCCCCTCCGGCTCGGATGCCCGGCGAAATAGAATCTCCATCCTCGGGTCGCTGGGGAGTTCGCTTCTGGGGAGGAGAACCGGCGACGAGATCGAGTACCTCAGTTCGGCCGGCCGCGAGCGTTGCCGCATCGACCAGATCGTCTATCAGCCCGAAGCGGCGGGCGACTTCTTCGCTTAGCTTCCACCGAGGCCGGTTCGCGCCGGCCCCCTCCACCGATATCGCTACCGAATATCGCTGAACGGCAGGCCGCGCAGGATCGACGAGGTCACGTTCGAGACGATGAGGGCGTCCGAGTACTCCGGGATGGAACGCATCTTCTCCCATTCCGGATCCACCCGGAAGGCGCCCCATTTCCTGTCGCGGTCCGCCAGGTCGTCGAAGGTGAGCATGTAGGTCAGGTTCGGCAGGTTGCGTCCCGCGAAACTCTCCCCGAAGAAGACCGGCGCCATGCCCAGCCTGCGGAAGAGTTGGGACTCGCCCTCGTTGAACATTCGGACCTTGGTCTTCCCCGCCTTGGCGTTGTTCGATTCGTAGACCCGCAGCTCAAACAAATGCCCGGCCTTTTGCGCCGGCGGGACGGCCACGGACTTCTGCGCGTCGAAGGCGCGCAGCAGCGACGTCTCCATCCGGATGTAGCTCAGTTCCGACATGGAGTTATACTCCTCGAAGCCCTTCTGAAACTCCTTGTCGGACGCCATCTTGTCGGCTGTGTCGAGGACACCCTGGAGCGACGGATAGCTTAGGAGCGCCATTACGAACGGCGACTGCTCCGCGATCACGGCATTGAAGAAGCCCATCGGCCCCACCCCCAGCCTGCGGGCTGCGGGGACGAAGTGCTTCCCCAGGAATTCCGAGGTGCGAGCCACCTGGTTCCCGTTGCGCATGCGGAACCAGCGGAGTTCCAGGATGGCGTTGCCGGAAGCGGCGGAAGCGGGAACGGCGGCAATGCCTGCCGATCCCGCGGCGGTGATGAAATCGCGGCGGTCCATGGTGAACCCTGGTTATACCAGAATTGGCCGCACCCATGGGACCCGCCGCCCGGCCCCTCTATTGCGCCGCCTTCGCCTTGCGTGCCGCCATTACCGGCTTCGGTGTCCAGAAATCGCGCGAGACGCTGGCGATCGCTTCGGGCGGGTTGCTCAGTTCCGGCACGATCCTGGCCACCATCGGAATGGCGCGCACTACCGCCTCGCCGTCCATGCGCAGGAACTTTCGAAAGAGGTCTTCCCCGAGTGCCTCGCGAATGTTGGGAAACTGGTCCATCTCGGCTAAGGACTTGTGCAGGCTGGTGAAGTAAAAGTAGATTCCTCCGTCGCCGCCGGCCGAGGACTGCATCACCATGGTCCTCATTGCGGGAACTTTGCGCTGCATTCCGCCCAGCAACTCGGGTACAAATTTCTCGAACTCTAAAAGATGGGGGCGCCGCACCTCGACCGCCGTCATACGCAACCAGCGCGCCTCCCCAACCATGCGATTCATCTCTTCCTGTGTGGCCGGCACATTCTGGCTCAGATCCCATCGGCGCAGCCGGAGTTCGGTGCGAATACTCTCGATGGAGTTCCCGAAATCCTGATAGAGCTTGGGAAGCGCGGCGCCGTAGGCTTCCTTCATGGCACGCTCGAAGTTCCCGAAGCCCTGCTCGGCGTCGGCCATCGTCGCGCGCGGGGACAGCAGGTACATGGTCATGCCGTCCCCGTAGAAGCTATCGAACGCAATCCAGTGGTCGCCCTTGTACCGCCTGTTCGCTTCCACGCCTTTTCGCATGGCGGCTTCCAGGTCCCCCCGTTTTCCCGGTTTCACCTTGACAGTGGTTACTTCCATGAACTTGGGCCGGTCCTGCGCGGCGACTGGAGCCGCCAGCAGGACGGAAAGTGCCAGCACCCCGGGCACATCGATCCTCATATACCCTCCTCATGCGCCTCAAAGAGGCAATGGGGGGAGTATAGTTCTGGTGCCGAGACGCTTCAAGGGTCCGCAGACGGGGCGGGTACAAACACGCACACGGCCTCAGCTTGCGTGCCGGAATTCCCCGCCGCCCGCTTGCTGGCGCTCGAGTTTCTGGAAGGACGCGCGTGCCGTCTGGGCGATCTGGCTCCAGATTTTGTCGGCGGTCTGGCGCTCCTGAATCTGGATGGAGCGGGCCAGCGCCTCCGTCTCGGAGTCGCCGGCGGCCGCTGCCACGGTGGCCAGCGCTTCGTACATGGCGATTTCGCTGTTTTCCACCGCGCAGGCCATCATGAGGTTCTGTACCACGCGCTCGCTCTCGTCGTGGAACATCTGCCCCGCCTTGGGCACGAACCCGAGCATGTGCGCCAGCACGCTTTTCAGGGTGGACGGACTGCCCCCGATCTCCTTCAGCCGCGCGCTGAGCCGCTGGTGTTGCAACTGCGTCTCGTCGGCATGCTGCATAAACAGGCGTTGGACGAACTCGTTCTCCCCCTCGCGCGCGAACTGGCGCAACTGCGTCTCGAAATTCCGCTCCGCCGCAATCGCGTCCTGCAGATACGCTTTGATGACTTCGTCCGGCATCTCTCGAGCCATGAATCCCTCCCCTTCGGCACCAGTCTATCGAGGCGGCGCCCGCGGGTATGTCGGATTACGCGCAGCCGCCCCCGCCAGGGTACGGATCCGACTACTCCAGCCGACACGAGATACGACTGCGGTTGACCCGTGTGCGAGCGCACACCGGCGCCCGGCGTGGTACTCACGATCCCGCTATGGAGGCCACACTGGGAATGAGGTAGAGTATGGCGAACACCGCCCCGGACGAACGCCACGAAATCCTGCAATTTGTGGAGTCCTGGCTTGAATTGCCCATGGTGATACTAGGCATTGCATGGCTGGTATTGCTCATCGTTGACCTTACGCTCGGATTGAGCCCCTTTCTCGAAAACGCGGGCCTGGCTATCTGGGCGGTGTTCCTGGTGGACTTCCTCCTCCGGCTGTGGCTCGCACCCAAAAAATGGACCTATATCAAAAGCAACTGGCTTACGGCGATCGCGTTGGCCGTTCCGGCGTTGCGGGTGATCCGGGCGCTGCGGGCAATCAAGGCACTGCAAGCGGCGCGTGCAGTCAGGGGGGTGCGATTCCTACGGGTGGTAGGCTCGCTGAATCGCGGGATGCGCACCCTTCACCGCACCATGAGCCGACGCGGCTTCGGCTACGTGTTGCTTCTCACCCTGATGATCACGCTGGTAGGCGCCGCCGGCATGTACGGGTTCGAACGCCCGCCCGACGGGCGGCTCGCGGATTATGGAACTGCCCTCTGGTGGACGGCGATGATAATGACCACCATGGGCTCGGACTATTGGCCCCAGACGCCCGAAGGGCGCCTGCTCTGCCTGCTGCTGGGCCCTCTACGCCTTCGCTATCTTCGGCTACGTCACAGCAACCATAGCGAGCTTCTTCATTGCTCGCGATACCGAGGAGGACCGTCACGGCGATCCGATCGAGGCCCTGCGGGGAGAGATAGCCGCCCTCCGCCGCGAGTTGCTGGCTACGAGAGAACCGCGGCATCCGGAGTAGGCCGGCCCCACCCTGGGCTAAACTGTAGTTGCGGATGCCTTATCGTTCGTCCCTCTGCCTGATGGCCGCGATGGTGCGGGAGGGGCAAGTCTCCCCCACCGAACTGGTGAATGCCCACCTGGAGCAAATCGAGAACCAAAACCCCCGGCTGAATGCCTTTGTGCGCGTGTTTGGCGACGAGGCGCGCGCCGCCGCGCGTCGCGCCGAATCCCATGCCGCTCGCGGCGAGCCCACGGGCATGCTGCACGGCGTTCCGCTAACCGTGAAGGACAGCTTCGACGTGGAGGGATCGCCCACGCTTTGCGGCAGCCGCCTCCGCCTGGGTCACCGGGCCGCTCGCGATGCCGCCGCCGTGGCGCGCCTGCGCGATGAGGGCGCCATCATCCTGGGCAAGACCAACTGTCCGGAGTTCCTGGCAGCATACGAGACCGACAACTACATCACAGGGCGAACCAATAATCCGTGGGATCCAGAGCGCACGCCCGGAGGCTCCAGCGGGGGTGAGGCGGCCGCTATCGCCTCCTGCTGCTCGCCAGGCGGACTGGGCAGCGATGGCGGCGGCTCCATCCGGATTCCCGCACACTTCTGCGGCATCGCCGGCCTCAAGCCGACGCCCGGCCGCATCTCAACCGCCGGGCACTTCCCGCTGCTGTCACACCCCACCGCTCTGATCGGCTCGGCAGGCCCCATGGCCCGCGACGCCACGGACTTGCGGTTACTCTTCGCCGCCCTCGCCGGCTACGACCCGGACGACCCCGTCTCAGCTCCCGTGCCCCTGCATACCCCCGCCACCGCCGGCGTCCGCATTGGCCTGCTGCCGCGCTTCCAGGATGTGCCCGTCCAGCCGGAGATCGTCTCCGCCGTGGAACAGGCCGCCCGCCTGCTCGAAACGCTTGGCGTCCCCGTTGAGCCCTTCCAGCCGTCGGGACTCGAGCGAGCCCCAAATTTGTGGTGGTTCTTCTTCGGCCAGCTCCCGGCGGCGCTCATACATAAACTTTTTGCAGGCCGCGAAAGCGACGCGCACTGGACGTCCACCGAGCTCATGGGCCCGGCGATGGACGCACCGCCCCCCAGCGTCGAGGATGTCCTGATTTCCTTTGCCGCGCGGGACGCCATGCGCGCCGCCCTGTTGCGTCAGATGGAGCACGTTCCCGTGCTGCTCATGCCTCCCTGCGGGGTGGCCGCCTTTCCCCACCGCTCGCGTCGCTGGCCTGCCGGCGACCGCGAAATCGGACTCTTCCAGGCCATGATGCCGGCCACTCCGTGGAACCTGCTGGGCTTTCCCGCGCTGGTCCTGCCCATGGCCGTCACCCCGCAGGGCCTCCCCGTCGGGGTGCAACTCGTGGCGCGGCCTTGGGAGGATGAACTGTTACTCGAAGTGGCCGTCGAGCTCGAAGAAGCACGCGGCCCGTTTCAGGTCAAACTAACATGAAACTTCTGCCATTCAGGTCCTTGATCCTGCTGTCTCTTGCCGCCGCGGCGTGGTCGGCGGAAACGCAATCCAAGATCTTTCCCTACCAGTACACCCAGGAAGATCTCCCCAACGGCCTGCGCGTGGTCACGGTCCCCACGGACTTCCCCAACATCGTCTCGCTTTTCATCGTCGTGCAGGCCGGCTCGCGGAACGAGGTCGAACCCGGCCACACCGGCTTCGCGCATCTTTTCGAGCACATGATGTTCCGCGGCACCGAGAAGTTCCCGCCGGAAAAGGTGGAACAGACGCTGCAAAAGGCCGGCGCCGCCTCCAACGCCTACACCTCCGCCGACCTCACCGCCTACCACATCACCTTCTCCAGGGAAGACCTCGAGACCATGCTCATGATGGAGGCCGACCGCTTCCAGAACCTGAAGTACCCCGAGAACGTCTTCCGGACCGAAACCCTGGCAGTCCTCGGCGAGTACAACAAGAACAGCGCCAACCCCATCAGCAAGCTCTTCGAAGTCCTGCAGGACACCGCCTTCGACCGCCACACCTACAAGCACACCACCATGGGCTTCCTGAAGGACATACAGGACATGCCCAACCAGTACGAGTACAGCCTCAAGTTCTTCAACCGCTACTACCGCCCCGAATACACCACCATCGTGGTGGCGGGCGACGTGAAGCCCGGCCAGGTTCGCCCGCTGGTGGACAAGTACTGGGGCAAGTGGCAGCGCGGCGGCTACAAGGCCGAGATCCCCGTCGAACCCCCGCAGCAGGGCCCGCGCGCCGCACACGTCGATTGGCCCACCGCCACCCTGCCCTGGGTCGCGGTGGCGTACAAGGCGCCCGCCTACACCGATACGGAACCCGATTCGGCGGCTCTTGACGCCCTCGCTTTCCTGGGCTTCTCTTCGACGTCGGACTTGTACCAGAAGCTGGTGGTGCGGGAACAGAGGGTGGACGACCTCGACACCTACAACCCCGATTCCGTGGACCCCTTCCTCTTCACCGTCCTGGCGCGCATCAAGAAAGCGGATGACGTTCACTACGTCCGCGACCAGGTGCTCGAAACCATGAAGAACCTCCGCGACAAGCCCGTCCCCAAGGAACGCCTCGACGCCGTGAAGAATCACCTGCGCTACAGCTTCAGCCTGCGAATGGATAACAGCGAGGCAGTCGCCGGCGCGGTGGCGCGCTACGTTGCGCTGCGCCGCACTCCCGAGACGATCGACCGGCTCTACGCCCGTTACGCCGCCCTCACCCCGGATGACATCCAGCGCGCCGCGCGGAAATACCTGATTGATGAAGGCTGCACCATCGTCACTCTCACCGGAGGTGCCAAGTGAAGAAGGCTTTGATCCTCTTGTTCGCGGCAGTGTCCGGGTTCGCCCAGATGCGCGTCGCCTCTCTGCCGTCGAAAGCGCCGGTAGTGACGTTCCGGGTGGTCTTCACCACCGGCGCCGCCTCGGACCCCGCGGATAAACCCGGGGTGGCCAATCTAACCGCCATGATGATTTCCGACGGCGGCACCAAAGACCTCACCTACAAGCAGGTGGTCGACGCGCTCTTCCCCATGGCGGCATCCGTATCGAGCCAGGTGGATAAGGAGATGACCACGTTCTCCGGCGCCACGCATGTCGACAACCTGGACGCTTACTACAAGCTCTTCCGCGCCATGCTGCTCGAACCCGGCTGGCGGGAGGACGATTTCACCCGCGTCAAGGACAACGTCCTGAACTACCTGAAGGTCAGCCTTCGCGGCAACAACGACGAGGAACTTGGCAAAGAGGTGCTGTATAACGAGATCTACGCGGGCACGCCCTACGGCCACCATAATGCCGGCGCCATCTCGGCCATCGAAAGAATCACCCTAGACGACCTGAAAACGTTCTACCGCAACCATTACACCCAGGCGAACCTGATCCTGGGGGTGGCGGGCGGCTATCCGCAGGGCTTCGCCGAGAAGATGAGCGCCGACCTGCGCGCCAAACTGCCTCAACGGGGCGGCCTCGCCGGGCGCGACCGCGAGAAGACCACCGCCATCCAGCCCATCAAGCAGAACCGCCTCACCATCGTGGAGAAGGACACCCGTTCGGTAGCCTACTCCTTCGGGTTCCCCATAATCGTCACCCGCAGCCATCCGGATTATCCGGCGCTGCTGGTGGCCATGTCATATTTCGGCCCGCACCGCCTCAGCAGCGGAAGGCTCTTCCAGCGCTTGCGCCAGGCACGGGGCCTGAACTACGGCGACTATGCCTACATCGAGTACTTCCCCAATGGCATGTTCCGCTTCGAACCGAGCCCCAATCTTGCCCGCCGGCAGCAAATCTTCCAGGTCTGGATCCGCCCCGTGGAACCCGACACGGCGGTTTTCGCCCTGCGGCTGGCCATGTTCGAGCTGAACCGACTGGTGCGCGACGGCCTCTCGCTCGAAGAGTTCGAGCGCACCCGCGAGTTCGTCTCGAAGAACATCAACCTGCTCACCAAGAGCAAGAGCGCGGAGCTCGGCTATTCCATCGACAGCATGTACTACGGCATCCCTCCGTACAACGAATACATCAAGCAGAAGCTCGTGAAGCTAACCCGCGACGACGTCAACCGGGCCATCAAGCGGCATCTCCGTACGGATCGCATCCAGTTCGTGGCGGTTTCGAAGGACGCCGAAGCACTGAAGAAAAAGCTCACCAGCCCCGAGGCCTCGCCCATGACCTACAACTCCCCCAAGCCGGATGACATTCTGGCCGAAGACAAGGTGGTCCAGACGTGGGGCCTCCACCTGCAGCCCGAAGACGTCAGGATCGTACCGCTGGAGCAGGTGTTCCAGTAGGGGCCGGCTGCCATTCGACAAGCGCCCAGTTCCCCTTCGTGCGGGCGTCCTTCACGGTTCCGCCGGGAAGCGCCGCCCGCACCATTCCGATCTCGTTCAGTTCAAATCCGCTCAACATTGCCACGCCGTTCGGCCGCAGACAGCGCAGGAACTCCGGCGCCAGCGCCATGGCCGCCTCCGGGCTGATGTTCGCCACCAGCAGGTCCGCCGAGCGCGGCGCCAGCGCGTCCGCGGACCCCGTGAAGACCAGGCCGTTCCGCAGGTTCGCCCGCGCGATCTCTACGGCGATGTGGTCGTTGTCGCACGCCACCACCCGCGCGGCTCCCAATAACTCGGCAGCCTGCGACAGGATTCCCGAACCCGTCCCCACGTCCAGCACCGTCAGCCCCGGCCGCACGTGCCGCTCCAAAGCCTCGATGCACAGTTGCGTGGTCTCGTGGACACCCGTGCCGAACGCCATCCCCGGGTTCACCTCGATGCGGAACCGCCCCTCCGGCGCGGGATCGTCGAGCCACTCCGGTACCAGGAAGAATCTCTCCCCGGCCAGGATGGGCTCCCACTTCTCGCGCGAATACGCCACCCAGTCACGCTCTTCCTCCTTCCGTGCCCGCGGATCGTAAGCCGCGAACCGCTCCACCAGCGCCTCCGGCCCGGCGGCGTCGTCGAAAAACGCCCGCACCCGGGCGTCGTCCAGTTCAACGATCCCCACCGATCCGGCGTCCCACAATTCCGCTGTGAGCATGTCCCGTACGTTCGGCTCCGCCCGCAGTTCCAGCGAAAACATTCCTTTACCTCACTTGGTGCTATCGTGTAATGAAAATGAAGCTACAAGGCATTTTCCCACCGATTGCTACTCCCTTTGATGCGAGCGGCAACATCTATGCCTCGAAGGTCCAGCACAACGTCGAGAAGTGGAACCGCACGGCCCTCTCCGGGTACGTCGTGTGCGGCTCCACGGGGGAGAGCGTAATGCTGGATACCCCGGAAAAAATCTCGCTGTGGGAAATGGTCGCGAAGTATGCGACCCCCGAGAAACTGCTCATTGCGGGCACCGGCGTCGAGAGCGTGCGTGAGACCGTCTGCCTCACCAACCGTGCCGCCGAACTTGGCTACAAGGCTGCCATGGTGCGCACCCCACACTACTACAAGGCGCTGCTGAACCGCGCCGACGCCCAGACGCTCTACTACCGCACCGTCGCGGACCAGTCGAAAATCCCCCTCATTATTTACAACTGGCCCCAGACCACCGGAGTGGACATCCCGCCCGATGCGGTAGCGGCGCTTTCCGAGCACCCGAACATCATCGCCATCAAGGAAAGCTCGGGCAATATCGAGAAGGTAATGCAGATGATCCGGGAGGTGCGGCCCGGCTTCCAGGTACTGGTGGGTTCCGCCCCCACGCTGTGGCCGTCGCTGCTGATGGGCGCATGCGGCGCCATCCTGGCTTACGCCAACGCCGCGCCGTACTCCACCATCGCAATATGGGAAGCTTACCGCACGCGTGACGAAGCGGCCGGCCGCGACTGGCAGAACCGCATCGCCCGCGCCGCCGCGCTGGTTACCGTCAAGTACGGCATCCCCGGCCTGAAGCACGCCATGGACCTGAATGGATACTACGGCGGGCCACCGCGTCTTCCGCTGGTCCCTGCCACTTCCCAGGCCAAGGCCGAAATCGAAGAAGCTTTTCGCGATCTCAAAGGGTAGATAAATGCTGAATCTCAGGAAGTTTACGCTTGGTGTGGGTGACCGCTTCGCGCACCAGGCCAGGCCGCAGTTGCGTGCCTGCATGCTGGCCGCCGATCAGGGCGTCGAAGTCGTCCCGGTGTGGAACAAGTCCAATCGCGAGCATTCCATCGTCGGCTCGGAACCAGGCAGCGCGCGCGCTGCCGCGGACGAAGCCGTGCGGGAGCTCGGCTGGAAGAAGCCGTATCACGTCGACGCCGACCACATCAACCTTACAAACGTGGAGCGTTTCCTCGACGCGAGCGACTTCTACACCCTGGACGTCGCCGATGCCATCGGCAAGCCCGCCGACGCCGCCGACCTTGCCGGCTTTGTCGACTGCCACGAAGATCTCGCCGCACACGTGGACATAGCCGGGCTCAGCCGGCCTTTTGAGAGCAGCCGCGCGGCCGTAAGCACCATCGCCTCCAAGTATCTCTACGCCGTTCAGGAGGCCAGCCGCATCTACCGCCGCATCGAGCGCGCCAAGGGCGAGGGCAACTTCATCACGGAGGTCTCTATGGACGAGACCGATTCCCCCCAGAGCCCCGCCGAACTGCTCGTCATCCTGGCGGCGCTCGCCGATGAGGGCATTCCCGTCCAGACCATCGCCCCCAAATTCACCGGCCGCTTCAACAAGGGCGTGGACTACGTCGGCGACCCCGCGCAGTTCGAGCGCGAATTTCGCGACGACATCGCCGTGATCGCCTATGCCGTGAAGAACTACGGGCTACCGGCGAACCTCAAGCTCAGCGTCCACTCGGGCAGTGACAAGTTCTCCATCTACGGCGGCATCCATCGTGCCCTCGCCGAGACCGGCGCGGGCGTTCACATCAAGACCGCCGGCAGTAACTGGCTGGAAGAACTGATCGGCCTCGCCGAAACCGGCGGGGAAGGGCTAGACGTCGCCAAGGACGTGTACCAGGGCGCCTACGAGCACCTGGAAGAGATGTGCGCACCCTACGCCACCGTCATCGACGTGGACCCAGCACGCCTGCCCACGCCCGAGCAAGTCCGCCGCTGGTCCGGTGAGCAGTACGCCGCCACCCTGCGTCACGATTCCAACCGCCGCGAGTTCAACCCGGACTTCCGGCAGCTCCTGCACGTGGGGTACAAGATTGCGGCCGCCATGGGGGATCGCTACATCCGCGCGCTTGAGGCCTGTGAGCCCGCCATCTCCCGCAACGTCACGGACCATCTCTTCAGGCGTCACATCCGGCCCATCTTCATCGGCTGAAGCAGCTACAACACAGGACATCACCATGGCCTTCATTCACGACGACTTCCTTCTGAGGACCCCCACCGCCCGGAAGCTCTATCACGAGTACGCCGCCCCGGAACCGATTCTCGACTACCACTGCCACCTGCCTCCCCAGGACGTCGCCTCCGACCGCCGCTTCGCCAACCTCTATGAGATCTGGCTGGAGGGCGACCACTACAAATGGCGGGCCATGCGTGCCAACGGCATCGACGAGCGCTTCTGCACCGGCGACGCCGGTCCCCGCGAGAAGTTCATGGCCTGGGCGAAGACCGTGCCGAACACGCTCCGCAACCCCCTCTACCACTGGACACACCTTGAGCTGAAGCGCTACTTCGGAATCGAGGAACTGCTCGACGAGACCACAGCCCCGGCCATCTGGGACCGCGCCAACGAGATGCTGCAAGTTGACGACCTGACGGCCCACGGCATCCTGCGGAAGTTCCGCGTGAAGGCTGTCTGCACCACAGACGACCCCGTCGACGACCTCTCCTGCCACCTCGCCATCGCGGCCTCCGGTCTCGACACCAAGGTCTTTCCCACCTTCCGGCCCGACAAGGCCTTCAACGTCCACCTCCCCCAGGCCTTCAACGAATGGGTGGACCGCCTCGCTGCTGCGAGTAATACCGAGATCACCGGCTTCACGGCTTTCCTCGACGCCCTTCGCAAACGGCACGACTTCTTCCACCAGATGGGTTGCCGGCTTTCCGACCACGGCCTCAACCACTGCTACGCCGATTTCTGCACCGAGACCGCCGCGGCCGCCATCTTCGACCAGGCGCGCGCCGGTAAGGCCGCCAACGCCGGAGAGCAGCAGCAGTTCGCATCGTTCCTGATGCTCGCTTTCGGCCGGCTGGATGCTGAAAAGGGCTGGACCAAGCAACTCCACCTGGGCGCCCGGCGCAACGCCAATACCCGGATGTTCAACCTGCTCGGCCCCGATAAGGGCTTCGACACCATCGGGGACGTTTCCCAGGGCGAAGCTCTCTGTGCCTACCTCGATCGCCTCGAGCAGGAAAATGCCCTGCCCAAGACCATCCTCTACAACTTGAACCCCGCCGATAATTACATGCTCGCCACTATGATCGGTAACTTTCAAGACGGCAGAACCGCGGGTAAGATCCAATACGGCAGCGGTTGGTGGTTCCTCGATCAGAAGGAAGGCATGGAGTCGCAGATCAACGCGCTCTCGAATGCCGGCCTCCTCTCGCGCTTTGTGGGCATGCTGACCGACTCCCGCTCTTTCATGTCCTACCCCCGGCACGAGTACTTCCGCCGCATCCTCTGCAACCTGATCGGCACCGATCTGGAAAACGGCGAGCTGCCGGACCGCGAAGATCTCGCCGGTCCCATGATCCGGAATATCTGCTATGCCAATGCCCGCCAGTATCTCGGCCTTGGCGTGTAAAACGAGACATCTTCAGAATTGAGTGGTGCGTTCCGTCTCCTACGAGGCGCGCAACGTGCCCGTAAGCACAGGCACCGTGTCACCGCGCCCGGGATAATTGCATACGGAGGGTGTAGAAGTATGCGAGTTTTCTTGGTTGCAGCAACGCTCTGCTTCACTGGCGCGGCGTGGGCCGAAACGGCCCAGGAAAGACTCAAAGAGGCCACGACCGTCTTCAACGAGGTCATGGGGACGCCCGATAAAGGGATCCCGCAGGAGCTGCTCGAGAGCGCGCACTGCGTCGTGATCGTACCGGGCCTGAAGAAGGCCGCATTCGGAATTGGCGGCCAGTACGGAAGGGGCTTCTCCGTTTGCCGCAATCTTCGCGGCGGCGGAGGTTGGGCTGACCCTGCCGCTGTACGGGTGGAAGGTGGCAGCTTCGGCTTCCAGCTCGGCGCATCGGAAACCGACGTTATCATGCTGGTCATGAACAGGAAGGGTATGGACAGGCTCCTGGACAGTAAGTTCACGCTCGGAGCCGACGCATCCGTCGCAGCCGGTCCCGTGGGCCGCACCGCCGCTGCCAATACCGATGCGTATATGCGAGCGGAGATCCTCTCCTACTCGCGCGCCCGAGGGTTGTTTGCGGGACTGGCGCTCACTGGGGCGACGCTTCGCTCCGATGAGGACGAAAACGCGGAGCTCTACGGGAAGAAAATGACGATCCGGCAAGTGATCGAGAGCAATCCGCCCAACCCGCCCGCCGCCGCGCAATTGCTCTCACAGCTCGGCAAGTACTCCTTCCGCGAGGAAGGTGTGAGCAATGCAGACCGGCAGGCTACCAGTCCGACCACGGACAAGACACGGAAGGAACGCAAGACGAAGACTGAGAAGGAGCAGGAGCACAAGGAGCATAAGCAGTACTAGACAACCGTTACCGTCGGCGGGTATGAGTGTTTGGCTCACGACGTAGTTCGCGCCGCATCCGGCAGCGCTCGCCGGTGGGCCTGCGCCAGAACCTCATACCCGCTTACGACGCTCACTCGGTTAGCGTCCGGGGTTCCCCGTCTTCGCCCATCCATACGGTCTTGATATTGAGGAACTCACGAATACCGTACCCGCCCAACTCACGCCCGTAGCCGGAGCGCTTCACTCCCCCGAACGGCAACCGCGGATCGGATGCCGACATAGCGTTCACGAACACCATTCCCGCGTCGATCTCCGCGATGAAGCGGGCGCGCTCGGCTTCGTCGTTGGTCCACACGCTCGATGACAGTCCGAAGCTGGTTTCGTTCGCCAGCCGGATGGCTTCCGCGATATCGCCCACGCGGAATAGCGCCGCCACCGGACCAAAGGTCTCTTCGCAGCGCACCGCCGACCCTTCGGGCGGATCCGCCAGCACTGTGGGCGCATAGTAAAAGCCCGCGCGGTCGAGCCGGCGTCCGCCGCAAAGCAGCCGAGCCCCGGCCTGCACGCTCCGGCGCACTTGATCGTCCAGCGTGTCGACGAGGTCCGCCGTGGCGAGCGGACCCAAGTCCGTGCTCTCGTCCATGGGGTCGCCCACCCGCAGCCCTTCCATAGCGCGGACAAAGCGCCGCTCGAATTCCTCGGCAACCCGCCGGTGCACAATGAACCGCTTGGCCGCGATGCACGATTGCCCGTTGTTGACGGCGCGCGCCTGAGCAGCCACTGCGGCGGCTCGCTCGAGATTCGCGCTGGGCATCACGATGAACGGATCGCTGCCCCCAAGTTCCAGCACGGTCTTCTTGATCCGCTTGCCGGCCTCCGCCGCCACACTGGCGCCTGCGCCTTCGCTGCCCGTTAGGGTGACGGCCGCAACGCGCGGATCGGCCAGTACCCGCGCCACCTGCGACGACCCGATCAGAAGCGTCTGGAACACGCCCTCCGGAAAGCCAGCCCGGCGAAAAATGTTTTCGATCGCCAGAGCGCAACGCGGCACGTTCGAGGCGTGCTTGAGCAGCCCCACATTGCCCGCCATCAGCGCCGGCGCGGCAAACCGGAATACCTGCCAGAAGGGAAAGTTCCAGGGCATCACCGCCAGCACGGGCCCCACCGGATCATAGCGGACCCAGCTTCGCGCCGCCCCGCTGGGGATCACTTCATCCGCCAGCAGGCGCGCCGCGTTCTCCGCGTAGTAGCGGCAGCCGCGCGCGCACTTCACCGCCTCTTCACGCGCGGCCCGCACCGGCTTTCCCATCTCCGTGGTCATCATCTCCCCGAAAGCGCCCTGCTCACTTTCAAGGACTTCGGCCACGCGTATCATCATTCCCGCGCGCTCCGCGATCGGCACACATCGCCAGGCGCTAAATACCTGAGCCGCCCGTGCGATCTTCTCCTCGATAGCAGCTTCAGACAGCGCCTCGAAGCGCTCCAGTGTTTGCCCCGTGGCGGGGTTGATGGTCGCGGTCATGTTCTATATATTAGGCCGCGAATGAACGCAAATGAACGCAAATAGCACAGAGGCTGTTTGCCATTGGCTTATTCGCGTTCATTCGCGTTCATGCGCGGCCCACTTATCCGGCAGCGCTACGTCTTGATGGGAATCTCCCGCGCCTTGCGCGCCTCCTCCTTGGGCAGCGGCACCCGCACTTCCAGTACCCCGTCTTTGAACTGGGCGCCGGCCTTATCTACATCCGCCCCCTCCGGCAGCGGAATCATGCGCTGGAAGTGCCCGTAGCTGCGCTCGGAGCGCCGGATCCCGCCCCGCGTCTCCTCGCTCTCGCGCTTCCGTTCACCCTCGATGAATAAGCCGTCGTGGGTACACTCGACGCGAATGTCCTCCTTGCGCATGCCGGGCAGGTCGGCGCACACCACCAGGTTGCCTTCCTCCTCCCGCACCTCGATCGGTGGCGCAAAGGCGCCGAATTCCTCGCCCGCCCCGCGCCACAATCCGAGGCTGCTGCCGAATGCGCGGTCCATCTCCTCGGAGAGCCGCCGCATCATGGCGAACGGGTTCATAGTGAAGAGATCCTGATTCCAAAGATCCGAACGTCGGGCTACAGCCGTGCCGCCACGGCGTTCCATAGCCTTCTCCCGCTCTCCGGCCGCTTGTTGTTCCTTGTGTACCTTGACATCTGCCATAATCACTCCTCCTCTCCTCAAACCTTCAGGTGTTTTTCAAACCACTCCCGGCTCAGCCGGGAAACCTCTTCAAGTGCCCCCGGCTCTTCAAACAGGTGCGTGGCGCCGGGCACGATTGCAAGCGTCTTCTCGCACCGCATCTCCCCCAGGGCCCGTTCATTCATCTCCACCACGGGGGTGTCCCGCCCACCCACGATCAGCAGCGTGGGTGCAGCCACCCGCCGCAGCGCGGAGCCGGCAAGGTCCGGACGGCCGCCGCGCGAGACCACCGCTCCCACCAGTTCCGGACGCTCCGCAGCCGCCATCAAGGCCGCGCCCCCGCCGGTACTGGCGCCGAAATAGCCGATTCGCAACCGCGCCGTTTCGGGCTCTTGCGACAGCCACTCCGCCACGCCCACTACACGCCCGGCCAGCAGCCCGATATCGAATCGCAGGTGCCCCTTCGGCAGGTCCGCCCTTTCTTCATCCGCGGTCAGCAGGTCGATGAGCAGGGTGCCCAGCCGGCCCCCTTGCAGCACACCCGCCACGTACCGGTTACGCGGCGAGTGCCGGCTGCTCCCGCTTCCATGTGCGAACAGCACTATACCCAGCGCCGCCGGCGGTACCGCCAGGCTGCCCTCCAGCCGCACCGGGCCAACCTCCACCCGAACATCCCGCCCCGCTACCTTTCCGGCTGGCGAAAACATGGCTTCCCTCACAGTGCCGAGGGGAATGTCTCCCACTCCCTTTCGGCTTCCATCTGCCATCCGGGGGTGCGCTCCAGCGGCTCCACCGCCCGCGTTACGTCGAAATGCAGCACCGCGTCGAACTGCTTTCCGAGCCGTGCAGGAAAATAGTGGCTGATGCGCTCGCTCTCGGGCCTGTAGATCACCCCGATGGCGCGCTCGAGCCGAGGTTCCGTCAAGGCCTCACGTACACCGCCGCCCGGGAACGTCAGCAAAAATTGCGGCAAGCCGACATCGTGGAAGAGTTCTTCATAGCTCCCGCGCATACCCGGCCTCACGCGCTTCCTCTCCGCGAAACCGTCCCACTCGGTGGCCGCGGTGACCGTGCCGGTGTACGTCGTGAATCCGACCAGCACCGCATCGTTCCTGTGCCGCTCGCGTACCAGTTGCCCCAGGTTCAGCTCGCCCTGTTCCCCCATGCCCGTGGCGCGAGCGTCGCCCAAGTGCGAGTTGTGTGCCCACACCACCACTTTCGTTGACCCCCACAGGCGCTCCAGGTGCGCCGCGAGCGCTTCAAGCGTCTCCGCCATGTGGGTGTCCCGCAGGTTCCACGTCGAGACGCGTCCGCCGAACATCCCGCGATAATATTGCTCCGCGTTCTTCACCAATCTCGCATTCTGCTCGGCTGCGAAAAACTCGTCCGCCGCCACGCGCCCGTCGCGCGAGGAGTAGTCCGTCGCACGGCGCGTCAGTTCCACGAGTTGAGTCACCGCCGCCTGCTCGCACGATGGCTCGAGATCGAATGCCGCCGCGTAACCGTAAGCCTGGCTATCCTCTCCGAAATCCTCGAAACAGCCGTAGCGGTAACGCGCCCGTCGCGCGGCCTCCGGATCCACGTTGTCGAGGTACAAGAGCACCGCCCGAATGGATGCGTGCAAGCTGTAGAGATCGAGGCCATAGAAGCCGCATTTCACCTCGCGCCCGGGCTCGCCGTTGTGCGCCCGCAGCCAAGCCACGAACTCCGCCACCACGGTGTTGCGCCACATCCACGTTGGGAAGCGCGCGAAGCCAGCCAGCGCGCCGATCTCGTCGCCGCCGTCTTCGCCCCGCACGTAACGGTTTACACGATACGCGTCCGGCCAGTCGGCCTCCGCGGCTACTGCCGTGAACCCGCGATCGCGTATCAGCCGCCGGGTGATTTCCGCGCGCTCCCGATAGAACTCGTGGGTGCCGTGGGAGGCCTCACCGAGGAGCACGAAACGCGCGTCGCCAATGCGCTCCAGCAGCGGCTCGTAGTCTCCGGCCGCTCCGGTGAGTGGCCAGGCAATTTCGCGAATTGCGCGGCTGAGTGCGTCCGGCATTTCTCACCTTGGCTGAAGATCCCGGGCCGCGCGGGCCAGCAACTCCCGGATCTCCTCGTCGGTGGTCTGGGTGAAGTCCCGGTACCAGGCGCCAACCGCATAAAACGGCTCCGGAGTGTCCACCGCAACCACGTCATCCGCAAGCCGCAGAAACTCCCGCACTACTTCGACCGGCGCTACAGGGACCGCCACCACAATGCGTTCCGGCTCCTGCTGCCGGAGCGCCGCCACGGCCGCCCGCATGCTGGAGCCTGTGGCCAGCCCATCGTCCACCAGAATGCAAACCTGCCCGTTTACCCTGGGAGCCGGGCGGTTGTCGCGGTACTCGCGGTCACGCCGTTCTAATTCCTGCGCCTCCCGCCGGGCAACGGCATCCACCACCTCCGGCGGAATCCGCATCGTGCGCAGCACGTCCTGGTTCAGTACCCGAATCCCACCGCTTGCGATGGCCCCCATCGCAAGTTCCTCGTGCCCCGGGACCCCCAGTTTTCGTACCAGGAATACATCCAGCGGCAGTGCCAGACTCTGGGCGACTTCGAAGGCCACCGGAACCCCTCCCCGGGGCAGACCCAGAACCACGGCTGCGGGATGGTTTCTGAAACGGGCCAGTTCGGCGGCCAGTTTACGGCCGGCATCGAAGCGATCTCGGTAAGGAACCGACACGGGAGAGCCTCCCCCGGCCTCGTCCGGCGGCGACGCAGCCACCGGCGAACCTAATACCCATTGTGGTTGGGGCCCCCACGGGAGGCAAGATGAAACGCCATGCCGATGTGAAATCGGAACCAATCGCCGGGCCGGTCCTTTACAATGAATGGCGTGCCCACCCTGACGTTCCCGGAAGCCCGCCGGTACGTGCTCGATATGGTGCGGGCGAACCGTTCCACTCCCGCCGTTGAAGAAACCGGCATCGATTACGCCGGTGGACGCATACTCGCCCGGGACATTCCCGCCGACCGCGATTACCCGCCTCTGGCCCGCTCTCTCCGGGACGGTTTCGCCGTACGCGCCGCGGATCTCCCGGGAAAGCTGCGCATCGTAGGGGAGGTGCGCGCCGGCGAGAGCTACCAGGGCGAGGTGTGCCAGGGTGAAGCCGTCGAGATCATGACCGGCGCGCCCGTGCCTCCCGGAGCCGACGCCATCGTGATGGTGGAACACACTGTGCGGGAGGGCGATACCGTCCTCGTCAGCAACGCCACCGAGCCCGGCCGGTTCATTAATCCGCGCGGCGCCGAAGTCCGCGACGGCCAGCCCGTTGTCCGCGCCGGTACACGCATCGACTATGCCGCCATAGCCATGCTGGCCGCCGTGGGCCGCGGCGTCGTACCGGTCTATTGCCGGCCCGTGGTGTCCATCATTCCCACAGGGGATGAAATCGTGGAAGCCGGGCAGGCCCCCCGCGACTACCAGATCCGGAACTCAAACGCCGGGTCGCTCGCCGAACAGGTCCGGCGTGCCGGAGGCATTCCGCACGTGCTCCCGGTGGCGCGCGATGAAGCCGCCCACACACGCGCGATGATCGAACGCGGCCTGGCCGCTGATATGATGCTCCTGTCGGGCGGCGTCTCCGCCGGCAAGTACGACATCGTCGAACGCGTGTTGGCCGATCTCGGCGCCGAGTTCTTCTTCGACCGCGTGCTCATTCAGCCCGGCCAACCTCTGGTCTTCGGACGCGCCGCGCGGCGATTCTTCTTTGGGCTTCCCGGCAATCCTGCGTCCACCATGGTTACGTTTGAGCTGTTCGCACGCGCCGCACTCGAACTGCTCGCCGGTCTCGACGAAACCATGCTCCCCATGCCGCTCGCGCGCCTCACCACGGGCTTCCGGCACAGCCCGGGGCTCACCCGCTTCCTCCCCGCGCGGCTCAGTCCCGATGGTGCCGAAGTTACGCCTGTAACCTGGCGCGGTTCGAGCGATGTCCCCGCCGTGACCCGCGCCAATGCCTACCTGGTTGCCGACCCGGCCCGTGCCGAGTGGCTGCCCGGCGAACTCATCCCCGTGCTGCTCAAATGAAACATCTTTCCCATTACGATGCCGCCGGAAGTCCCCGTATGGTGGACGTCTCCGCCAAGCCTGAAACCCGCCGCACCGCCCGCGCCCACGCCTTCGTGCGCATCCGGCCGGCGGTGCTTAAGAAGCTGCCTGAAAACCCCAAGGGCAACCCCCTTGAAATCGCGCGTATAGCCGGCATCGCCGCGGCCAAGAAGACGTCCGACCTGATCCCCCTCTGCCATCCCCTGATGCTCACCCATGCCGACGTGGAGGTTACGGTCGAGCACAATGGGGTTCGCATCGAAGCTACCGCTGCCACCACCGCGCAAACGGGCGTCGAAATGGAAGCCCTCACGGCTGCCACGGTGGCGGCCCTGACGGTCTACGATATGACCAAGGCGCTGGACAAATCCATCGAGATCCAGGACATCTACCTGCTTGAAAAATCCGGAGGCAAAGCTCCATACTCACGACAACCCCAACCCCCAAGATGATAGCTGCGGTCATCACCATCAGCGATTCCGCTCATGCCGGCACCCGCCCGGACCGTTCCGGCCCCGCCGTCCGCGCGCGCCTGGAAGAACTCGGCTGGACGGTTGCCGTCGCGGAGATCGTCCCCGACGAGCGCGCCGTGATCGCCGCGCGTTTGGCCTCGCTGGCGGATTCCGGCCATGTCGGGGTGATCTTCACCACCGGCGGCACGGGCCTCGGCCCTCGCGATGTCACCCCGGAGGCCACCCGCGACGTGATCGAGCGCGAAATACCCGGCATCCCCGAGGTGATGCGCGCCGAAGGGCGCCGCGCTACCCCCATGGCGGCGCTCTCCCGCGCATTGGCCGGCACCCGCGGGGCAGTACTGGTTGTAAACCTTCCGGGCTCCCCGCGCGGCGCCCTCGAGTCGCTGAATGCTATCGTGGGGTTAGCCCCCCACACGGTCGAACTGTTGCGCGGGCACACGGAACACCCATAGGAACGATTTGCGGAAACTCAACGTCAGGAAACTTATGCCGGGCATCCGCTCAGGAATGATTGGTCTGGTTTGTATCGCGGCTTTCGCCCAGCAGCCACAGGCGCAGGAAGAGCCGCTTGCGCAGTTTCGTACAACCGTCGATGTCGTCGTGGCGCCTGTGATTGTGCGCGACGGTAACGGTGACTACGTCCACGGCCTTCAGCCTTCCGATTTCCGGCTGTTCGACAACGGTAAGGAGCAGAACATCAGGGTCGATGTGGCATTCCAGCCCATCTCCATGGTGATCGCGATCCAGGCCAACGCGAACGTCGAGGCGCTCCTGCCGAAAATCCAGAAGATCAGTTCCATGATTCAGCCGATTCTGCTCGGCGATCAGGGCGAGGCTGCCATCCTGGCTTTCGACCACCGCCTTGATCTCAAGCAGGATTTTACGAGCGACCCCGACAAGCTCACCGCGGCGCTGAAGCAGATCAAGCCCGGCAGCAGCACCAGCCGGGTTGTAGACGCGGTCAATCGCGGCGCCTTCCTGCTGCGATCGCGCCCTAAGGAGCGGCGACGCGTCCTGTTGCTGATCAGCGAAGCACGGGATTACGGTAGCGAAGGGCGCGCCAGAGAGACGCTCTTGGCGCTCCAACTGAACAACATTAGCGTTTATACGGTGAATATGTCACGCGTTGTGACCAACCTCACCGCGCGTCCGCAGCCGGGGCGCCCCAATCCCCTGCCCCCCTCCGCC
>DATMYF010000128.1:0-16972 GCA_035561075.1 Bryobacteraceae bacterium
GGGCGCGGGGGCCGGGGCTGTGTCGCTCCGCGGCTGCGTCGGGGCGGCGTACAGATCGTTGTATGGACCCAGGGCCTTCGTTTGTTGGGTGATTTCGGTGATGGTCTGCTGGAATTTGTGGCCTTCGGCGGCGGAAATCCAGGTGAAGTGGATGCGCCTCATGTCGAAGCCGATGACGTCCAGGAGTTCCCGGAAGAGCACCCAGCGCCTTCGGGCGTGGTAGTTGCCCGCGGTGTAATGGCAGTCGCCGGGATGGCAGCCGGACACCAGGATGGCGTCCGCCCCGATCTCAAATGCCTTGATCAGAAGATGGAAGTCGATGCGCCCTGTGCAGGGCAGCCGCACGATCCGCACGTTCGACGGGTATTCCAGGCGGGTGGTCCCCGCCAGGTCCGCGCCCAGGTAAGTGCACCAGTTGCAGACGTAGGCGATGATTTTTGGCTCGAAGCCGTTGGTCTCGCTCATGCCAGGCTCTCGATCATCGAGTAGATCTGCTGCTCGGTGAATCCATCCAGGTCCGCACTCTTCGACGGGCAAACCGCCAGGCACGTGCCACAGCCCATACACAGCCCGGGGTTCACCCGCGCCGTACGCTTCACCAATTCGCCCCGGCGATTGCGGATCTCCGCGCGGTCGATGGCGTGATAGGGGCAGGTTCGCACGCAAGTGAAGCAGGCGGCGCAGGTCTGCTCGTTGATGCGCGCGATTTCCGGCTCGCGGGTCAACTCGGTAGCCGCGAACGTGATGGCCACCTTGCCCGCCGCCGCCGAGGCCTGCGCCACGGACTCGGGAATATCCTTCGGCCCCTGGCAGGCGCCGCACAGGAAGATTCCCGCCGCGTTCGTCTCCACAGGCCGCAGCTTGGGGTGCGATTCCAGCAGGAAACCATACTGGTCGTATCCCACGTTCAGCTTCTGCGCCAGTTCCTCGACCCCGTCGGCCGGCATCATGGCCGCTGCCAGCACCACCATATCGGCCTCGATCGTTACGGGGAAACCCGCCAGCGTATCGGCACCGCGCACGATGAGTTTGCCGTTTTCTTCCGTAATTTTCGAAACGCGGCCGCGGTAGTACTTCGCCCCGTCCTGCTCGATAGCGCGGCGGACGAACTCCTCATAACCTTTGCCGCCCGCGCGAATGTCCATGTAGAAGACGTGCGCCTGCCCCTCATGCACCTTATGCTTGTAAAGCATGGTGTGCTTGGCGGTGTACATGCAACAGATCTTCGAGCAGTAGGGCAGGCCCTTGGCGTTGTCGCGCGAGCCCACGCAACTGATGAACACCACGTGCTTCGGCACGGCTCCGTCGGAGGGCCGCTTGAGCACCCCGTTGGTCGGCCCGGAAGCCGATACCAGCCGCTCGAACTGCAGGGAGTCGATCACGTCCTTGTAGCGGCCGTAGCCGTACTCCCCGTAGCCGTGCACCTTGCCGTTGCCGTTCTTCCCGATGTCGTAGAGCTTGTAGCCGGTAGCCACCACCACGGCGCCGATCTTCTCCTCGACAATGCGGTCCTCGTCCTTGAAATTGATCGCCCCGGCCTGGCACTTCTTCTCGCACAGCCCGCAGCCGTTGCGGATCAGCTTTGCGCAGACGTTCTTGTCGATCACCGGGCGCGCAGGTACAGCCTGGGGGAAGGGCACGTAGATGGCGCGCCGGAAGCCCATTCCGTAATCGAACTCGCTGGGGTTCTTCTTGAGCGGGCAAACGTTCCAACACTCGCCGCACCCGGTGCATTTAGAAATATCGACGTAGCGGGCTTTCTGCCGGATCTTCACCGTGAAGTTGCCGACGAAGCCATCGAGCGCCTCCACTTCGGAGTAGCTGTAGAGCTTGATGCGGGGGTGCTGCCCTACATCCACCATGCGGGGCGTCAGGATGCACTGCGAGCAGTCGAGCGTGGGGAAGGTTTCGGAAAGCCCGGCCATTTTGCCGCCGATCGAGGGCTCCCGCTCCACCATCACGACTTCGTAGCCGGCATCGGCAATATCGAGCGCCGCCTGGATGCCTGCCACCCCGCCGCCGATCACCAGCGCGCGGCGCGTCACCGGCACCCGGATGGCGTCGAGCGGCTTGTTGTGCCGCACTTTCGCCACCATCATCCGGACCAGGTCGATGGCCTTGGCGGTGGCCTCGCCGCGGTCCTGGTGCACCCAACTGCAATGCTCCCGGATGTTGGCCATCTCCACGCGGTACGGGTTCACCCCGGCGCGCGCGGCGGCCTTGCGGAACGTCCGAAGGTGCATGTGAGGGGAGCAGGAGGCCACCACCACGGCATCCAGGCGCTCGGCAGCGATTTTGTCCCGCACCAGCGCCTGCCCCGGGTCCGAGCACATGTACTTGTAATCGACGGCGCAGCGAACGCCCGGAATTTTGGCCGCTTCCTCCGCCACCTTCGCGCAGTCCACCGTGCGGGCAATATTCTCCCCGCACCAGCAGATGAATACCCCAATTCTCGACATTGGCCTAGGAAACCCTCACGAAATGCCGGTCGACGCCGAGTGCCTCCGGGGCGATCCCCAGCGCAAGCCCAACCACGTCGGACAGGTAGTAGATCGGCATGGGGCCCGGGGAGCCGTACCGCTTGCGGATCTCCGTCTGCTTCATGTCGAGGTTCACGTGGCACATGGGGCAGGCTGTGACGATGCAACTGGCGCCATGCGCGGCGGCGTTCTCGAGGATGCGGTGGGATAGCTCCACTACCGTATCTTCACTCGCCATCGTCATACCCGCGCCGCAGCATTCGGTGCGGTAGTTCCAGGCCACGGTTTTGGCTCCCACGGCGGCCAGCACGGCCTCCATGGAGTGCGGCTGTTCGAAATCATCGAACTGGACGGTGTCCGGCGGGCGCGTGAGCAGGCACCCGTAATAGCAGGCTGCCTGGATGGATTCGAGTGGCGCCTTTACGGCGGCTTTGAGGCGGTCGAGCCCGACGCTCTCGAACACCTGGATAAGGTTCAGCACCCGCGTGGTGCCATTCACCTCGCCCTCCACCACCCGGGACATCTCCCGCTGCGTCTCCTCGTCCGCCAGCGCGCGCGCGGCATTCATGAGTTGCATGGAGCAGAGCGGACACGGGGCCAGCAGTTCCGTGTGGCCGGCGGCCTCGGCAAGCGCCAGATTGCGCGCCGGCAGGGCGATGGATAACTTCCTGTTCAGGGAATGGGCAGCGGTGGCACCGCAGCATATCCAGTCTTCCAACTCCGCGAGCTCCACCTGAAGCGCCGCCAGGCACGCCCTGAGCGACTGTTCGTAATCGTTGGATGATCCGTGGAGCGCGCAGCCGGGGTAATAGCCGAGTTTCACTTCTCCGCGCCCCCGTTGCACCGCGCGAAGATGTTCCTGATGAGGTCCCTGTCCTTCACTCTTTCGCCTCGCAGGTGAAATTTCCGCCGCGTAATCAGCTTGGGAGCCAGGCCGGCATCGGCCATCAGGAGGGAGACGTTCCTGTCCCGCAGAAACGCCTTCTGCTTGAATTCCGCGATCAGCTCTACTTCGTTGAGCCTTCCGTTGCGGCGGATGTTATCCAGAAAAGCTCGCTGAAAGAGGACCACGCGCTCACGGGCGGGCGACGTCACACCGCGTGCGAGCGAAACCTGCCGCAGGGCGTCCAGCGACGCCGCGCAATCGACCTGCTTGGGGCACCGCGCGGTGCACGTCTGGCACGACACGCACTGCCAGATCGACTCCGCCGACAAGGCCTTACCGGCCTGCCCCAACTGAAGAAATCGGATTAACTGGTTCGGCGGCACGTCCATTTGCCCCGATACAGGGCAGCCGGCCGTGCACTTGCCGCATTGGTAACAGTCGGCCAGGCGCGTATGTGCGAGCGACTCCACCAGCGCGGCATCTCCTAAAGGACGGGATGCAGCGTGTTCCACGATTAAGCGGACCCCTTTGTTCTGCCAGGCTGTGGTGAATCCCGAGGACCGCGTCACGGACGCGGGGCTCTATGTTTAAATCCCATTCTAGCCGATTGAGACCTCTTAATCCACCTTCAGGTGGTGAGTGGTATATCCGGCTGTTCCGCCAGGGTTAAGAACCGATGCTGAGGCGAAGGCGCTGCCGGGCGGAAAGCCTGACGGTGCATCACAAGTGTCCTGCCGGGGATGGCCGCGGCGGCTTCGTTCATCACATCGAGCAGCAGTTCCGGGGAAGCGGCGGCGCGAAGGTTCACCACCAATTCATGGGCGCGCGCCGGGGAGGCATCGAACGCACCCTCCGCGATGGGTTCCTCGCGGTTGGCACAGAGGCTGGCCTTGATGTAGCCGGTGGCCGCCTGCCCGAAAACTTTGAGGTGCTCGATCTGCGCCCCGGCGGTGATCAGCGCCCGGCCGATGCCGTCGAGAAGGGGACCAACCACAGCGGCGGGTGTCAGGGGCCGGGTAAGCCGCACCTCGGCTCGCCAATTCAGCCACCCGAGCGAAGCTTCCGCGCGGGCATACCGGGCATAGTCGATTGAGAGCAGCCGCGAGCCCGCCCGGATTCCGCCGTCGAGCACCTCATCGAGCCATGCGTGCACGCCTTCGCCGGTGGCCGCGCTGAGCTGGCGTGAGGGGATGCCTGGCACCTGCGGCGGCTCGCCGTGAAGGTCGCCCTTGGTGAACACCACCAGGTCGGCTTCGAGCAACTGGTTGCGAAAGAGATAGGCGGTGTCGGGGTCGGCGTCGTCGGAAAGCAACTGGTGGGCCCGCGCCGGATCCACCAGGACGGTAAAGGGGGCTAGCTGGAAACGCTGTCCGTAGCGCGCCTTGAGCGGCTGGAGGATAGTGGCGGAAATGTCCGCGCAACTGCCCACAGGTTCGGCGAAGATCACGTCGGGTTGCGCGGCAGCCAGCCGTTCAGCCGCGGACATGAAATCTGAGAATCGGCAGCAGAAACAGCCGCCGGTCACTTCCCCGGTGGCGAAGCCGGACGCCTCGGCGAACCGCGTATCGACCAACTCTCCGCCCTGGTCATTGATGAGGAAGGCGGCACGCATCCCGCGGGCACGTAGTACGGCGCCGGCGGCCAGCAGCAGGCGCGTCTTCCCCGCCCCGAGAAATCCACCGACGAGGACGAGCTTCACTTTTTACCGGCTCTCCGCCCCTGATACCAGATGTAGCGGTCGAACTCCTCGCCGCCGCCGCGCGCCCGTGGGTCGCCGCCCGCTTCGAGTTCCGTCATCAATTTCGCATCGAGGCGCTTGACCGTATCCGCGTAACTCGTTTCCGCGGCCACGTTGTTCATCTCGAAGGGGTCCTTGCGAAGGTCGTAGAGCTCACGGCCGGGGCGCTTACCGGCGGCGCGTGCGTACAGCGGCTCGACCCCCGGCTCGTTCCGGTGCGTGACCAGATACGCCTTCGAGGGACCGGAGTCGATATCGGCCAGCGTGCTAAACGTCTGGGTGGCGAGTTCGTCGAAGGAGAACGGCTGCGCGCCATCTTCAAGTCCGTTCGGGTCTCCCGAGGGCCAGCGGTCGGGTTTGAAATTGCGTATATAGAGGAAGTCCCGCGTGCGGATGGCGCGCATCGGGTATCCGCCGCGGATTTCGCCGCGGCTGGGAACGTGCCGCTCCATGCCGGTCAAAACGTGGTCGCGCCGCGGGTCCACCCGGCCCGCCTGCTTCGCCGTGAGGATTGGCATCAGGCTGCGTGCGGTCATCAGTGAGGGCGGCCGGATTCCGGCGGCTTCGAGAAACGTGGGCGCGAGGTCGGCCAGGCTGACGAAGTCTTCCACGCGCCGCCCGCCGGCCACACGCGAGGGCCACGAGATCGCCAGCGGAACATGCGTGCCGGAATCGTAAAGGGTCGCTTTCGCGCGCGGAAAGGGCCAGCCGTTATCTCCCGACATCACCACGATCGTGTTATCAAGCTCACCGGCTTTCTCGATAGTGGCAAGCGACTCACCGGTTTCACGATCGAAGCGCTGCACCTCCAGAAGGTGATCGGCTATGTCGCGCCGCACCGTTTCGTGGTCGGGCAGATACGGCGGAACGCGCACATCCTGCCATCGAATTCCGGCCGCGGCGCCGCTGTCGCGGTCGTATGGCCGGTGCGGGTCGGTGCTGCCAAACCAGAAGCAAAAGGGGGCGCCTTTTGGCCGCGCGGAAAGAAACGCGTTGAGATCCTGATAGCGCGGTCCCGCTGGATTCCTTTTTCTGCCTCCTGGAGCCTCGTCGCCCGGCGCCCAGCCTTTACGCGTGAAGCCGACGTGGTAGCCCGCCGCCTCGAGCAGGTCGGGGTACACCGGGAATCGGGCCGGCAGGGTTCCGCCCAGGTTCGCCCCTTCCTCCAGACGCCAATGCTGCTGACCGGTAAGCATTGCGGCTCTGGAGGGCGTACATGAAGGCGCGCTCACGAAGGCGTTTGTAAACAGCACCCCACTACGGGCCACGCGGTCGAAGACCGGTGTTTTCACCACCGGATCGGCGGCTATCGAAGCGGAGGGCCAACCCCAATCATCCGCCAGGGCGAAGAGGATGTTTGGTCGCGTCCCATGGTGTTCTGCGATCCCTGGGACGGCCGCCAGGGCCGCGGTGCGTCTCAGCCAATCCCGTCGTGAGGTAGTCATACGCTGTCTAGAAAGTATAGTTTGCCTCAGTCCGAACCGCTCGCAGCGGGGAACCGGTTCCCCATTGTTCGATGGTCAATTTCCACACTGTTAAATCCGGCCGCGGTGTGGCGTTTTGCGACGATTTGGCGCATCGCTTTCGCGTTTATCGTTATCAGAATCTATTGGGTGACCTATGGCGAAGCGGATGATCCTGATGTTGGCCATGACGGCCGTTGCGATCGGGGCACTTGGATTCATCAAGTTCCGGCAGATACAGGCAGGTATCGCGCAGGCAGCGTCCTTCCAGCCGCCGCCCGAGGCCGTCACGACGATCAACGCCCGGCAGGTGAGATGGCCGGTGACCATAAGCGCCATTGGAACCATCGCCGCGGTGCAGGGGGTCACGGTAAGTGCTGACCTGCCAGGTATCGTGGATCGCATCGGGTTCGATTCCGGCAAGGCGGTTCGTGAGGGCGAGGTACTCCTGGAACTGGATACCAGGCAGGAGCAAGCGCAGTTGACGGCGATGGAAGCGCGCAGCGAACTGGCGCGGCTCAACTTCGAGCGGATGCAGGGCCTGGTGAATGACGGGGCCATTTCCCGGGCGGATTACGACCGCGCGGCAGCCGAGCGGAAGCAGACCGAGGCGGGGGTGGGAGAAATCCGCGCCACCATCCAGCGCAAAACCATCCGCGCGCCATTCTCGGGGATTCTCGGGATTCGCCAGGTAAACCTGGGGCAATACCTCTCCGCCGGAGATCCCGTCGTCAACCTCCAGTCCCTCGATCCGATCTACGTCAACTTCGGCGTGCCGCAACAGGACGCCGGGCAGGTGCATATCGGCCGCGTGGTGCGGCTCACCAAGGGAGATGTGGCGGGTGTCGAATTCACGGGACGGGTCACGGCAATCGACTCAAAGGTGGATGAGGCGACCCGGAACATCCAGGTTCAGGCCACCCTGGCCAACCCCAGGGGCATCTTGCGGCCCGGGATGTTTGTTCAGACGGAGATGGTGGTAGGGGCGAATCGTTCGGTGCTGGTTCTACCGGCGTCGGCCATCGGATACGCGCCCTACGGCGATTCCGTGTTCGTGGTAACCGACCTCAAGGGTCCCGATGGAAAAGTGTATCGAGGGGTGCGGCAGCAGTTCGTGAAGCTCCATGGCTCGCGCGGCGATCAGGTGGCGGTCATCTCGGGCATCAAGCCGGGTGACGAGGTCGTGACTTCCGGGGTATTCAAACTCCGCAACGGCGCCGCCGTCGTCATCAACAACAAGGTGCGTCCGGGGAACAACCCGGCTCCCAAGCCGGAGGATAGTTGATGAGGTTTACGGATCTATTCATCAGGCGTCCTGTTCTCGCAATCGTCGTCAACCTCGTCATCCTTATCGCGGGCCTGCAATCCATCCGGTCACTGAGTGTGCGGCAGTATCCGCGCAGCGATATCGCCGTAATCCGGGTCTCGACCGTCTACGTGGGCGCAAACGCGGATCTCGTGCGCGGGTTCATCACCACGCCGCTCGAGCGCGTCATCGCCAGCGCCGACGGCATCGACTACATGGAATCTTCAAGCGCGCAGTCGCTCAGCAAGATTACTGTCCACCTCAAGCTCAATTACGACACCAATGCGGCACTTACCCAGATCCAGGCGAAGGTGGCACAGGTTCGCAACGACCTTCCGCCCGAGGCCGAAGCGCCGATAATAGAACTCGAAACGGCCGACAATCAGTTCGCCGCGGTGTACCTGAGCTTCTCATCCAACGCGCTCGATCAGAACCAGATTACCGACTACCTGATGCGGGTAGTGCAGCCGAAGCTGAGCGCAATCAGCGGCGTCCAGCGCGCGGACATCCTGGGCAACCGCACCTTCGCCATGCGGATCTGGCTCAAGCCGGACAGGATGGCGGCGCGCGGCATTTCCGCCTCCGAATTGCGGGAAGCCCTGGCGCGCAACAACTACCTCTCGGCACTCGGGCGGACGAAGGGCTCCATGGTCTCGGTAAACCTCGTCGCCAACACCGATTTGCGCACACCGGAAGAGTTCCGCCAGCTCGTGGTAAAGCAGAAAGACGGGGTGGTTGTCCGGCTCGGCGAAATTGCCGACGTGGTGCTCGGCGCAGAGAATTACGAGGAGGATGTTCGCTTCAACGGAGAGACCGCAACGTTCATCGGGGTCTGGGTGCTCCCCACTGCCAATGCCCTCGAGGTGATCGGCCGCGTACGCGCAGCCATGCCTGAGATCACCGCACAGTTGCCGACCGGGATGAAAGCAGGCATCCCGTACGACTCGACCGAATACATTCAGGACGCCATCACCGAGGTTCTGCGGACGCTTAGCGAGACGCTCATCATTGTCATCGTGGTGATCTTCCTGTTCCTTGGGTCACTGCGCGCTGTGATCATTCCCGTGGTTGCGATCCCGATCTCGCTAGTCGGCGCCGTGTTCCTGATGCTGGCGGCCGGTTTCACTATCAATCTGCTCACGCTGCTGGCGATTGTGCTCTCGGTGGGCCTGGTGGTGGACGATGCCATCGTGATGCTCGAGAACGTGGAACGGCACTTGCAATTGGGCCAGTCTCCCTACGAGGCGGCCATCCACGCAGCCCGGGAACTCGTGGGCCCGATTATCGCCATGACGATTACGCTGGCAGCGGTGTACGCGCCGGTCGGCATACAGGGCGGGCTGACGGGCGCACTGTTCCGCGAATTCGCGTTCACCCTCGCGGGAGCGGTGATCGTCTCAGGCGTGGTGGCGCTCACTCTTTCGCCGATGATGGGAGCCAAACTGCTACGCGCCGGTGACACGGAGCGAGGGTTTGCAGGCTGGATCAACCGCCGCTTCGACAGTGTCCGCCGTGCGTACACGCGATCGCTGTCCGGGACGCTGCGCTTTCGTCCCGTCGTCCTGGTTCTGTGGGGAATCGTAGCCGCCCTGATCGTGCCGTTCTATATGTTTTCGCAGCGGGAGCTGGCGCCGGCCGAAGACCAGGGTGTGGTGTTCGCCATCCTGCAGGCGTCCCCTAACGCCACCCTCGACCAGACCAAGCTGTTCTCGGCGGAGGTACACGACGTCTATCGATCGTTCCCGGAGACCGCCAGCATATTTCAGATCACGTTCGCCAATGGCGGTTTCGGAGGCATGGTGACAAAGCCCTGGAGTCAACGGACCAAAACTACGGCGCAGTTGCTTGTCGAATCCATGGGTCCGCTCTCGAACATTCCGGGAATCCGGGCTATCCCGCTCACGCCCCCGCCGCTACCCGGCGGCGGAGATTTCCCCGTTGACCTGGTAATCGCCTCGGCCGCGGAGCCGCAGCAGCTTGACGCCCTGGCGCGCCAGCTTGTCCTCAAAGCCATGGGCAGCGGAATGTTCATCTTCGCCGATGCGGACCTGAAGTTCGACCAGCCCCAGACGGAGGTCGTCTTCGATCGCGACAAGCTCCGCTCCCAAGGGGTCGACCTGAGCCAGGCAGGCCAGGATCTTTCGACGCTGCTTGGCGGTGACTATGTCAATCGCTTCAGCATCCAGGGCCGGAGCTACAAGGTAATTCCCCAGGTGAAGCGCGAAGAGCGCTTAACACCCGATCAACTCTCCCGAATCTACGTCACGGGATCCGCGGACAGGCTCGTGCCGCTCTCCACCTTCGCCAGCCTGCGAAACACCGCCGAGCCGCGGGAACTGAAGAAATTCCAGCAGCTCAACGCAGTGCGCATTCAGGGCGTGATTCCGCCGAATGTGCCGCTCGACCAGGCGCTACGCTTCCTTGAGGACGAGGCCGGGAAGATCCTGCCGCAGGGCTTCTCGATAGATCATGCCGGAGAATCGCGTCAGCTCCGGACGGAGGGCGGAAAGTTCCTCGGGACCTTTCTGCTGTCGGCAATCCTGATCTACTTGGTTCTCGCGGCCCAGTTTGAAAGCTTTCGCGATCCGTTCATCATTCTGGCCGGTTCGGTGCCGCTGGCCATTTCCGGCGCGCTGCTGTTCTCGTTCCTGGGGTTGACCACGCTGAACATCTACAGCCAGGTAGGGCTGATCACGCTTGTCGGCCTCGTGTCAAAGAACGGCATCCTGATCGTGGAGTTCGCCAACCACCTCCAGGAGACGGGGAGGAACAAGAGCACCGCGATCGTCGAGGCCGCCGGCACGCGCCTACGCCCGATCTTGATGACCACAGCCGCAACCGTTGTGGGGCACTTCCCGCTCGTCCTGGCGACGGGTCCCGGAGCGGGAGCACGGAACAGCATCGGCTTCATGCTGGTGAGCGGCATGATCATCGGCTCGGTGTTTACCCTTTTCGTGGTGCCGTCCATCTATATGCTCGTCGCCCGCAGGCGAGCTTCCGCGGAAGCGGGCGAGGAAGAGCCGGAGCAGCCGGCAGAGCTGACACCCTCGGCGGCCTAGCCATATGAGAACACGGTTCATCGCAATCATAATCGCGATCGGCGCTTTGACTGGGTGTGCGGTCGGCCCGACCCAACGCCGGCCGGTTATACCAGCCCCGGTGGCGTTTCGCGGCTCTGCGCCGCAGGCCGACCTCTCGTCACTAGCAGACCTGAAATGGTTCGAGGTGTTCAAGGACGAGGCGCTCCAGAACATCGTCCGGCAGGCTCTAACCGGGAACTTCGACCTCCGTGATGCCACCGCGCGCGTTGAGGCGGCTCGCGCCATGCTCGGGATCACCCGCGCGGACCAGGTCCCGACCGTAGGCGCCGACGTGGAGATGATGACCCTGCGCAACGCCAGGAATGGTTCGTTCCCCCTGGTGCAGGGGATCTCGCAGAACCGCACCTTCGGGACCGTGGCACTCAATCTCCTCTCGTTCGAAGTCGACGTCTGGGGCCGGCTGCGCGCGGCGACCGAGGCGGCACGGGCGGACCTGCTGGCCAGGGAGGAGAACCGGAAGGCGGTGATCACCACCCTGGTCAGCGATGTCGCCAGCGCGTATTTCAACCTGCTTGAGCTGGACATGGAACTCGCGATCGCCAGGCGAACCCTGGCTACCCGCGAGGAATCCTTGAAGCTGATCATGAAGCAGGAGCAGAACGGTCTCGCCGCGCGTCTGGAAGTGCGGCAAGGCGAGCAACTGGTCCACGCCGCCGCGCAAGCCATTCCGAATATCGAACAACTGATCCAGAGGACGGAAAACCAGCTCAGCCTGCTGGTGGGCGAAAACCCGGGCTCGATTCCGCGCGGCCGTATCTTGGCGGATCAGGAGCGGCCGCCCGGGGTGCCTCCGGGTTTGCCGTCCGACCTCCTGGCACGGCGTCCGGACATACGCGCCGCCGAGCAGAATCTGGCGGCCGCCGACGCCATCATCGTCGCCGCCAGGGCTGCGTATTTTCCCCGCATCAGCCTTACGGGGTTCCTGGGATCGCAGAGCGACCAGTTATCCAACCTTTTTTCAGGTCCGGCGAGGGTCTGGCAGTTCCTGCCCCAAGTATCTCAACCGCTCTTTACGGGGGGGCGCATCCGATCTAATGTCAAGCTGGCCAAAGCGCAGCAGGAGATCGCGCTGATCCAGTACGAACGCGCGATTCGTACAGCGTTTAGAGAAGTGTCCGATGCCCTGATTCAGCATCAGAAGGTGCGGGAGATTCGTGCCGAGCAGGAACTGCTCGTCGAGACGCTGCAGGACCGCTCCCGTCTGTCCTACAGGCGTTACCGCGGTGGAGTCGACACCCTGCTGAATGCTCTTGATGCCGACCGCGACCTTTTCGAGGCGGAACTCGGGCTTGCCCAGACCAAGCGCAATGAATTACTGGCATTGGTGCAGCTTTACAGGTCGTTGGGCGGTGGCTGGCAGCAGTAGACAGGATTTCAGGGAGATGGCTGGGAGGCAGGGATTCGAACCCCGATAAGCAGCTCCAGAGGCTGCCGTCTTACCGTTAGACGACCTCCCAAGACAAGCCACATTATAGCAAGTCTTTTGACTTGTAAACCACCTTGCCCCCGACCACCGTTTCGAGTGCCTTGATATCCTTGATCTCGTCTTCAGGGCACGTCAGGAAGGGCTTGGAGATGACCACCAGATCCGCCATTTTTCCGGGCTCGATGGTGCCCTTGAGGCCGTCTTCAAAGGACAGGTAAGCCCCATTGACGGTCCACATCCGCAGGGCTTCCTCGCGATTGATGCGCTGCTCGGGGTTGAGGACACTGCCGTCCACAATCTTGCGGGTGATGGCCATCCACATTGTGAAGAATGGGTTATACGGATTGATCGCCTGGCGGGAATCGAACTTGATCATGTGGTCCGAGCCGCCCGCCACCACCACCCCGGCGTCCAGCAGGCTGCGGAACGGCAGGAAGTGGGCCATGCGTTCCGGTCCGAAGACGTCCTTTATGGCCGGGCCGTCCAGGTGGAGCCATGGCGGCTGGCAATCGAATGCCACCCCCATGCCTTTCGCGCGCTCGATGGCGCGGGTGTTGGGGAAATTCACGTGCGAGATGGTGAAGCGCCGGCCGTTGATCGGTTTGTCGCGATTAGCGGCCTCATAGGCGTCCAGGACCACGTCCGTGGCGCCACCCCCGGCGGTATGAGCTGTCATCTGCCAGCCCAGCCGGTTCGCCGTGCGGGCCATCTCCCTCACATTTTCGGGCTTCACGTAAAGCACCCCGCGATAGTCCGCTTCCTTATACCCGTAGATCCCGGTGTTCTCGCCCCACGGCTCCCGCAGGTACGCCGTGCCGATCAGGATACCCCCGTCCACCACGGTCTTGAGGGACCCTACCCGGAACCACTCGTCTCCCATGCCGGTGACCAGGGGAATGCGTTCGATCTCCTGCCGGACCTCGTCAGGCGTGCCTTGCGCGGAGATCATATACGTCACGTACGTGCGGACGCTCAGCTCGCCGGAGGCGCGCAGTTCCTGATAGGCGCGGAAACCGTCCGGTCCCTGCCCGCGATCAATCGTGCTGGTTATCCCCACGGCGTTATAGGCCTTCTGCATGTTGCGGATGGCCCACAGAATATCCTGGTGCGTCCGCGTGCGAGTCCGGCGCAACGGACCCAGCAACTGGGGCGCACCCAGGATGAGGCCGGTAGGCTCGCCGGAGTCGTCCTTCACTATCCGCCCGTTGTGCGGCTGGGCGGTCTCCCGGGTGATTCCGCTTTTTTTCAGCAATGCCGAACTGAGCACCGAGGCGTAGCCGTTATCGGCCATCACGAGGCGGCCCGGGGCGGCGGCATCCAGTTCCTGCCGGTTTGGATAGCGCCGGTCAATAAGCCGTGTCGCGTAGACCTTGGGGACGAAGATTACCTGATCCGCCGGGATGGTGGCGGCGAGGCTAGCCACGTACTGCTGCAACTCCTTAATGGAGTGCATCACCGGCACCGGCCCCTTCTGCTCCGCCAGCGCGGCGCTGACCGGGTGGGTGTGACTGTCGTTCAACCCCGGCAGCACGGTGCGGCCCTTAAGGTCCACCTGCCTGGTTTTAGGACCGGCGAGTTTCCGCACTTCGGCGGTCGAGCCCACCGCGACGAACTTGCCTTCCCGGATGGCCACCGCCTCTGCCACGGCCGGAGCTTTCGACATGGTTACGATTTTGCCGTTGAAGTAGACGGCATCGGCGGGCGCCTGGGCCAATAGGACCGGGCTACATGCGGCGAGCACCAGGCACGCGCGGCGGATAGACATACATCGCCTCCCAATCCGTCAAGCGTAGCCTATTCGGGCGGCCGGCGTCACCCGGCCTGGCTGCGGACGCGCAAGGCAGCCGGAGAGTAGCTGACGTGGCAGCGATCCAGGTACTCGCGCAGCAGAATCATATTGTGATCGCGGTGTTCGAGGTCTCCAAGGCAGCGCCCAAAGGCGATAGACTCAGCCATTCGGGCGGGGCTCGATGTGCAGCCGCAACCGGATTCGAGGATCCAGGCGCCGAGAAAATCGGCAATGTACTGCAACTCGTCCGCGGAAAGGCCCTCCAGAAAGCGGCGCGCTTTCCTCTTCTGCCGATCACCGGCACATGCGCAAAGAGCACTGACCAGAGACCTTCTCACATGTCAACTCCCGTGCGTTTCGACCCATGTGCCGTCCATTATGTCGAAATCGCTGCGGGTACGCAACCGCGGGGCGTCTCCGTGCAATTCCGCTATGCTGGTGTTTCCCATGCCGGAAGGATCCTGGCTGTATTGCGACGTCAGCCTGCCTGTGCCCCTCGATAGGGCGTTCACCTACGCGCTGCCCGAAACGCTGCGCCACCGCGTGAAGCCCGGATGCCGGGTAATCGTGCCGTTTGGCCCGCGCAAGCTGACGGGCGTCGTGCTGGCCTGCCATGACAACACGCCCGAGGCCGCCACCCGGGAAGCACTGCGGCTGGTGGACGCCGAACCGGTGCTGGGGCCGGAATTGCTGGCGCTCGGGCGCTGGATCGGCGGGTACTACTGCGCGCCCCTGGGGGACGTCCTGCGTGGCATGCTGCCACTGGCCTCCGAGATCCGGCAAGGGAAAATCTGGAACCTGACCGATGCCGGCCGCGACGCCGCCCGCCAATTGCTCTTCGACAGCGCTCCCGATGACGCGGTCGTTGGGGTGCTCCGGATGCTCGAACGGCGGCCCGTTTCGGCGGCGTACCTGGCGAAGAAGCTGCCACTCGCCGACCGCGCCATCAAGTCGCTCGAACGCAAGGGCTTCATCTTCGCCGAACAGGTGCAGACGGAGCGCGATCCGATGCGCGCGCCCTCAGAAAAGCTGCGTGTCGAACAATTGCGGGGAGCCGACGCCCCCGCTCGCCTGCCCAAGGCCGAGCGCGAACTGCTGGCCTTCCTCGACCTGCACCCCGGCACCCATAACCTGAAGGAAGTAGAGGGGATGGTGCGGAATGCCAGCACGGCGGCCCGGTCGCTGGCGCGGCGGAAGCTGCTATTGCTGGCGCCCGAGCCCCTGCCTGCCGGCAACGCGGGACCGGTGCGCGCGGCCCATATGCTCAATACCTGCCAGCAGGCCGCTTTCGAGCGCATCCGCTATGGCGTGGCGGCGCGCCGCTTCGAAACCTTCCTGCTGCACGGCGTCACCGGCTCCGGGAAGACCGAGGTCTACCTCAGCGCCATCGATACGGCGCTCGCCTGCGGCCGCGGAGCGCTGCTGCTGGTTCCGGAGATCGCCCTCACCCCCGCCATGGCCGGGCAATTTTTCTCCCGTTTCGGCGACCGCGTGGCCATCCTGCACAGCGCCTTCACCGATACAGAGCGCAGCGAGCAGTGGCGGCGCATCCGCTCCGGCGCCGCGGGGGTGGTGGTGGGGACCCGCTCCGGCGTCTTCGCCCCGGTCCGCGACCTGGGTCTGATCGTAGTGGACGAGGAGCATGACGGCAGCTACAAGCAGGAGGAGAATCCGCGCTACAACGGCCGCGACGTAGCCATTGTACGGGCGCAGGCAGCCGGGGCGTGCGTGGTGCTGGGGTCGGCCACGCCATCGCTCGAAAGCCGCTACAACGTGGAGCGCGGGAAGTACACCCTGCTGGAGCTGCCGGACCGCATCGAGCAGCGCCCCATGCCCACGGTGGAACTGGTGGACATGCGCACGGAATTCATCGAAACCCGCAAGCAGGCCACCTTTTCGCGCCGGCTCCTGGAAGCGCTCTCCCAGCGCCTGGAAAACCGCGAGCAGTCCATCGTGCTGCTGAACCGGCGCGGGTTTTCGAGTTTCGTGGCCTGCCGGGCCTGCGGGGAGCGCATTCAGTGCGCCAACTGCTCCCTTACGCTGACTTATCATCGTCGCGACCGCCGCCTGCTCTGCCATTACTGCAACTATGCCGAAAAGGTGCCGAACGCCTGCCCGCATTGCCAGAGCGAGCACATTCACTTCCTGGGGTTGGGGTCGGAGCGGGTCGAGGACGAACTGCATCGCGAGTTCCCCACCGCGCGCATCGCGCGGCTCGACCGCGATACGGCAGGCGGCAAGCAGGGCTACGAAACCATCCTGAGGAGCTTCCGGGAAGGCTGCTTCGACGTCCTCGTGGGCACCCAGATGATCGCCAAAGGGCATGACATCCCCAACGTCACGCTGGTGGGGGTGGTCTCGGCCGACGTGGGGCTGGGGATGCCGGATTTCCGCGCCGCCGAGCGCACCTTCCAATTGCTCACCCAGGTAGCCGGGCGCGCCGGTCGCGGGGAACTGCCCGGCATCGTCGTGGTCCAGACGATCAACCCCGACCATTACGCCGTGCAACTGGCCGCCCGGCAGGATTACGACGCCTTCTACCGCAAGGAGCTGAGTTTCCGGCGCATGATGGCCTACCCGCCGTTCAGCGCCATGGCCAACCTGCTGATCCGCAGCGAAAGGCAGGAGGAAGCCATGCGCATGAGCGCCGAACTCGGCCACTTCCTTACCCCAGCCCCCGAGAAGATGCGGATCATGGGCCCGGCCGAGGCGCCAGTGGTGAAATTAAAGAAGGAATTCCGCTACCAGTTCCTGGTCAAATCGGCCAGCCGCAAGGCCTTGGG
>DATMYF010000129.1:0-12076 GCA_035561075.1 Bryobacteraceae bacterium
GCCGGGGGCCGATGAAGAACAGGAAGGCGCGGCGGATAAAGCGGCTGTTGCTGCGGCAGCGGCGGGCGTGGCGAAGACTTCGGGCGGTGGCGCGGGTAAGGATACCCCCCCGGCGGAGAAAACGGCTGTAAAGACCGGAAACGGCGCAACCGTTGACGGCGGTAGGCACATTACGGTGGACGAGTTACGCGCGGCGGCGTTGAGCGAGGCGGACGGGTTGAAGCTGCGGCGGAAGCCGGGAACGGTAGGGTCGGAGGGTGCGCGGCGAGCGGAGCGGTGTTTGGCGCTTTCGGAGATCGCTGGCGAGCTGGACCGGGGCCGGGATGCGATCGCGGCGGCGCTGCGGGCGGCGCGGCCGGCTGTACAGGCCGAGGCGGTGCAGCGGTTGATGTCGGTACGGGTGCGGGATATGCACCGGGTGGCGGTGCCGCTGCCGGAGAAGCTGGTGACGCAGGTGGAGGAGATCCTGCACGGGGTGTATGCGTTCGGGGTCGGGCAGGTGAAGTCTGAGCGGGCGCGCCAGGCGGCGGGGCAAGAGCCCGCGGGCGCGGCAGAGATCCGGCTGGCGACGCTGCCATTAAAGAAGAAAAAACGCGAGCCGCTGGGCGTGTACGCCGACGGCGTGGTGAGCGAATTCATCAACGCGGTAACTTCGCGCGCCGCGAATGTTGCGCTGGATTGGATGCGCCGGCCGGGGGATCTCACAAAGGGCGAAGTTATCCAGCGAGTGACTGAGGAGCTGGACGGGCAGTCGGATAAGTGGATCGATGGGGCAGCGGCGAAGGGCGCCAACGAAGCCTTTGCGGATGGCCGGTCGGACGGATACGAGGAACACCGGGACGAAATCCAGGCGGTGGTGTATTCGGCGCTGCTGGATATCAGCACCTGCGAGAACTGCGCCGCGGCGGACGGGGCTGAAGGTGCGACGCCGGACGATATCCCGGGCGCGCCGAATCCGGACTGCGACGGCGGGGACCGGTGCCGGTGCGTGCATGTGTACGTGTTTGGGGACGAGGTGCGGAATTGAGCGCGAGGCGGCGGCTGGAAAAGCGGCAGGACCGATGCTTTCTGATCCCGACGAAGAACGGCGCGGGGCGGATTCGGGTTCGCGCGGGGAAGCGGCCGAACGCGCGGACTGTGCGGGCGCTGCAGGACCTGATGGACGCGGCGCATAGGTGTTTGGCAGGAGAGTTTGAGCGATGAACAGCGAACAACAGCCGGCCGAGAGGTCATGCGGGACGTGCCGGTTCTGGCAAGGGGGCCCGACCCATGCGGTGTTGGGCGAATGCCGCCGGTACGCACCGCGGCCTGGAGATGGCAGTTGCGGTTGGCCATTGAGGTCTGGCAGCCAGTGGTGCGGAGAGTGGTGCGGCAGCGCGCCTGCGCATGGCGATGCTGCGATCAGGAGGGCGCGATGACGGAGCCGAGATTTCTGGTCGATCTGCGGACGGTGGTGCTGGCCGAGGGTGAGGCGCTGGCGCGGATTCCCCTGGCGAAGGTCGGAACCTGGTTCAAGGGCAAACAGAAGTTCTCGATCACACGGGCGGATATGGCGTCGATCGTGGCGACGTTCCGGGCGCGGAAGAACGGCGAGGCGCCGCTCGATTACGACCACAGCATGGTTTACGCGGCGGGCGCGGGCGAGCCGGTGCCGGCGGCCGGGTGGCTCAAGGAGATCGAGGACGAGCCGGACGGCGATGGAATTCTGTGGGGCCGGGCGGAGCTGACGGAAAAGGCGCGGGGGATGGTGGCCGCGCGCGAGTACAAGTACATCAGCCCGGTGATCAAGTGGGGCCTGGCGGATCGGGATACGGGCAAGCCGCTGGGCGCGCAGATTACGAGCGTCGCGCTTACGAACGCGCCGGTGCTCGATGAGATGCCGGCGATCGCGCTGAGCGAGGCCGGATGGGTGGCGGGCGCCACCGAAAGTGAGGAGAAAACGATGGCAGTGAAACAGGTGGTCCTGGCGGACCGCGCGGCCGGCAAGGTGCGCGTGATCCTGGAGGACAACACGGAAAGCCTGCTTTCGGTGGAGGGGTTGGAAGCTCCGCCGAAGGTTTTGGCGCTGTCGGATGTGCAGCGCGGGAGCGACGGAAGGTTCGACTTTTCGAAGCTGCCGCAGGGCGGCCTGATCGCGGGCGAAGTGCTCTGCGCGATGCAGGCGCAGGGCGAGCTGGACGCGGCGGTGAAGGCGGGTAAGATCCTGCCGGCGCAGCGCGCGGCCTTCGAGAAGATGGCGCTGGGCGACCTGCCGGGCTTCCGGACGCTGGTGGCCAGCATGAAACCGCAGCTCGATCTGGGCGAGCGGGGGATCGCGGGCGGCGAGGTCGAAAGCGGCGACCTGAAGAAGGTGGACGCGCGGCTCGATCAGCTCACGGGCGAGAAGATGGCGGCGGACCAGAAGCTCAGCTATGGCACGGCATACCGGCTGGTGCTGAGCGAAAACCCGGGGCTGAAGGCGCGGCGCCTGGAGCTGATGCGGGCCGAATAGGCGCCGCGGGAAGGGAGGAAACGAGAGATGGACCAGTATCGAACGGGTAGAGTCGAAAATGCCGGCGGCGTGGCCATCCACCGGGCAGTAGTGGAAGGAGCGGCGCAGGGCGGAGTGGCGCTGCCGGCGGGCGCCGATGTGGCGGGGTTCGCGGGCATCACACAGGAGGCGCAGGTATTGGGGCGCCCGGTGAGCTTGAAGCGCCGGGGCGTCACGGCGGCGGTGGCGGCCGCCGGTGTCGCGCGCGGCGATTACGTGAACATCGCGGACGCGCTGGGGCGCATGAAGAGCTGCAATGCGGACGTGATCGCGGCGCCGGGGCCGGCGCTGGTGGTGCACGTAGTGGGTAAGGCATTGAGCGCGGCCACGAATCTCGGCGACGTCTTCGAGATGGAGATCAACGAGTTCGTGGTGAACAGGGCGGCATCGTAGACGTTGCCGCGGATTCCGCTGGGGCTTCCGGCCACGCCTGGCGCGCGTGCCGGCGGAGAGCGCCAGTAAGGCGGGTTTCGCCAGGAATTCCGGCCGAGCGGACGGCCGGATCACCCGCCGGGCGTGGAGTGTAGGAGGAGGAGTTTCAGATGCCGAAGTTCGGGACCATTCATTTTGACCAGGCGCTCTCCAATCTCAGTGTGGGCTACAAGAACGGGGAACTGGTGGCGGAGCGCGTTTTCGGGCGGGTGCCGGTGGAGAAGCAGTCCGACCGGTATTTCATCCACAGCCGGGAGAATTTCCGGGTGCGCGAGGACCTGCGCGCGCCGGGCGACGAAGCAAAGGTGAGCCGCTGGGCGCTGTCCGACGCGCCGTACTTCTGCGACGGGCACGCGTTGAAAGACTACGTGCCGCGCGAGAACTCCGTGGACGCGGATCCGCAGCTCGACCTGCTGAACGACACCACTGAAGTGCTGACGGACCAGGTGCTGCTCGGCCAGGAAGCGGGGCTGGTGGCGGTGCTGTTGGCCGGGATGACCGGCACGTCACTGGCGAGCCAGGTGGCCACGCCGTGGAGCAACAACGCTAACGATCCGGTAGCGCTGATCCGGGCGCAGGCGGCGGTGATCGCGATGCGGACGGGGAAGTGGCCGAACCAGTTCGTGCCGTCGCTGTCGGTCTGGAACGCAATTCAGGGGAACACGAACGTGACGGGCCGGATCAACGGAGCGCAGAAGTTGGCCGATGCGCTGGTGACTCCTGCGCAATTCGCGTCGCTGATCGAAGTGGACGAAGTGGTGGTGGCGAAGGCCGTCCAGACGACGTCCGCGGAAGGCCAGGCGATCACAATGGCGCTGGTATGGGCCAATAACGCGCTGCTGCAGTATAAGGCGCCGACGCCGGGCCGGAAGACGCTTTCGCTGGGCTATACCTTCACCTGGGATAAGGCGTTCGGGGTGGGGCAGCCGCAGTTTGTGAACCGGTATTTCTGGCAGCCGCGGCTGGCCGACTGCGTGGAAGTGCACAAGTACTACGACAACCGCATTGTGGCCGTGGACGCGGGAGTGCTGTTCACGAATTGCCATCCGTAGGAAGCGGCGATGGCGGCTCCGGTATTAGCTTCGCTTTCACCTTCGTCCCTTCCCCCCGGGGCGGTGGTGACCGTTACAGGTTCCGGCTTCGACGCCGGAGCCCGCATCGGGCTTGGGGGGACGCTGCTGGAGACTACGCGGGTATCCGCGGGGCAGTTAACGGCAGTGGTTCCGGCGGACCTGGTGGGCACGGCCGGGAGCACGGCCGTGCTTGCCGTGCTGGTACAGAACGAGGACGCGGCGCAGTCGGGGACGCTGCCGGTAACGGTGGTCTTTCCGTTCGCGGCGGGCGAGTGCTGGACGACGCTGGATGCGGTGGTGGCAGAGGTTCCCAACTTTAAGCGCGGGGGCGGCATCCAGGATGGCACGATTCTCGGGTGGATGCGGTCGATCGCGCAATCGATCAATGGGGCGATGCTGCGCCGCGGGCTGAGTCTGGACGCCGCGGACTGGCAGCAGCCGGCGGCGGGATCGGCAAGCCCGACGCCGCAGTCTGTATTGGAATTGATCAACCGGTACGGCGCGGCAGCGCGCCTGGCGGCGGCCGTGGGCGGGCAGTTCGGGTCGGGCGAGTGGGGTTTTGCGAAGGATATCCGCGCGCAGTTCGAGCGGGAGTTCAAGGCGCTGGAGTCGGGCTCGTATGACAAGCTGTTCCGGCCGGCCGCGGCGACGATCGAGACGGGCCGGCAGTTCGATGGCGGCGACTTGGAGAATGCTGGCGGAGCGGTCGAGCGGGCGTTCTCGAAGACGAAGGTGTTCTGATGGCGGGATTTGTGGAGGATCGCAGCCTGAAGGTGGCTCCGGAGCAGCGGGTCGAGACGGCGTGGGTCGATATCGACGCCTGCAAGCTGGGATGCCGGGAGCGGATGGACTTCGCGGCGATCGAGCGGGCGGGCCGGAAGAACCTGCAGCTCGGGAAATGCCAGACATGGCCCCCAATCGTGGGGCACTGGGAAGGCGAGCGGTTCGTGGTGGTGGACGGCCGGCACGAGTTTCTGGCGTGCCTGGCGTTGGGCCGCGAGCGGTTGTTCGTGGCGTGGATAAGGAGCGGTGAATGAAGAGCGTGGCGATGGTGCTGGCGAGCGGGCTGGCGCTGGCGATGATGATGGCGGGGCAGACGGCGGATACGCCGGCGGCGCCTGCCCAAACGGTTGCGCAGCCGGTGGCGACGATTCCGGTTCCGGCGGTGATGGACGAGGTTCCGGAGGGCGCCACGAAGGACACGACGCTGTGGTGGGCTTCGGTGGGCGGGAACGGGCTGGCGACGTTCCTGAAGTGGAACAGTTCGTGGAAGCAGCCCGCGCTGGACCTGGTGCACGCGGAGCCGGGCGGGCCGTACCAGGGCAAGTACTACGTGCGGGCGACGATTTACGACTGGGGCGTCTTCGGGTTGACGACGGCGGTGCAGTACTTCCTGTGCCGGAAATTCCCGAACCTGAAGAAGAGCTTCACATACGTGAATTTCGGCAGTTCGGCGGTGTCGATGGCGCAGTTCGGGTACAACCAGGCGCAGCACTAGGAGGCGCGATGCTGGACGGATTGAAGCGGAAGATGGCGGCGGTTGGGGTGATGGGGATGCTCCGGTCGCTGGCCAGCGATAAGAACACGCAGACCACGATTACGGGGGTGATCGCGGGCGCCATTGTGGCGCTGCCCGGGCTGGACATGGCGAAGGTCATCGCCGGGGACCCGGGGCAGATCGCGCACCTGGTGGCCGGGGTGGCGATCGCGGCGCTGGGGTTCTTGGCGACGAAGGAAAACATGGATGGGCACGCGACGCTCCTGGGCACTGTGGCGGGCGCGCTTTACGCCATGCAGGGGACGCTCGAAACGCTGATGACGGGCGTGGTAATTGCGGCGCTCGGGTACTTCACGAACAAGCCGGCGGTTGGTGATCGCGGGCGAACGCAGTAGAGGGGTTGGCGAGTGAGGGGATGTCGCTGGGAAAAGGAGAAAAAACAACGGATGACGACAAGTTTTTCGAGAATGTGGCTGATCGCGGGGCTGGTCCTCTTGATGGGGGGACTGGCGATGGCCGTGGAACGCGGCGGTCCACCTGGGGAGGTGCAGGCCGCATGGCTGCCGAAGGCTGAAATGCTGGTGGCGGTGGCTGTGGCCACGGCACCGGTGATCGCCTTCCGGGCGAGCATGCCGGCCGCGACGGTCGAACCGGTGGTGCGAGTGCACACGCAGCGAACGCTTAATCGATTTCAGCGAATGACTGCGGGGTGCGAGCAGGCAGACATGCGGCGCGGCGCGGAAAAGCGCTGGCGGGCGTGGTGTCGCGGCCGCACGGCGGTGTAGCTGGTAGCGGGCGTGGAGAGAGGAGATAGGGCGGTATGTTGCGATTCCGATTGGACATTGCGGGCGAGGTTCAGATGGACAGGGGCATCGCGCGCTTTGCCGATGGGGTGACGGACTACCGCCCGATCTGGGGGGTGATCGAAGACGATTTCTACGCGCAGGAGAAGGACCAGTTCAAGTCGGAGGGCGCGGAAGGCGGCGAGCGCTGGCAAGAGCTTTCGCCGGAGTATGCCGGATGGAAAGAGGCGCATTTTCCAGGCAAGCCGATCTTGGAGCGGACGGGGGATTTGGTGGGCTCTCTGACGCAGCCGAATCACCCGATGGGCGTGCGGATCGAGGAGCGGAAGACGCTGACGCTGGGGTCGCGGGTGCCCTATGGGATCTATCACCAGTCGATCGAGCCGCGGCACGTACTGCCGCGGCGGGCGGAGATCCAGTTAACGGAGCCGTTCAAGCGGGGCGTGATGGCGCACATTCACGGTTACCTGGTGCAGATGGCGACGCAGTACGGGTTCCGGCAGGGGATGGGGCCGCTGACGAGCGCGAAGCTGCGGCCGCGGGAGTTCCGCGGCGGACTGGGGTTTGGGAAGGGGTTTCGGTAATGGCGAAGCCATGGGTGTATCTGGCCGAGGGCGAGTGTCTGGGAATGATGCCGGAGATTCCGAGCGGCAGCGTGGATATGGTGCTGTGCGACCTGCCGTACGGGATAACAGCGTGCTCGTGGGATTCGAAGATCGACGCGGCGCCCCTGTGGGGCGAGTACTCACGGGTGGTGAAGGAACACGGGGCGATCGCGCTGTTCGCGCAGCAGCCATTCGCGACGGAGTTGGCCAGCGCGGCGCCGCGGAAACTGCTGCGGTACGACCTGGTGTGGGATAAGGGCGGGGTGACGGGCTTCGGGAACGCGCGGCGGATGCCGCTGCGGAGGCACGAGAACGTGCTGATCTTCTACCGGAAACTGCCCGTGTATAACCCGCAGGGGTTGAGGGCGTGCCATACGCGGTGCCGGGCGCGGACGCGGCCTTCTGAGGTTTACGGGGCGGGCATGGCGGGGGAATCGGTACAGCGGATGACGGGATATCCGCAGTCGATTATGCAATTCCGGCGGGAGCGGGGCGCGGCGCCGTGCCAGAAACCGGTGGACCTGCTGGAGTACCTGATCCGGACCTATACGAATGAGGGGGAGACGGTGCTCGACAACACGATGGGCACGGGGAGCACCGGCGTGGCGGCGGTGAAGAGCGGGCGGAATTTCATCGGGATCGAGATGGATCACGGGCGCTTCGAGTTGGCGTTAACGCGGGTGACGCGGGCGATGCGGAAGCATGGGGCGTGCAGGGCGCGAACGTCGTTCGGGGGGAAGTGATGGCGCGAAAAGTGGACGGATTTGAGAAAAAGGGGCCGGGCCGGTACGAGAGCGAGAAATACGTGATCGAGAAATGTAACCGGTACGGATACCAGTGGGTGCTGCGGAACAAGAAGACCGGGAAAGAGAGCTGGCAGTACACGCTGCGGGGGGCGATCGATGCAGCCAGTAGCGTGAAGGAGGTGCTGGCCTGATGTGCGCCAAGTGTGTGCACTGGCGCCGGGCGCTAAGCGACGCGTCGGCGGAGTTAAACCGGCGGGTGGGCGGGCATCCGAAAGAGTGGGGCGTGTGCGAGTTCGAGCATAGCCGCATGTACGTGAACCTGCCGGAAGAGGCGGGGAGCGGCCGGGCGTCGCTGCTGACGGCGGGGACGTTCTCTTGCGCGGAACTGGTCCGGGTGCGGCATGCCTGAGTTCATCGCGCCGGTGATTGCGAAGCTGACGGAGATCCTGCAGGCGCGGACGCCGGCACTCTTGGCGGCGGCGCAGCGTGGCGAGTTCGTGGATTGGGGGCATGCGTGGACCGGGGTGTTCGGGGGGATCCCGGGAGTGCGGGTTTCGGCGGTGCGGTCGGAGTTCGATCCGGAGAGCACGCCGTGCCACGCGCGGCACCAGGCACGAATCAAACTCGCGGTGACGGGGACGGATCCCGATGACGTGCACGCGGCCGCGATCGCCTATGTGAAGGCGGTCCACCTGGCGCTGGCGGCGAGCTGGCCGGGGGATTGGGTGGGGACACCTGCGGGCGGCGTGACGATCCGCCTATTCGTGATGGGACACGATTACGGACCGCTGTTCGAGGGCAAAGGGATGGTGGTCAAGTTTCCCGAGATGGACGTGCTGGTGGAGACGGAAGAGAACTGGCCGGCCGGGGTGGAGGGCGTTTGAGCAGGTACCGGGTGATTCTGCCGGTGGAAATCGACGGCCAGGGACACGGGTTTGGCGAGGTGGTGGAACTGGATCTGAGTACTGCGCTGGAATACAGCACGGCTTTGATCGCGATGGAAGAAGGAGAAGAGGGACATGGCGGGAACGGCAAAAGCAATTGACGCAACGAAGATTCATCAGGGGCCGGGCGATCTGTGGATCATCGCGCCGGCGCCCGACGACACGGCACAGCGGCTGACGCTGGCGGCGGACGGCACTCCGGATGTGGCGGCGCACGCGAACTGCATTCACCTAGGCGCGACGATGGGCGGCATCACTACAATCATCCAGGAGAAGCTGAGCCCGATCGAGATCGACCAGGCGGACGGGCCCGTGCTGCATATTCCGGTCGGGGTGGAGATGCGGATCGAGACGGAGCTGGCACAGGTCAACGTGGACCTGCTGCAGCATGTGCTGGCGCTGGGCACGTACTCCACCGCGGCGGGCTACAAACAAATCAGCATCGGCGGGAAGCTGGCGATTACGTATCTGTGCGTGGCGGCGATCGCGCCGAAGCGCAGCGATCCCACGAAGTTCATCGTGAGCTTGCTTTACAAGGTCCTGCCGCAGAGCGGCATCAGCATTTTGATGGGGCGCGACAAACCGGCCACGAACAAAGTGGTCTTCGCGGGCGCGAATGACCACACACGGTCGGCGGGCCGGCAGACGGGCCTGATCTACGAAACGATCGCGTAACGGGGGCGCAATGGGAAGAGCATCGGAGTGGCGCGCGGCAGGGGTGGCGGCCGCGCGCGATAAAGCGGTAGAGCTGACCCTGCCTAGCGGAGCGAAGATACTGGCGCGACGGCCGGACCCGGAGAAGCTGGCAATCTGGGTGCGGCTGCCGTTTTCGCTGAGCGGCGAAGTGCTGGGCGGAAAGACGCCGGAGCAGTTCGCGCAGCGTATGAGCGCGCAGGAGCTGTTCGATTTAGCGAGCAGCTTGCGGGACGTGCTGGTGTGGTGCTGCGTGGATCCGCGGGTGTCGCTGGATGCGCGGGGCCCGGGGGAGATCCATCCGCGGGACATCCCAGACGAGGACCTGCATTTTATCTTTCGGTGGGCGATGCGCGGTGAGGAGGTCGCGCAGTTCAGCCGATTTCGTAAAGAGCGAGCAGATGCTGGCGCTGGGGCGGACGGCGCGGATGTTCGCGCAGAGACCGTCGGACCTGCTGGGGATTGAGGACGCGGTGGTGGCTCTAAACGTAGACATGGCGGCGTGTTTGGCAGTGCAGCGGGAAGAGGTGCGGCTGATGGAAGAGTCGCGAGAGGACGGCGTGCGGCACGTCGACATGTAATTTATGGGCTTCGATTCCACAGCCGAGTTGATGTTCAAGGTGAGCGCGGACACTGGTGACGCAGCGGGGAACATGCAGCGGTTCCGGGGCCTGTTGAGCAAGGATCTGGGGACGATTGCGGCCGAGTTCGAGGGCTGGAGCAAGCGCGTATTCGGCGACATCACCACGTTGGGCGGGGCGACGAAAGCGGGGATCGCGGCGGTGGCGACGGCGGCGGTGGCTGCGGGCGGGGCGGTGTGGGCCGCGGCGGAGAAGACGGCGCGGTTCGCGGAGGAAATCGAAGACGCGGAGAATAAGACCGGAATTGCGGTAGAGGGGCTGTCGAAGCTGCGATTTGCGGCGGAGCGCACGGGGCTCGGATGGCACGAGCTCGTGGCGATGCTGGTGAGGTACGAGGCACAAGTGGTGAAGGGGGCGCAGGGCGATGAGAAAGCGCTGGCGGCGTTCCGGGCTATCGGCATCCACCAGAAGGATTTAAAGCGGGGGACTGAGGACCTGCTGCCGCTGTTGATGAAGACGTCGGACGCGTTTCACGGGATGAGTAGCACAGTGGAGAAGGCGGCGGAGGCGCGGGAGTTGTTCGGCCGGAGCGGGGCGAACACGATCGAATGGCTGAGCCTGGGGTCGGAGGCCATCCGGCAGTTCGGCGAGCGGGCGGCTCACCTGGGCCGAGTGCTGACCGAAGAAGACGTGATCGCGGCGAAGGCTTTCAAGCTGGCGAACCAGGAGCTGAAGGCCGAGATGGATGGGCTGTGGTTCCAGATCGGCACGGTGGGGCTGCCGATCCTGCAGAAGGTTTCCGTGTTCATGATCGCGGTGGCCGAGACCATGAAGAAGGACACGGGCGGGCCGATCGCGGAGATCAAGGCTTGGGAGGGGTTTTTCGGCGAGTGGAAGAAGGCCGCGGCGGAGATGGAGAACGCCCTGAAGGCGGCCACGGCTGCGACGGGCGATAAGAAGCTGATCACGCTGCCGGAGCCAGGGAAGGTAAAAGAAACGGAAACAGCGTTCACGGCGCTGTCGGGGCTATTGGGGACGGTGAAAGACCGCCTGGCGCAACTGGGCACCGGCGAAGAGCAGGTGCAGCGGGAAGCCGAGAAACTGTGGGCCGAACTGGATAAGGGCGCGGAGGCGTTGGCGCGGTTGCAGAAGGAGGGTAAGGCGGCGCCGGAAACGGTGAAGCGGGAGATCGCGGCACTGAAGGAACTGGCGGAGTTGATCCCGCAGTTGCAGGAAAGCGCGTCGGTGCGGTTGCGGGAGGAGGCGGCCGAGAAGCAGGTATCCGCAGAGCGGGAGCTGCAGGACCGCCTGGCGGGGCTGCAGACACAAACACTGGAGCGGCGCCAAGCGGCGTGGCTGGTGGAGGTGGACGCGCTGCGGGCGAAGTTCCAGGAAGAGGGCCTGATTACGGATTCGATGTGGACCCTGCTGCTGGATATCGAGCAGGCCGGGCTGGCCAACATCCAGCGACAGCGGGAAGAGGCGTTCGCGGCGGAGATGGCACAGGCGCAGCAGTGGATGGCCGGCGTAGTCGCGCAGCGGATGACGACGAACGAACGGCTGGCGTTCTTCTACGAACAGGATCTTCAACGCTGGAGCGAGGTGGAACTGGCGAAGGCACAGAAGGACCAGGGCCCCGGCGAAAAGCTCGCATTGGAACAGCAGTATGCGTTAAACCGCGAGGCGGCGCTGCAGCGGTACGGGCAGGAGTTGCAGGTTCTGTACAACTCGCAGGGCTGGCAGGGGATGTTCGGCGAGCCGTTTGCGCAGGCGCTGCGCGAGGACGAGCAGTTGCTGCGGGAGTGGGCCGAGTCGGCGGACCAGGCGATGATGATGGTCCGGATTTCGGGCGAGGTGACTTCGGAGAGCCTGCGGCGGGGGTTCCGGAACTTCTCGCAGGGAATGGGGCAGAACATCGCCCAGGCCATCGTGTACAAGAAGTCGATCGGCGAGGCCATGCGGGAGGCGGCGGCGAGCACGCTGGCATCGATCGCGGCGGAGAGCTTCATGTATGCGATCTACTCTGCCGGGCTGGGGTTTGTGCGGCTGGCGCAGCACGACTACGCGGCGGCCGGCCAGGCGTTCACCGCGGCGGCGATCTTCGGGGGCGTGGGGGCGGCGGCGGCAGTGGCCGGCAGAATGATTGCTCCGGCGCAAGGGAAGGGCAAGGA
>DATMYF010000130.1:0-28177 GCA_035561075.1 Bryobacteraceae bacterium
ATAGATCGGCGTGGAGGTTTTGCAAAAGATGAAATGGCAGTACGCGCTAACTCGCTCGGGACTGGCGATCCCTCTGTTTTGTATCTTAGGCGGTGGGACCGCTACCGCGGCGACCGTTTGCACTAGTACATCGACAACCCAGATCGTGTGTACAAGCGACATGTTCTCCGGGGTGAACAACTTTCAAGCCTCGTTCCTGTTCCCTTATTTCGACAGCACCTTAGGCACACTGCAATCGGTCACCGTGGCCGTCAGTGAATCAGCCTCTGGGCGCATCAGCCTCACTAATCACAATGGGTCAGGAAACCCCTCGATTGGGGATAGACCGTTCAGTCTGAGCAGCAATGTAGTGTTATCGGTTCCTGCAACGCCCCTCTGGACGGTCACATCGGGAACCGCGACGTGGCAGGGCTCGACGCTGCCGAACGAAAAGCTGGTGCATGGCGGCAGCCGCACCATAACTTCCCCGCGAGCGGTTACCGGAGGTGCCAGCGCATCGCGCCACACGGATTTGAATGCATTCCTGGGGTCGGATTTCTTTACGGTCGGGGTGGGTGTCACCACGAGTTACACGCCGCCGTATCCCGCGCTGCCGTCGGGCATAACCAGTTCTTACGATTTGACCACCACGGGCAACGTGGTCATGACCTACAACTATCAAACCTACCCCAACCTTCCGGCCGCCAATCCCTCGGAGACGCCGGAGCCGACCACCCAGGTGCTATTCGGTTCGGCACTGCTCTTACTCAGTTTCGTGAAGAGGCGCTTTCAGCGCCGCTAGCCTATCCCCAAAAGACAACGGCGGCCGGGACTCGCATCCCGGCCGCCGTTGATTCTTGCTGCTGTGTTGCCTGACTACGCGGTACGCATGGCTTCCGACTTGTCGCCGCCCGAAAGCGCCGCCTGCGCGGCCGCCAGCCTGGCGATCGGCACACGGTACGGGGAGCACGACACGTAGTTCATCCCCACCCGATAGCAGAACTGTACCGAGCTCGGCTCGCCGCCGTGCTCGCCGCAGATCCCGATTTCGAGTTCCGGACGCGCCTTCCGTCCCAACTTCACCGCGATCTCGACCAGCTTCCCGACGCCTTCCTGGTCCAGAACGGCAAACGGATCCACCGCGAAAATCTTGGCGTTCTCGTAGTCCTTCTGGAACTTCGTGTAGTCGTCGCGCGAGAGGCCCATCGCGGTCTGGGTCAGGTCATTGGTACCGAAGCTGAAGAACTCCGCTTCGCCCGCCACCTGGTCCGCCGTCAGGGCCGCGCGCGGGATCTCGATCATGGTGCCGACCATGTACTTCAGGTCCTTCATCCCGGCCTTGCTCAGCACTTCCTCGGCCACCTGGACCACGATCTTCTTCTGGTGCTGGAGTTCCTTCACGCCGCCGATCAGCGGGATCATGACCTCCGGAATGACGTCGATGCCCTTCTTCTTCACCTGTACGGCCGCTTCGAAGATGGCCCGCGCCTGCATCTCGGTGATCTCCGGATAGGTGATCCCGAGCCGGCAGCCGCGGTGACCCAGCATGGGGTTGAACTCATGCAGTTCTTCGACGCGCGCCAGCAGATCCGGCACGATCGTCTTCAGCGTCTTCACTTCGGCGCCGAACCGCGCATACTTCGCCACCATGGCGCGCTTTTCCTTGATATCGGCGGCCGGCAGCTTGGCCATATCCACCAACAGGTCTTCGCGCTTGGGCAGGAACTCGTGCAGCGGCGGATCGAGCGTGCGGATCACCACCGGAAAGCCGTTCATGGCTTCGAACAACCCGGCGAAATCCTTGCGCTGCATCGGCAGGAGCTTCTGCAGGGCCTTGCGGCGGCTCTTCTCGTCGCGCGCAAGAATCATCGCCTGCATGTGCTCGATGCGGTCCTCGGCGAAGAACATGTGCTCGGTGCGGCACAGCCCGATGCCTTCCGCCCCGAACTTCCGCGCCACCTTCGCGTCGCGCGGGATGTCCGCGTTGGCGCGCACGCCGAACTTGCCGCGGAACTCGTCGGTCCAATCCATGAACGTGGCGAGCACGCCAGAGGCAGGATCGGCGTCGATCGTATTCGCCTGGCCTGCAAATACCTGGCCGAGCGAACCGTCGAGAGACAGCCAGTCGAACTCCTTCAAGGCCATCTTCTTTCCGTTACCCAGGTTGATGATGAGCTCTTTCTTGTGCTCATTCACGTCCAGGGCTTCGGCGCCGGCGACGCAGGGAATACCCATGCCGCGTGCCACCACCGCCGCGTGGCTGGTCATGCCGCCGCGCGAGGTCAGGATGCCCTTGGCCACTTCCATCCCGTGAATGTCGTCCGGCACAGTCTCTTTCCGGACCAGGATGACGGGCGCCTTCTGGGACGCTTCCACGGCATGGTTGGCCGTGAACACGATGCGGCCGACTGCGGCGCCGGGGGAAGCCGGCAGGCCCTTGGCCACCAGTTGCAGGCGCTTCTTTTCAGCGGGGTCGAGCACGGGGTGCAACAACTGGTCGAGTTGCTGCGGCTCCACCCGAAGCACCGCCTCCTGCTTCGAAATCAGCCCTTCCTGCACCATCTCCACGGCGATGCGGACCGCCGCCGGACCGGTGCGCTTACCGTTGCGGGTCTGCAGCATGAACAGCTTGCCGTCCTGCACGGTGAACTCGAAATCCTGCACGTCGCGGTAGTGCTTCTCGAGCATCGTGGTGATGTCGCGAAGCTGGTGATACACATCGGCGTTCCAGACTTCCAGCTCAGAGATCGGGAACGGGGTGCGGATACCGGCCACCACGTCCTCGCCCTGCGCGTTGGTCAGGTACTCGCCGTAGAACGCCTTCTCGCCGGTGGACGGGTTGCGGGTAAAGCCCACGCCCGTTGCCGACGTCTCGCCGAGGTTGCCGAACACCATCGCCTGCACATTCACCGCGGTACCCAGATCGTCCGGGATGCTGTTCATCTTGCGGTAGTGCTTGGCACGGTCGTTGAACCACGACTGGAACACGGCGTCACGCGCGCCGATCAACTGCTTCATCGGGTCCTGCGGGAACGGCTTGCCGCTCTTCTTCTCCACCAGCTTCTTGTAGCCGGCGATCACGAGTTGCAGATCCTGGGCGGTCAGATCGGTATCGAGCTTCGCCTTCGCCTTGGCCTTCTGGCCGTCGAAGACGTGCTCGAACTCTTCCTTCGCAATGCCCAGCACCACATTGCCGTACATCTGGATGAAACGGCGATAGCAGTCATAGGCGAACCGCGGGTTGCCGCTCTTGGCTTCCAGCGCCTTCACCGTCTGGTCGTTCAGGCCGAGGTTGAGGATGGTGTCCATCATGCCCGGCATGGAGAACTTGGCGCCGGAGCGCACGCTCACCAGCAGCGGGTTGGTGGTATCGCCCAGCTTCTGGCCCATCCGCTGTTCCAGGATCCCGAGCGCCTCGATCATCTGCTCATGGATTTCCGCGGGAACCTGGTTATTGTTCTCGAAGAAGATGTTGCAGACCTGCGTCGCGATCGTGAAACCCGGAGGCACCGGCAGCTTTGCCCGGCACATCTCCGCCAGCCCGGCGCCTTTGCCGCCGAGCGTATCCTTCATCTTCCCGTCACCGTCGGCAGTACCATTGCCAAACGAATATACGTGCTTCATCTATGGTCTCTCCTATGAATTCGTGACGATCTCGGAAAAATCCGCGATCGTGGAAAACTCCGCCAGCAGCGTGTCGAGCAGCGTGAGCCGGTTCTGGCGAATCATTTCGTCGGGCGCGTTAACCAGCACCTTGTCGAAGAACAGATCCGCCCGGGGGCGGATCGAGGCGATGGTTTCCAGCGCCGAACGGTAATCCTGGGTCTGGCGGGCCGCCGTGCGTACCCGCTGAAATTCGGCGTATAAATCCGCTTCCGGTCCCTCCTCGAGCAGCGCTTCGTTGACGGGGCCGCCGCCGGCGAATTGCGCCTGCACGAGAATGTTCCGGATGCGTTTGAAGCTGGCCGCCAGCGGTTCGAAATCCGCCGTCGGCCGGACGGCCTGAATGGCCGACAGCCGCGCTTCCACGTCCACGAGGTCGTCGTGCCCCGAAGCCAGCACGGCATTCACCTCGTCGTAGCGGAACCCGCGGATCTCCCGGAAGTAGAAGCGCACGCGGTCGAGTACAAACTCGGCCAGTTGCGTATCGTCCCCCAGCAGCACCCGCAGGGGCAGCCGCAATTTGCCCTCCACAATGGTCTTCACCACGCCCTGCGCCGCGCGCCGCAGCGCGAACGGATCGCGCGAGCCGGTGGGGATCAGGCCGATGGCGAAACAACCCCGCAGGGTATCGAGCTTGTCCGCGATGGATACCAGTTGACCCGCCCGGTTGCGCGGAATGGCATCCTCCATGCTCTCCGGCTTGTAGTGGTCGTAGACGGCCTGCCACACCGCTTCCGGTTCGCCCTGTGCGCGCGCATAGAGCCCACCCACGACGCCCTGAAGCTCGGTGAACTCCTTCACCAACTCGGTAGTGAGGTCGGCCTTGGCCAACCACGCTGCCCGCCTGGCATCCTCGCCGCCGCCGAGTTCCCCAACCAGCTTGACCACCCGTTCGGTCTTCTCCAGGTAGGAACCCAGCCGGGCCTGGAACGTCACGCTGGCCAGATCCTGGACACGATCGGCCAGTTTCTTGTGTTGGTCCGTATCCCAGAAGAACCGTGCGTCGTTAAAACGCGCTCGCAGCACGCGCTCGTTCCCGCGCCGCACCAGGCCCTCGGGGTCGGCGCTGGTATTCATGACGGCGACGAAACGCGGCGCCAGCCTTCCCCCGCCATCCGACACCGAGAAGTAGCGCTGGTGATGGCGCATCACGGTGCCCAGCACCTCGTCCGGCAGTTCCAGGAACGCCGCATCGAAGCTGCCCAGGATGGGGGTGGGGTACTCCGTCAGGTACGTGAGGGTCTCGAGCAGCGCCGGATCGGGGTTCACGTTGGCGCCCAGGGAGGCGATTCCGTCCTCGATCCGCTTGCGTCGCTCCGCGCCCGAGAGCAGCACGAAGTTCTGGCGCAGCCGCGCGTCATAATCCGCGATAGCCACCGGGATACCCGCCGCGCCCAGCCGCCGGTGCCCGTTAGTCGTAGCGCCCGAGCGCACCCCGGCGATCTCGAACGGCACCACCTCTTCGCCCAACAACGCCACAATCCAACGGATCGGCCGGATGAAACGCGGCCCGCTCTTCCCCGCCCAGTACATAGCTTTCGGGAAGTTGATTTTCAGGATTACGCCCGGCAGGGCCTCGGCCAGGATGTCCCGTGTGGCCCTCCCGGCCACCTTCCGGAGGTAGGTGTAATACTCGCCTTTCGGCGTCGCTTCGACCCCCAGGTCCGCCGGCTGCACCCCCAGCTTCCGGGCAAAGCCTTCGACGGCCTTGGGAGGCGCCGATTTCGCCGGACCCGTCAGCCGCTCCTCGCTATCCTGTTGCCGCGCGGGCAAGCCCTCTGCCCGCAGCACCAGACGCCGCGGTGTGGCGTCGAGCGAAATCGTCCCGGCTGCGAGGGACGCCTTCCCCAGCACGTCCTCGAACAATCCTCGCAAGCTCTCCAGAGCCCCGGGGATCATCCAGTCCGGTATCTCCTCGGTCCCGATCTCCAGCAGGAAAGGCACGCTCATTTCGCCGCCCCCTCTGCCGCTGCCGCACTCTGCTGATCCACCCACGCCTGCGCCACCCCCACTGCCAGTCTGCGAACCCGCTGAATCACCCCCACCCGCTCGGTGACGCTGATCGCGCCGCGCGCATCGAGCGTATTGAACAGGTTGGAGCACTTCAGCACCTGGTCGTAAGCGGGCAGCAGCGGAAAGCGCTGCTTCGCCGGGGACTTCGGATAGGCGGCGATCAGCCGCGCGGCTTCGCCCTCGTGCAGGTCGAAAAGCTTCCACAGAGTGGCTACGTCAGCCATCTCGAAGTTGTAGACGGAGTATTGCAGCTCGTCCTGGAAGCGCACATCCCTGTAGCTGAAGCCCGGCGTCCAGTCGATATCGTAGACGCTATCCTTCACCTGCAGGAATGCCGTCAGCCGCTCAAGCCCGTAGGTGAGTTCCGCGGGCACCAGGTCCAGGTCGATGCCGCCACATTGCTGGAAATAGGTGAACTGGGTGATCTCCAAGCCGTCGAGCATCACCTGCCATCCGACACCCCAGGCCCCCAGGGTGGGGGACTCCCAGTTATCTTCTTCAAACTTGATATCGTGCTTCCGCAGGTCGATCCCTATGGCCTCGAGCGATGCCAGGTATAGTTCGATGACATCGTCCGGGGAGGGTTTCAGAATCACCTGCAACTGCTGGTGTTTGAAAAGGCGGTTGGGGTTCTCGCCGTAGCGTCCATCGGCGGGACGGCGGCTGGGCTGAACGTAGGCGACGCGGTAGGGATTCGGACCCAGCACCCGGAGGAAGGTTTCGGGACACATGGTGCCCGCCCCCACCTCCACATCATAGGGTTCCTGAATGATACAACCGCGCTCGGCCCAGTAGCGCTTCAGCTTGAAAATGATTTCCTGAAAAGAATCCATCATCCACACAGGCGGACGCGTAACGTCCGCCCCTATGCGTTCTCCAGCATGGGCACGGTAACGAGCCGTCGCTCGATATGCCCCTCGATCTGCTGCACCAGAAACCGCCGCAGGTCCGCTGCGGTCTCCTGCCGCCATTCAGGCTGCGATAACTGCCCGATGGGCTTGCGAAGCATTTCACCGGCAATCGCCCGCGATCGGGCGCTCAACTCCCACCGGTTCCCCGTCGCCAGGGTGGTCCGGCACCGCTCACACAACGAACCCGCGCAACCCCGGCCGAAAAAAGCCTTCTCTCCGAGCCCTGCTCCGCACGCGGCGCAGGCGTCTATTTCCGGCAGATACCCCGAAAGACGCACCGCCCAGAACGTGAAGTACGTGACGGCACGCCACAAGCGATCCGGCCCCCCCGGCTGAAGGTGATCCAGTATCGCCGCGAGCAGCCGGAACCAGCGCTCGTTCGGCTCGGCGGGCGGAAGCGACTGTTCGGTCACCTCCGCGAGATAATCCAGCGCGATCCCCGCCGCGTAATCGGAAAGCAGCCCGAACTGAGACTGAATCAGCTCGCAGGAATCCAGGTTCACCAACTCCCTGGTCTCGCTCTGGAAGTACTGCATTCTGACCTGCGAGAGCCTCTCCAACCCCGCCCCGAACGTGCTCTTGGGCCGCCGCGCCCGTTTCGCCACCCCCCGCAACTTCCCCTGGTCCCTGGTCAGGAAGCTGACGATGAGGTCCGCTTCCTTCAGAGGATACGTTCGCAGTACGATGGCTTCGCTGACACAAGCCGGCACGACGTGGAATTTTCAGAGTAACACAGAAGAAAATGCTACGGGCGTGCGCGGGTTCTACGCCTCCATCCGAACCGTCGCCCGCAGGTTCGCGACACCCGCGGTATACCGGTTGTCGGTGACCGAAAACGCCACCGCATCCTCCAGCCAGTCATGGGAAACACCGTCGGGGTCGTGGGACGCCGCGGTGATGGTGTACTCGCCCGGGCAGAGTTCCGCGCGGAAGGCGAAGGTGACCGCGATGGTATCGCCGGCGGCCCGCGGGCCGAGCGGCAATCGTTCCAATTCCGTGTTCGTTCCGTACACGTTCATGCCGATTCGGGAGCGGATCATGATTCCCACCACGGGGTCCTCCACCGCTTGGTGAAAACGCACCCTCACCCGCACGACGGCAAGTTCGCCGCTGCGCCAGACGATCGTCGGAAGCCCGTTTTCGCCGATCGTTTCAAGCGCCACGATCTCCGCCCGCCCGTCTCCACGGCGCGCCGGCGGCTCGAACGGCCGCACCGCCGTTTCGCCCCATTCGCGCAGTCTCTTCGCTACGTGGCAACGCCACGCGCGCAGCGTTTCGGCGGGGTCTCCGCGCCCAGCCAGGCGCCCCGCGTGGAGCCACCAGACTTCGTCCGATACCCTGGCGAGCAGTTCCTCGTCCCCGGAGGCCAGCAGCACCGTGGCGCCCGCCCGGCGCAGGCCGTCCAGAGCCACGGCGGCACGCTCCCGCACCAGCAGGTCGTGGCCTGCCAGGGCATCGTCGAGCAGCAGCAGTTCCACAGGCGAGAAGTCGAGCGCCTCGCCCGCACACGTCAGCCGCCGCGACTCCGGGGCCTCCACGCTGCCCGAGACCGGGGCGTCCAGTCCCGCCGCAATCCGCAGCAGGCGCGACTTCCCCGAACCGTCCTCCCCCACGATCCCTATGACCGACCCAGCGGGGGCCGACGCCGTGAGGCCCGCCAGCGGCGGCGCCGTGATCTCGCGAAAGCTGATCGCCATTACCAGATAGAATACCGTTAGGAATGGCAGATCCCAACGTGCTCGACCGCATGCGCTCCGATTGGAACGAGCGCGCCCGCGAAGACGCCAACTACTACGTCGCTTTCGGCCGCCGCGAGCAGCAGGACGACGAGTTCTTCGCCTCCGCTGCCCCCACAGTCACGGTGCTCGAAGCCGAGTTGAAGCGGCTTCCCGGGCGCGATGCGGCACTCGAGATCGGCTGCGGACCCGGTCGCCTGCTCAAGCCCATGAGCCGCCACTTCCGCACCGTCGAAGGCGTCGACGTCTCGGACGAAATGATCCGGCTGGCACGCCAGAAGCTTCAAGACGTACCCAATGCGCGCGTCCATGCCACAAATGGCGCGGAACTGTCGTTGTTCGCCGCCGACACCTTCGATCTGGTCTACTCCTACGCGGTCTTCCAGCACATCCCCAGCCGCGAGGTGGTTTTTCGCTACCTCGAAGAATCGCGGCGCGTGCTGAAGCAGGACGGAATTCTGCACTGCCAGATCAACGGCCTGCCCCAGACCGCCGCGCATTACAGTACCTGGGACGGCGTGCGCATCTCCGCCGCCGAGGTGATGGATTTCGCGCGTGAACACGACCTGCAACTGTTGGCGCTTCAAGGCGACCGTACCCAATACATGTGGGCCATCATGCGCAAGCGCCCCGCGGGCTGGAGCCGCGCGCTCGCCTGGCACCCGAACCGCGCGCTCCTGCGCAACATCAACAACACCCTGACCGGCGAGGCCGCGGTGCCCTCAGCCGGCCACATGGCCGCGCTGGCGCTGTGGATCGAGCACCTTCCGCCCGACTGCGACCTGAACAACCTCGCCGTGCTGGCCGATGGCCGCCCCTGCCGTCTCATCTACCTGGGGCACCCCACACGCGATGGCGTCTGCCAGTTGAATGCCACCCTGCCCGAGGGCACCCGTACCGGCCTGTTGACCGTCGAGGTGCGCTGGCTGGGTCAGCCGTTATGCCGGGGCACCGCCCGGCTCATCCCGCCGGGTCCGGCTGTCCCGGTACTGTGCTCCATCACCGACGGCATCAACCTGTTAGCGCCTCATCGCACCCAAAGCGGCACCTTCAAGGCCATCATTGTGGAACTCGACCACCCCGAGAGGTTCACCGCGGAGATCGGCGGCGCACCCGTCCGGGACCTCGACACCTTCTGCACGGACCCGGTCACCCAGCGCTACGAGTTCAACTTCCACGTGCCCGAAGGCCTCCCTCCCGGCCCGCACGAACTCGTGATGCGGATCGGCCGCCGCCTGCTGCCGCGCATTACGGTGGAGGTGGCCTGAGTGCGGTTCATCCTGGCGGCCGCGGCCCTGGCCGCCTCAGCCGTGCTGCTCTTCCCCCCTGCGCCCGCGACGCGCGTCGTCTGGCTGCAACCCGGCACAATGGAACTCGCCGCGCCCATCGAAATCACCGGCAGCCGGGTCGAAGTCCGGGGATCCCGGACCGTGCTACGCCCCGCGCCCGGCTTCAAAGGTCCCGCCCTGCTGGTGTGCCGGGGGTGCAGCCACGCGCGCTTCAGCGGCTTCACCATCGACGGCAACCGCGCCACTCTCGAAGCTCGCCAGGGCCTCCCGCCTTCGAACGTCACCTTCGCCCGGTTCACCCCGCACAACGGCATACTTCTAGAAGGCGCCCGCGGTGTGCGGATTGAAGACGTCGCTTTCACGGAAGTGGCCGGCTTCGCCATCCTCGCAAGCGGCTGCGGAGACGTGCGGATCCGGCGCGTCACCGTGCGGTCGAGCGGTAGTCGCAACCCCCTCGGGCGCAATAACACCACCGGCGGCATCCTTATAGAGGATGGCACCGCCGGATTCGAGGTGAGCGACTCGGCTTTCGAGAACCTCCTGGGCAACGGCGTCTGGACGCACTCCCGCTACACCGCTCCACGCAACCGCGACGGCCTGATCGCCCGCAACCGATTCTTCCGGATCGGCCGGGACGCCATCCAGGTGGGGCACGCCACCCGCATACGCGTGGAGGATAACCAGGGCCGCGAGATCGGCTATCCTTTTGACGCCGTCGATGTCGAAAACGGCGCCACCCCCGTAGCCATCGACACCTCCGGCAACGTGGACCGCAGCGCCTACCTCCGCAACCGCTTCGAAGAGCTCAACGGCAAGTGCATCGACCTCGACGGCTTCCACCACGGCGAGGTCCTGCGGAATCAGTGCGTTAACCGCGGCGCCGCTGACAGCTACCCGCACGGCCACTTCGGCATCGTAGTGAACAACTGGAATCCCGACATGCGCTCGGAGGGCATTACCATCGCCGAAAACATCATTGACGGCGCCAAATTCGGCGGCATTTTCCTGCTCGGCAGCGGCCACCGCGTCCTGCGCAACCGCCTGCTGAATCTCAACTTGGCCGCGTGCAACGAGAGTGCCGCGAAATACGGTTGCGTAGCAATCCAGGGCGAACCCGACGTCCTCCAGGCGGGCATCTACCTGGGCCGTATCGCCGCCGAATGGGCCCAGAAGCGCGCCTCGGCCTCCAGCGGCCACGTAATCCAGGGGAACGAGATCACCGGTTTCATGATGGAACGGCGATGTGTGATGTCCGCCCCCGGAGTCCGTGCCACCGATAGCGATATCCGCGACAACCTCTGCCGGAACTGCGCCCGAAATACGCTAAAATAGGAAGGATCCAGCCACGGATCCCAACCACCACGGAGGGACAACGTATTGGAACCAGCTATCCTGGCCTTGGAAGATGGCACAGTCTTCGAAGGCAGGAGTTTTGGTGCGCGCACGGAACGATCCGGCGAAGTAGTCTTTAATACCGCCCTAACCGGCTATCAGGAGATCTTCACGGATCCCTCCTATTCCGGGCAGATTGTTATTCTCACCAACCCCCAGATCGGCAACTACGGGACGAGTGTGGAGGATAACGAAGCGGGGCGCCCCTATATTGAAGGACTGGCGGTTCGGGAGTTCACCCCGGTGACCAGCAACTGGCGTTCCGATGAGGAGGCCGCCCGCTTCCTCGACAAGCACGGCATCCCCATCATTTCGGATCTGGATACTCGCGCGCTGGTACGTCACCTGCGCACCCGGGGGGTTATGCGGGGCGTACTCTCGTCTCTCGAACTCGACCCCGAAAAGCTGGTGGCCAAGGCCCGTGCCATCCCCGGAATGGCTGGCCTGGACCTCGCCAGCCGCGTCTCCACCACCGAGCGCTACGAGTGGGACAAGCCGGTTCAGGCATGCTCGCCCTCTGAGCTCGTGCCGCCCCCCGCCGAACAGCAATTCCACGTAGTGGCCTACGACTTCGGCATCAAGCAGAACATCCTGCGGCGTCTGGTTCAGGTGGGCTGCCGGGTGACCGTGGTCCCCTCCCTCACCACGGCCGAGGACGCCCTGGCGCTCAAGCCGGACGGCATCTTCCTTTCGAACGGTCCCGGCGACCCCGAACCGCTCCACGCCCAGCAGGCCAACATTAGCAAGCTTCTCGGCCGCAAGCCCATCTTCGGCATTTGCCTGGGCCACCAGTTGCTCGCGATAGCATGCGGCGGCAGCACCTTCAAACTGAAGTTCGGGCATCGCGGCGCCAACCACCCGGTGATCAACCATTTGACCGGCCGCGTCGAGATCACCTCCCATAACCACGGTTTCGCCGTGGATCCCGAGTCCCTCAACCTGAACGACATCGAAATCACCCACATCAACCTGAACGACAAGACGCTCGAAGGCTTTCGGCACCGCAACTACCCGGCGTTCTGCGTCCAGTACCACCCCGAGGCCGCCCCCGGCCCGCACGATTCCCACTACCTCTTCGACGACTTTGTAAAGATGATGGCGGAAAACAAGTAAATGCCCCGGCGTAACGACATTCACCGTATCCTGATCATCGGGTCGGGGCCGATCGTCATCGGCCAGGCCTGCGAGTTCGATTATTCCGGCACCCAGGCCACCAAGGCGCTGAAAGCGGACGGTTATGAAGTGGTGCTGGTGAACTCCAATCCCGCCACCATCATGACTGACCCCGAGCTGGCCGACCGGACCTATGTCGAGCCGCTCACCCGCGAGTACCTGGAAGAAATCATCCGGCGCGAGCGCCCCGACGCCCTGCTTTCCACTGTCGGCGGGCAGACCGCTCTGAACCTCTCCGTGGAACTGGCCGAGGCCGGCATCCTCGAGAAGTATGGCGTGGAGCTGATCGGCGCCAAGATCGACGCCATTAAGAAGGCCGAAGACCGGCTGCTGTTCAAGGACGCCATGCGGCGCATTGGCCTTGAAACGCCGCAATCGCAACTGGTGAGCACCGTCGAAGACGGCCTGGCTTTCGTCGAGCGCATCGGCTACCCCGCGATCCTGCGGCCCAGCTTCACCCTCGGGGGCACCGGCGGCGGCATTGCCTATAATCGCGAGGATCTCGTCACCATTCTCGAGCGCGGAATCGACCTTTCCCCGGTCCACGAAGTCCTGATGGAAGAAAGCGCCCTGGGGTGGAAGGAATACGAGCTCGAAGTGATGCGGGACCTCGATGATAACGTCATCATCGTCTGCCCCATCGAGAACTTCGACCCCATGGGGATCCACACCGGCGATTCCATCACGGTGGCGCCGGCCCAGACCCTCACCGACCGCGAGTACCAGATGATGCGCGACGCCGCAATCCGCTGCCTCCGCGAGATCGGCGTCGATACGGGCGGCTCGAACGTGCAATTCGCCATCGATCCGGCGACCGGCCGCATGGTCATCATCGAGATGAACCCGCGCGTTTCCCGCAGCTCCGCGCTTGCCTCGAAAGCCACCGGCTTCCCCATCGCCAAGATTGCCGCCAGGCTCGCGGTGGGCTACCGGCTCGACGAGATCACCAACGACATCACCCGCAAGACCCCTGCCTCCTTCGAACCAACCATCGATTACGTGGTGGTGAAAATTCCCAAGTGGGCCTTTGAGAAGTTTCCTGGGGCGGACCCCACGCTCGGCACCCAGATGAAATCCGTCGGGGAGGTCATGTCCATCGGGCGCACCTTCAAGCAGGCGCTCGGCAAGGGCATGCGCAGCCTCGAAACCGGCAAGGCGTTCGGCTCCGAAAAGTTCGACAAAGCCCTCATCCCCCAGAAGCTGATCACCCCCACGCCCGACCGCCTGGGCTACATCCGTTTCGCCTTCGCCAACGGCTGGACCGTGGAGCAGGTGCGGGAGATGACCTCGATCGACCCCTGGTTCCTACAGCACGTCAAAGAAATCGTGGATTACGAGACCGCGCTCGCCGGCCTCACCCTCGAAACCGCCACCCGTGAGGACCTGCTCTGCGCCAAGCGCTTCGGCATCTCCGACACTCAGCTTGCCAAGTCCTGGGGCGTGGACCAGATCGCAGTCCGTGACAAGCGCAAAAGCCTGGGCGTCCGGGCAGTCTTCAACCGCGTGGATACCTGCGCGGCCGAGTTTGAAAGCTTCACCCCGTACCTGTATTCCTGCTACGAGAGCGCCTGCGAGGCCGAGCCCGTCGACCGCAAGAAGGTCATGATCCTGGGCAGCGGCCCCAACCGCATCGGCCAGGGCATTGAGTTCGATTACTGCTGCTGCCATGCCTCCTTCGCGTTGCAGGAGGCCGAGGTCGAGTCGATCATGGTGAACTGCAACCCGGAGACCGTCTCCACCGACTACGACACCAGCGACCGCCTCTACTTCGAGCCCCTGACGCTCGAAAACGTCCTCAACATCTGCGATACCGAAAAGCCCGACGGCGTGATCGTGCAGTTCGGCGGCCAGACGCCCCTCACCCTCGCGCTGCCGCTCAAGCGCCTCGGCGTGCCGATCATCGGCACGGACCCCGAAAACATTGACCTTGCCGAGGACCGCAAGCTCTTCGGCAAGCTGCTTGACGACCTGAAGATTCCGGCGCCCGAGAACGGCACCGCAACCGGCGTCGAAGAGGCCTGCGACGTGGCCCGGCGCATCGGCTATCCCGTTCTGGTGCGGCCCAGCTATGTACTCGGCGGGCGCGCCATGGTGATCGCCTACGACGAGGAGATGATCCGGCAGTACATGCGGGAGGCCGTGAGCTTCAGTCAGAACCGGCCGGTGCTCATCGACCGCTTCCTTGAAGACGCCGTCGAGGTCGACGTGGATGCGCTTGCCGACGGCGACAACGTGCTGGTGGCGGGCATCATGGAGCACATTGAGGAGGCCGGGGTGCACTCCGGCGATAGCTCCTGTGTCCTGCCGTCGAAGACGCTCACCCCGAAGCAACTCTCGACCATCGAGGACTACACCGTCCGGATGGCCAAGGCCCTGAACGTGATCGGGCTGATGAACGTGCAGTACGCCATCCGCAACGGCCAGGTGTACGTACTCGAAGTGAATCCGCGGGCCTCCCGCACGGTGCCCTACGTCAGCAAGGCGACCGGCGTGCCCCTGCCGAAGATCGCAGTGGGCCTGATGCTGGGCCGCAAACTCACCGACTATACGCACCTCACCGGTGGCCGCGTTTCGGGCGTCCTGCCGGTCCCGCAGGACTTCGTCAAGAGCCCTGTCTTCCCGTTCAATAAATTCCCCGGGGTGGACCCCGTGCTCGGACCGGAAATGCGCTCCACAGGCGAGGTGATGGGGGTGGGGCAGAGCTTCGGGGAGGCTTTCGCCAAAGCGCAGATCAGCGCAGGCACCCCGCTGCCCGATAAGGGCACAGTGTTCTTCAGCGTCAACGACCACCACAAGGCGGAAGCCGTGGATGTGGCCCGGCGCTTTTCGGAGCTGGGCTATCAACTGGTGGCCACGCGCGGCACCGCGGGGGCACTGCGGGCGGCGGGCCTCACCTGCCGCACGGTCTTCAAAGTAAACGAAGGCCGTCCGAACGCGGTAGACCTGCTCAAGGCCGGTTCCATCCAACTGGCCATCTACACCACCATGGGCGCCCCGGCGTTCTTCGACGAGAAGGCCATACGGCGCAGCGCCCTGGGCTACCGCGTCCCGTGCATAACCACCATGAGCGGAGCCCGAGCGGCCGCCGATGCCGTGGCCGCGCGCCGCCAGGATCCCATCAGGGTCTGGAGCCTCCAGGAGATTCACGAGCGCAAAGCAGCCACGGTCTGATCGCGATTCCATTGCCGGGGCAGCCGCCCCTATAATGGTTCCTCGATGACCCCCCGGATCGTCCTTGCGCTGGCGCTCGCGGCCGCCGCTTCTGCCGCCACCACTCTCTATGTTTCCCCCGAGGGCCGCGCCGGCGCCCCCGGCACGCTTGAACAGCCACTGCCCTCGCCGGCCGCGGCACGTGACGCAATCCGCGCCAGGCGCGCAAAGGCTGCTGCGGAACCTGTCACTGTCATACTTCGCGGCGGCACGTACCGGCTTGCCGAACCGCTGGTGCTGGGGCCGGAAGACTCCAGCGTCACATGGGAGGCCTATCCCGGGGAGCGCCCCATCCTCAGCGGCGCGCGCGTGATCACCGGCTGGACCAAAGGCACAGGCTCTATCTGGACCACCCCTTCCGCCGTCCCCGTCCGGCAATTGTTCATCAACGGCCGCCGTGCGCAGCGAGCCCGCACCCCCAACCAGGGTTTCTACCGCATCGACGGCCCAAGCTCCCAGGACAAGCCGTTCCTGCTCCGTTTCCGCGGCAACGACATCCCGAAAGCGTGGGAGGGCCGCGGCGCGGAAGCCATTGTCTTACTCGCCTGGTCCGAACTTCGCATGCCCATCGTGAAGGTAGACGAGGCCGCCCACACCGCCACCCTCACCGGCGACCCGCGCCCGTCGAACAAGGAAGATCACGCCCGCTACTGGATCGAAAACGCGCCCGACGGCCTCGACGCCGCAGGCGAGTTCCAGTACAACTCCGCTTCCGGCACCCTGCGCTATCGTCCCGTGGCCGGCGAGGACCCCAGCCGCGATGAAGTGCTCTCCCCCGCCCTCATCCACCTCGTGCGCCTTGAAGGACAGCCCGGCCAAGGCCGCTTCGTGCGCAACGTGGTCTTCCGCGGGCTCGACTTCCGCCACGCCGACTGGTCCATGGGCCCCCAGGGCTATGCCGACACCCAGGCGGCCAACGAAGCCGCCGCGGCGTTTGAAGCCACCGGCGCCGAGGCCGTCACCATCGAGCGTTGCTCCTTCAGCCAGATGGGCGGCTACGCCGTCTGGTTCGGGCGCGGGTCGAAGAACAACCGCGTGCTCGCCACCGAGATCTACGACATGGGCGGCGGCGGCATCAAGCTCGGCGAAACCGTCATGCGCCAGCCCGAGGCCGAACGCAACGAAGGCAACACCGTTGCCGATAGCGATATCCACGACCTTGGCGCAGTCTACCCCGCCGCCGTGGGCGTCTGGATTGCGCAGAGCAGCCGCAACACCATCTCCCACAACCACGTCCACGACCTCTACTACACCGCCATCTCCGCCGGCTGGACCTGGGGCTACACCCCCAACCAGTCCAAAGGCAACATCATCGAGTACAACCACCTGCACCACATAGGCAACGGCATGCTGAGCGACATGGGCGCCATCTACACGCTTGGCGAGCAGCCCGGCACCATCATCCGCAACAACCTGATTCATGACGTGTCGTCGTTCACCTATGGCGGCTGGGGTATCTACCCGGATGAAGGTTCGAGCGACATGCTCATCGAGAACAACATCGTCTATCGCACCAAGAGCGCCGGTTTCCACCAGCACTACGGCCGTGAAAACCTGGTACGGAATAACATCTTCGCCTTCGGCCGGGAGTTCCAGTTGATGCGCACCCGCGTCGAACCGCACGTCTCCTTCACCTTCGAAGGCAACATTGTCTATTTCAACCAGGGCAAGTTGCTGGGCAGCAACTGGACGGGAGGGCAGTTCCGCATGAACCGCAACATCTATTGGGACGCGCGCGGTTCAACCGTCCAGTTCGCCGGGAAGACCTTCGCCGAGTGGCGCGCCGGCGACCAGGACACCCAATCCGCCGTGGCGGACCCGCTCTTCGTCAACGCACCGGCCTACGACTTCACCCTGCGCCCCAATTCGCCGGCGCTGAAGATGGGCTTCCGTCCCATCGACATGAGCCGCGTTGGCCCGCGCGTCCGCCCGGGCGTCTGAGCGGCGGCCGTACCATGCTACACTCGCGGACAGCTATGGACGAGAACCGCAGGACCTTCATTAAGGCGGCCGGCGTAGGCGCGGCCGGGACTTTCCTCAACCTCAACCCCCGCGCCATAGGGGCCAATGACCGCATCAACCTGGCCCTCATCGGCGCACACAACCAGGGCCGCGGCGTGGCCGCGCGCACCATCAAAGCCGGCGGTTTCATCAAAACCCTGTGCGACCTCGACCCCGCCGTGATCGCCAAGATCGGCCCCGAGATCGCCAAAGCCCAGGGCAAGGATCCCGCTCCGGCCGATGACTACCGCCGCGTGCTCGAGGACAAGGACATCGATGCCGTCATCATCTCCACCCCCGACCACTGGCACACCATCATGGGCATCGAGGCATGCCAGGCCGGCAAGGACGTCTACATCGAAAAGCCGCTTTCCCAGACCATCCAGGAGGGCCACCTCCTGCGCCAGGCCGCCCGCAAGTACAACCGCGTGATGCAGGTCGGCACCCAGCGCCGCAGCATGGCACACTTCGCCGAAGCCACCGACTACGTGGCCTCCGGCAAACTCGGCAAGGTCTGCATGATCAAGGCCTGGATGTGCCAGGTTCGCGAGAGCATTGGCCGCCCGGCGGATAGCACACCCCCGGCCGGAGTGGACTACGACCGCTGGCTCGGCCCCGCGCCCAAGCGTCCCTTCAATACCAACCGCTTCCACTACACCTGGCGCTTCTTCTGGGACTACGGCAACAGCGAACTCGGCAATCAGGGCGTGCACATGCTTGACGTGGCCATCTGGGCCATCCAGAAGATGCGCGGCGTCGAGAATTGCCTGCCCACGCGCGTTTCCGGCACCAGCAACATCTGCTGGCTGGACGACGCCAAGGAAGTCCCCGACACCCAGGTCCTCACCTACGATTACGGGAACCTCCTGCTTACCTGGGAACTGCGCAGCTTCGCCAAGCAGGACCCCATCGAAGGCACCGCCGCCGGCACCGGGTACTACGGCACGGAAGGCACCCTCATCGTGGACGGCCAGGGTTGGAAGGTCTACAGCAAGGACGGCAAGCCCGGTCCCTCGGGGAAATACTCCGGCGGTTCGCACGAACAGAACTTCCTTGAATGCATGAAGAGCCGGAAGCGGCCCAATTCGGACGTGGAGATCGGGCGCCTGAGCACCACGCTCTGCCACCTGGGGAACATCTGCACCCACCTCAAACGCGACGTCCGCTTCGACCCGAAGACCGAAACGTTCGGGAACGACCGGGAAGCCAACACCTATCTGACCAAACAGTACCGCAAACCCTACCTGCCGCCGAAAGTCTAGCGGCGTTTCAGCCATCGCCGGCGCCCGGCGTAAGTCACTCGGGCGCCGGCATCCTGAGGCCCTTCAGGCACGCGCTTCCGGCCGGCGTGCCGGGTCGAAATAGTTGGCCGCCAGTTCCGGTTTCTCCCTGATGGCCTTCCGCCAGCACGAGCGCGCCTGCTCTTCCTGCCCTGTGGCCAGCAGGACGTGCCCAAGGTTCAACAGCGCGTCGGCGAACTTGGGATCCTCTTTCACCGCTTGCTGGTAGTAGACTACGGCCTCATCCGTTTCTCCGCGCTTCTGGCAGATCAGGCCTGCGTTGTAGAAGAGTTCGGGGCCATGTTCGCCCAGGCCGATGAGCTTATGATGCAACTCATGGGCGGCGTCATAGTCTTCCTTCTCCAGCGCCAACACGGCGAGCCCGCGCAGCGCGTCCGTGGAATCCGGCCGCATTTGAAGAAGTCGCTCGAAGCAGCTCTTGGCTCCGTCTAAATCACCTGCCTTAGCGTACGCGATCCCCGTGTTCAGGCAGGCTTCGGGCCAGTCCGGCCGCTTCTTGAGACACCCTTCGAACGCCTCCACGGCTCCGGCGAAATCGTTCCGGCGCAAACGCATATAGCCCAGGCGGAAACGCGCGTTAATCCATTCCGCGGAGCTTTCCGGTAATGCCGCGTAAATGGATTCGGCAAGCGTCTGCTCGCCTTGCTGTTCGAGGATGAGAGCCAGGTTCCAGCGTACCCCGTCCTGATTCGGGTCGATCTCCAGGGTGCGCTCGTAGCACTTCCGGGCGGCAGCCAAGTCGGTCAATTCATGGTGGACGGCGCCCAGGTTGAGCTGCGCGTCGAGCGAATCCGGCCGGATCGCGGCCGCTTGCGAATAAGCGTGGGCGGCCTTGTCGAGGCTGCCCATCTTCTGGTAGCCCACCCCCAGGTTGAACCAGTGCTCGTACCGCTCCGGCGCGATGTCCGCGAGTCCGCGGCACTGCTGCACGGCTACCGCGTAGTCTCCCGCGGCAAAGGCGGACGAAGCCAGCGCCTCCATCGCGCTGACAGAGGCCGGTTGCAGCGCCAGCAGCGCCTCGGCATGCCGGCGCGCGGCGGCGAAATCCTTGGCTGCCAGGCACAGGCTTACCAGATTCGAGAGCGCCTCGGCGGATTCCGGGTTCGTGGCGAGCACCCTGCCGTAGAGTTCCGAGGCCTCCTCCAGTCGGCCGGCCTGCTGGAGTGCCACCGCTTTGCCGAATAGCCCGTTTTCGTGGTCGTTGTAGCGCACTAGAAATCGATTGAATGCCGCCAGTGCCTCCGCCGGGCGGTCCAGGTGCAGCAGGCAGATGCCCAGCCCCAGCATGGCTTCCGACGAGTTGCGGTCCAGGTCGAAGGCGCGTTGAAAGGATACCGAAGCCTGCTCCCACCGGCCCAGATTGCCCAGGCAGACGGCCAGGTTGAAGTGCGCCGTCTGGTGCGTGGGATGTAGTCCGGCCAGTTGCGTATACACCGTTGCGGCGGACTCGTAATCCTGGATTTCGTAGTGGATGCGGCCCAGCGCGGAATACAGTGCCGGTTCGCGCGAACCCGCCTCGATGGCGCCCTTTAATACGTGGACGGCTTTTTCGAGATCGCCCTCCAGGTGGAGCGTCACGGCCGTCGAAAGGGCCTTCGTCGCGCGGTCTCCGAGCCTCTGCTCGCCGAGTGCCCGCGGGCCGTCGGGCGGCTCGACGGGTCCGCCCGCTATGGTCGTTCCGGGGGTCAGTGTCACTGTCTCCTGCCGCATATCAATCAGTCTCCCCAACCCGGCCCGACAATGGTCGCGGGAACCAGGGAGAAGCGCGCTGGCATCCTCCGCGGTTTCGGCGCATTGCAGGCGCTGTCTCGATCGTCCGGCGCATCGCCCGCCAGCATCGAACAGAACCGGCCAAGCAGGTCGTCGTTGCTGGTGACCTTCACCCAGTACAGCCGCGCCCGGTCACCTGCGTCGCTGAACAGGGCTATGCCTCCGGAAGTATGAGTGTCGTCAGTCCAGGTATCCACCTGCTGCCCGTCGATGGATGCGGAATAGTTCCTGCCGTTCACATCCATCACCACGTGGTAAGGCGTATCTTTCTGTAGTGTGACTCGCACCGGCACGGAAACCGACTCCCTGTGCCTGCCCCCCATAACCGCGTAGCGGACCAGCGACACCAAAGGCCGTGGCCCCGGCTTGGTAATGCTGAGCTTCACCGCGTAGTAGTTGCTGCGATCATGTGCCCGCACACCCCAAGCCAGGCTGTTGCGCTCGATTTGCGCAAGCATCTCCAGCCGGTAGTCGGGATGCGCCATGGAGGGGCGGTACAGCGCGAAATCGCCCGGCCGGATGTAGCCCTCCTGGTCGTAAGCCCAGGTTCGCGCCCAGCCTTCTCCCGCTCCGGTCCAGGCCTTCATGCCGCCCTTGAAGTTCTCATTATGCTCCACGCTGGCGCGGCTCGCCACCACCTGCCGAATCCACCGCTGGCTGCCCATGGCCCTTCCTACAGCCGCGGCGCCGCCGCCCGACCATAGCGCCACTGCCGCCAGGATGCTGGCGGCAATCGCCAGGCCCTTCTGGATCAAAACATTGCGCCGCCGCCACTTGACGGCGTTGCGCCTCGCCATCTTGGCCACCCAGGCGCGACGATTCGGCGTTTCAGCCGTCACCGGCACCTGCAGGGCCTCCAGCACCGGAAGCACCGTGAAACGTGGCAGGTGGAAATCGAGCTCCGCCGCCAGAAAGCCGTCGTGACGGGCAAGTTCGGTAGGTGCGTTCCGCCAGAATAGCGCCAGCCGGGCCGGTTGACCCGTAGCGGTCATGATCGGGATGCCGTGTCCCCCGGGATCCTGGGGTAGCGTTGTTCGCCCCGGCCCGGACCAGAGCACCGGCTTGAACGAACGCTCCCGGGCAGCACCCGGGACAGCGGCCGGCGCCTGGCTGGCAAAGGTCGCCATACCCGGTACCCCGCGCGGCATTGGGGAGGAGACTTTGGCCAGCCCAAGCTCCGGCGGCAATCCAGGTAACTCGGCGGGAGAGGGCCCCACAGGAACGGGGTTAGCCGGCGATGGTCTGCCGGCCGCAGGTGCCGCGGTTTGCATTCGGTACATGGCGAAAGCTGTGGAATACCGTTTGGGTGTGCACTGCCCCGGCACTTCGAGGGGCAACTTGTCTTCCGGGGCGGCGGGCATACTCCGACGCGAGAGGCCGGGTGCATGATCGGCTGCTACAACAGCCGGCAGGGCGGGAAGCCGGATAGCACCCACGCAACCGCGCGTAGCAACGGCGGGAAGCGCCCGAACCATGGCCGGCGGATGTGCGGCTTCTACACGCGGCCGGAAAAATGTCTCGCACGCCGGCACCGCCGCCGCGGCTGTGTGCGCATCGGCCGCACAACGAACGCTCACCGGTGGTTGTAAGGTGGTCACCGCGCCGCCGGCTCCTGCCCACGCGGGCAGCACATCCGGAACACCACCCAGCACCAGCCGCGGAGGCCGAAACGCGAAAACCGCGGTCGCGGCGATCTCGGGCGGCCGTCCGGACACGGCCTTCGGACCTATCGCCCGGGCCGTGGCGAATCCTGGCCCGGCGTGGATCTCCGCTAGCGGCGCATTCAAACTCTGCAAGGAATCCGGCGTGATGAAGGACCCCTTAGCCCGCACTTTTCGCGGGTACACGGGCGGTGGGGCGTGCGGTACCGGTTCCTGGGACGGCGCAAAAGTAGCATGGACGAGCACCCGGATCGCCAGCGGCCCCACCGTTGGAAGGCAGGGGGGCGGCGCGTCACTGCGCAAGACCAAGCCGCCATCCGTCAACTTGCGCCCGCAGTCGGCGGGAACCATGTCGTAGAGGAGCGCACTCGCGCGGCTTGGCGGCGGCTCGGGTTCCGTGAGGCGGTTCAAGGCACCGCGCAGCCGGTCGTAATATAGCTGCCGGTGGGCAGGGCTGCAGAAATCGGCGTCCTGGAGGCGCCGGATCGGCAGGATTTCGTTACCGCAGTATTGGCAGCCCACGTCCACCTCCTTTCGGTGCAGCAGTAGTCATGACCGGATTCGGATCCTACTGCATTAGAGACACTAGGAATAGGCTGAAATAGCTCTCTTTTTGGATAACGTCCGCAGTACTAACTTTAGTTAGGGTCCGCCAACCGTGATTCGAACCACCAACCCCTGTGCCCGATCGTTTAGAATGTGGCATGGTCACAGAGGGGATCGTTCCCGCCGTTTCCCGCGCGCGATACGCTGTTGCCGCGGTATGCATGCAGGTGTTGCTGGGGGTCATCTATGCCTGGTCCGTCTTCCGTGGACCGCTCGAACAGGCCTACGGATGGTCCCGGGCGCAGACAATCGCGCCCTACCGGTATTCCCTGCTGGTGTTCGCCGCGGGAATGATCGCGGGCGGCTTCTGGCAGGACCGCAAAGGCCCGCGCCTTGTCGCAAGCGCCGGCGGCGTACTGTTGGCCCTCGGCTGGGTGTTGGCCGCGCTCATCGGGTCGAGCCCCGGCGGGCTGGTGCTGGCCTACGGCTGCCTGGCGGGCCTGGGAGTGGGGTTCGCCTATGTCACCCCCATCGCCATGTGCGTCAAATGGTATCCCGATAAGCGCGGCATGATCGTGGGGCTGGCGGTGATGGGGTTCGGGGTGGGGCCGCTGGTATTCGCCCCGCTGCTTGAGGCCCTCATCGGCGCGGACCCGGCGCGCTTCGCCGTGACGCTGCCCCGCACCTTCCTGGTGCTGGCAGCCATCAGCTTCCTCGGGGTGGTAGGGGCGGCGCAGTTTTACCGCACTCCCCCGGCGGGCTGGCGACCGCCCGGGTGGTCCCCGGGCGCGGGTTCCGGGATGACCCGCGTAGACGTGCCGCCGCGCCGCATGCTGGGCTCCTGGCAGTTCTACGCCCTTTGGGTACTGTATTTTCTGGGAACCTCGGTAGGGCTGACGGCCATCGGGGAGGCCACCCCGCTCATCCGCGACATGGCCCGCACGTCGGCAGTGATGTCGGCAGGGGTGGCACTTGGGATTATGGCCATCTTCAACGGCCTGGGACGGCTGGCGTGGGGTAGCGTCAGTGACCGCATGGGCCGCCGCAACACCCTGGTCCTCATGTGCCTCGTCTCGGCCCTTGCGTGCTTCGTTTTCCTCCGACAGGCCGCGGGCTTCTGGCCGGTGCTGGCCGGCCTCTGCCTGGCGGCCTTCGCCTATGGCGGATACCTCGCCCTGATGCCCTCCGTCACCGCGGATTACTACGGACCCAAGCACGTGGGCGCCAACTACGGGCTGCTGTTCACCGCCTGGGGCGTATGCGGCTTCGTGGTTCCGGGATATTTCGCTGGCGTCACCGATCGTGCCAGCGCCGCCGGCAATCTGGCCGCGGGATACAACGAGGTGTACCTCACGCTGGCCGGCATGGCGGTCGCCGGAGCCGTCGTCGCGGCGGTCCTGCGGCCCGTTTCCGAGCCAAAGACGTAAGCAAGGCCCGAAGCCGCCCGCCCTCCTGCCGCGAGCAGGTGGGCGCCCCAACTACGGGCTGCTGTTCACCGCCTGGGGCGTATGCGGCTTCGCGGTTCCGGGGTAGGGCAATATACAACGAGGTGTACCTCACGCTGGCCGGCATAGCGGTGGCCGGAGCCGTCCTCGCGGCGGTCCTGCGGCCCGTTTCCGAGCCAAAGACCTAAGCAAGGCCCGAAGCCGCCCGCCCTCCTGCCGCGAGCACGCGGGCGCCAACTACGGGCTGCGGTTCACCGCCTGGGGCGTATGCGGCTTCGCGGTTCCGGGGTAGGGCAATCTGGCCGCGGGATACAACGAGGTGTACCTCACGCTGGCCGGCAGGCGGTCGCCGGAGCCGTCGTCGCGACGGTCCTGCGGCCCGTTTCCGAGCCAAAGACGTAAGCAACGCCCGAAGCCGCCCGCCCTCCTCCCACGAGCACGTGGGCGCCCCAACTACGGGCAACGAGGTGTACCTCACGCTGGCCGGCATGGCCGCAGCCAGAGCCGTCGCCGCGGCGGTCCTGCGGCCCGTTTCCGAGCCAAAGACGTAAGAAGGCCCGAAGCCGCCCGCCCTCCTGCCGCGAGCACGCGGGCGCCAACTACGGGCTGCGGTTCACCGCCTGGGGCGTATGCGGCTTCGCGGTTCCGGGGTAGGGCAATATACAACGAGGTGTACCTCACGCTGGCCGGCATGGCGGTGGCCGGAGCCGTCGTCGCGGCGATCCTGCGGCCCGTTTCCGAGCCAAAGACGTAAGCAAGGCCCGAAGCCGCCTTACAATAAGGACGGATGCGGTTGCGCCTGAACAGCTCGATGCTGTCGTTCGGTTTGACGGCCGTCCTGCTGGCACTGCTGCCCCTCCTGGCTCTGCTGCAGTACCGCTGGATCGGCCAGTTGAGCGAGGCTGAACGCGAGCGCATGCAGGCCAATGTGCGGGTGGCCAGCGCCAACTTCGCCCGCGAGTTCGACGGCGAGTTGACCCGCGCGGCCATGGCGTTTCAGCTTCCCCCGCCCCTCATCGACGCCAAATGGGACGCCTTCGCCCAGCAGCACGCCGGCTGGCTCAAAGGCGCTCCCCACAGGGCTCTGGTTCGCGCTGTCTATGCCGTGGACGCCCACGGCGGATCGCCCCGTCTGCTGCATTCCAATCCGGCTGCCGGCCACTTCGAACCGGTGGAGTGGCAGCCCCGCTTCGACGCGCTCGCGGAAACGCTCCGCTCCCACGCGCGCGATTCCGCCGGAGAACGCATGGGCCGCGGCCGCCCGCCGCTGGCCTGGGTCGCCGCCGAAGAGATCCCGGCGCTCCTGCTCTGGCTGCCGGAATTGCCCTTTCGCGGACCGCCACCCGAAGGCCGCCCCCGAGAGTTCCGCGTGGTTGGCTGCCTGGTAGTGGAACTCGACCTGGATTATATTCGGAACCAGCTTCTGCCAACCCTCACCCGCAGGTACTTCGGCGATTTCTACCATGTCGCGGTGACCAGCGTCCGGAATCCCCAAAACGTAATCTACACGTCGCACCCGGAAATCCCGATTCCCACCTTCTCTCCCCAAGACGCTACGGCCGCCATCTTCGCACTCAGACCGGAAGAAGCTCGCGAAACGCCCCCCTTTCTGCTGCCCCCCTCTCCCGGTCGCGAGAGGCGGCCCGGGCTCCGGCGCGGCGGCGGCTGGCGCGGCTTCCCTCCTACGGCGGGCGAGTGGCGCGTCTTTGTCCGGCATCCCACCGGCTCGCTCGAATCCGCGGTGGCCGCGGTGCGGCAACGGAACCTGGCCATCAGTTTCGGCATTCTGCTGCTGCTCGCGGCCACAATGGCTACCATCGTGGTCTCGACGCGCCGGGCCCAGAATCTGGCGCGCCTGCAAATGGAATTCGTGGCAGGGGTGTCTCACGACCTCCTGACACCCCTCGCCGTGATCCGCTCGGCCGCCGATAATCTCGCCGACGGCTTGGTGGAAGGCCGCCAGCAGGTGGGCAAGTACGGCGACCTCATCCGCAGCGAAAGCCGCGGCCTCTCCGAAATGGTGCGGCAAACCCTCGATTACGCCAGCCTGCAGTACCAGCGCCGGCGCTATGACTTCCGCCCGCTCGATGTCCGGGAGGTGATCCGCCAGGCAGCCGAGGCCTGCCGCTCGGAAGTTAAGGAAAGCGGCATCGAAATCGCCGAGAAGATTGCGTCGGACCTGCCCCCGGTCACGGGCGACGCCGGGGCCCTCACGATGTGCCTCCGCAACCTGCTCGCCAATGCCATCAAATACGGCAAAGACGGCGGCCGCATCGAGATCGTGGCGCACACCAGCGCCGAGCGCCATGCGGGTGTCGAGATCACCGTGGCGGATCGCGGCCAAGGTATCGACCCCGCCGATCTGGCGCGCATCTTCGAGCCGTTCTACCGCGGGCGCCAGGCCGTAGCCTCCCGAACCCACGGCACTGGTTTGGGGTTGAGCCTGGTGAAGCACATCATTCAGGACCATGGGGGCACGGTGACCGTGAAGAGCGTGCCGGGCGAGGGCAGCGCCTTCACTCTGCACATCCCGGCGGCAAGGCAGGTGCGCGCGTGAACGCCAACATCTTATTGGTTGAGGACGAACCGGGGCTGGTCCTTACCCTCACCGACCGCTTGACGAACGAGGGCTATGCCGTCGAAGCCGCCGGCGATGGCGTTACCGCCGTCGAGCGTGCCGCCTCCGGCGCATTTGAACTCGTAATCCTGGATATCGCGCTGCCCCGCAAGAGCGGGCTCGACGTCTGCCGCGACCTCCGCCAGCGCGGCGTCACCGTGCCCATCCTGATGCTCACAGCACGAAACCAGACCATCGACAAGGTGCTTGGGTTGAAAATCGGGGCCGACGATTACGTCACCAAGCCCTTCGATATGCTCGAACTCCTGGCCCGCGTCGAGGCCCTGCTGCGGCGCGCACCTAGAAGCACGACCGCTCCGGACGCAATCTACGAGTTCGGAGACGTGCGGGTGGACGTGCGCGGCGCGGAAGCCCTGCGGGACGGCAAACCCGTGCCGCTTTCGGCACGCGAATTCCAGCTCCTGACATATTTCATACGCAACCGTGGCGAAGTCCTCTCGCGCGAGCGGCTGTTGCATGAAGTGTGGGGCTACGCGGCCATCCCTTCCACCCGCACCGTGGACGTCCACGTCACATGGTTGCGCCAGAAACTCGAGGCCAACCCCAAGGAGCCCTGCCACATCCTGACGGTATATGGGTTTGGATACAAGTTCGTTGGGTAAGCGATTGTTAACGGACAGTTAAGCAGGTTTAGCCTGGATTTAACCTCCAGGGGATAACCGAACACCGCCCCGAAACGTTCAGTACAGTGGAGGTAGTTTACGGCGATGAAACAGAAACTCGCACTTCTGGCGGCTTTGGCGGCAATGTCCGCAGGCATGCTTGCTGCCCAGGGCCGCGGAGCCGGGCCGGCCGGCCAGCGCACCCCGCCCACCGCGGAACAAATGGAACAGATGCGCCTCGATCGGATGACCAGAATGCTCAACCTGACCGATGCGCAGAAAGAGCAGGCCAAGGCCTTTTTCGCCACGGCGTCCCAGCAGTCCGCCACCTTGCGGGAGCCCATGCAAGCGGCCGAAACAGCGCTTAGAGAGGCAGTTAAGGCCAATAATGTGGCCACAATTGACACCAGCGCGGCCGAACTGGGCCGACTGATGGGGCAGATGCGGGCCATCCACGCCAAGGCGTCCGCCCAACTCTATAGCATTCTGACGCTGGAGCAGCGCGAGCGCTGGGATAATTTCGGCGGGGGCGGCATGATGGGTCCGGGGATGGGCGGCATGGGTACTGGCATGCCGGGCATGGGTCCGGGGACGATGCGCCGCGGTCCGAGGCAGTAAGAGATCCAAACGGCAGCCGTCTCGAACGGCTGCCGTGCTACCCGTATTCCGCCAGCCTTTGCGGATAACCCGGCCTCATGCTACCGTAATTGCTACAAAAAAGCATGACGAGCTGGGTCAGGTCGCAACGGCGAACCCGCATAGTATGCGGGGTCCTCGCGCTCGTCCTGCTCGCCATTTCAGCCTACGTCTTCAGCGGCTTCCACACTCACGACCCACGCTCTACAAA
>DATMYF010000131.1:0-6270 GCA_035561075.1 Bryobacteraceae bacterium
CCCTTACCCGGCGAGGACAAACTTCGCCAAGCCGCTCGAGACCTGCTCAGCTCCGCAGCCGTCCAGGTCGTCATCGGACACGGCAGCCGCGGCCCTGTCTTCATCACCAAACCCGAGGATGCCGGCCGGCTGGTGTGGAACACGGGCTGCACGGGCAACCTCACCGCGTACCTCAAGCGCAAGGAAGTGCGGGCGCTGGGCAAGGCCGCGGTGGTGGTGAAGGGCTGCGATGAGCGCGCACTCGTGGTGCTCGAAAAGGAAAGCCAGGTGGAGCGCGCCGGCCTGCACGTGATCGGGATGGCCTGCGACGGCATGGGTGAGCCCAAGTGCGAAACCTGCGACGTGCACCAGCCCCGTTTCGCGGACCAGGTGATCGGGAGTGCCGCCGCGGCCTCTAATGGTGACGGCCGCTACCAGGAACTCGAAGCCTTCATGCGGAAATCGCCCCCCGAGCGCATGGACTACTGGGCGCGGGAGTTCGACCGCTGCGTCAAGTGCTATGCCTGCCGGCAGTCGTGCCCCATGTGCTTCTGCGAGCGATGCGTGGCGGACAAGAACCGGCCGGTAACCATCCGGACCTCGGCAACCCGGGAGGACAATTTCGCCTGGCACATCACCCGGGCCTTCCACCTCGCGGGCCGCTGCGTGGGGTGTGATGAGTGCACCCGGGCCTGTCCGGCGGGCATTGACTTGCGACTGCTCAACATGGCGGTGGCGAAGGCCGCGGAGGACCAGTTCGGCTACCGGGCCGGCATGGATCCGGCGGCTGAGCTGGTAATCGGCAGCTACGCCACTTCCGACCAGGAGGGCTTCATCCGATGAGTCAGATCATCGCCAAGAGCGCGCTCCAGGAACTGGCGGCCGCCTGGCTGGCAAAGGGAACGTATGTGGCGGGGCCGTGCCGGGTGAAGCCGGACCTCATTTCGTACGCGCCGGTTTCGGCAGCTTCGGAACTGCTGCTCGAACCCTGCCGCCCGGCCAACAGTATCAAGGAATTCTTCTTCCCGCGCCACGAAAAGCTTTACCGCTACCATGTGACCAATACGGGCGTGGAGTTGTTCGATGGGGAAGACGGCGCCGTCCCCCAGGTGGTGTTTGCCGCCCGGCCGTGCGATGCCGCGGCGCTGCCCATCCTCGACCACATCTTCAACTGGGACTTCCCGGACCGCTTTTACCTTGCACGTCGCGAGGCCACCACGGTGGTGACCTTCGCCTGCGCGGAGTCCGACGAGGAGTGCTTCTGCTCGTCCGTGGGCCTGGCGCCGGATTCCACGTGCGGCTCCGACGTGCTGCTGCTCGATGCCGGGGAGGGCGCCTATGAGGTGCGCTGCCTGTCCGATAAGGGCCGGGCGCTGTTCGCCGACAGGACCCAGGCCTCGGACCGGGAGGGCAGATCCGCCGCTGCACCAGCCCCGCGGTTTGACGCCGCGCGGATAGGCGCGTTCGCCGCCGCGCACTTCGACGATCCCTTCTGGGCCGCGCACGCGCTCCCCTGTCTGGGCTGCGGCGCCTGCGCCTACACATGCCCGACGTGCCATTGCTTCGACATTGCCGACGAGGGCGCCAACGGCAGTGGACATCGGGTCCGCAACTGGGATAGCTGCCAGGCCGGGATGTTTACCCTGCACACCTCCGGGCACAATCCGCGGAGCAACCAAGGCGCGCGGCAGCGCCAGCGCATCTACCACAAATTTCATATGTACCCCGCGAAATTCGGGGAAATTCTCTGCACCGGGTGCGGGAACTGCGGGCGCAACTGTCCCGCTGGCCTCGGTGTGCTGCCGGTGATCAGCGACATCGATGACGGAAAACATCTATAAGCCCGATCTCATGGAGGTGACCGGGATCCGGCAACAGACCTCCGACGTGAAATCCGTGCGGCTGCGCTTCCTGGATCCGGAGCGCGCGCGCGGCTTCCGCTTCCGGGTGGGCCAGTTCGGCATCTTCTCGGCCTTCGGCTACGGGGAATCGGTCTTCAACATCTGCTCCAGTTCCAACTGGACGGACCGCATCGAGTTCTGCTTCCGCCGCGTGGGTCGCGTCACCGAGGCGCTCTGGAACGTGGAAGAGGGCGAGGTGATCGGGTTTCGCGGCCCCTACGGCAACTTCTACCCTATGGACGAGTGGGAGGGGAAGAACCTGATCTTCCTTGGCGGGGGCATAGCCATGCCGCCCATCCGGTGCGCCATCTGGTACGCCCTCGAAAACCGGGCTAACTACGGTGACATCACCGTGGTTTACGGAGCCCGCACGGTGGCGGATCTGGTCTTCGTCGACGAACTCGATGAATGGGCCGCGCGGGACCGTGTGCGGGTGATCCGCTGCGTCGATCCGGGCGGCGAAACGCCGGACTGGAAGGGCGAGATCGGCTTCGTCCCCACGGTCTTCGAGCGCGCGCAACTTCCGGCGGCGGATTCGGTGGCGCTGGTGATCGGCCCCCCGATCATGATCAAGAACACCCTGCCGGTACTTGACCGCATGGGGGTGTCGCCGTCCTCCATTTATACCAGTCTCGAGAACAAGATGAAGTGCGGGGTAGGGAAGTGCGGACGCTGCAACGCGGGACCGGTTTACGTCTGCAAAGAAGGGCCGGTGTTCACCCTGGAGCAAATCCAGAGCCTGCCGCAGGACTACTGAAAACCGCGCGCTTTTCCGCTTCGCGCGTTAGAATGGAGTCCAGCACACCACTCGAGGATCCCAGGCCCGGCGTGTCCCTGTGATTTCGAGAGCGGCGGCCGGTGCTTGCCGCCCGCGCGAACAGCGCGCTTGGCGAGTCCGTCTTTTGTCTCTCCGCGCGCGTCGTTATGATAGATTTGAGCTTAGGAGTTGAGTTGATACTCACAGCGCCCGTTGCATCCCTCTTCCAAATGAACATCTGGGAAATGGTCACCCATGGCGGACCTTTGCTCATGAGTGTTCTCGCCATTCTGCTGATGTTTTCGGTTTACTCGTGGACCATTATTCTTTCGAAATGGCGGGTCCTGCGGGATGCGCGCAAAGCCGATGCGCGTTTCCTGAGGGCGTTCCGGAAGGCGCCCGCGCTCGACGCCGTCATGGTGGCGAGTGAACAGTACCGCCCGGCGCCCCTGGTCGCGGTTTTCGATTTCGGGTATGAGGAAGTCGCCCGGCAGGTGAAGCGGCGTGGGCAGGTCGAGAACAAGGTCGCGCTTGAGCGCTCCCTGCAACTCGGCATCAGCGAGGAACTCACCAAACTCGAGCGGAGTATGCCCTGGCTGGCCACCACCGCCTCGGTGAGCCCGTTCATCGGGCTGTTCGGGACGGTACTGGGCATCATCCGCGCATTCTTCGAGATCTCCCAAGCCGGCAGTTCCAGCCTGCGCGCCGTAGGTCCCGGCATTGGCGAAGCGTTGATCGCTACCGCCGTCGGCCTGCTCGCGGCTATTCCCGCAGCAATTTTCTATAACCATTTCGGGCATCTCATCCGGGAACTGGGAACCCGCATGGACGACTTTTCGCTCGAGTTCATGAACATGACCGAGCGGAGCTTCGGAGACTAGCGGTGGCGTTCTCATTCAGCGGCAACGGTAATGGCGGGGGACGGCGCGGACGGCGCGGTCCGATGGCCGCCATGGCCGACATCAACGTCATTCCCTTCGTCGATATCGTGCTGGTGGTGCTGGTGATCTTCATGCTCACCGCGCACGTGATGGAGTTCGGCGTGGAGGTGGAAGTCCCTAAGGTGCGCAACGTGAAGGAGAGCGCCGAGGAACTCCCGGTGGTCAACGTGACCAAGGACGCGCGCCTGTTCCTCAACGAGAAGCCGGTGAATATCAACGAACTGGTGGGCGACCTGGAGAAGCGCTTCGGCAAGGGCCGCCAGGTTTACGTCCGGGCGGATAAGGAAACGCCCTGGGAGAACGTCGCGCAGGTGATGAACGAGCTGGGTTTCGCCAAGCCTCCCATCGCCGTCAACGTGGTCACGCAACCGGAAGATTTTGCCGACAAGGCGAGGAAGTAGCATGCCCGCGCGCCTGGACATCCTGGACGAGCGGGAGTCGCTGCGCAAACCGCTGCTCGGTTCTCTCACCCTGCACGTAGCGGTGGCGGCGGCGGTAATCGCCACCCCCCTGATCACGAACCTGAACAAGCGCGAGCCTTGGGGCGACCTTAACTCGGGCGGGCCAGGGTCAATGTCGGTGAACGTGGTTAACAAAATTCCCCTGCCGGGCCGGGCAGGGCAGGTGAACCCGCTGGCGAACGACACGGAGTCTATGGTGCCGGCGCCGCCCCCTGCCGCCAAGGCGCAGAAGAAGGCGCCTGTTGCCGAGCCCGACGCCATCCCCCTGCCCAGCAAGAACGCGCAGAAGCGTCCCGCGCCCCAGAGCACCAGTGCCGACAAGTGGCGGGCGCAGCAGCGCGATCTGCCCAACCAGATGCACAACGCGGCCGGGCCGGGATTGGTCTCCCCGATGGTGGGGCAGACGGGGTCCGGAGGTGTGGGCGTCGGGAAAGGCTCCCCCTTCGGGAGGCGTTTCGGGAACTACGCGGCGATCCTGCGGGATTCCGTGGCGCGGAAATGGAATACGGGCGACGTGGACCCGCGCATTCGCACGGCTCCCCCGGTAATCGTGCTCTTTACCATCCTGCGGAACGGGAGCATAAAGAACGTCCGGGTGGTGCAGCGCAGCCCTTATCCGCTGCTCGACTCCTCCGCGGAGCGGGCGATTTACGACGCGGTCCCATTCCCGCCGCTGCCTGCCGAGTACGAGGGCAGCGAGGCGAATATCGAGTTTGAGTTTCAATTGAGTCGATAGCTGACATGAAACGGATCATTTGGATCGGAATCGGACTTTTCGGCCTGCTTTTGATGCTGGCAGCGCAGGATGTGGATCTGCAGGTGAAACTGACGGCCGGTGCGCGGCCGGCCATTGCGATCCCGGACTATAACGGCTCCGGGCGCGCAGCCGCCCTGATGGGAACCTTTAATAGCACGGTCTTCGCGGACGTGGAAGCCTCGGGGCTGTTCAAAATGGTCTCGAAGAGCATGATGCCGGTGAAAGTGCCGCAGCAGCTCTCCGAGTTCCGGGAACCCGCGGCGCCGCCCCCCGTGCGACGGGGCGGCAGGGCGCCGGCGGCCCCGACCACAGGCGGCGGATATTGGCTCCAGGACTGGTCTGGTCCGCCCACTAATGCCAACTACCTGGCCATCGGCTATGCCGCCGAGCAGAACGACGTACTGGTGTTCTATGGCTGGCTGCTCAACGTGAACCGAGAAAATCCGGCTGCCTCCCAAATCTTCGGCAAGCGGTATTTTGGATCCCTGGACGAGAACGGCGCCCGCCAGGCGGCCCGTCAGTTCGCGGCCGACATTATTCAGCAGTTCGGAGGTCAATCGCTGTTGAACAGCCGGATTTACTTCGTCTCCAACCGGACCGGTAACAAAGAGATCTGGGCTATGGACGCCGACGGATCCAACCAGCGTCAGATTACCCGCTACAATGCTCTCAGTCTCCAGCCGGCGGTATCCCCCGAAGGAGACAAAATCGCGTTTACTAGCTACGCAAAGGGTAATCCTGGTATATTTGTGTTTACTTCGGAGGGCAGGCCGCTGCCCTTCTATAACCAGCGCGCTTCGATGAACGCCACTCCAGACTTCACGCCGGACGGCAAGCAGATCGTTTACTCCTCTACTGCCGCGGGCCGTGATCCGCAGATCTTCATCGCCAACGTGAACGGCACGGATTTCCGGCGAATCTCCTCCGTGCGCGCCATCGAAGTGGAACCCAAAGTAAACCCGAAGACCGGACGGGACATGGTTTTTGTATCCGGCCGTTCGGGACCGCAGCAGATCTACCGCATGAATATGGACGGGGCAGCCGTCGAACGGCTCACACCGGGCGAGGGCGAGGCAAGCAACCCGGCCTGGCACCCCGATGGGCAGATGATCGCGTACGCGTGGACGCGCGGTTATGCCACGGGGAACTTCAATATATTCGTGATGGACGTCGCAACGCGGCAGTACCTGCAACTGACGCACGGCGCGGGTCGAAATGAGAACCCGAGCTGGGCGCCGGACGGGCGGCACATCGTATTCGCCTCGACCCGGAGTGGCAGACCACAGATCTGGAGCATGCTGGCGAACGGAACGCAGTTGCGGCAACTGACCACGCAGGGAAGTAACTCTACCCCGGTATGGGGTAAATCTGGATTGTAGTTGAACATTTCAGGAGGCAAGTTCATGTTGCGAAAGAGCAGCGCCGTCTGCATTCTGGTTCTTCTGGCGATGATGTTTGCAGTGGGGTGCAAGAA
>DATMYF010000132.1:0-4514 GCA_035561075.1 Bryobacteraceae bacterium
GTTCAGTTTTTGTTGCCAGGCTTGTGGGGTTGAGTGGGGGTAAAGGCTCGCCAAGTGGGAAAGCAGGGTTTGTCCATGGTATTTGCTGCTGATGATTGTGGTGTAGGCATAGCCCCGGTTGAGCATGTAGTTTGAGTGTAAGCTATGGCATCTGCGGCAGGAGTGGCTGGGGTTCGAGCGACACTGGGATTAGCCAGCAAGAGTTCTAGATGCGTCCAGTGTAGGAGCCAGATTCCGCGCGGATCACGCGCAATCCGAAACTTGGGCTGTCGGAAGCCGACTTTTCGTTCCCAATCCGTTTCGGCGCACTCCGGCCATCTCCGCATTGCTAACGCTTGGACCACTGCTCAGGAGCCGCAATTAGACAGGGGCCATTTGGTGGCCGCAACACTCTGGTTACTTTCCTGGCAGACGAAAACAATGACGAAGGAAATTTTGCGAGCTCATTGTCGGATAAATCTCGCGTACTATTCCAGGAGGGTTTATGTGTGAACCTGACGACAGCGTCCTGCTCAGGGCTGCCGCGACGCTCTCAACAGATACGTCTTCGAGCCAGTCGGTCGCGTGTCCGCCGGTGTTCACGGCCAGAAATAGACGAATCGTCGTCACTCACTACGGAGGCCCCGATGTGCTGCAGGTAGTTGAAGACGAGTGTCCCGAGCCGAAGCGAGGGGAGGTGCGGCTGAGAGTGCTGGCCGCAGGTGTCTCCCTGCCCGACCTACTGGCGCGCGAGGGCGCTCATCCCGAGACGCCCCGGGCGCCCTTCACGCCAGGGTGGGATCTTGTTGGCCTTGTGGATCGGCTCGGTGCCGGTGTCTCCGGAATCGAACCAGGTCAGATCGTTGCTGCGATGCCAATCAGCGGCGCCTACGCGGAGTTCGTCTGCCTGCCGCAACGTGAGCTGGTTCCGGTTCCTCCCGGATTAGATCCCGCCGAGACTGTCAGCCTCGTGTTGAACTACATCACGGCGTACCAGATGCTGCATCGTTCCGCTAACGTCAGATCGGGCCACCGCGTGCTCATTCACGGCGCGGCAGGCGGGGTCGGCTCGGCGCTGTTGCAGCTTGGTCGGCTCGCCGGGCTGGAGATGTACGGCACCTGTTCGTCACGAGGAGCTTCAGCCGTTTCCGACCTGGGCGGTATCCCAATCGATTACCGGGATCAGGACTTCGTGAAGGAAGTCCGCCGCCTCACGGGCGATGGCGTGGACGTCGTCTTTGAATCGATCGGTGGCGCCCACATCTGGCGCTCCCGCAATGCTCTGCGTCCTGGCGGCACGGTCGTGGCATATGGCCTTACTTCGTCGCTAAGTGGGGGGCGATTGGCGTCCGGTCGTCCTGGTGGTCGTCATCGCTTTCGTGGAATTGCCATTTTTGGGCTGTACATTGCCGGCGGCTGGCTTCTCCCGGGCCGGAAACGGGTGGTCCCTTACAGCATCCAGACGCTCAAACGGCTGAGGCCGTCATTGTTTCGACAGGATTTGATCGCGCTATTCAACCTGCTTCAACAGAAGAAAATCAAGCCGCTCATCGCGCAGCGGCTTCCCCTTACGGAGGCACGACACGCGCACGAGCGGCTCGGGAAGGGAGGCGTGATCGGCAAGATCGTGCTCGTGCCCAATGCGTGATCGATTGCGGCACGAACGGCATAATAACCGCACGCAACTTATGGCGGCAGGTGCCGAAATGGCCGGGACATGTCGCTCCGGACGAGTCACCAACTATATGGAATTTTCCAGCCGGAAGCCGACTTATCGTTCGCAATCCGGCGCAATTTCCGGTTTGCCGACGATCCGCTCGGTGTCCCGCTGGCTGCATTCCAGTATGAGTGTGTTGGCTTGTCTCCCGTCTTGCGCGACTGATGTCTAGAAGGAACCTGGATCGGGACGCACATTGGCCCGTCATAGCCTTCGGATCTCGTTGTCGAGCCAGCGATAATATTCAGAAAGGTAGGATGGGGCGATCAATTTCAAGCGTCGGCTGCAGCAGATCAGGACATCCCCTGGTGGTCACCGATCGGATCGACGCGTAGATCGCGACCTTCGCTTTATCGAGCACAAGGAGACACGGATATGAAGCCAAAGAACACGATCTGCCTCTGGTTCGACAAGGACGCGCATGACGCGGCGCGCTTTTACGCCGCCACCTTTCCGGACAGTAATGTGACCGCTGTTCACCATGCGCCCGGTGACTTTCCGGGCGGCAAGGAGGGCGATGTGCTGACGGTGGAATTCACCGTCCTCGGCGTTCCCTGTCTCGGTCTCAACGGCGGCCCGGCGTTCAGGCACAGCGAAGCCTTTTCTTTCCAGATCGCGACGGAGAATCAGGAAGAGACGGATCGCTACTGGAACGCGATTGTCGGGAATGGCGGCCAAGAAAGCGCGTGCGGTTGGTGCAAGGACCGCTGGGGCCTCTCCTGGCAAATTACCCCGCGCGCGCTAACCGATGCGCTTGCGGCTGGTGGCGGTGAGGCAAAGCGTGCCTTCCAGGCGATGATGACGATGAAGAAGATCGATATCGCCGCCATCGAGGCAGCGCGGCGAGCATGACGTGAAGACGCCGAGCTGCCTTCATTAATCGTGGATCACGGCCATCTGGAAGGAACCCAGCCCACGTCAATCGTTTCCAGTTTGTCAATAGCCCTGGACTCTGCAGGTGTAGTTCCCGGCGTCGTTGGTACTGCCGGTTCCTTCATAGACAGTTCGTTGCGGGCATGGGCAAAGGGAGCGAGTCATGTCGATGCCGCCAAGTTCGTTGACTCTAGCGACGGTGATGGATTTGGGGGGCTCGTCCTGTTCGCGCCAGCGTTCGAGCGCGGCGAGGGCGTTGAACTGATTGGGGCCGGTGCCGCCGCCGCAATGGGCCATACCGGGGACCATGAAGAGACGAAGCCAGTTCTCTTGATTTGGGCCCATTTGTCTCAGGACGGACTGGTAATAAGAGATGGTATTTAGTGCGGAGATCGTGCCGCCGGAACCTCCGTCGCTCCAACCGTGATAGAGGAGGAGTTTGCCCCCGCGCGCTTTGAATTTTGCCAGGTCTGGGTTGACAGCCTGGATTTCTTTCCCGTGCCGGAGTGCTCGTTCGATGTCCTTTTCGAGGTCGAAGGTGCGCCAATCCCAAGCGGGGTTTTGATTGGCGATGTAGCGGAACAGGTCGATGTCCATGCCGCCGGGTTGGGTGGCGCCGGCGGGAAGGCGCCAGCCGAGTTCACCACCAAAGGGGAGGCGCGGGTAGAGGAGTTCGCCGGTGGATGTACGTGCGTCGGTGTAGGCGGCGTTGACGGTTTCCATTTGCGGGGGGGTGAGGCAACTTGCGGTTTCGGGGCCGTTGCACTTGAGGACGCTGGGGTCGAAGTTGCAGTCGCGGGGGTCTTCGAGGAGGCGATCTTTGACGCCGTCGTTGGCGTCGCATTTGTCGAGGACTGCGTCGTTGAGAAGCTTAAGTTTTTCAGGCGGCAGCGCGTGTTGTGGTGACTTGAGCGCTGTCATCAACAGACGCATGCGCCAGGCACAAAGGTAAATCTGATTGTTAGCGGGCGCGCCGGCGATGATGCCATCGAAGTCTTCCGGGTAACGCTGCGCTGACATCAGACCTTGGCGTCCACCTGTTGAACAGCCCTCCCAATAGGACAGGCGTGGGCCACGTCCATAATAGGCCGCTACCAGCGCCTTGGCCTTGACGGCGGTTTCGTGAACGGCGCGAAAGGCGAAGTCGACGATCTTCTCGGGGTGGCCGAGTGCAAAACTGCCGCTGCCGCCGGTGTGACCGGTGTCGGTGGACGCACTGGCATAGCCTTCGCGAACGGCTTTCGTCATTCCGCCGGTGTTGACGCTACCGACGAAACCGCCTCCGCCTTCCATGAGGAATTTGCCGTTCCAATCGGCGGCCGCCGGCAGCCAGACTTCGGACTTGATTTCAGAATCAGCCGACGGCCGGAGAGTGATGGAAACCCGGCAGTGAGTTGCGGTTTGCGCCGCTGCGGTGATTTCGGGCAGGCGAGCCATGTCGGCACAAGGTGTCTGGGCGAACAGAGGGACGGCGAGAATAGGGAGCAGTAGGCGCATGCTCACAGGCTACTGCGTTCCGGCGGCCGGGCGATTGGCGCCAACGACGTCGGAGACCGAGATCCGCTTTCCACCGCGGATTCCAAGCCGATCACTCGCAAACCCGAAGGTGGCAGACTCGAGTCCGCGGTTCCGGTTGCCCAGTTTGACCATCTTGAACCTAGCGGTGGGCGCATCCGGGCCAGCAACAGGGCCGTCGTTTTCCATCCTTTAAGCTTGCACAGCCCCACTCGATCCGGCGGCTTCTGGTTTCTGCTTTCTTAGCTGAGTCAATCCAACATATCCACTCGTTGCGTGCGAGCGGTGTAATATCCTCCCATGCTGTCAATGCCTGCGGGTCGGATGCAAGTGCTCTTTTCAGATCTGCGGGAATTCTGTGAACCACACCACCAGAGATCTTGTTTCGAGGCATACATACGCTTCCTTTCGCAGGTTCCAGCGGCGCTAG
>DATMYF010000133.1:0-24944 GCA_035561075.1 Bryobacteraceae bacterium
AGCTGGGCCGAACAGCGCTGGTGCAGTCGGCGCTGATTGCGGCCAACCACAGTCCGTACCTGAAGCGGTTCTACGAACAAGTCAAAGCGCGGCGGGGAGCCGGCAAGGCCATCATCGCTTTGGCCCGGAAGTTCCTCGGCACCATCTACCGGACTTTGAAGAACAAATGGGTCTTCGAGGACTTCCCGAATTTCGTTCTGGCGGAGGCGTCATGAACACGCTCTGGGACCCACCAACGGAAATCCAGGCTTCTGGTTTCCGCTCCGCCGCCCGTCCGCTGACGGGCGGCTCCGACGGAAACCAGAAGCTGAGAAGTTTCTTCGTCTTGCACAAGACGAGGACCAGATGAGAGTAGACAAAACATCATAGGAGACATTATGACGAGCTATTTGCGCTATCTGATCACCGTCGGCTCGATTGCCATGTCATCGGCAGGACTGGCATACCCACAAGTCCCGCTCACGCCGACACCGGTGCCATCCGCCATTCAGGTGCCGGAAGGGAGCACCGCGTTTCTCAAGGGGCACGCAGTAGGCACACAGAATTACACCTGCGTACCGTCAGCCACGGGTTACTTTTGGAAGGGCGCTCTACAGGCGACCCTGTTCGTCAACCTGAGGTGGAGAAACATCGAGATCCCTCAGCAGATCGCAACCCACTTCCTCAGTCCCAACCCATCTGAAAACGGCACGCCTCGCCCCACGTGGCAGAGTTCGGTGGATACGAGCGCGGTGTGGGGCAACCCAATAGCGAATTCCAGTGACCCTGCCTTTGTGGCACCGGGCGCCATACCATGGTTGCTGCTTCAAGTTGTCGGAGCGCAACGCGGACCTGCCGGTGGTGAGGCTCTCATCGCGACTACCTATATCCAGCGAGTCAATACGGCAGGCGGTGTTGCGCCGGCACTCCCCTGTAGCGAAGCTGAGAACCCCGGAGTCGCTAAATTCGTGCCATACGCCGCCGACTACGTGTTCTACAAAGGCCGTTCAAAGCAGTGAGGAGTTGGACACCATCAAAGCCCCCGGCCGGAGGGGCGGGACTAAAGTAGGGCCGGCTACCGCGAGTACAATTCGTCTTCCCCCACCGCGCTTTCGCTGGCTGCCGCACCGGGTATGCCCGCCCTCGTCCGGGCCGAGAACATCGTGCCCCTTCAGGCACTAGCGGTGCGAAGCGAGCCAGCCCGGTCGGCTTCTCCACGTCGATGTATACCGCCTCGATACCGCCGCGCCGGAAGTAAGTCTCATGCCAGAACCCGGTGCCGCCGCTATCCTGAAGGAACTTACGCCACCACTGGCGGTGCGGTTCGGATCGCGTCCACGCTTCCAGGGACGCGAAGTCGCGCCAATACTGGCGCATCCCCAAGTGCCGCACGGAATAGATTATGTTCTCATGCAGCAGCAAGCCATCGGGCTTCGCCGCTACAGCATTCGAGATTTTCGGCCCAAAGCCCAGGAGCGTTCTAATCCCGGTGACGGTGTTGACCCGCATCCCGAGGTAGATGACCACGAGGTCCGGGTAATGCGAGAGATCGACCGTGTCGCGGTTCGGGCGTCTTGACATGTTCCCCTCCTTTTGAACCATTTTGCCTCAGGTGGGGACAACGATATGGACCGGAGCCATTTCGCCGTTCTCGACACACGGGTCGCCGCTTTATTGTGAACTTCGGGGCGGAAGGCGATGATGGCGTCGGGCCGCTAAAAAGTAAATCCGACCAGGAAATCTCCTTGATTGCGGTTGGTTCGCAGTAACATACGAACCGGGTCGCGAAACGCCTCGGAGCCCCAACGGACATAACGGAACTCTGGACTGACCCGCACCCGACCTAACTTGAACGCCACGCCGCCTCCGAAAACGAAGCCGATGTCGTTGCGCTTGTTGAACTCGGGAGCGCTATCAATCTCTGTAACGACGTTGGCCAACTCTCTTACCTGGCTAATGCCAGTGATATGGCGGACCGAAGCGCCCGCGTCGACGAAGGGACGAATTGGACCCGGGAAGATTTCCCATTTCACAGTTCCAGGAAACTCCCATGAGTTCGCTACCGTCCGAGTGGCCACATCTCCCGGGGTTGTTGGCTGATACTCGTATCCCAGCCGCTTGTAGAGAGCGTCGATCACGATCGAGAATCGCCACGGTAAATGGATCTCTATTGTCGGCCCAATGAGATATCTTTTTGTGTTCGTGAAGTAGCGTGCTTCGTTTCCACGAAACGTTTCGAAGGCGTCGGTGATCGGGACCCCTGCTCTCGCTCCCACGGAGATCCTATGATCGGCGTCTTCCTGCCCGTGGAGAGCGACTGCCATTCCAAGAACGATAAGCGTCAGTTTGAACATACGCCCAACGCGCTGCACGCAACATACCAGCACCAAGGGCGGTACTCTTCCTTCTGCCTGCCGTGCGTCTTGTTACAAAGGGCTGCCGGTGTGAGCCGCTCGCCACGGCGCTGGATACACCCCTGCTTAATCGATCGCCCCAGCCATGCTCTCCGGACCGCGCCCCTCCCGCATCCACAAGTACCCGTACGGCCCCAGCCGGAACCGCTGCCGTCCATCCCCGTCCACTTGGTCCTCGCAGTTTTTCAAGACGTCGAACAGCACATCCACCTTCCGCCCCAACTCGACCGTCGCCTCCACCTCCCGGCCGCTCAGGTTGTGCACTGGGAATATACTCGACATCTCTCCGTGGCAGCAGTGCGCCAGCACCGCCGGATCGCTCGCCTCCAACCACTCGCACCGCGACGTGCCAAACTCCGGCGACCGCCGTCGCAACCTCGTCATCCGCTCCATCCAGTTCAGGAATGAGCCGGGATCGCGCTGCTCAGCCGTTACGTTCACTTTTTCATACCCGAAATCGCCGCCGCTGTTCACCGGCAACACAACACGCTCCGCGGGCGAAAATCCGCCGTTCTTCGCGTTCGCCCACTGCATCGGCGTTCGGATCGCGTCGCGTTCCTGCAAATCTAAAGGCTGTGCGCCAGTTCCAGCCGCCGCCGGTCATTCCCCAACATTGGCGCCGTCCGCCGCCGGATGCCCCGGTTGTACAATTGCATCCGCGGCTCCGGACCAAATTTGTCGAACACCTCCCGACGCTGGCTGTCGCTCAGCCGCCCCAAGTCCAGCTCATCATGCGTGCGCAAGAAGTTCGCCCACTGGCAGTACTGCGGAATCTGTGGTAGCGCGGCGTACGCATCCCGGATTGGCTGCGCCTGCTCGCGCGCCAGCGCCAACCACAAGTGCTGGTTGACATAGAAATTGAAAATCACGTGAACCCGGTCGCCCTCGCCGAAATACATTGGGACCTGGTCCGGCGGCAGGTTCGCCTCCGCCATGAACACCGCGTCCCCCCGTGCCCAAGAGAGCACCTGCCGCATCTCCACGAGGTACTCCGGACAGTCGCCGAACGCCGTGCTTCCCGGCCCTTTTGTGGTGATCACGAACGGGAGCGCGTCCACCCCGAAACCGCTCACCCCTATTTGCAGCCATGTCTTGATGATCTTCTCGATCTCTGCCGCGCACCCCCGGATTCCCCGTGTTCAAGTCCGGCTGGTGATCGTAAACCGGTGGTAGTAGTATTGGCCCGCGGTTTCGTCGAACGTCCACGTAGTCTTCTGCACTCCCGGGAACACCATTCCCTGTTCCGCGTTCGGCGGCTTCTCCTTCGACCAGACGTACCAGTTCCGGTATTCGATCGCAGCCGCGATGATCCGGATGCCCCGATCGCGCGCCGCCTGCGAGAACTCTACGAAATCCCCCAGAGTTCCATACCGCGGATTGACGCCATAATAGTCGCTGATGTCGTACCCGTGATCGCGCCCAGGCGACGGGAAGAACGGCTGCAGCCACAGACAATTGACGTTCAGCCCCGACAGGTAATCTAGCTTCCCCGCGAGTCCGAGGAAATCGCCGATCCCGTCCCCGTTTCCGTCGGCGAACGATTGCAGGTCAACCGTGTACACGATCGCGTTCTTGTGCCAAAGGCGTTCCATCCAGCTCCCGTCGGTCAAGAGGGTCCGCCGGCAACCCCGGCCACCCAGATGTCGAATTCCCACTACATCATCCTTGCTGACCCGGCGCGCCGCCGTCCACGTGCCACTGTATGGATCGTTCCCAAGTTCCCCATAAACAAGAGCATCTGCGCATACCGTGGGGCGTGCAACATTTTCAATGTGAGATACTGTCTGGTTATTACATGGTTCGGCGACGCCGACATTTTATATCGCAATCGCCCATCGTGAGGTAACACCGTGCAGGAGCCGCTACCGGAGTCTGTTTTAGCCTTTGAGAAGAAGCACCCGGCAATCTGGCAGGCTTTCGCCAGGCTGGGAGAGGTTTGCCACGAAGCCGGCCCGCTCGATCAAAAGACGCGCAGGTTGGTGAAACTGGCCATGGCTGTAGCGCTGCGGCATGAAGGGGCTGTGCATTCGGCTACGCGGAACGCTCTGCGGTCCGAAATCACACCGGAAGAGATCGAACATGTCGTGATTTTGGCGATCACCACGATAGGATGGCCCAGCGCCAGAGCCGCGATGACCTGGATCGACGACGAGGTCGCCGGCCGGAACGCGAACCGCTAAAACGCAGCTCTGCAGAGCCACACACGCGCCTTTTAGTGACGCATCAGTGAGCGATTTAACAATATTGAACTGCGCGTGACTTCAGTCACCGACGTCACCCCGCCTGAAAGTGTATTTCTTCATGAGGAAGTCAAGAAATGCTGTCGACTACCTCGGAACACGCACTTCGCGCGCTGACCTGCCTGGCCCGGCTGCCGGAAGGCGCGAGCATGCTTGGGCGCGATCTTTCCGAACAGGCCGGCATTCCCGCAAATTACCTGTCGAAGATCATGTGGACTCTCGGAATCGCCGGGATTATTGACGCCACGCGTGGTAATGGCGGCGGCTACCGGCTCAAGCGTGGTCCCGACGACATCTATCTGTGTGAAATCGTTGAGCCTTTTGAGCGAGGCCGGACGAAGGTGACCTGCCTGCTTACTGGCGAAAAAGAATGCGAGACCGAGAACCCGTGTACCGCCCACGAAGCCTGGCGCGACGTCCGGGGTGCGTACCTGACATTCCTGCACACCACCACTCTGGCGGACATCTCTCACGTGCGGAGGGTCGATGAGAATCTATAGGCTAGTACAGGATAAAGCGGTGCGAATGGCTATTTGCGTCGCAATGGCCGCAACCGCCGGCTGGGCGCAGGACGCGGCTGATTACTTCCGCCAGAACTGCGTGAGTTGTCACACCGTCGGCGGAGGCCGGCTGACTGGGCCCGACCTGAAGAACGTCACGCAGCGCAAAGACCGGCCATGGCTGGTCGAATTCCTGCAAAATCCGCAGGCCATGCTGGACAAAGGCGACCCATACGCGTTGAAACTCCAGCAGGAAGCGCGCGGCGTAGTGATGCCGGCGGCCGGCGGTATGACCAGGGAGCGCGCTGGGGCGCTCCTGGATCTGCTCGACGCCGAAGCCAAGCTCCCCAAATCGCAATTCGCCGGAATGCAGATCAGCGACCGGCCCTTCACTCCGCAGGATGTCGCGCAAGGCAACGCGATCTTTCTCGGCCGGCGCGGTTTGGCGAATGGAGGCACTGCTTGCGTTTCTTGCCACACGGTGAAAACGGCCGGCGCACTCGGGGGAGGGCGGTTGGGGCCGGACCTAACCCGCGTCTATGAGCGCCTGCAAGGACGCAAGAATCTCTCGGCATGGTTGTTCGCGCCAGCCACCCCCACAATGGCCTCCGTATTTAAGCGGCACGCGCTGAAGCCGGAGGAAATCGTCCCCCTGGTGGCGTTTTTTGAAGACCGAGCGCGTTCCGGCGGACAGGACGACTCGGCGGCGCGCCTGAATTTCTTCCTGCTCGGGCTCGGCGGCGCCGCGCTCGGGCTGGTGGTGATGGATACGGTCTGGAAGCGGCGGTTCCGGAACGTGCGGCGAGACCTGGTAGAGAACGCGAGGAGAGTGGAGCGATGAAGCCGAACGGACAAGGAAACGGAACTCTGCCCTGGATCAAGGACGAGGCGCGACCCGAGTTGCGCACCTGGGAGCAGTTTTATCGCAACCGCTGGCAGCACGATAAGATCATTCGCAGCACGCACGGCGTGAACTGCACGGGCGGCTGCACCTGGCAGATCTACGTCAAGGACGGGATCGTCACCTGGGAGATGCAGGGGCTGGATTACCCGTCGCTGGAAGCCGGCCTGCCGCCTTATGAGCCCCGCGGCTGCCAGCGTGGCATTTCCTACTCGTGGTATCTCTACAGTCCGCTGCGCGTCCGCTACCCGTATATTCGCGGCGCGCTCATCGACCTTTGGAAGGATGCGCGGTCTCGGCATGAAGACCCTGTGGAGGCGTGGCGGTCTCTGGTCGAGAATCCGGAAGCCCGCAAGCGCTGGCAGCGGGCCCGTGGCAAAGGCGGCTTCCGGCGCGGCGACTGGGACACGGCGGTCGAACTGATTGCGGCCGCCAACATCTACACCATTAAGAAATGGGGGCCGGACCGCATCGCCGGGTTCTCGCCGATACCGGCCATGTCGATGATCAGCTATGCCTCGGGGGCACGCATGCTGCAACTGATGGGCGGCGTCGCGCTATCGTTCTACGACTGGTATTGCGACCTGCCCCCCGCTTCACCCGAAACCTGGGGCGAGCAGACCGATGTGGCGGAATCGGCCGACTGGTACAACTCTAAGCTGCTGGCGGTGATGGGCTCCAACCTCAACATGACCCGCACGCCAGATTGCCACTTCGCCGCCGAAGCGCGCCACAACGGGTCCAAGATGTGGGTGTTCGCGCCGGACTTCAACCAGGTAGCCAAGTACGCGGACGAATGGGTGGCCGTCAACGCCGGGCAGGACGGCGCCTGGTGGATGGCCGTCAACCACGTCCTGCTCAAAGAGTTTCATCACGACAACCCCGAGCCGTACTTCCTCGATTACACGAAGCGCTACACCGATGCGCCATTCCTTGTGGAACTCAGGGAGGAGAACGGCAAGTGGAGGGCCGGTCAACTGCTGCGTGCCAACCGGCTGGGCCGCTACCAGGCTGCTGAAAACGGCGACTGGCAGTTCCTGATGTGGGACGCCGCCGAATGCCGTCCCAAGATGCCGCAGGGCACCGTGGGCTACCGTTGGGCGAAGGAGAAAGGCAAGTGGAACCTCCGGCTCCAGGACGGGCTGGACGGCAGCGGCATCGATCCGGCGCTCACGTTCCTCGGCGGAGAGGCGCTCGAAACCGAGTTGGACGATTTCGGCGCGGGACGTACCACCATGCGCGCCGTGCCGGTGAAGCGCATAGAAGCCGCGGACGGCTCCCTAGTCACGGTCGCGACCGTTTACGACCTCCTGATGGCCCAATATGGCGTTCCGCGGGGGCTTTCGGGCGAGTATCCCGCCGGTTATGACGACGAGAACGCGCCCTACACTCCGGCGTGGTCGGAGAAGTACACCGGGATGGGCCGTGACACTCTCATCCGCTTCGCGCGCGAGTGGGGGAACACCGCGCGGCTGACGGGCGGCAAGTGTTCCATCATCATCGGCGCCGGCGTCAATCACTGGTATCACAACAACCTGATGTACCGCTCCGGCATTCACGCGCTCATGTTTTGCGGATGTGTGGGGGTGAACGGCGGCGGGCTAAATCACTACGTCGGCCAAGAGAAACTTGCGCCCGGCGAATCCTGGGCGTCGATTGCCTTTGCCCGCGACTGGATGCCCGCGGTGCGCCTGCAAAACGCGCCGAGCTGGCATTACATGCACACCGACCAGTGGCGCTACGAACGCGAGTTCCGCGAATATCACACCATGCCGGCAAACGGAGCCCAGGCCTCGGGTGCCGCGGACCGGGAGTTGGATATCGCCCATGGCCACACGGCCGACGTTCAGGTGGAAGCCGTTCGCAACGGGTGGCTACCGTTCTATCCGCAGTTCGACCGCAATTCCATGGCAGTAGTCAAAGACGCGAAGGCGGTCGGCCAGGACCCCGTCCAGTTCACCGTCGAACAGTTGAAAGCGCGCAAGCTGAGGTTCTCAGTCGAAGATCCGGACGCCCCGGAGAACTGGCCGCGCGTCTGGTTCATCTGGCGCGGCAATGCTCTAATGTCGAGCGCCAAGGGCCATGAGTTCTTCCTCAAACATTACCTGGGTACTCACACCAATGCCATCGCCGAGGAACTGGCGGCCGAGTCGGTCAGGGAAGTAGCGTGGCACGAGCACGCGCCACAGGGAAAGATGGACTTGGTGGTCGATCTGAACTTCCGAATGGACACTTCGGCCCTCTACTCCGATATAGTCCTGCCTGCGGCCACGTGGTACGAGAAGGCGGACCTGAACTCAACCGACATGCACAGCTTCATCCACCCGCTCTCGGCGGCCGTGCCGCCCTGCTGGGAGTCGAAGAGCGATTGGCAGATCTTTCGCACCATCGCCAAGAAGTTCAGCGAACTGGCCGTGCGGCACTTCCCGGAGCCGGTCGAGGATTTGGTGGCCTCGCCGCTCACGCACGATACCGCGGCCGAGATCGCGCAGCCGCACATGCGGAGCTGGATGCGTGGCGACGTCGAAGCCATTCCCGGCAAGACCATGCCGAACTTGAAAGTCGTAAAGCGCGATTACGCAAACCTTTATAACGAATTCATCTCCTTTGGCCCGCTGGCGCGGGAGAACGGCCTTGGGGCGCATGGCACTTCGTATGCCATTGATGACTTCTACGATGACGCGATCCGGACGCGCCCCGTCGCGAGTTGGGACGGCAAGCAGTATCCCTCGCTGTTCGAAGACGCTCAGGTCTGCGACACGATTCTGCGATTCGCGAGCGTCACGAACGGTGAACTCGCTTACAGGTCATACAGGAATATGGAGGAGAAGGTCGGGCTCCCGCTGGTCGGGCTGGCGGAGAAGAACCGCGGCGTCCGACTCAGCTACAAGGACCTGCAGGTGCACCCGCACCGGCTGCTGAACAGTCCCATGTGGTCTGGCCTCACCGAGGACGGCCGCGCTTATTCTGCGTTCACCTACAACAAAGAGCGGCTGGTGCCGTGGAGGACGCTGACAGGTCGGCAGCACTTCTACCTCGACCACCCCGGCTATATCCAGTACGGAGAGCACCTGCCGGCTTATAAGCCGAAGCCATCTCCGGTCCAATACAACGACCTGCGCGTGAGCAAGGCGGAAGGTCCCACGCTCATGCTCAATTACCTGACGCCGCACGGCAAATGGCATATTCATTCGACCTACGGCGACAACCAACGCATGACTACGCTCTCGCGCGGGGTGGAACCATTTTGGATCAATGACCGCGACGCCGCCGAGATCGGCGTTGAAGACAACGACTGGGTGGAGGTGCACAACGACAACGGCGTGGTGGTGACCCGCGCTGCGGTGAGCGCACGCATCCCGCGCGGCATCTCCATCCAGTACCACTCGCCGGAGCGCACCCTTTCCGTGCCGAAATCGCCGCTGCGCAATTACCGGCGCGCCGGCGGCCACAACAGCCTCACGCGTGTGCGGCTCAAACCAAACTTGATGGTGGGCGGCTACGGCCAGTTCACCTACCACTTCAACTACTGGGGGCCGACGGGCTGCAATCGCGACACCCATATCCTGGTCCGCAAGCTGCCGGACCTGAAGTGGTGAGGAGGAGGGAAACGCCATGAACGTTCGCTCGCAAGTCGCGATGGTGTTTCACCTGGATAAGTGCATCGGGTGCCACACGTGCAGTATCGCCTGCAAGAACATTTGGACCGACCGCCAAGGCACCGAGTACATGTGGTGGAACAACGTGGAGACGAAGCCCGGTACGGGCTTCCCCACGCAATGGGAGAACCAGGAGAAGTACAGCGGCGGCTGGCAGTGCCGCGACGGCGAGCTCGAGCTGAAGTCCACGAGCAAAGAGAAGACCGTCTTCAACATCTTCCATAACCCGCACATGCCGACCATGGATGATTACTACGAGCCATGGACTTACGACTATCAGCACCTGTTCAACGCGCCCGAAGGTCCGGACCAGCCAACCGCGCGGCCTATTTCGATGGTGACCGGCGAATTGATCCAGATCCAGGCGGGGCCGAATTGGGATGACGATCTCGGCGGGTCGCCGGTCTATGCCGAGCATGACCCCAACCTGAAGGGCCTCTCGCCGGAGCAGCGCGACCAGTTGTTCGCGGTGGAGCGCCTGGTATTCTTCTACTTCCCTCGCATCTGCAATCATTGCCTGAATCCCGCCTGCGTGGCGGCGTGCCCCTCCGGAGCGCTGTACAAGCGCGGCGAGGACGGCATCGTTCTCGTGGACCAGAATCGCTGCCGCGGATGGCGTGCCTGCGTGGCGGCGTGCCCGTACAAGAAGATGTTCTACAACTGGAACACAGGCAAGTCCGAGAAGTGCATCCTGTGCTACCCGCGGCTGGAAACGGGACAGGCGCCGGCGTGCTTCCACTCGTGCGTCGGCCGCATCCGCTATCTCGGCAACGTCCTCTACGACGCGTCCCGAATCGAGCAGGTAGCCAAGCTCCCCGATGAAGAGCTGGTGGAAGGCCATCGCAGCCTGATCCTCGATCCGCACGATCCGGAAGTAATTTATGAGGCGCGCAGGAACGGGATCCACGATTCGGTGATCGAAACGGCGCAGCGCTCCCCGGTCTACCAGTTCGTGAAGGTCTGGAAAATCGCCTTGCCGCCGCACATCGAGTACCGCACCATGCCGATGTTGTTCTACGTGCCGCCGATGGCGCCCGTGATGGCGAACCGCGACGGCGATGTCGTCAACGGCGTGTCCACCGATTTGTTTCATGACATCGAGCAGTCACGCGTGCCAATGAAGTTTCTGGCCAACCTATTCGGCGCCGGCCACGAATCGAAGGTGCGATACGCGCTCCGCAAGCAGAAAGCCGTTCGCTGGTACCGGCGAGCCCTCACCGTGGGCGACGTCGAGATGAGCGTGGCCGAGCGGATGCTGCGTGAAGCCGATTCGTCTCCCGCGGAAGCCGAAGCCATCTACCGCCTGACATCGCTGTGCACTTTCGAGGAACGCTTCGTCATTCCGCCCATGCATCGCGAGGAGGCCATCGAGATGCTGGTAGACCCGCTGGCGCACAAGCAGAGCGTCGGGTTCGGCTTCACCGCCGGGCCGAGGAGGGGAAATTGAGCTACGAAGAACTAGCGGACCGGTTGACGTATCCCGACGACCCTGCAGCCCAGGAACTCTACGTCCAGACCTTCGAATTCAACCCCGCATGCACGCTCGAACTCGGATGGCACCTCTACGGCGAGAACTACGAACGCGGCGAGTTCCTGGTCCGCATGCGCGGCGAACTGCGGCGGCACGCGATAGCCGAAACCACGGAACTGCCGGATCACCTCACCCACGTACTGCGGTTGATCGGGCGCATGGATGCCGGGGAAGCGGCGCGCCTTGCGGGGGAGGCCGTCCTGCCCGCACTTGAGAAGATCAAACTGCCGCCCGATAGCCCGTACGTGCCGGTGCTGGAGAGCATTCGCGAGAAGCTGCGCGCCGATTTTCCGGATGCGCCCCCGCGCCGTACTGAACTTCCGATCTTTCAGGAGGCCGCCCGTGGTTAGCGCCAATTACCTGGACCCGTTTCTTTTCGCCGTTTTGCCGTACATCGTGGCGATTGCGTTCGTGCCGGTGACCGTGCACCGCTACCGCGCGCGTGGTTTCACCTACTCCAGCCTATCGTCGCAATTCCTCGAAAACCAGCAGCACTTCTGGGCCCTGGTGCCGTTTCACTACGGCATCCTGGTGGTCACGGCGGGCCATCTCGCGGCGTTTCTGATGCCGAAACAGATTCTCGTCTGGAACGCGCAGCCGCTGCGGCTGTACCTGCTCGAGATCACGGGGCTGGCATTCGCCGCGTTGGCGCTTATCGGGCTCTCCGCCGCGCTGTTCCGGCGGTTCAACACCAGCAAAGTGCGTCGCGTGACGACCGTCCACGATTGGATTCTCTTCCTGCTGCTGTTCGTCCAGATCGCATCCGGCATCGGCGTAGCCGTCTTTCATCCGTGGGGGTCGTCCTGGTTTGCCTCGGCGCTGACACCGTACCTTTGGTCGCTGATCAAGCTCAGTCCGGACCTGACGGCGGTATCCGCCATGCCGCTGCTCGTAAAGTTTCACATCGTCACCGCATACCTCGTGGTCGGCTATTTCCCGTTCACGCGGCTGGTACACGTGCTGGTGATTCCGAATCCCTACCTGTGGCGCAAGCCGCAGGTGGTGCGCTGGTATAGGCGCCCCGCGGAGGCGGCGCACAAACCGTAGGAGGCAGCATGCAAACCGTAAAAGGAACTCCCGGGCAGGGACTCACGGGCGCCACCCTGGGCTTCTTCATCGGATTCGCGGCGGTCGCGCTGTTCGGTCCCACGGCCGCCAGGTTCCAGGAGGTGATGCAACTCAGCCCCATGGCGGTCGGCTTCCTGGTCGCCATGCCGGCGCTCTCGGGATCGCTGCTGCGCATTCCGTTTTCGGCGTGGGTCGATACGACCGGCGGGCGCAAGCCTTTCCTGGTTCTGCTCGCGCTGTCCGTCGTGGGCATGGCGGGGCTGTCCGCGGTGGTCTCATTCCTCTATCCGAACCGTCTGACCGCGCAGTACTATCCGCTGCTGCTGTTGCTCGCGATGCTGTGCGGCTGCGGCATCGCCACGTTCTCGGTGGGCATCAGCCAGGTCTCGTACTGGTTCTCGAAGCGAGCCCAGGGCCGCGCGCTAGCCGTATTCGGAGGCGTGGGCAATCTCGCGCCCGGCATTTTTTCAATGCTGATTCCCATCGCGCTCGGCTCGCTGGGGCTCGTCAATTCCTACCTGATCTGGCTGGGTATGCTGACAGCCGGCACACTGCTCTACTTCGTAATCGGCCGCAACTCGCCGTACTTCCAATTGAGAGCGCATGGGCTGGCGCCCGATCAGGCACGCCGCGAAGCCGCGCTGCACGGCCAAGTCCTATTTCCCGCGGGCAGCCTGAAAGACAGTCTGGCGGCTTCGGCGTGCGTCTGGCGCACTTGGGCGCTCGTCACGATCTACTTCACGACCTTCGGCGGATTCATCGCGCTCACCGCGTGGCTGCCCACCTACTGGACGTCGTACTTCGGCATGACCCCCATCCAGGCCGGTATGCTCACAGCGCTTTACTCCGTGCTGACGTCTCTCATCCGCGTCCTTGGGGGCGTAGTGTCGGACAAGCTCCGGGAGGGTGGCGAGAACACCGCGATCCTGGCGCTGATCGTCATGCTCATGGGCTCGCTGGTCATGATCGGATCGCGCGAGTACCAGCTTGCCATCCCCGGCGAAATCCTGCTCGCCATCGGCATGGGCATCTGCAACGCGGCGGTGTTCAAGATGGTGCCGCAGGCAGTTCCCGAAGCCGTTGGCGGCGCCGCAGGCTGGGTCGGCGGGCTGGGCGCTTTCGGCGGCTTTGCCATCCCTCCGATGATGGCGTTCGCCGTCCGCGACCTCGGCCCGAGCGGTTACTCGATCGGCTTCGTCGTCTACCTGTTCCTTGCGCTGCTGTCGCTGTTCATGGCCTGGATTCTGAAGTACTCCGAACTACCGGTCGCGGAGCGCGTCCCCCGGCCCGGAGAGGTGACCGGGTGATGAAGAGCCGCATCCTGAGCATCGTGCTCGGCTTAGGCGTGGCCTTCAGCCTCATGCTGCTGGCCTCCCGGGCCGCCATGTTCCACCTGCCGGGGAATCACCAGGACTACGAGCCCGTGCAGCCCATCGCCTACTCCCACCGCCTGCACGCCGGGGAGTTGCAGATGCAGTGCCAGTATTGTCACTTCGGCGCCGAGAGCAGCCGTCACGCGGGCATCCCGCCGGCCAATGTGTGCATGAACTGCCATCGCACGGTCACTGCGCCGCTGGGCGCTGTGCGAGCCGAGGATGAGCTGGCGCAAAAGGAAAAGCGCGCGCCGCGTCCGGTCGTCTCGGCGGAGTTGCGCAAGCTGTACGATGCTGTTGAGAGCGGGCGGCCCGTCGCCTGGACGCGCGTCCACTCGCTTCCAGACTTCGTCTACTTCGATCATCGTGCGCACGTGAACGCGAGCGTGGCGTGCCAGCAGTGTCATGGCCCGGTGGAGACCATGGAGCGCGTGCGGCAGGTCTCGGATCTGAGCATGGGCTGGTGCGTCAACTGCCATCGCGAGGCCAATCGCACCGGCATCGCCGGGCGGCGCGTCAACGCGTCCACAAACTGTTCGACTTGTCACTACTAGAGGGAGCCATGGAGAAGCACTACTGGCGAAGCCTGGCGGAATGCGAAAATCGCGGGGAGCTGGCGGCGGCCGCGGAGCCGGAATTCGCGGAGAGCCCGGCGCGTGAGATCGAAGCCGGCCCTTCGCGGCGCGGCTTCCTCAAAGCGGCCGGATTCGCTCTAGCCGGCGGCGCGCTAGCCGGCTGCTCGCGGGCGCCCGGCGAAAAGGCCATCCCGTACGCGGCCCAGCCGGAAGGGCTCGTCGCCGGCCGCGCTCAATACTACGCGTCGACATGCGGCGCCTGCACGGCCGGCTGCGGCCTGCTCGCCAAGGTGCGGGACGGCCGCCCCATCAAGCTCGAGGGTAACCGGGAACAGGCGATCTCGCGCGGCGCCACCTGCGCTGCCGGACAAGCCTCGATACTGGGGCTGTACGACAGCTACCGCCTCAAGCAGCCGCTGGCCGGTGGCAAGCCCGCCACCTGGGAGGGCGTGGACCGGGCGGTGCTCGAAAAGATGGAGCGGATCCGTGCTGGTGGCGGCGCAGTGCGGTATCTCAGCGAAACCGTCACCAGCCCGGCGAAGCAGGCCGCCATCGATCGCTTCCTGGCACAATTTCGCGACGCGCGGCACGTCATGTACGACGCAGTTTCAGCGTCCGCCATCCTCGACGCGCATGAACGGACCCACGGCGCACGCGTGCTGCCGCACTACCGCTTCGAACGCGCGGACGTGATCGCCGCCTTCGACGCCGATTTCCTGGGCACGTGGATATCCCCCGTCGAGTTCGCGCGCGATTACGCCGCCCGGCGCATGCCGCCCAACATGTCGTGGCACGTGCAGTTCGAAGGGCGCCTGTCGCTCACGGGCAGCAAGGCCGACCGCCGTATCCGCACGGCTCCGGGCGAGATTGCAGGCCGCCTGGCGCAGTTGGCCGCTTTCATCGAGTCGAACGGCGCGGGGGGCGACGATCTCGCCGCGCGTCTGCTCCAGGCGCGTGGGCGCAGCCTGGTGGTCTGCGGCGTGAACGATCTGGACGCGCAGTTGTGGACGAACTACATCAATCATCTCTTGGGTAACTACGGCGCCACTCTGGATATCGAGCGGGCGTCGCTCCAGCGCCGGGGCAGCGACCGCGACCTCGCCGACCTGCTGGCGGAACTGAAACAGGGGCAGGTTGCCGCGCTCTTCATCGACGCCGTCAACCCCGTGGCCGATCTGCCCGGTGTTGCGGGCCTGGATCGTATCGGACTGTTCGTAAGCTTCGCCGGCTCTGTCGATGAAACCGCGGAACGCGCCCACTATATCTGCCCGGACCATCATTACCTTGAGAGTTGGGCCGATGCGGAGCCCGTGGCAGGCCTGGTCAGCCTGACACAGCCCGCCATTCGTCCTCTGGGATCGACGCGCGCGGCGATTGAGACGCTGGCCGCCTGGAGCGGCCACCCCGCCAAAGCGTACGACTTGATTCGTGAGTACTGGAAAGACCGCTTCGACTGGGACCGCGCCCTCGAAGCGGGATTTGCGGAGGTGCCGCGCACGCACGCGGCGGCGCCGCGCTGGATCGGCCGGAAACCCGCCCCGCCGGCCGCCGCTACGCCGGGCTACGCCGTGGACGTCTACGCCGCGGTCGGAATGCCGGGCGGCCGCCACGCCTATAATCCTTTTCTACACGAACTGCCTGACCCGATCACGAAAACCACCTGGGACAACTGCGCGCTGCTCTCCCCTGCCGCGGCGGCTTCGCTGGGTGTCGGCGACGGCGACATCCTGCGGATTGAAGCAGGCGCCGCGATCGAGGTGCCGTTGCTCGTGCAGCCGGGCCAGCACGATCAGGTGGTCTCGGTGGCACTCGGGTACGGCCGCAAGGCTTCCGAACGATTCGCAAACCTTGGCCCTCGCTGGATCAACCACAAGCCGACTATAAATGCGAATGGCCGCGTGGGCGCGAATGCGGCGCCGCTGCTGGCCTTCGAACACGGCCTGCTGCGCTACCAGCGCGGCGGCGCTGTCGTCGCGAAAACCGGCCGCCGCATCGAACTGGCCCTCACCCAAACCCACCACACCCTTTCGGTTCCGAAGCACCTTGCGCCGGCGGGAGGCGAGGTCCGGCCCATCGTGCGGGAGATCGCGCCCGCGGAACTCGGCAAGCCGGAGCACGCCGAAACGCACGAGGAACTCTGGCCGGACGACCATCCCTACAACGGCCACCGCTGGGGAATGGCAGTGGACCTGAACGCATGCAACGGCTGCTCCGCCTGCGTCATCGCCTGCCAGGTGGAGAACAACACGCCCGTAGTGGGTAAAGACGAGGTGCGCCGCCGCCGCGAGATGCACTGGATCCGCATCGACCGCTACTATTCCGGACCGCCCGAAGACGTCCGCGTGGCGCACCAGCCCATGATGTGCCAGCAGTGCGATCACGCGCCCTGCGAAACCGTCTGCCCGACTCTTGCCACCGTGCATAGCGACGAAGGCCTCAATCAGCAGATTTACAACCGCTGCGTCGGCACGCGCTACTGCGCCAACAATTGCCCGTACAAAGCGCGGCGGTTCAACTGGTTCGACTACCCGCGCGAAGACCGCCTCGCAAACCTCCTGTTGAATCCCGACGTGACGGTGCGCTCGCGCGGTGTGATGGAGAAGTGCACGTTCTGCGTGCAGCGCATCCAGGAGGCTAAAATCGAGGCCCGCCGCAACGGCGCGCCTGTCAGGGACGGCGAAATCCACACAGCTTGCGAACAGGCTTGCCCGGCCGGCGCGATCGTGTTCGGAGATCTCAACGATCCGTCGAGCCGCGTGTCGCGGCTGGCGCACGACGCCCGCCAGTACCGCGTTCTCGACGAACTCAACGTGCGGCCTTCTGTCCACTACCTGAAGATCGTGCGCGACGAAAAACAGCAGGGGGAAAAGCATCATGGCTGAAGTCTGCTCTCCGCTCCGGCCGGCATTGATCGCCGGCGATAAGAAACCGGCCGGTGTCACCGAAGACATCTGCCGCGCCCTGCTGCGGCCCCCTTCTGCGCTATGGTGGGGCGGCTTCTCCGTAGCGTTTTCGTTGCTGCTCGCCGGCGTGGCCGCCGTAAGTTACCAGATCGCCACGGGCGTGGGGACGTGGGGGCTCAACACCACCGTGGGCTGGGCATTCGATATCACGAACTTCGTGTTCTGGGTAGGCATCGGACACGCGGGCACCCTGATCTCCGCGATCCTCTTTCTCTTCCGCCAGAAATGGCGCACGTCCGTGAACCGGTCGGCCGAAGCGATGACGCTCTTCGCAGTCATGTGCGCCGGCATTTTCCCGATTATCCACACTGGCCGCCCCTGGCTGGCCTACTGGCTGTTCCCGTACCCGAACTTCCGCGGCCCCCTCTGGATCAACTTCCGCTCGCCCCTGGCCTGGGACTGCTTCGCCATCTCCACATACTTCCTGATCTCCGCCATGTTCTGGTACATCGGACTGATCCCCGATCTCGCGACCATTCGCGACCGCCTCCAGCCGGGGCTGCGGCAGAGGGTGTTCGCGATCCTGAGCTTCGGGTGGAACGGTTCCTATCGAGTATGGCAGCACTACGAGGTGCTCTATCTTCTGCTGGCTGGCCTCGCGACGCCCCTGGTGATCTCGGTCCACACCATCGTGAGTTGGGACTTCGCAACCGCCGTGATCCCCGGCTGGCACGCCACCATTTTCCCGCCGTATTTTGTTGCGGGAGCCATCTTCTCCGGCATCGCCATGGTTTTGACCCTGATGATTGTGGCGCGCAAGGCCATGGGCCTCGAGGACTACATCACACACCGGCACGTCGATGCCATGTGCAAACTGCTGCTGCTAACCAGCGGCATCGTGGCGCTCGCCTACGCCACCGAGTTCTTCACTGCGTTCTACAGCGGCAACACGTACGAGCAGTTCGTTTTCCTGAACCGCGCCCGCGGGCCTTTCGCGTGGGCTTACTGGACGATGGTCGGCTGCAACGTCTTCGTGCCGCAATTGCTCTGGTTCCGGAGTGTTCGGCGTCGGCTCGCTATCGTCTTCGTGTTATGCATTCTGATCAACGTGGGGATGTGGTTCGAGCGCTTCGTCATCATTGTCACGTCGCTCCACCGCGATTTTCTGCCGTCGAACTGGGCCGGCTACCAGCCCACCATAGTCGAGGTTGCCACCCTCCTTGGCAGCTTTGGATTGTTCTTCACCTGCTTCCTGGTCTTCTGCCGGGTGCTCCCGGTGATCGCAATGGGCGAGGTGAAGGCCGTGCTGCGGCACGGAAAATCTCATGGAGAACAGGCATGAACCGAAGGGTCCTGATCGGCATCTTCGAGACCGAAGACGCCATTCTCGAGGCGACCGAGGCCGCTCGCCTCCGCGGCCTCAGAATCGTCGATGTTTTCGCGCCTTACGCCGTGCACGGCCTGGACCATGCGATGGGACTCCAACGCTCGAAGCTGCCGTGGGTCTGTTTGCTGCTGGGCCTTGCGGGTGCCGCCTTCAAGGTTTGGTTCGAGTACTGGACGACGGCATCGGACTGGCCCGTCAACGTAGGCGGCAAACCCTGGAACTCCCTACCCGCCTTCGTCCCCATCACCTTCGAAGTCATGGTGCTGTTCGCGGGTGTGAGCACGGTGCTGGCCTTCTTCGGCATGAGCCGCCTGTGGCCGGGCCGCAAAGCCGTGCTGCTCGATGGGCGGATTACCAACGACTGTTTCGCGCTGGTTCTCGAGCAGGACAACGCAGCCTTTGACGTCGACGAGGTCGAAGACTTTCTGCGCCGGCACGGGGCAGCCCGCGTCGAGGAGAGGGAGCAGGAGGTGTTGCGATGAAGCTCAATTTGGTCCTGCTGGCCGTGCTTGTCGCTTCGGTGGCGGCCCACCTCGGAATCAACGACAATCCCGGGCGGCGGAACCTGGAGGTCATGCCGGAGATGGTGCGCACCGCCTCATACAAATCATTTTCCTGGAATCCGAGCTTCGCCGATGGGAAGACCTTGCAGCTTCCGCCCGAGGGAACCATTGCGCGCGGCTCGCACCCCATTCATTACGCCGCGAATCCCGAGGACGCCGCCCGCGCCGGACGGGAACTGCGCGCACCGGCGCCGTCCGCCGTCACGCTGGAGCGTGGCGCGCGCGTGTATCGCACAATCTGCCAGACATGCCACGGCGTCGCGGGTAAAGGCGACGGCCCGGTCGCGCTCCGCGGATTCCCGCCGCCCCCGCCGTTGTTGGCCAAGCATGCTGTGGGGCTACCCGACGGCCAGATGTTCCACATCATCACTTACGGACAGAAGAACATGCCGGCCCATGCCACGCAAGTCGCGCCCGAAGACCGCTGGCACGTGATCGCCTATATCCGCTCGTTGCAGCATGCAGCCCCGGAGGCAGCGAAATGACACACCCGATCCGGTTTGGAGCGACGATGTCCCCCGCCGCAATCCGATTCTTTCGCGTCCTCGCCGCGGCAGGCGGACTTACGTTCCTCGCGGGAACGGTGCTCGCGCCCGAACGTGCCTGGGCTTCGCTTCTCATGGCTGGTTACCTGCTCACCGGGTTCGGGCTCGCCGGAGTGGTGTTTGTCGCCACCCAATATGCCAGCGGTGCCGGCTGGAGTACCGCGTTCCGGCGCGTTCCGGAAGCCATGGCCGCCATTCTCCCGTTCGGCGCGGCCGCGCTCACGGCGGTCTTACTCGCGTATCCATCCCTTTATCCCTGGACCGCGCACGCCCCGCATCCCGGCTTCCAGCAACTGTGGCTCAACCGGCCGTTCTTCCTTGTTAGGGCGGCCATCTACATCGCTGTGTGGGTGAGCTTCGCGCTTCTGATGGTCCGAACGTCGCGCCGCCAGGACGTAGATGGCGCCGTCGCGTCCACACGCCGTAATGTTCGCTTGTCGGTCCTATTCCTCGCCGCGTTTGCCGTGACCTTCTCGCTTGCCAGCTTCGACTGGGTCATGTCGCTCGAACCCGCATGGGCCAGCACCATCTTCGGTATCTACAATTTCGCCGGAATGTTCTCCGGCGGTCTGGCGTTGCTCATCGTACTAGTGATCTGGATGCGTTACAGCGGGCCGTTGCGCGATTTCGTTAACGAGGAGCATCTTCACGATCTCGGCAAACTCCTGTTCGCTTTTTCCACGTTCTGGATGTACATCTGGTTTAGCCAGTACATGCTGATCTGGTACGCAAACATCGGGGAAGAGACCGCCTATTACGTGGCGCGGCTGCGCAATGCCTGGGGTCCGCTGTTCCTGCTGAATATGAGCCTGAACTGGGCGATCCCGTTTGCCGTGCTGCTGCCGCGGGCCCCAAAGCGCAGCGCACGTTCGCTGGGCCGGGTGGCGGCAGTGGTTCTGGCCGGTCGCATTCTGGATGTGTACCTTATGATCGCGCCTCCGGTTTACGGAGCTAACCCGAAGGTCGGTGTCTGGGAAGTCGGCATGCTCGCAGGCGCAGCGGGCGTGCTGGTTCTGGCTTTTTACCGAAGCGCGCGCCAGGCCGCTCCCGTACCCCTCAAGGACCCGTACCTGGAGGAAAGCCTGCGATATCGCAACGCGTGATGTTCTGCGGTGCATAATTCCGGTGCGCACCCATTAAGCCGCTATCCCTGCCAGAATAAAAACAGGCATGCAGACTCCCACGTCTCCCCGACCTGTGTCTCCAGGTCCCGAATTGCGCCGTGTGCTCACGCTCGGCGATCTGGTGTTCTACGGCATCGTACTGATTACCCCCATTGCGCCGGTGGGCGTATTCGGGCTGGCTTCGCGGATGTCGCACGGGCATGCCGCCACCACGATCCTTCTGGCGATGCTCGCCATGATGCTGACCGCTGCCAGTTACGGCCGCATGGCGGCGATCTATCCGGTGGCAGGTTCGGCGTATACGTACGTCAGCCGTGGCTTCAATCCGCATGCCGGTTTTCTGGTGGGGTGGGCCATGTTTCTCGACTACTTGATTATCCCGGTCATCAACACCATCTACATCGCGCTGACGCTGGGACGCCTTTTTCCCCAGGTACCATTCGCCGTCTGGGCGTTGCTGACAGTTGGCTCCATCACGCTCTTGAACGTGCGCGGCGTGAGTTTCACGGCACGCGCGAACCAAGTGCTTCTGGCAGTGATGAGCGTTGTAATAGGGGTTTTCCTGTTCGATGCGGTCCGTTACCTATGGCAGCTTGCGGGATGGCCGGGTGTCTTCTCGATCAAGCCGTTTTACAATCCACAGACTTTCGATCTCCGCTCGATAGCCACCGCGACCTCGCTCGCAGCGCTGACCTACATTGGCTTTGATGGCATCACGACGCTTGCCGAAGAGGTGCGGGACCCCCGCCGTACCGTTCCGCTTGCGACGGTGTTGACCTGCCTGATCATCGGAATTCTGAGTACCATCGAGATCTATCTGGCCCACCAGGTCTGGCCCAACTTCTGGCAATTCCCGAACGTGGAGACGGCCTTCCTCGATGTCTGCCGCAGGGCGGGCGGCGAAGCGCTCTTCCATGCCATCGCGGCGTTGCTGGTGATTGCCTGCTGGGGCAGCGGACTGACCGGCCAGGCCGGCGCCGCGCGCTTACTTTACGGGATGGGCCGGGATGCCGTCCTCCCCCGGAAATTCTTTGGGCGCCTGGATGCGCGCAGCGGAGTACCTACTGGAAACGTCCTCCTTTTAGGTGTTCTGACCTTCGGGGCGGCCCTCGCGGTTAGCTGGGAACATGCCGTCGAACTCCTCAATTTTGGTGCGTTTTTGGCGTTTATGGGCGTGAATCTGGTATGTTTCCGCGCCGTTTTGGCAAACCCGGGGGCGCACCGGCGTTGGACACGCGCCCTCGCCCCGCTGGGAGGTTTTCTGTTCTGCCTTACGATCTGGCTCAGCCTGCCGTTGCCCGCGCAAGTGGCGGGCGGAGCGTGGTTCCTGGCGGGCGTGGTTTTCCTGGCTTGGCGAACTCGTGGTTTCCGCATTCCACCCGCCGACCTCGGCTTCAAAGAAAGTTGAGGCCGGAGGGCCTCTCGACGCACGGCTCGCGATTGCGACGGTCCAAACATCGCACCCCCGGCAAGGCTGGAAGTCCCCGATTGATTGCGCGTGATATCATCGCCGTTCGAGGAGAACCATGAAGGCATTGATTGCCGTCGCACTTGCCGGAGCATGTTGCTGGGGCGCCGACGAACCGGACATCCAGGCACTCCTGTCCAAAGAAATACTCGGGCCCAGACAGTCTACTGTCGAAGTGCAGGCCTACGTAGCGGCACACACCCCGGTGATGCCGCGTTTCGGCTCGGCTGCGGAGTGGCAGCAGTACGCCGAACGCCTGCGCACGCGGGTGCTCGATGAGGTGGTGCTCCGGGGCGAGGCGAAGCGGTGGCGCGACGCGCCGGGACGCGTGGAATGGCTCGGGACCATTGCCGGCGACGGGTATCGTATTCGCAAACTGCGCTTTGAGGCCGTGCCGGGGTTCTGGGTGCCCGCGCTGCTCTACGAGCCCGAAGAACTCAAGGGCAAAGTCCCCGCCGTGCTGAACGTGAATGGTCACGAGGGCGACGGCAAGGCCATTCCCTACATCCAGGCCCGCTGCATCAACCTTGCCAAACGCGGGATGCTCGCGCTGAATCCCGAGTGGATCGGCAAAGGCGAAATCTCTTCGCCGGGATACCAGCACACCCGTCTGCAGCAACTCGACCTCTGCGGCACCAGCGGTGTGGGAGTGTTCTATCTCTCCCTTAAACGATCCCTGGACATTTTGGCGGCGCATGAGCACGCGGACGCGCAGCGATTGGCTGTAACGGGTCTGTCCGGCGGCGGTTGGCAAACCATCATGATCAGCTCGCTTGATCCGCGCGTGAAGCTCACCAATCCCGTAGCGGGATACTCGAGCTTCGTCACCCGGGCGCAGTTTCCCGAGCCCGATCTGGGGGATTCCGAGCAGACGCCCTCAGATCTTGCGACCGTCGCCGATTACACGCACCTGACGGCGTTGATGGCGCCGCGGCCCACGCTGCTCACTTATAACGCAAGGGACAATTGCTGTTTCCGCGCGGATTACGCAGCCGGTCCGCTGGTGCGCGAGGCCATGCCGGTGTTCGGCCTCTTCCATGCCGGAGACAAGCTGCGCTATCACCTGAACTTCGATAACGGTCACAACTACGGCGAAGACAACCGCGAGGCGCTCTACGGAATGATCGGTGATTTCTTTTACCCGGGCGACCAGAAGTTCCGACGGTCAGAGATCCCCGTCAGCTCGGAAATCCGCACGGTCGCGCAACTGGCCGTGGAAATGCCCGCGGAAACGGCCGATCTGCACAAGCTGGCGCTCGCGCTCAGCCGCGAACTCCCGCGTAAGGTCGAGGGCGATGCCCGAGTCAGGCTCGGGAAGGTCGTGCGCGCGAAACGTTATAGCGTGGAGGCGTCCGAAGCCGGGCGCCAAGGCCCGGCCGTAAATTGGCGGCTATCCATGAACCGGAGCTTCACGGTGCCCGCTGTGGAACTCGCCGAGGGGACACCGAAATCATCCGTAATCGTTCTGGCCGATGCCGGGAGGACCTCCATGGCGGCGGATGCGGCGCGCCTGTTGCGCGAGGGCAAGCGCGTCATAGCGGTGGACCCGTTCTATTTCGGCGAGTCCCGCATGGCGACGAAAGACTGGTTATTCGCCATCCTGATAGCGTCGCTCGGCGAACGCCCGTTGGGGATTCAGGTTAGCCAGGTAGCGGCGACCGCGAGATGGCTGCAGGGACGTCATGCAGGATCAGTGGAAATCCTCGCCGACGGCCCCCGGACGGGACTGGCAGCGCTGGTGGCGGCGGCGCTGGAGCCTAAGGCCATTGCCGGCGTAACCATACGGAACGGCATGCGTAGCCTCAAGGAGATCATCGAAAAGGACCTTTCGGCGGACAAGACCCCAGAGCTGTTCTGCTTCGGATTGCTGGAAACCTTCGATATAGATCAATTGTCGGCACTGGCCGGCCGGGATAAGGTGAAGCTCGAAAACAGCCGCTGAGGTACGGAGTGCGCCGTAGCTGGAGAGAAGCACGTGCGTAAGCTGACACGCGACACCATGAGTGCCCGGCAGCGGGTCGAAGCCACACTGCGTGGTGATCTTCCGGATCGCGTTCCGGTTTTCGACCTCATTCATAACATCGAGCTCATCGAATTCGTTACCGGCGAAAAGTTAACCTTGCAGAATGGGCTTGATTTGCTGTGCCGAACCATTGGGCAGCACCTCGACGTCACGCGCGGAATCGCGCCACCGGTCGAGGAAAAGATCATCTGTCACGGCGATGGATTCGTGTACAAGCAGGAATGGTGGACGACCTGGCTGGTCGAACGGCCTTTTCGAAATCCGCGATCCCTGCTGGAGTACGTCCGCCGCAACATCGATGAGATCTACAACCGGAAATCCGGCGACATGTGGACTTTCGCCGGCAAGGGGAACGTGTGGGGAGATGCGAACAGGTCGCCGCGCGAGCAGTTTCTTAAACTGCAGGAAAAGACCGGCGAGAACACCGTTCTGTTTCCGAATGAGAGTCCGGTCGGCCTGGACACCGCATACGTCCGCGCCGGACCCGAGCTGTTTGTCTACGCCTATGACGAAGATCCGGAACTCATCTCTGCATGGCTGGAGGCACTGAATGAGAATGCCCGTTAAAGCGTAGAAAGTAGCGACTCTCGCACCCGAAGGCGTGATAGCCTTCGAGTGATTTTCTGCCAAGAAAAAGGAGAGTCGCTATGAAGAAACGATACCAGATCGACCAACAACGAGCGGTGCAGCA